>NZ_SBHM01000007.1:0-620039 GCF_004028095.1 Paenarthrobacter ureafaciens | reverse complement strand
TCCGTGGGTTTAGGGCGCAAAGCAGGCCCCGCAAGTCTGGCCCGCGAGGTTACCAGCCCTGCGAGGTTACCAGCCCCGGGCGCGCCACTCCTCCAAGTGGGGGCGCTCGGCGCCGAGCGTGGTAGGCAAGCCATGTCCGGGATGCACTACGGTGTCATCCGGGTACGCGTCGAAGAGCCGTTCCGTGACGTCATTCAACAGTGACGTGAAGCGTGCGGGATCGTTCTGGGTGTTGCCCACGCCGCCCGGAAACAGCGAGTCTCCACTGAAAATGTGGGCCGGTCCGTCCGGGTCCTGGTACACGAAAGCGATCGAGCCAGGGGTGTGTCCCCGAAGGTGGATTGCACGGACCTCGAAGTCGTCAAACTGCTCAACGTCGCCGTGGCTAAGCCGCACATCCACGGGAACAGGCAACGCGTCGGCGTCGTCCGTTCCTGCGGAAGTGGTAGCACCGTTGGCTGCCACCAGCTCCGCCAAGGCACGCACGTGGTCCCAGTGTTGGTGGGTGGTTGCGATCCTCAGCAGCTTGGTGGGCTTAGGCGTATCCGCGGCGGAGTCGGCCAGGAGTTGCTGGATGGCCGGGAAGTCGTCGGCAGCATCGATCAACAACTGCGCACCTGTTGCCTTGGACGTCAGCAGGTACACGTTGTTGTTCATCTCGCTCACGGAGATGCTGCGAATAGTGACGTCGCGGGTTGAGTGAATTAGCGAATCCATCTGCTCAGCCTACGTCGTTGGGTTTGCGGCCTTGGTGACACGGCTGCCTGTTCCCCTGGTCTTGCCCTTGGGTTTGCCCTTGGTTTAGCCCTCCCGACAGCTCCGCCATGACCTCCACGGTTTCCACAATCGGAACGCGGAGGTCATGGCGGTGCTTGCGGGGTTTCGGCTTGCGGGGCGCTACCTGTGGGCTTCAACTTCCCCGATTCGACGACTCGCTGCGTATTAGACGGTAGGACACGTCTAACGTGCAGCGGGTCGTCGAATTCGGCGAAGAGTGCTGCGGGTCGGACTACTCGGCGCTGGTGGCGGCCTTGTCAGCCGGCTGGTCTGCGGGGAGGGCCTTCAAGCCCGCAGCACAGCCCACGATTCCCGCGATGAAGAGCAGCTTCAACGGACTCGCCGGCTCGACACCCGTGACCATGGCCCAGCCAACGGTCAGTGCTGCACCGATCCCCACCCACACGGCATAGGCCGTGCCCAAGGGGATGCGCTTCACGGCGATGCCCAGGCCGAGCATGCTCAAGGTTGCGGTGACCGCGAATACCAGCGTTGGAATGAGTTCCGTGAAGCCATTGGAGAGCCCCAGGGCTGTTGCCCACACGGCTTCCAGGACGGCGGAGGCGAGGAGGACCAGCCAGGACACTCCGATCCTTGCCTCGCGTTTGGCGGTGGTGGGGGTACCCATGGCTACGCCACCACCTTCAAGCCGACCACGCACAAACCGATGCCGGCGAGCAGCAGGAGACGGGCCGGCGTCGGGCGTTCGACTTTGGTGACCATGGCGTAAGCCGAGGTCAGCACGACGCCCACGCCAACCCACACAGCGTAGGCCGTGCCCGTGGGAATTGACTGCATGGCAATGGCCAGGCCGCCGGTACTCGCGATCACGGAGACCAGGAAAACGATGCTGGGGACAGGCTTCCGGAAGCCCTTGGAACGGTGGAGTGCGGCGGCCCAAACGGCCTCGAGCGCACCGGACAGAATAAGAATCAGCCACGACATGACATTTCCTTTGGCCAGTCTTGTCGCGCACCGGGTACTGAACCGTCGTCCGGAGGTTCCAGAGCGGAACCTTGATTTCAGGCTAGCAAGTCCCGCGGAGGGTGGCCACTTCCGGTGGCCAAGCTCACCAGTTCGGCGCTGGCAGCCTGGCGGGGCTGCTCCCCGGGCCGGCTGCTCCCGGGCGGGGATCAGGCCCGGTCGATGGAAACGACCGCCACGAATCCGCGGCCCGAGATCTCGGGGCTCGCGACGTCGGAACCCACCACGGCGTCGTACCTGGCCAGTTCAACGGGTTCGCCGGGGCTGGCCGGCGGGGCGTCGGCGTCGGGGGTTTCCGCAACGCCCTGCGTCACGGTCGCCTTGCCTTCAAGAAGGATGGCGAGCTGGCCCTCGAACACCGGGTGCGGGCGCTTCTTGGAAATCTCGACGATTGACGTGTACCCCTTGAACGCCCCCGTCCGGGCTATGACGTTGAGGTCGCGGATGTCGCCGGTAGGCAAGGTTGCCGATGACGCCGCGTCCCCTGAGAACCGGAACGGGCGGTACTTCTCCAGCGGATGTTCGGCGCCGTCCACTGTCAGGAGGAGGAGTTCGCCGTCGATCAGGGTGATGACGCGTTCCATGCCGGGGAAAGCGGAAAAGTCCCCGGCTTTGGAAACGTCCGCGATGCTGACCCGCCAGTCCCACGAACCGTCCTGGGCTGAGGCCGCTTTGGGGTGGCTGGCGAGTTCGCGGGTGATCCCGCCGCCGTTGCGCCACGGCTCGGGATGGGTGTCGGCAAAGCGGATGATTTCCATCAGTCCAGCCTAGTAGTTCGGCGTTGCACTGCAGCGCTTGCTAACGTCATAAGAGTTGGTTTGCACGCAACGTCTGGAGGCACGGCATGTTCGTCAAAGTGTGTGGTTTAAGCACGCCCGAATCCGTGCAAGAGGCCGTCGACTCCGGTGCGGACGCCGTTGGCTTCGTGCTGACCGCCAGTCCCCGCGAGGTCACGCCCGAGCAGGTCCACGTGCTGCTTCCGCTGGTTCCGGAGGGCGTGCATGCGGTCGGCGTCTTCCGCCACGAAACCGCAGCCGACGCCGTGGCCATCGCCCGTAAAGCCGGTCTCACCTGGGTTCAGCTGCACGGTCACCGGACTGCCGACGACGTCAAAACAGTGCACGACGCCGGCATGCGGCTCATCAGGGCAGCCACCATGGGTGCCTCTGTGGAAGAGTTCGGTGATCTGGGCGAGGACCTGTTCTTGATCGATGCCGCCGTTCCGGGCTCGGGCGAGGCTTGGGATTACGAGTCCGTACAGGAGAAAGGCCTCGACGACCGGAAATGGTTGCTCGCCGGAGGGCTCGAACCGGGCAACGTGGCGTTCGCCGCAACGGCTGCCGGTGCTTGGGGCGTTGATGTTTCCTCGGGCGTAGAGGCGTCCCGTGGGGTGAAGGACCTGGCGAAGATCCGCGCGTTCGTGGAAGCCGCCAAAGCCTAAGGTTCCCCTCCCCGGCGTTCCTCTGTCACGTCCCGTGGGGTTTTTGGTGTTCCTCTGTCACGTCCCGTCGGGTTTCCGCGGATGTTTTCCCAACGCACGTCCGCTGGCTAGGCGAGCACCGCATCCAGCTTGTCGAATGACGTGCCCCAGCCGTCCTTCGTCATCTCCACCCACTCCTCCGACGCGAACGGTCCCTGCGTCAGGTGCATCCGGGTGCGGCTGCCGCCCAGGTCTTCGAACTCAAGATGCATTTCTTCGTACTCGTGGTCCGAGTCCGGGGCGGCTTTAGCCTTCGCGACCAGAAGGCCCGGAGCACCCAACTCGGTGATGACGGCCTCGATGGGCGCTTCCTGCCGGCCGTTCTCATCCGTCCAGACCATGACAACCTGCCATATTCCACCAACCTTGGGCTCCACGACGATTTTTTCGCGAGGGGCATCTACGTCCACTGGGCCGAACCACTTAGTGAGTTGGTCCGGCTCCATCCAAGCCCCGAATACTTGCTCGCGAGGGGCGTCAAAGTCTCGGGTCAGGGTCAAAGTGTGCTGTGCCGTGCTCATGGGGCTCCCTTGGTGAGTAGATCGACTGATGGCCAAAGACGCTGTTGTCTGACCGAGTCTAGGCTTACGACCGGCAAAAACCGACGGCGTGCTGATGAACTGCCCCGGAAGAGTGGCAGAGGGATGGCGGAAGTGGGGTGGGATGTGGCAGAGGGATGGCGGAAGGGGGGTGGGATGTGGCAGAGGGATGGCGGAAGGGGGGTGGGATGTGGCAGAAGGATCGCGGAAGGGGGGTGGGATGTGAGAGAGGGTTGCAGGGCGGAAGTCAGGGACGATTCAGGGCCTACCCCGGGTTATTTTGTCGGCCGTTCAATGGAGAATGGACCCTATGAAAACGCTGCTCAACATCATTTGGCTGGTCTTCGGTGGCTTTTGGTTGGCTTTGGGCTACTTCGCGGCAGGACTCATCTGCTGCGTGCTCATTGTGACTATCCCTTGGGGCATCGCGTCGTTCCGCATTGGCTTCTACTGCCTGTGGCCCTTCGGCCAGATGGTGGTGGAGAAGCCAGGTGGAAGCGGCGTCTTCGCCCTCCTTGGCAATGTGATCTGGCTGCTGGTGGCCGGCATCTGGATCGCGATCGGTCACGTCGTGACTGCCGTTGCCATGGCCATCACCATCGTCGGCATCCCGCTGGCCATCGCCAACCTCAAGCTGATCCCGGTATCGCTCATGCCACTGGGTAAGCAGATCGTTCCGACCGACAGGCCGTTCGTCAGCACCTACCGCTGAGGGTTACCCAGCGCAATGGGTTAGGAGCCGGAGACCTCTCCGGTCCGCACATCGAACCGGAACTGCCGCTCCACACGGAACTTCCCGCCGTCGGCCTCCGCTACGAAGGTGAGTTCCACCGTGCCCGAGCACAGGTCGGATTCCGTCACTGTGTAGCTCGGGGTGAAGTACAGCGAATGCTCACCGGGCAGCAGGTCGACGGCGGGAAACTCCTGCCAGTGCGGCCCATGAAGCACGACGCCGGAAAGCGGTTGGGTGCCGGCGTTCCGGATGCGCCCGGTGAAAGCCAGGATGTCATCTGCCTTGTAGCCGGGAATGATGGGGCCGTAGTTCAGGTCCTGTGCTTCGCGGGTGCCCAGGATTTGATCCCCGTCCGCGTAGCCTTGGCCGATTTCCTTCCACGTCTGGACGTCCCACTCGCCGTCGCTGTTGGAGGGGATCACGTGGAATTCCCCGGCGTTCTGCCATACTTCGGGCCGTCCCGGGGTGATCGAGCGCAGTTCCATGTCGAAGGACAATGGGCCGGCTTCCCCACGGTGCACGGGTGCCTCCGGAAGGCGGGGGGAGGCCAACTGGCGGGTGAGTTGTTCCGCCGGCACCGAGGCAAAGACGATCTCGCGATACCCTTGCCGTTCATACAGCACGCCGATATTCCCGTCCGGCAACCGCGTCGCCGTGGAGTAGGCAGAACTGCCCGCGCACAGCATGAGCTTCGCAGGCCACGTGGCACCGTTGTCCGGGGAGAGGCTCAACACTGTGTTGCGGCGCAGGTGCGGATCCTGGTTATTGGTGGCAATCAGCCAGCTGCCCGAAGCCGAACCGGACGCCGGGCCCGAAGCCGAACTGGACGCCGAACCGTCGCCAGAGCCCGTCTTCGGGTCCGCGAGTGCGTCAACAATCGGCGCCCCGTCGAAACGTGCCAGGGAGCCGTTGTCACTGGGGTCCGGCAGTTCGGGAACGGGCAGCAGTGAACTCCAGGTCTGGCCGCCGTCGTTGGAGATGGCAGCCAGCCGCGACGGAGTGGCCCTTGAGTGCAGCAGCAGCCGGCCATCGGACAGGCACACTACCTTGTTTTCATTGGGCCCAACTCCGGCCGGGCCGGGCCCGATCAGCCCGCCCAGCGTCCACGTCCCGCCGTGATCGTCGCTGTAGGCGGAGGCGGCCCTGATTTCGCCGTTTATCAGCAGTACGTATTGCTGGACCAGACGTCCCGCATACGGGCCTGTGTGGACTTGAATTCCTTGGCCGGCTGAGGCGAAGAGCCCGGTGGTTCCAGCGTGAACGGGCTTGAGCATCGCGGTGAGCCGCCTGTGCTGCCAGGTGCCGCCGTCGTCGTCGGAGAAGCTGACATCCGCGTGCTGGATGTCGTCCTCGGGTTCCAAGCCGGACGACGCTTCGAAGAAGCCGGCGTGCGTTCCTGCCGCGTGGAACATGAAGATCCGGCCGGTTTCTGCGTCCACCAACAGGCTCGGGTCACCGTAACCGTCCAAGCCCGAACCGGTGCGGACCACGTGTTGCCCGGTCCACGAAGCGCCGTTGTCGAAGCTGCGGCGGAGCAGGAGGTCGATGGTGTTGGGGAGGTCGTCGAGGTTTGGCCTGCCGTCGTAGGCGGCGAGGATGGTGCCCCGCGTGCTGACGGCGAGGGCAGGAATCCGGTATTGACGGTACCCGCCTACGCCTCGAACGGCGAGCACATGCTCCACAGTGGGCCGTGCTTGCGGGATTGACGGAGGGATGTAGGAGGTCACACCTCCTAGTTTAGGCCCAAACCAGCGCCGACAACTCGGCCGCGAGGTTGCGGCGGGCTGCCTCCAGCCATAACGCCTTCGCGCGGTCTCCGTGGAACAGCGGGTCCAAGGCCAGCAGGTGGCGCACGACGGCGGCCCGCCCCGTCGCGAAGTCGTCGTCACTGATGTGGGCGTAGTCTTCGCGGACGGCCGCGACGTACTTGGCATAGGACTGTTCGTCGCCGCCGAGGACGGAGAGGTCCGCATCGCACAACAGTGCTCCGGCATGATCGCCGGGTTCCGGATTGTGCTTGTCCGTGAGCCGCACAAGACGGGCTACTTCCGCGACGTCCTCCGGGGAAAGTCCGGCCTCGGTCAAGCGGTCCTCAGCCAGTTGCGCGGAGGCCTCCTCGTCCTGTCCGGCGACTCCTTCGTAAACAGCATCGTGAAACCACGCCGCCAAGGACACTGTCCTGGCAGGGAGCGCCGGCTCGGTGAGGACGTCCAGGGCCTCAAGGACAGCCAGCAGGTGGGTGCGGCCGTGGTATTTCCGGGTGTCCTCGCCCCAGCGTTCCAGCAACTCGAGGCCCAGCTCCTCGTGGCCGGGGTAGATGGTGTTCCAGTGCTTCATCAAGGGAACTGTGAGGGCCTTGTTCCGGTCCCGGGCGGGAATCCTGAGTCCGCTGGCAAGGAGTTTCCGGACCAGGACACGTGCCTCCACCGGAATGGCTCCCGCTTTGACGAGGTCGTCGTAGAGGCGCTCGGGTACGTCGTAGTGGTCGCCGTCGAAAGCCCGTTCGGGAACCCCCGCTGCCGAAGCGAACGCATGCAGCTCATCCAGGGACTTATCGGAGATCAAGTGGGAGAAGACGGTCCCGTGCGCGGGCCACAGGGGCGGATCGACGTATACGGCCATGGGCACAGTGTAGTCCCGGTTCAGCCTTGGCAAAGGCGGCGCGATCCTTCCCAGTTGCCGGTCGTCAGGGCGTGTCTACCGCCGAACCACCGCCCCGGAATCGCGGGCTTCGCTGCCCGTGGTATTCACGGCAACCGGGAAGGAGCCTGGGGTCAGCGCTCGGCCGGCAGGATGTTCTGGTTGCCCCTGAAGACGTTGTCGGGATCGAATTGGGCTTTGACCTTGGAGAGCCGCCTGTAGTTCTGCTCCCCGTAGGCCGCCATGATCCGGTCCTGCCCTTCGTCGCCGATGAAGTTGAGCCACACGCCGCCGGTGGTATGCGGGGCAATGTCCTGCCGGAACTGCTTCACCCAATCCTTCGCTTCCTGCCATCCTTCCCGCGTCTCGGCCAAGCCAAAGGGGTGGCTCACCCACGCTGCGCTGCGATGCTGCAAGGGCGTGTTGGCCGCAGCATGTCCGCCCACCGCGCCACCCCAACGCCCCACCAGCTGCTGCGAATTGGGCCCGGGGAGCCGTTGTGCCGAGTCCACCAGGATGTCCAGGGCTTCGTCGCTGAGGTGATCGTGATAGTCGGCGCTCCAGTAGTTGTAGTGGTCCGGCGGATCATCGATCATGCACTGGAAATCCGCGTAGTTCATGGCGTCAATAAGGTCCACGGACGGGCCCAGCTCCTTGAATGGCCTTGCGTGCTCTTCGCCCTCCTCGGCGTTCCCCGCGTACAGGTAAGCCATGCCAACGGCCAGCTTGCCCACCATGTCCGGGGGTACAAAATCCTCGGACGGGGCTGTCAGGTAGACCAGGGCTGTGCCCACCTCATCGGGTGCGCTGAGTGCCAGGTCCCGGTAGGCGCGGGAGATCTCCGGTGCGGCTTCCCCGGGGAAGAGGGCCAGCCCGGCCGTCACCGTGGGACCAAGGTCGTGGAGTTGGAACGTGAAGGAAGTTGCCACGCCGAAGTTTCCGCCGCCGCCGTGCAACGCCCAGAACAGCTCGGGGTTTTCCGTGGCGCTCGCGGTCACCAGGTCCCCGGAGGCGGTTACCAAATCCACGGAGAGCAGATTGTCGCAGGAGAACCCGTAGGACCGTTCCAGCCAACCCGAACCTCCGCCCAACGTGAAGCCGGAGACGCCCGTGGTGGACGCCCTGCCACCGGTTACCGCCAGCCCGTGTTGCTGGGTGGCGCGATCGAATTCGCCCCATGTGACACCGCCGCCGACCTTGGCCGTCTTCGCTTCCGGGTCCACGTGGATGGATTTCATGGGCCGGACGTCAACTACCAGGCCGTCGTCGTTCGTGGACATGCCGGCCACTGAATGCCCGCCCGACCTGACGGCGACATCCAGATTGTGTGTCCTGGCGTGGTGGAGGGCTTCGGCCACCTCGCCGGGAGAGGAGCAACGGGCAATGACAGCCGGCCGTCGGTCGATCATTGCGTTGAAGAGTTTTCGGGTTTCGTCATAGTCCGGATCTTCCGGACGAATCCATTCCATGTGGACGCTCCTTCGCGCCTAAGACTCTCTCCCTAGAACAGGGTACGGCGGCGCATCGTGGCGGGCCATGGGTAATGCTTACGGAAGTACGACGGCGGTGCGCACCTCCTGCCACCGGGCTCACCCGGTGTTGTGGGTGCGTCGTGCGGGAAAGGACGCGGCGTGAGCCCAAAAGGGTGCGTGCAGCGGAAACGGGTGCGCCCAGGCAGCCCGGCACCAACGCCGGGTCACATGACGTAGTGCGGCACTCCGAGCCGCAGAGAACCGCAAATGCGACTATACACTTCCCATATGCCGCAAATACGGATCTCCGAAGCAGCCCGTTTCCTGGGAGTCAGCGATGACACCGTCCGGCGTTGGACGGAAAACGGGACCCTCACGGCGCAGAAGGATCCCTCGGGCAGGCTCGCTGTTGACGGGTTGGAGCTCGCCAAACTGGCAAGGGACCAATCACACCTTCAAGACGATCCTTCACGTGCAGGGAGCTCGGCCCGCAACCGCTTTGTGGGCCTGGTCACCGGAATCACCACGGACAAGGTCATGGCCCAAGTGGAGCTGCAGTGCGGCCCGTTCCGCGTGGTGTCCCTCATGAGCAGTGAAGCCGTCCGGGAGCTGGGACTCGAGCTCGGCTCCGTCGCCACCGCAGTGGTGAAAGCGACCACCGTGATCATCGAAGCACCTCAGGGAAAGAGCATCATATGAGCCCCCGCAGTCTCCTCAGCGCGTTGCTCGGTGCGGGGGTCCTTGCCGTGGCAGTGACAGGCTGTGCTCCGGCAAATCCAGCCGCCTCGGGGGAGGGGCCCTCCGGAACAGTCACCGTCTTTGCTGCGGCGTCCCTCAAATCAACCTTCACCCAGCTGGCCCGCGACTTCGAGGCCAAGAACCCTGGAACCAAAGTCAGCCTGAACTTCGCCGGTTCCTCGGACCTCGCCACGCAAATATCCCAGGGGGCACCCGCGGACGTTTTCGCATCGGCGGACACCCGGAACATGACCAGGCTTGCCGATGCCAACCTCCTGGACAAAGCACCCAGGAACTTCGCAACCAACGTCCTGGAGATCGTGGTTCCGCCGTCCAATCCGGCAAACATCAGTTCGTTCCCGGACTTGGGTAAACCGGGCGTCAAAGTTGTGGTCTGTGCACCACAGGTCCCTTGCGGCGCCGCCACGCAGGTGGTGGAGAAGGCTGCAGACACCGCTCTGACCCCGGTCAGCGAGGAGTCCTCGGTCACCGATGTCCTGGGCAAAGTCATCAGCCAGGAAGCGGATGCCGGACTGGTCTATGTCACGGACGTCAAAACAGCCGGGAGCAAGGTCAAGGGGATCCCGTTCCCGGAGTCGGCACAGGCCGTAACCACGTATCCCATTGCCACAGTAGGTTCGGCCAGGAACAAGGAACTCGCTGAGGCATTCATGGACCTGGTGACCGGTAGCGAAGGCCGGAAGGTACTGAACGATGCCGGCTTCGGCACCCCGTAAGAACGCACCATGGCGCTGAAGACACCCATGAAACGACGCGGCGGACAAGGCTACACCGGCGTCCCTGCCTGGGTCTATGCCCTCGCAGTGGTTGGAGCGGCCTTCATTGTGCTGCCGCTTCTGGCGATTGTGGCCAAGGTGAATTGGGCGCAGTTCTTCCCGCTCATCACGTCGGAATCGTCGTTGACGGCGCTGGGGCTGAGCATGCGGACGTCGGCGGCAAGCACTGTTCTTTGCGTGCTGCTCGGGGTGCCGTTGGCCCTGGTCCTGGCGCGGAGTCCGTTTCCCGGTCAGCGTCTCCTGCGCGCCTTCGTCCTGTTGCCGCTGGTGCTGCCGCCCGTCGTCGGGGGTATCGCCTTGCTTTACACCTTCGGCAGGCAGGGTTTGCTGGGGAAGTCGTTGGAGCTGGCTGGTGTCCAGATCGCTTTCTCCACCACCGCCGTCGTGCTTGCCCAGACGTTTGTTGCGCTTCCGTTCCTGGTGGTGAGCCTGGAAGGCGCCCTTCGCACGGCCGGGAGTAAGTACGAGGCGGTCGCGGCAACCCTTGGAGCCGGTCCGGGTACCGTCCTTCGGCGGGTGACCGTGCCGCTGGTGCTGCCGGGCCTGGCCTCGGGAGCGGTCCTGTCCTTCGCGCGCAGCCTCGGTGAATTCGGCGCCACCCTCACGTTCGCCGGAAGCCTGCAAGGAGTCACCCGTACCCTGCCCCTTGAGATCTACCTCCAGCGCGAAACCGACGCCGACGCCGCCGTCGCCCTGTCCCTCGTGTTGGTTGCCGTGGCCATCGCCGTGGTCGGGCTGAGCTACGGAGGCCGCAGGGCCGGAATCCGCACCGGAAACCGCGCAGAATCAGGGGCCACGAAATGACCTTTGAGCTGTCCGCACGCCTCGCCGCCCGCAACTTCGACATGTCCCTCACCCTTGCCGAGGGCCAAACCGTCGCCGTCCTGGGCCCCAACGGCGCAGGCAAATCCACGTTGCTCAACATCACGGCAGGCCTGGTTCGCCCGGACTCCGGCACGGCACGGATAGGCGGCAGGCCGCTTTTCACGCTCGACGGCGGCACCCACCAGTGGAGCGCCCCCCACCACCGCGGCATAGCCCTTCTGGCACAGGAAGCGTTGCTCTTTCCCCACCTGAGCGTCCTGGACAACGTAGCCTTCGGCCCGCGAAGCACGGGGAGTTCCCAACGCAAGGCACGCGAAGCGGCCCGCCACTGGCTCTCCGAAGTGGACGCGCTCGAGCTCCAGGACCGGAAGCCGGCGCAGCTCTCAGGAGGCCAGGCCCAAAGGGTGGCGGTTGCCAGGGCGCTTGCCGCCGAGCCCGAGCTGCTGCTCCTGGATGAACCGATGGCCGCCCTGGATATCCACGCAGCTCCCATGCTGCGGCGGGTACTGAAACGCGTCCTGGAGGGCCGCAAAGCCATCATCGTCACCCACGATGTCCTTGACGCCTACATGCTCGCCGACAGGGTGATCGTCGTCGAGGGCGGCCGCATTGCCGAGGAAGGCCCCACGCGCCAGGTCCTTGAACGCCCCCGCAGCCATTTCGCCGCAGGACTCGCCGGGCTCAATATCGTCACTGGGTCCATCACCGAGGAAGGAATCACGACGCCGGATGGTCGGCTTTTCGCAGGACAACACGATCCCGAGTGGTCACCCGGGCCCGGCCAGGCAGGCGTGGCGGCCTTTCCGCCGTCGGCCGTTTCCGTCTTCCTGGGCGATGTGCATGGAAGCCCCCGCAACTCTTTCCCGGTGACCATCACCGACTTGGAGCGGCACGGCGGCCAGGTCCGTGTGCATGCACGGGGCGGGGAAGCGGGCACCCTCTCCGCAGACGTCACCCCGGCGGCATCGGCCGATCTGGGGTTGGCTCCGGGGATGGAGGTCCGGTTCGTGGTGAAGTCGGCCCTGGTGTCCATCTACCCGGCCTGACACCTAGTCCTTGTACATTCGCTCCGCGTAGGAGGGGCCGTAGTAGGACTCCAAGTCTTCGAGGGGCGTTTCGGGCTGGACGTAGGCCTTGGAGAGCTTGGCCATACTCGGCAGGCCCTCGGAATCCCAAGAGTCCGGCTCCCACAGCCCGCTCCGCATGAACGCCTTGCCGCAATGGGTGAAAACTTCCTCTACGGAGACCACAATGGCCACGCGGGGCCGGTGTCCCTTGACCACCATCCGGTCGAAGAAGTCGCCATCGCTGACCAGCTGCGCCTGACCGTTGATGCGGAGGGTGTCCGTCCGGCCCGGGACGATGGAAAGGACTCCCACGTTCGGGTTCTCCAGGATGTTGCGGAATCCGAAGGCGAGCTTGTTGCCAGGCCGCTCGGGGATGGCGATGGTGCGCTTGTCCAGGACCTCGATGAAGCCCGCGGGATCGCCCTTCGGTGAGGCATCGACGCGACCCTGGGCGTCCGCCGTCGAGATGACGCAGAAGGGGCTGGCCGCGAGCCATTGCCGGTCGAAGTCGCTGAGCTCGCTGCGGACTTTCCGTCGGACCCGATCCAGGGGTTGACCGATCAGTTGTTCCAGTTCGTCTGCGCCGTCGATGGGTTTCATGGACTCAGCCTAGTTTCCCCGGTGCCCGCGTGGGGCTGGCGCACCCTGCTGCGGTCGATTGGGGGACGCACCCTTTTCCTCCATTCGCGCCCGTTGGTACGTGTGCGCCGTGCGCGAACGGGTGCGGGGCTTCGCCGGAACGGATGCGCCGGGCGGGTACGGGCGCGGGAGTGGACCGACTTGGTCCACGTCCAACCGGGTAGAACGGCTCTGGACAGCAGTTTCGCCGTGGGCAAACATGGAACACAGTGGACCAAATCCAAAGTTGAGCGTAGTACACTCAACTTTGAAAGCACTGGTACTACTCCAGAAAGGGAGCTCTCTTTGGACGCCAAATTCACCACCAAGAGCCAGGAGGCCCTTTCTGCGGCCGCCATGAATGCCTCGACTGCCGGCAATCCGCAGTTGGAACCGGCTCATCTCCTCAAGGCGCTCATGGATCAGCGGGAGGGCGTTGCCGTGGCACTGCTGCGCGCCACCGGCGCTGACCCGGATGCCGTGAGTGTTCAGGCAAGTTCAGCCATCAAGGCATTGCCGTCCACGTCGGGAAGTTCGGTCCAGCAGGCCCAGCTGTCGCGTCAGGCCATGCAGGCGATCCAGGCTGCCCAGGCTGAGGCGGACAAGCTGGGAGATTCCTTCGTCTCCACAGAGCACCTGCTCCTGGGGCTCTCGGCCGGCAGTGACGCCGTCGGGAAGTTAATGCGCGACGCCGGTGCCTCCCATGAAGCGCTGCTCGCCGCCCTGCCGGGTGTCCGGGGCGATCGCAAGGTCGATTCGCCGGATCCTGAGAACACCTTCCAGGCCTTGGAGAAGTTCGGTACCGACCTCACTGCCGTGGCACGCTCGGGCAAGCTTGACCCCGTGATCGGCCGTGACAGCGAGATCCGGCGCGTGGTTCAGGTCCTGAGCCGCCGTACCAAGAACAACCCTGTTCTGATCGGTGAGCCCGGCGTAGGCAAGACCGCCGTCGTCGAAGGCCTTGCCCAGCGCATGGTGGCAGGCGACGTGCCGGAAAGCCTCCGCGGGAAGACCCTCATTGCACTGGACCTTGCCTCCATGGTGGCCGGCGCCAAGTACCGCGGTGAGTTCGAAGAGCGGTTGAAGGCCGTGTTGGAGGAGATCAAGAACTCCAACGGGCAGATCGTCACGTTCATCGATGAGATCCACACCGTTGTTGGCGCCGGTGCCACAGGCGAGAGCGCCATGGACGCAGGCAACATGCTCAAGCCGATGCTGGCGCGCGGTGAGCTGCGCCTGATTGGTGCGACCACCCTGGACGAGTTCCGCGAGAACATCGAAAAGGACCCTGCGCTGGAACGCCGTTTCCAGCAGGTGTATGTGGGTGAGCCCAGCGTGGAGGACACCATTGGCATCCTCCGTGGATTGAAGGAACGCTACGAGGCCCACCACAAGGTAGCCATCGCGGACTCCGCCCTGGTGGCAGCTGCCACGCTGTCGAACCGGTACATCTCGGGCCGGCAGTTGCCGGACAAGGCAATCGACCTCGTGGATGAAGCCGCCTCGCGCCTTCGCATGGAGATCGACTCCGCTCCGGAAGAAATCGACCAGCTGCGTCGTGCCGTGGACCGCCTGACCATGGAAGAGCTGGCCCTGCAGGGTGAAACGGATCCCGCATCGGTTGAGCGTTTGGCTGCCCTTCGGGCTGACATGGCGGACAAGAAGGAGGCACTCAGTGCGCTGAATGCGCGGTGGGAAGCCGAGAAGGCCGGCCTGAACCGGGTTGGTGACCTGAAGGCCAAGATCGACGAGCTGCGTTCGGCTGCCGAGAAGCACCAGCGCGAAGGCGACCTCGAGTCGGCGTCGAGGATTCTCTACGGTGAGCTGCCTGCCTTGGAGCGCGAGCTCAACGCAGCTGCCGAAGAAGAATCGGCGAGGGGCGCCAAGCCCGAGCTGATGGTGGCGGAGGAAGTCGGTGCCGACGACATCGCCGAGGTCATCTCCGCATGGACGGGCATCCCCGCGGGACGCATGCTCCAAGGCGAATCACAAAAGCTGCTCCACATGGAGGAGGAGCTCGGCAAGCGCCTGATCGGTCAGTCGAAGGCCGTGCAGGCGGTTTCGGACGCCGTGCGCCGTGCCCGGGCCGGGATCAGCGATCCCAACCGCCCCACGGGTTCGTTCATGTTCCTCGGCCCCACCGGCGTCGGCAAGACCGAACTGGCCAAGGCCTTGGCGGACTTCCTCTTCGATGACGAACGGGCCATGATCCGGATCGACATGTCCGAGTACAGCGAGAAGCACTCCGTCGCCCGTTTGGTCGGTGCCCCTCCGGGATACGTCGGCTACGAGGAAGGCGGCCAGCTTACTGAAGCCGTGCGGCGCCGCCCGTACTCGGTGGTCCTGCTGGACGAGGTTGAGAAGGCCCACCCTGAGGTCTTCGACATCCTCCTGCAGGTGCTCGACGACGGTCGCCTCACCGACGGCCAAGGCCGCACCGTTGACTTCCGGAACACCATCCTGGTGCTGACCTCCAACGCGGGCAGCCAGTTCATGGTGGACTCGTCCATGGATGCGAAAGCGAAGCGGGACGCCGTCATGGCCGTGGTGCAGGCATCCTTCAAGCCGGAGTTCCTGAACCGCCTGGACGAGATCGTCCTCTTCGACCCGCTGTCGGTCGAAGAGCTCGCCCGGATTGTGGAACTGCACGTCGCCGAACTCACCAAGCGCCTCTACGAGCGGCGGCTCACGCTCGAGGTCACGGACGGCGCCCGCGCCTGGCTCGCAATGTCCGGCTACGATCCAGCCTACGGTGCCCGGCCGCTCCGCCGCCTGGTGCAGCGCGAGATCGGTGACCGCCTCGCCAAGGAAATCCTTGCCGGGGAGATCAGCGACGGCGACACCGTCCTGGTGGACACCGCCGCCGACGTCGACGCCCTCACCATCGAGGGCCTTGAGGAGATGGGAAACTCCGACGGCGGCTGGTCGGCAGGGACGGGTCTTTCGGTCCGCCGGAAGGAACCGTCGCTGGAAAAGTAGGCCGGCCAGAGACTGGCAGGGCCAAAGAGCTGACGGTGCTGGAAAGCTGACAGTGCTGGAGGGGTGACGTTGTTGGAGGGGTAGCCGTGAGGCTACTTCTCCAACAGGTTCTCCTTAATGGTGCTGCCGGGGCTCACCACAATGAAGCAGTCCACGCGCCGGTCCCCGCGGTCCCAGCTGCTGGGGCTCGGGTACACATTCTGCTGCAACAGATTGGTGTACTCGTTGGCAGCGTCATTGAGCTTGATGCCTTTGCAGACTTCCCGGCCCTTGTCGCGCAGTGCATTGGTTCCCGGGAAGGAATCATCCGTAGGGTAAGTGAAAGCCGCGCCCAGTTGGGCAGTGTGCTCAGTGTCGCAAGCCACCGCGCGGGCCTTGGATGCGTTGGGGTCGAAGTCCGCGAAGCAGTCCCCGATCTGGAAATCCTTGGCGTCCGTGTCGCGGGGGAGGGGTCCCAGGGTGGCCGACGGCGTGGGCGAAGCGACCGTAGGTTCGGGGCGGGTTCCCAGCAGGTTCAGCAGGACCCAGATGACGACGCCGATGAGGACCAGGGCCCCCACCACGATTCCCCCGATGACCAGGCGCTGGCGCTTGACCGGATCACCTTGTGGTGGCGGCGGCTGCTCCGCGTAGCCGGGCTGCTGCGGATCGATTGGCTGTGCCGGGTAGCCGGGCTGCGGGTTGTCCGGCTGCTGCGGATCGATTGGCTGTGCGGGGTAGCCGGGCTGCTGCGGATCGGTTGGCCCACCCATTGGCGCCGGCTGTCCCATTGGCGCCGACTGTGGCGGCGGGGGTGGAAGGTCAGGCTTCGGGGGCACATTCGGGGCAGGCGGCACCTGGTCCTTGCCTGGTTCCGATGCCGACTCGTCACGGGGTGGAGTGTTGTCCTGAGTCATTCGGGTGGTGTGCCTTCCTGATCTGACGCCGCATTGAGGCAGACTCTACCCAATTTTCGATCCCTTGTGAGGTGCTGCAGCCGGTCTGGGGGTCAGGCACGGCTCTGAGGTGGCACACAGGCACCCCTGAAACCATGTAATCTAGACATACGACAAATTGACCAAACATTCCGGGGCCTCACCGATAGCCAAAGGTGACCACCTCCGGTCCAAGTACAAAAGGGGGTCACGCCATGGGGCGCGGCCGTCAAAAGGCAAAAGCTACCAAGCAGGCTCGGGACATCAAGTACTACTCCCCGAACACCGACTACTCGGCACTTGAGCGTGAGCTCACGCGCCCATCTAGTCGTGCCAAGAGCCACTTCCAGGAGGATCCTCCGGAGCCGGATTACTCGGCTTACGAGGACAAGTACGCGGAAGATGATGACGACGAGGTAGACACCCGCCGTCTCGGCTAGCTGTCGCAACACAACAGGTGCCTCCAGACACTGAGTTGCGTACCGCCGTCGTACATCAAGGTTGTCGTGCATCCACGGATGCCGAAGATCTCCCAAGAAGGCCCGCAGGGCATGCCGAACATGGGCATACCCTGCGGGTCCTTTTTGCGTTCACCCACAACCTTGCGTTCACCCACAACCTTGCGATCACCCACAACGTCGAGCGTCCTTGAACGCATCAAGGCCCGCCCTGCGTCCCCCCGTGGGAGGCGCGCAAGGGCGGGCCCTGAACGTTGCGAGGCTACCGGCCCACGACGTTGCCGGTGCGGTTGTCCGTGGTGCGGCGGCTGAGTCCGAAGCCGAGGCCCAGCATGCCAATGCCCAGGATCAGGTGCAGCCAGTTGTCGGCGCTGTTGAGCGGCACGAAGTTGGCCGTCGAATCCTGGCCGATGAGCAGGCCGTAGATCCAGAGCACCAGGTAGATGATGCCGCCACCGACGAGGTAGTTGCGGGCTTGGCCGGGTGTTTTGGCCATCAGCAAGCCGGCTGCGCCGAAGAGCAAGTGGACGATGTTGTGCAGGATTGAGACCTGGAAGATGCCCAGAAGGAGCGCTTCGGAGGTGTGTCCGGCGAACTGCATGGTGTCGTAATTGGAGGTGATTCCGGGGATGAAGCCCAGAATGCCGACCAGAAGGAAAACTACTCCAACAATTTGTGCTGCGCGCTGGATGGTTGTTCGGGTCCGGGCGGGGTGGTTCGTGGCTGTCATGGTTTCTCCTCAGTGAGTGTGGGTGCGTAGTCCTGAGTTCTTTCCGTGCACTCCAGACGCTGTCATAAGGTTCCTTAGTATTAGAGATCCGTGATGGAGACGTTACCTTCACATGCGGACAACGGAAGCGGCGCGGCTCCCGCGCTGCGGGCAGCACAACCGGAGATACTAGGTTGAGGGGGCCACGTTCTCGGAAAGGACAGCCATGCCGGAAGTTGATCGGTACAAGCAGGGGACTCCGTGTTGGGTGGACCTGTCTTCCACCGACATCGAAGTCTCCAAGAAGTTTTACCGGGAACTTTTTGGTTGGGAACTTGAAGCCATGGACGTGGGCCAGGGCCTGACCTACTACATGGCCAGGCTGAAGGGCCGGTACGTCGCCGGAATGATGCAGCAGCTTCCCGATGCGCCTCCGGGCATGCCTTCCTATTGGGCGAACTACCTTGCCGTGGACTCGGCAGATGCGGCAGCCGAGCGTGCGGTGGCCGCGGGAGGAACCATCGTCGTCGCTCCGGACTCTGTGCCGAACGGCAGCGGAAGGATGTTCTTTGCCGCCGATCCCACGGGCGCGCAAATTGGCTTCTGGGAGGCCGGAACCCATCTGGGCTCAGGCCTTATCAACGAGCCAGGAACCATGATCTGGAATGAGCTCCAAACCAATGACGTCCCCAAAGCCGTTGCTTTCTATGAAGCGGTCACAGGCTGCACCAGCAGCACAGGGCCGGCAGGAGACCAACGGGAATACACCAGCCTCGTGGTGGAGGGCCGGCCGGTTGCCGGTGCCCTCAAGGTGCCCATCGAAGGACTTCTCCCGTTCTGGATGACCTATTTCAACGTGGAGGACGTGGACCAAGCGCTGCAACAGGCCGTCGACCTTGGCGGGCACGTCATCGCTCCGGCGTTCGATGTTCCCGGAATCGGGCGAATGGCTGTGCTCATGGATCCCGCCGGAGCGGCGGTCAGCATCATGGCAGGACTCCCGGCATGACGTCCCGGACCCACTACGCCCACGGGGAGCCGTGCTGGGCGGATCTTCAGACGAGGGATGTTGGGGCGGCCAAGGACTTTTGCGGTGCGTTGTTTGGCTGGACCTTCCAGGACCTGCCCACGCCCGATGGCCGCCGCTACGCGCAGGCGTTTCTGGGCCAGGACCTTGTGGCTGTCATAGCTCCGCAGAATCCGAGGCAGGAAGCTGCGGGAACACCCGGGCAGTGGAATATTTACTTCGCTGCCAGGGACGCAGAGGAGATCGGTGAGGACGCCGTCCATGCCGGCGGCAAGCTCGAATTCGGGCCGGAGCAGGTTGCCGACACCGGTGTCCTTGCGTTCGTGGCTCCGCCCGGAGGCGGCACCACGGGCATCTGGCAGCCGGGCACGCACCGCGGGAGCCACCGCTTCAACGAACACGGCGCCTTCGCATGGGCGGAACTCCTGACTCCCCAACCGCAAGCCGCCGTCGCATTCTTCCAAGAGCTTTTCGGTCATGACGTTACGGAATACCCGCAGGAAGACGGCGGCAGCTACTCGACGCTGATCGTTAACGGTAACGAGGTGGCAGGGATTGTCCCTGCCGAAGATGGCGATGAGGCCGGCTGGCAGGTCTACTTCGGGGTCTCGGACGTGACAAAGGCCGTGGACACCGTGATCGCTGCCGGAGGGACCGTGCTGGTGGAGCCCGAGGACCAACCCGAAGAGGGCTGCCTAGCCACCATCATGGATCCCCAAGGCGGCGTCCTGAGCTTGATCCAGGTCCTCCCACCCAACTAGGTCGCATTAGTGCGCGTTTTGATCGCTGAAAACGCGCACTAATGCTACTTAGTTGGGGGAACGCGGAGCGGCCCGGCAGTTCGAAAACTGCCGGGCCGCCCTGTGTGTGAGGCGATAAGCCGCTTAGGCGTAGGCGTTCACCAAACGGACAGCGCCGCCGTCGACGCCCTTTGCGCCCTGTACGTAATCCGGGCCGGTCTTGTCGATCGAATCCGAGTTCTCTGCAACCGTGCCCATGACCCAGGAGGGGAGTCCGCGCTCGTTAAGGCGGGCGACTGCGGCGTCGGCAGCTTCCGGAGAAACGATCGCAACCATTCCGACGCCGAGGTTCAGCGTGCGCTCGAGATCGGCCAGCGGGACGTTGCCCAGCTCGGAAACGAGCTTGAAGATCGCGGGAAGTTCCCACGTGGCGCGGTCAACCGTGGCAACAAGGCCCTGCGGAAGAACGCGGGCCAGGTTGGCGGCGAGGCCGCCACCGGTGACGTGGCTGAAGCCGTGGACAGCCGCCCCTGCCGTCACCGGAAAGGTGCGGGCCAGGTCCAGGCAGTCGGCTGCGTAGACGCGGGTCGGCTCCAGGAGCTCCTCGCCCAAGGTGCGGCCGAGCTCGGAAACCTGGCGGTCCAGTGCCCAGCCTGCGTGGTTGATGACGCGGCGGACCAGCGAGTAGCCGTTGGAGTGGAGGCCGGAGGAGGCCATGCCGATCACTACGTCCCCGGCGCGGACGCGGTCCGGGCCGAGCAGGGCGTCGGCTTCGACGACGCCGGTTGCGGCGCCTGCGACGTCGTATTCGTGCTCGCCCAGCAGGCCCGGGTGCTCGGCGGTTTCGCCGCCCACCAGTGCCGTGCCGGCAACGGAGCAGGCGGAAGCGATGCCGCGGACGATGTCAGCGATGCGCTCGGGGACAACCTTGCCGCATGCGATGTAGTCGGTCATGTAGAGGGGTTCTGCACCCACCACCACGATGTCGTCCACAACCATGCCCACGAGGTCGTAACCGATGGTGTCGTGGATGTCCATGGCCTGCGCGATGGCGACCTTGGTGCCTACGCCGTCGGTGGACGTGGCCAGCAGCGGCTTCTTGTAGGTCAGCAGCTTGGAGACGTCATACAGGCCGGCAAAACCGCCGACGCCGCCAATCACCGAGGCGTTGTGGGTCGCCTTGACGGCGTCCTTCATGAGCTCGACTGCGCGGTCTCCCGCTTCGACGTCGACACCCGCCGAAGCGTAGGTGATGCCGGAGGCGTTCTCAGGGGTTCCGGCAGGGGATGCGGAGGTCATACGGACTCTTTCTTGTCGGCGTCGGTCAAACGATCAGCGTCGGTCAGGAGGTTCTCGAATTCGGCATCCGGTCCCGGGTCGCAGCCGGTGGCACCCGATTTCTCGGCGGGATCCTCGGTGGAGGCCGGATCGGTGGCAGCTTCGGCAGTGGGCTCAGCAGGCGCAAGCCCGCCAAGATCGGTGCGTTCCAGCAGGTTCTTGCCCAGCTTGTCCGCGTGCGGCAGCTCGATGGGGTACCTGCCGGTGAAGCAGGCCGTGCAGAGGCGTTCGCGGGGCTGTTGTGTTGCCCCGATCATGCCGTCCTCGGAAATGTATGCCAAGGAGTCCGCGCCGATTGCCTGCGAGATCTCATCGATGGTGGCTCCGTTGGCGATCAATTCTGCGCGGGAGGCGAAGTCGATGCCGTAGAAGCACGGCCACTGGACGGGCGGGGAGGAAATCTTGACGTGGACTTCCTTGGCGCCGGCCTCGCGCAGCATCCGGACGATGGCACGCTGCGTGTTGCCACGGACGATCGAGTCGTCGACCACCACGACGCGCTTGCCGCGAATCACCGATTCCAGGGCGTTGAGCTTGAGGCGGATGCCCAGTTGGCGCAGGGTCTGCGAAGGCTGGATGAACGTGCGGCCCACGTAGGCGTTCTTCACGAAGCCGTGCGCGAACGGGATGCCGGACTGTTCGGCGTAGCCAACCGCTGCCGGGGTGCCGGACTCGGGGACGGGAATGACGAGGTCCGCCTCGTGCGTGTTCTCGCGGGCCAGCTGGCGGCCCATCTCAACACGGGACTCGTACACCGAGCGGCCTGCGATGGCGGCGTCGGGGCGGGCCAGATAGACGTACTCGAAGACACAGCCGGCCGGGGTGGCCTCCGCGAAGCGCTGGGAGCGGACGCCGTCCTCGTCGATCGCGATGAACTCACCGGGCTCGATCTCACGGATGAAGCTCGCACCAACAGTGGCCAGGCCGGACTGTTCCGAGGCCACAACCCACCCCCGGTCCAAACGGCCAAGGCAGAGGGGACGGATTCCGTACGTGTCACGCGCAGCGTAGAGGGTGCCTTCGTCCATGAAGACGAAGCAGAAGCCGCCCTTGATCTTGGGGAGCAGCTCCAAAGCGGTCTGCTCCAGGGTCTTGCCCTCTTCGCCTTCCAGCAAAGCCGTCACCAAGGCGGTGTCCGAGGTGTTGCCCTGCTTCATTTCACCGGTCAGCTGGCCGTCGTTGCGCTGCAGGATCATTTCCCGGAGCTCAGCGGTGTTGGTCAGGTTGCCGTTGTGAGCCAAGGCCACCGTGCCGGTTGCGGTTGCGCCCAGGGTGGGCTGCGCGTTGGCCCAGTGACTGGCACCCGTGGTGGAGTACCGGCAGTGTCCCACTGCGAGGTGCCCGGTGAGGGTATTGAGGGTTGTCTCGTCGAAGACCTGGGACACAAGACCCATGTCCTTGTAGACATTGATGCGCTTGCCGTCACTGGTAGCAATACCAGCCGACTCTTGTCCGCGGTGCTGCAGCGCATACAGCCCGTAATAGGTAAGTTTTGCTACCTCTTCGCCAGGAGCCCACACCCCGAAGACGCCACAAGCGTCCTGGGGGCCCTTTTCGCCGGGAAGAAGATCATGAGAAAGTTTTCCGTCGCCACGTGCCACTGGTCGATTGTCTCATGTTGCGGCCGTGGTAAGTTCCCGCTCCGGTTTTGTGACCACGCGGCCGGGCCTGTTTCCTTGCGCGATCAGGCGATTTGTCCGCCAAATGCGGCGCGTGTCACAGTGGCTCCCCATGAAAAGGTGCCCTGGCTGCGTCCCTTAGCGGTCGCCGTCGTGCTCTGGTCCTTCGTCCGGAACCGAGTCCGGAACGGCTTCCACCACAGCCCGCTCTGCGCGCTTGACGCTGAGGCGGTCGAGGATGAGCGCGAGGATGGAGAAGAGGATCACGCCGCCGCCGGCGCAGGCTACGAGGAAGAATCCGAAGACCGTGGGGGCGTCGAATTCGGGATCGGCGGGGCGGCTGAAAGCGATGATGGCGGCGACGATTGCACCGACGATTGCTCCGAGGATCATGAAGGGGACGAACTTTGGTGCCCGGCGGACCGTGACGTCGCGGCGGGCGGGTGATTCGTTGCTGGGGGTGGGGTTGGTGTCCTCGGAAGCCATGCCTTCCAGCCTACCGTTCCTCGCCGAAGTGACAGTTAATGCCCATGTTTGCGGGAAACATGGGCATTAACTGTCAACTCGGCGCCGGGTCAGCTGCCGCGATACGTGGAGAATGCGAACGGGCTCAGGAGCAGCGGCACGTGGTAGTGCTCGCCGGCGTCGGAGACCGTGAAGTTCAGGTCCACTTCCGGGAAGAACGTCTCAATGCCCAGACCGTCGTAGTAGGCGCCCGTCGCAAAATTCAGGCGGTACGCCCCGCCCGGAATGCGCTCCGGTCCGAGGTCCTTGATACGGCCATCGGCATCGGTTTGGCCCTTGCCGACCAGCGTCCAGTTCTCGCCTTCGCGGACGTAGAGTACGACGGCAACACCCGCCGCCGGGCGGCCGGAACCGGTGTCGAGGATGTGCGTTGTTACCTGTGAAACGCTCATGCGTTGGCTCCTTCGCTGACGAGTCCGGAGAGGCGCAGCAGTGCGATCTCGCGGAGTTGCTCAGCCACAATTGTGTCTTCTTGTTCAGGGGTGTGGGTGAGGCGCTCCTGCAGTGAGGACAGGATTTCCTTGGCGCTGCGTCCCGCCGCGCGGATCAGGAAGACCCTGCCGAACTTTTCCTCGTAGGCGCGGTTCCCTTCCGCCAGCGCGGCTGCTGTGCCGTCGTCGTTGGGGTCCACGCCGGCTTGCTCGGACCGGGACATGGCCGCTTCGGTTGTTTGTGCCTTGGGCCGCTCGCCGATCCTGGGGTGGTGGGCAAGGGCGGATTCGACCTCTTGGGGGCTGAACGGATCGGCGGCCTGGTTCGCCGTGCGGAGCAGTTCGTCGACGCTCGCGAAGGGTCGGGCGTCGACGATTGTTTCCACCCAGCGGCTGATATCCAGGCAGGGGGTCAGGGCCTTGATGGCCTCGTCGCGTCCAACACTGTTGAATACTGCAAGCTCCATGCTTGTGTCATCCTCGTGTTAATGCTGGCATCCATGGTGTGGGCTATGCGGAACTCCTGCTTGTTGGGCAGGAGGAAGCCGTATTGCTTCCAGCTTCCGCATCATGGAACTGTTATTTCAGCATACGTAATAAGTGAAGCCGAGTTCTTGGGCCGGTGTCAAGACGCTGCCTCTTGGTGGTGCCGCGTCCTCACCGTGAGATAGAGGCGATGCGCCATGATGACCAGCGACAGCCACGCGATGCCCAGCGCCCACGCAGCCAGCACGTCGGTAAGCCAATGATGGCCCAGATAGACGCGGCTCAACCCCATGGTCAGCGAGAAAACGGACGCGATCACGATCGTCAGTATGCGCGCCCTCTTGCTCTTCAAGCGCAGGATGACCAGGTATGCCACGATTCCGGCGATCACGATCGAGTTCAATGAGTGCCCGCTGGGGAATGACGGCGAGTGTTCAAACGGAGGAATGGCGTCGCTGAGGTCCGGGCGGGTCCTGCCGAAGAGGGGCTTCCCGGCGACTGTCAGGAGCAAGGAGCCAAGTCCGGCGGCCAGCATCAGGATGACCGGCGTCCACGACTTCCGCTTGGTGGCCAGGAAGATCATGATGCCAACGGCGATCAACGGCATTCCCACCGTTCCGCCGACGTTTGTGTAGGCCGTGGTGGCTGCATCCAAGGCGGGGGACCGGAAGGACTTCGCCGCGTCGAGGACAGGATGGTCCAGGCCGGCCACGCCGTCCGCTTCGGTCACTGATTCGTAGACCTCGCCGAAAGTGACAATCAGGGCAACGGAGATGAGGAGTCCGATGACCAGGGTGATGACCAGTGCGGCATACGGGCCGAGGAACGTCGTGATGCGCTGGGCCGTGGCAGCCATGAGTTGACCGACCGGGCTTTTCCACCGCGTCAGGTCCTGCCCGGCCACATAACGGTCTTGCCGGACTTCTCCGCGGACGCCGTGGTCCTGCGACTCTCGTCCCTCAGTGGTCATCTTCGTCCTCTTCGGCTCGGCGGGGGTGGACTTGATAATAGTGAGTAACCTTATCATTTGTGGCCGGTGCGGGACCGCGCGCCGCGCTTCAGGGCGCCTGCTGCTCGCTCCACGCAACCGGCTGCGGCAGAATGGCCATCAACTGCGTTGAAGGAGTTGCTCCATGCCCCAGATCCTGACTTCCAGATTCCTGTTCGGCCCCGGTCCGAGCAACTGCTACCCGGAAGCGATGGCCGCTCTTTCCTGGCCCGTGCTGGGGCATCTGGACCCTGTGTTCATCGAGCGCCTCGACCGGGTCTGCGAGGGTCTCCGTACGGTCTGGGGAACCTCGAACGCCCGGACCCTTCCGTTGAGCGCCACGGGCTCGGGCGGCATGGAAGCGGCCTTCGTGAACACCGTGTCCGACGGCGACGTGGCAGTCATTGCGGTGAACGGACTCTTCGGTGCCCGAATGTGCGAGGTTGCCCGGCGTTGCGGTGCCACCGTGGTCAGGGTGGAGCATGAGTGGGGCCAGCCGGTGGACGCTGACCGGGTGTTGTCCGCCCACCCCAACCCGAAAGTCATCGCGGCTGTGCATGCGGAGACTTCCGTGGGGGTACAGTCCGACATCGCCGCCCTCGGGGCAGGCAAAGGAGACGCGCTCCTGATTACCGACGCTGTCACGTCCATCGGCGGCCTTGAGCTTTTGGCAGACGACTGGGGCATCGACGTCGGATATGCCGGAACCCAGAAATGCCTCGGCGTGCCGCCGGGCCTCTCCCCGTTCACGGTCTCGGACCGCGCCTTCGAACGTCGCGTCAAGGATCCGCGCTCCTGGTACCTGGACATCGGTCTGCTCGGCGGTTACGTAGGAGCAGCTTCCGGATCGAGGACCTACCATCACACGGCGCCGGTAACCATGATCGCGGGTCTCGAAGCGGCGCTGGACCGCATCCTGGCCGAGGGGCTCGACGTCGTACAGGCCCGCCACCGCGCTGCCGGGGCCGCGCTCCAGGAAGGTTTGCAGGAGATGGGCCTCGAGCTCTTCGCCGCCGAAGGAGCCCGGCTGCCGAGCCTCACCACTGTCAAAGTGCCCGACGGCGTCAACTCGGCTGCCGTCCGCGCTTACCTTTTGGAGCACTCCAGCATGGAAATCGGCGCGGGTGTTGGTGAATACACGGACACCGTCTGGCGGATCGGCATGATGGGCCCCAACGCCAACAGCGCATCAGTAACGTTGGTGCTCGGCGCACTGAAAGAGGCGATGGCGAAGGCGTCAGTGTAGGGATCTGATAGAGCAACGCCGGAAACCTGCGGGGATCTGATAGAGCATCCCCCAACCACCGTTCCTCTATCACATCCCGACGGGTTTTTCCGGTTCTTCTATCACCTCACGGGGTGAGCTGACCGGCGTCGTACGCCAAAACCGCGGAGGCGGGTGTTCCGCCGTCGGCCGGCTGAATCGACACGATCCTCAAGGTTCCGGCACCCGGCAGTGCGGTCGACTGGCCCTCCCGGAACGCCTGCTTGCGCTCCTGTTCGCCGGTCCGGATCCAAAACTGGATGGCGGGTTTCCCATCCGCGACGCCGATCTTCACAACGCCCACCTTCACGCCATCGAACGTGGGTTGCGTCCCTTGCTTGACTGTTACGAGCTGTTCCACGGCCATCCCTACTTGGTGTCCACGGAGTACACGGAATCAAAGTTTTCCTTGTACTCGTCCTCGGTCAGTTCCAGTGTCCCGGCTTTCTTGTCGTCGTCCCCGCTCATGTACCCTCCGGAAGGTCCCCAAGGGTTGGCCAGGACGATCACTTTCTCGCCGTCGTCGTTCGTTTTTACGTCCACCACAACGTATGCGTGGTTGGGAACGACGTCGGTGCGGTTGACTTCCTCGGACTCCCAGAACCAGTCGAAGTCGTCATCCTTGACGTCCTCGGTTCCCACCGAGACCGCCTGGCCGGAGGCAAGCTTTTCCTCGATGGAGCCAAGGTCGAGTTCCCCGTCCTTGTCCGCGGAACGGCCGGTCATCAGCTCCATGGCGTCGTTACTGAAACCGCCGTCGATGTCATCGTAGGAGCCGCCCAGGTGCTCGGCGGCCGCGCGTTCGTAAATGGACAACCAGTTGGGTTGGCCGTCAGCGCCGCGGACGCCGCCCTCGGTGGACTTGGCCTCCACCGTGACTTCCACCGGTTCGCCATCCTCGTACAGTGTGACCACCCAGTGGGTTGGCGGGTCGCCGACCGGCCGCATGTGCGATTCGAGGAACTCGTCCAGTTTGCCTTGCTGTTCCAAGGTTTGCGCCACGGACCCGATGCCGGCCAGCAGCCAGCAGTCGCCGATTTGTCCTTGGTTGATGTCGCCGGGATCCCCGGCGTCCGGGTCCTTGCGCACGTCGCCGGGGACATCGACGTCGGGCCTGTCCGGATCGAGGGGACCGGGGTCGCCGGGCGGGTTGGAGTCGCCCCTGCTGGAGTCGCCGGATCCGGTGGAAGCGGCGCTGGACTTGTCCTGCTGGTCCGCGTTCCGTTCCAGTTCCTTGGACTGTGCTTGGAGGGTGGTGGCCGTCCGGTGGAGCATCGGCCGGTGTTCGGTATCCCACGCCTGACGGAACTGGATCGCATCACGGCCGTCCCACGGAGCTGAGGCGATGAGTTGCCCGAGTTCCTTGGACAGCGCGTTCATTGTGTCCGAGTGCCGGGCCATGGTCTTGGCCAGTGCCCTTAACTGCTGGATATCGGCACCGTAGAATCCCGGCATCGCGTCCCCCTCGTGAATGTCTTCAAAGATGTGTGGCCGACGTCAAGCAGCGGTTGGCCACGGTCACGGTATCCCGGCCCCGTGGGGTGGGTCGATGGGTAGAAGTTCCCTTGGCCCGCCGGTTTAGTCGATCAGGATTTCAGTGGGGCTGCAGCTGGCTGAGGCCACCGGAACCGTGATGCGCAGGTAGGCCGGGCCCTTGGCCTCGATGCTCACGGTGGCACCTGCGGCGTCCGTGCTGCGCGCGACCAGCCAGCCGCCGGGGACATCATCCGTCCCCCCGAACGCCGGGAACCCGTACTTCCCCAGGACGGGGTCGCCCGCTGCGAAGACATCCTCGAAGTTTCGCGACGCCTCCACAATGTCCGCGCTGCTCTTCATGCTCGCCGGTTGGAGGATGCACCGGCCGTCGTTTGATTTAGCCAGGGTGGCGGCTTTGTCCGTACTCCACGTGATGCCGGGCAGCTTCTGTTCCAAGGCAGCGGCCAGATCGGTGCGAAGGGAATCGTATTTGGCGTAGCTCTCTGCCACGGAGGCGGGCTTTTGGGTGGGGGTCGCTGTTGGTGTTGCCGTTGGCGTGCCGCTTGTTGGGCCGTTCGGGGTTTGGGTGCACGCGGACAGCGCGAGGACACAGGCCACGGTCCACGTGCTCAGCCTGGCGGTGGTCTTTGGCATTCTTCCCCCAGTTTCGGTTTTGCTTACGCGCGCGTGGAAGCACGACGGCGGCAGTCACCGCATGGTTTCACACTTGCCGTGCGTCCGGCCATGGGGAGAAGGCCCCCTGGGTGGGAAGTGATAGAGGGGCGGGGGAAAGCCGAGGGAGGTGATAGAGGGGCGGGGGAAAGGGGGTGGGATGTGATAGAGGGTCAGGTGTTGCGGGTGAGGATCCAGGTGTTGGTGCCGTCCTGGCGTTCGAACGTCACCGTTGTCACCAGGGCTTCGATCAAGGCAAGGCCACGCCCGGACTCGGCATCGGAACCGGGCATGGAAGCCTGCATGTCCCCGGCAAACGGCTCGCGGGCGTTCCGGGCGCTGACCCGGGCAACCAACCGTGCCGGCCATACGCTGATCTCGACGTCGATCTCCACCGGCTTCTCTGCCACCGGAACCGCATACTGGACCACGTTGGCGGCGGCCTCGATCACGGCGGTGGTGAACGTCATCCGGTCCACATCAGGCACAAAGGAGGCGTCCTCCCACAGGGAATCCAGTTCGCCGTGGATGGCCTCGATGGCTTCCTCGTTGGACGGGCCGTGGAAGCCGCGGCGGGCAATGACCTCAGTCATCGCCGAACGCTGCCTCGGCCGTGGGATAGGCGGTGAGGACACGGTCCATGTTGGTCAGTTCCACGACCATCTTTACCTGCGGCTGGACGCCGGCGATCCGGAGGTCCCCGCCGGCCTGCCGGGTGGCCTTGAGGCAGCCGATCAGTGCGCCAAGCCCGGACGAGTCCATGAAGTCAGTGCCGGCCAGGTTGACCACCACGCGGCTGGAACCGCCGGCAACAACCTCGTTCACCATCTCGCGGAGCTTCGGGGCGGCCACCATGTTCAGACGGCCAACGCTTTTGACCTCCGCGTAGGTGTCCTTGACTTCGTAGCTAAACTGCATCTGCCTTCCTTTCTTCGGAACTTTCAGGCACAAAACCCTTGTACAAAACTGCTTTGACCAGCACGCTCAGGACCACCAGGTCGAACGCCACCCAGGCGACATTCACCAACGTCCCCAGCGGCTCGGCCAGGCCGGTCAACAACCTCGCAACACCCACCACCAAGGCAATGGCCAGCAGCACCGCCACAATGATCTGCGGACGGATGAGGCTCCAACTTGGCCCGCCGCTCTGGCGCGCCTTGGGGGTGACCGCGAACCCGAGGGGACGGCCGAACCAAACGTTCCGTGCCGCCGTCGTACATGCCTTGATCCACGTGGGGAACAAGGCGAGGCTGTACTGCTGGCCGCGCCACGTGGGGATCCCGTGCCCCGCCACGACGAAGAGCAGCTGGTTGACCACCATGAACGGGATGAAGCGGATGAAGAAGTCGAAGCTGAGGCTGGTGACCGGGAGGACGCCGAGCGTGAGGTAAATGATGGGCGCTGCGAAGTACACGACGGCGGCGAATCCGCTGAGGTAGCTCCACATCGTTGAGAAGTACATCAAGCGCTGGCCCCACGTGAGTTTCCGCTGCACCAACGGATTCTCGCGGAGGAGGACCTGGATGGTTCCCTGGGCCCAGCGGAGGCGTTGGGTGAGCATGGTCTTGATGTCCTCGGGAGCCAGTCCGTTGGCGAGGATCTCATGGTGGTAGACGCTCTTCCACCCGAGTCCGTGCAGGCGCATCGCCGTGGCCATGTCCTCGGTGACGGAGATCGTGGCCAGCGGCATGACCGGCTGGGCTTCGTCGCTGCGTTCCACGGAGATGGCGTCCAGGACCGCATGGACGGACTCCAGGGCACCGAGCGGCGACCAGTCGCGGCCGGACATACGGTCGACGGCGTCACTCGCCACGGTGGTCACGCCGCCTTCGCCGACGTGGGCCAGTTCCATGGCCGCGATTTCCTCAAGGTCGGCCTGCAACGCAGAGAAATCGGCTGCGACGAGGGTCCGCACGGCGTCGTCAACCTTGCGGCGGACGCGGTACGTGATCTCGCTGAGGGACACCCGGGCCTCGAGATCCTGCTGCGCGGCGTTGGTTGCAGCCTCATCTTCGTTGAGCATCTGTTCCACCAACGGGTTCGCGGCCTCGGGCGAGCGGCGGGGCCTTCTTGATGGCCTGCTTGGAAGCGGCCAAGGCACGCTTGATGCTCTGCTCCGTTGCTTTCACGTAGCCCACCAGGCCCAGTTGCATGAGGGCTTCCCGGCGGAGGATGGCATTGGATCCGCAGAAGAACGCAGCGTTCCAGCCGTCCTTGCCCTGCTGGATGGGGCCGTAGAAAAGGGGTGCCTGGCTGCCCAACGGATCGTCCGCGGGGACATTGATGAAGTACTGCGGAGTCTGGACCAGTGCGACGCGATCGTCGTTGAAGTAGCCCAGTGTCTTGTCCAGGATGTCCGGCTCCGGGATCTGGTCGGCGTCGAGGATCAACAGGTACTCGCCCGAGGTGAGCATCAGCGCGTTGTTCAGGTTCCCCGCCTTGGCGTGCCGCGGCATGTCCGGCGTCCAGTCTGCGGTCCGCGTCACGTAACCGATGCCGTTGGCTTCGGCGAGTTCACGCATCTCAGGCCGGTTGCCGTCGTCGAGGATCCAGGTGCTGTGCGGCCAGCGGATCTCCTTGGCCGCAAGGGCGGTGGTCATCACCAGGTCCAGTGGCTCGTTGTACGTGGTGATGAAAACGTCCACCGTGGCATCCGCGGGCGGGGCGGGCGGCGCCTTGCGGATCTTCAGGTTCCACACCGTCAAGCCGAACAGCATCACATCAATGAGGCTGTACGTCTCCACAACCACCAGCGGAACGGCAATCCACCACGCCTCCCAGTTCAGCGAAGCCAGCCACCGCCAGGCAACGTAGTTCACGCCAAGAATGACGGTGAGGACAACGATCAAACGGGTCCAGAAACGAGTCAAAATCCCCCTGTGTGGCTTTACAGTCCGGCCGGCAGCGGTGCAGGTTTTCGTCGAACAACGACGGCGGTCACGTCATCTTCCGCTGTGGCGGCCGGCGTCGATATAACTGAGCCTGCCCGAGGCGCTGTCCAAGCGTGCGTGGAACATGGTCACGAACGAACCCGACTGGTCCAGGTCCGACGCGATGGTGGCGCTCGCCGAGCCGAATGCTGCGTCGATGGCCGGCGTGTCCGCGACGGAACGCATCACGGCACGCACCGTCGCTGCGATGAGGGCGGCTCCCATTCCCTTGCCCATGGCGTCCGCGAACGTGAGGTGGACGCCGTCGGGGGTTTGGTACCAGTCGTAGAAGTCCCCGCCAACGCTGCGCGACGGCCGGAAGGCGCCGGCGACGTCGAAGTCTTCCAGCCGTACTTCTCTTGCGGCAGGAGGCTTTGCTGTACGACGGCGGCGCGCGCCAGTTCGTCGGTTTGGCGCGGGTCCTCCGCGGGCTGGGCAGGGGTGCGGGCCGGCGGAAGAGGGCCCGGATGCGGGCCTGGAGTTCCTTGGGGCTAAAAGGCTTGATGAGGTAGTCGTCCGCGCCGGTGTCCAGGCCCGTGAGCCGGTCCAATTCATCAGCGCGTGCCGTGAGCATCAGGATGTAGGCGTCGGAGAATTCCCGGAGGCGGCGGCAGACTTCCATGCCGTCGAAGTCGGGGAGGTTGATGTCCAGGGTGACCAGTTCGGCGTTGGTGTTCTTGACTGCTTCGACGCTGGTGGACCCATCTGCGGCTTCCGTGACGATGAAATCCAGCTGCTCAAGGACAACAACGAGGAGGCCGCGGATATCCTCATCATCTTCAATGACGACGGCATGACGCTGGGGCGCAGGTGACACCATGGCTCCATTAACTAATGCTGCTGACTTTTTGTCACGTTTGGTCAAGCAACATGAACGCCCGCTCACTTTCGGGTGAGCGGGCGTTACAAGAATTGTGTAGTTAGGTGAAAGAGCGTCCGCCGGAAACCGGCGGGATGTGAAAGAGGAACCGCTGGAAACCGGTGGGATGTGGGAGAGGAACCGCCGGAAAGCGGCGGGATGTGAGAGAGGGTTAGACGCCCAGCTCTTCGCGGAGAGCCTGGACGTGGCCCTGGGCGCTCACCTGGTACTGGGCCAGCTTCACCTTGGCGTCGCCGTCGAGGACAACGGTGGAGCGGACGATTCCTTCAACGATCTCGCCGTTGACCAGCTTCTCGCCCCAAGCGCCGTAGGCCAGGGCAACGGAGTGGTCTTCGTCGGAGAGCAGCGGGAAGGTCAGCTCGAAGTCGCCGGAGAAGCCTTTGAGTGCTTCCTGGGCGTCGGGGGAGATGCCGATGACGTCGTAGCCCTTGCCCTGAAGGCTGGCCAGGTTGTCGCGGAAGTCGCAGGCCTCGGTGGTGCAGCCGGGGGTGGCGGCCTTCGGGTAGAAGTAAACGATGACGTTGCGTCCGCGGTAGTCGGACAGCGAGACCTTGTTGCCGTCGGCGTCGAGAAGCGCAAAATCCGGTGCCTGCGTTCCGACGAGGAGTTTCTGGGCCATAGCGATCCTTTACATTCAACCGGCGGTTGCCGGCATTTTCACACTGACGCGTAGCCAGCAATGGTCATTCAGGGCGGACTGTCAGGACAGGTGTGCCTCTGGACAGAACAGCGTCGTTAGATGCTGTATTCCGCAGGTCCGCGCACGGTGGCATATGGGCCAGGCACGAACTGGTAGCCGCCACCACGGACGGTGGCAACCGTATAACGGGCGGAGCCGAGCTTCCGCCGCACCCTTCCAACATAAACGTCGATCGAGCGAAATGCCGCGCCCGGGAGGTCAAATGACTCCAGGAAGCGTTGCAATTCTTCACGTCCGATTGCCCGCGAGCAGTTCACCACCAGGTAGCGCAGCAGCTTGTATTCCATGCCAGTAAAGGCAACGGGCTTGCCGTCAAGGAGCACTACTTCAGCAGCGAGGTCGATTGCAAGCTGGCTGCGCCGGGCTGCCAACGTTACGGGCTCGACGGCGGTGCTGCCGCCCTCGGAGGGGTGGTCGCCGCCGTCGGATTCGGCCGTGGCGCGGGCGGCGGCGAGAGCCTCGGCCAGCGCCATCGAACCCGACTGCGGAAGGTGGTTACCGGCGTCGGCGGCTTCCTGCGGAGTGCCGCCCCAGGAAGTGTCGCCGACGCCGGAGTGTTCTGCCCCGATGGCGGGCCAGATGCGGACTTCCGCCTCCGGGGCAAGTTTCATGGCCCGGGCCAGCACAAGGCGCGCTGCCCGGTCCCAAATTTCAGGGTCTACGGGATCGCCCTCGGCCGGGTTGACCCAAAGGGCAAGGCCCCGTGCACTCAGACCCGTAGCGTTCTGGCCTTGCTGCCGCGCGGTACCCGCACTGGCGGAGGCTGGACGTCCCGTGGTGGGTCGTCCGGCTCCCTGGCGTCCGGGGTACCGTGCCGGCGGCGGGCCGTAGGCCTGTACTGCCATGGCGATATGTCCTAAACGTTGCCGCGGCGGATCAGCTTTCCGCCCGGGTTCTGGAAGTCGATCTCCGAGCCACGCAGGAAGGTCTTGCGGACCACACCGGAGAGCGGGCGGCCGTCGTACGGAGTGATCGGGTTCTTGTGCTTGAGCTTCTTGACGTCCACCACGAACGCGTCATCGTGGGCGAAGATGCTGAAGTCGGCGTCGTAGCCGAGGGCGAGCTGGCCCTTGTTGTGCAGGCGTGCCAGGGCAGCAGGCTTCTCGGACATCCAAGCCACCACCTGCTCCAGCGGGATGCCGCGGTGGCGTGCTTCGGTCCAGATCAGGGACAGGCCCAGCTGGAGGGAGGAGACGCCGCCCCAGGCTACGGCGAAGTCGCCGTTCTCCAGGTCCTTGAGGTCAAGGGTGGAGGGGGAGTGGTCCGAGACGATGCAGTCGATGGTGCCGTCCTGCAGGCCCTTCCAGAGGAGCTCGCGGTTGGAGGCCTCGCGGATGGGCGGGCAGCATTTGTACGCGGTTGCGCCGTCCGGGATTTCCTCGGCCATGAGGGTCAGGTAGTGCGGGCACGTCTCAACGGTGAGGTTGACGCCGTCGCGCTTTGCCGACGCGATCATGGGCAGCGCGTCGGAGGAGGAAAGGTGCAGGATGTGGGCGCGTGCGCCGGTCCAGCGGGCGCGTTCGATGACCTCGGCGATGGCCTTGTTCTCGGCGCCGCGGGGGCGGGAGGCGAGGAAGGTCTCGTAGTGGTCGCCGCCGGGGTGCGGGGCGCGGTCGATCGCGTGGGAGTCCTCGGCGTGGACGATCATGAGGGAGTCGAAGGACTTCAGTTCCTTCATGTCCTCTTCCATCTCGTCTGCATCGAGGTGCGGGAACTCGTCCACGCCGGAGTGCAGGAGGAAGCACTTGAAGCCGAACACGCCTTCGTCGTGCAGCGGGCGGAGGTCGGCCTTGTTGCCGGGAATGGCGCCGCCCCAGAATCCGACGTCAACGAATGCCTGGTCCTTGGCCACCACGCGCTTCTGCTCCAGGCCGTCCACGCTTGTGGTCGGCGGGATGCTGTTGAGCGGCATGTCGATGATGGTGGTCACGCCGCCGGCTGCGGCTGCACGGGTGGCGGAGGCGAAGCCTTCCCACTCGGTACGGCCGGGCTCGTTGACGTGGACGTGGGTGTCCACCAGGCCGGGGATGAGGGTCTCGTCGTCTGCGAGGTGGATGACCTCGGTGCCCGTCAGGCCGTTGCCCAGCGGTTCGATGGCGACGATCACGCCGTCACGGATGCCCACTTCGCGGGGTGCAATGCCGGCGGTGGTGAGGATGCGCTGGCCCCGGATGACGAGGTCGTAAGCGCCGATTGCTTCAGACATTGAGGTACTCCTTGTTTTCGGTCCGTTCCGCCAGGTACACGCCTATGTGCTTTCCTAATTCTTCAAGCAACGGACCTGCTTCAGCGATACATTTTTGGACGTTGTTTTCCATGTCGGTCAGGGCGTGGACCGTGTGGAATCCGGCATTGGTGAGTTGCTCCGCACTCAGGGTAGTCCGGCCGCAGACTGCGATCACCGGTATTCCGGCTTTCGCGGCTGCGCGGGAGACGCCCATGGGGGTCTTGCCCAGGAGGCTTTGTTCGTCCAGGCTGCCTTCGCCGGTGATCACCAGGTCGGCGCCCTTCAGTTTGCTCTCGAGCTCAGTGAACTCAAGCACGACGTCGATGCCCGGCCGGCGTTCAGCCTTCAGTGCCGCGATGGCAATGTAGCCGACGCCTCCCGCCGCGCCTGCGCCCGGTGCCTTCGCTGCGTGCTTGGCTTCCGTGCCTGTGGTTTGGCTCAGCACTTCCACGAAGTTGCTGATCGCCGCGTCGAGTTCGGCGACGTCGTCCGGCGTCGCGCCCTTTTGCGGACCGAAGATGGCCGGAGCTCCGCTGGCCCCCAAAAGGGGATTGTCGACGTCGGACGCCAACACGAACTCCGTTGCCTCGACGCGGACGTCGAAGTTGGAGAAGTCGATGCTGTCTATCGCGGCGAGGGCGGCACCGCCACCGGGGAGTTCGTTGCCGTTCTTGTCCAGGAAGACGGCTCCGAGGCCCTGCAGGACGCCTGCGCCGCCGTCGGTGTTGGCGCTGCCTCCAACGCCAAGGATGATCTTGCGGCAACCGAGGTCCAGCGCAGCGCGGATGAGTTCGCCCGTGCCGATGCTGGTGGCAGTCTTCGCGGTTTCGCTCGTGGGGCCCTCCGGGAGGAGCGCCAAACCGGAAGCTGCTGCCATCTCGATCACGGCTTCGGTGTTCCTGACCGCAAAGTCAGCCTTCACCGGTTCGCCGAGCGGGCCGGTGACCGAGGCGGTCCGGCGGGTGAAACCGGAGCCGATGGCGGCATCGATGGTGCCTTCGCCGCCGTCGGCCACCGGAATGCGTGTTGTCTCCAGGCCGCTGGCGCCGAAGCCCGCCTGCAGGCCTGTTGCCAGGTGCTCGACGACCTCGGGCGCGGACAGCGAGCCCTTGAATTTGTCCGGGGCGATGACCACACGCATTCCGGTGCCTCCTTTACTGTTTCTCTTTAGCCGTGGCGGCTGTTGGGCCGTTCGCGGCCGTGTGCGGCTGTTAGGCCTTGGCCAGGATCGCCGTGGGGGCGTCCGCAGCGGTTTCGGCCAGCTCTTCGAACTCGTTCACTGCGTTGATTTCCAGGCCCATGGAGATGTTGGTGACCTTCTCCAGGATCACTTCCACAACCACCGGAACCTTGAACTCGTCGCGCAGGGCCTTGGCCTTGTCGAAAGCGGCAGGCATGTCTGCCGGGTTCTCCACACGGATGGCCTTGCAGCCCAAGCCCTCTACAACCTTGATGTGGTCAACGCCGTAACCCATGGTCTCGGGGGAGTTGATGTTATCGAAGCCCAGGGACACGTGGTAGTCCATGTTGAAGCCGCGCTGGGACTGGCGGATCAGGCCCAGGTAGCTGTTGTTCACCACAACGTGGATGTACGGCAGGTTGAACTGTGCGCCCACGGCCAGTTCTTCGATCATGAACTGGAAGTCGTAGTCACCTGACAGGGCAACAACGGTGGCATCCGGGGTTCCCCTCACTACACCGAGAGCTGCGGGAGCGGTCCAGCCCAGCGGGCCGGCCTGGCCTGCGTTGATCCACTTGCGGGCACCGAACACGTGCAGCATCTGTGCGCCGGCGATCTGCGACAGGCCAATGGTGGACACGTAGGTGGTGTCGCGGCCGAAGGCCTTGTTCATCTCCTGGTACACGCGCTGCGGCTTGATGGGCACGTTGTCGAAGTTGGTCTTACGGTGCAGGGAGCCCTTGCGCTCCTGGCACTCGGCAACCCAGCCCGAGTAGTCCGGCAGGGTCTTGGCTGCCTGGCGTTCGCGGGCCAGCTCCAACAGACCGTCCAGCGCCGCACCGGCGTCGGACGCAATGCCCAAGTCCGGCGAGAACACGCGGCCGATCTGCGTGGGCTCAATGTCGATGTGAACGAACTTGCGGCCGGCCGTGTAGGTGTCCAGGCCGCCGGTGTGGCGGTTGGCCCAGCGGTTGCCGATTCCGATCACAAAGTCGCTCTGCAGGAAGGTCTCGTTGCCGTAGCGGTGCGAGGTCTGCAGGCCAACCATGCCGGCCATCAGCTGGTGGTCGTCCGGGATGGCGCCCCAGCCCATCAGAGTGGGGATGACCGGTACGTTCAGCAGCTCGGCCAGCTCAACCAGCTGGGCCGAAGCGCCGGCGTTGATGATGCCGCCACCGGCAACGATCAGCGGGTGCTTGGCCGAGGTCAGCATGTCCAAGGCCTTTTCCAGCTGCTTGCGGGAAGCCTTGGGCTTCTCCACCGGCAGGGGCTCGTAGGCGTCGATGTCGAACTCGATCTCAGCCATCTGAACGTCGATGGGCAGGTCCAGCAGAACCGGGCCCGGACGGCCGGAGCGCATTACCTGGAAGGCCTTCTGGAAGGCGCCGGGAACCTGGCCCGGCTCCAGGATGGTCATGGCGAACTTGGTGACCGGCTTGGCGATGGACTCGATGTCCACGGCCTGGAAGTCTTCCTTGTGCAGCTTGGACACCGGAGCCTGGCCGGTGATGCAGAGCATGGGGATCGAATCGGCCCAGCTTGCGTACAGGCCGGTGATCATATCCGTGCCCGCGGGGCCCGACGTGCCGATGCAGATGCCGATGTTGCCATCAGCTGCGCGGCTGTAACCGTCGGCCATGTGGCTGGCGCCCTCAACGTGGCGGGCCAGCGTGTGGCGGATGCCGCCGTGGGCACGCATTGCTGAGTAGAAGGGGTTGATCGCTGCGCCGGGCAGACCGAAAGCTTCGGTTGCGCCTTCCTTTTCCAGGATGGCGACTGCCGCGTCAACGGTGCGCATCTTAGCCATGGTGTGCTCCTTGTTTTGCCCTCTGGGGGCGAAGTCTGGGGTGTTTTTGGGTGTGGTGAGGGAGCCGCCGTCGTTATTTACGACGGCGGGTTCCCTGCTGTGTCTTATTGGCGCCTTAGCGCCGGGCTGCTACTTGCGGCCGCTGAGCTGGAGGACCTGCTTGAAGAGGCCCGAGTGGTCGAGGCCGCCGTCGCCCTGGTTGACGGTTGCGGCGACGAGCTGTGCGACGACGGCGCCGAGCGGGACGGCGACGTTGGCTTCGCGGGCTGCGGAGGTGACGATGCCGAGGTCCTTGTGGTGGAGGGCCAGGCGGAAGCCGGGGTCGAAGTTGCGGTCGAGCATCTTCTGACCCTTCTGGTCGAGGACCTTGGAGCCGGCCAAGCCGCCGCCGAGGACCTTCAGTGCTGCGTCGGTGTCTACGCCGTAGGCCTCAAGGAAGGCGATGGCCTCGCCGAGGACCTGGATGTTGACGGCCACGATCAGCTGGTTGGCTGCCTTGACGGTCTGGCCGGAGCCGGACGGGCCGACGTGGACGATGGTCTTGCCCACTGCGTTGAGGACATCCTGTGCTGCCTCGAAGTCTGCAGCTTCGCCGCCGACCATGATGGACAGGACGGCGTCGATGGCGCCCTGCTCACCACCGGATACGGGAGCGTCGAGGGGGCGGATGCCGGCTGTCTTTGCCTCATCTGCCAGGCGCTTGGCGACATCCGGGCGGATGCTGGAGGCATCGATCCACAAGGTGCCCTTCTTCGCGTTGGCGAAGACGCCGTCCTTGCCGGAGACAACACCCTCAACGTCCGGGGAGTCCGGGACCATGGTGATGACGACGTCGGCGTCCTTGACTGCGTCCGCGATGGAACTGGCACCCTGGCCGCCCTCGGAGACGAGCTTGTCGATCTTGTCCTGGCTGCGGTTGAAACCGGTGACCGTGTGGCCGGCCTTGACGAGGTTGATGGCCATGGGCAGGCCCATGATTCCAAGGCCGATGACTGCAACGTTGCTCATTGTGTTTCTCTTTCCGGGAAAGTCTGTGTGTCTGAAGTCTGGGTGTGTCTTTTAACTCGAGTGCGCTAACTCAGGTGTGCTTACCCAACTAGGTCGCATTAGTGCGCGTTTTGAGGGTTCTAAACGCGCACTGCTGCTACTTAGTTGGGCGCGCGGGGCTTAGTTGGCTGCGGCGCGCTGGCGGATGGCCCAGCTGAATGCCGTTTCCTGCGGTTCCTTGTACTCGAGGCCGATGTAGCCGTCGTAGCCGAGTTCGCGGCTGCGGGCGATCCATTCGCCGAGGGGGAGGTTGCCGGTGCCGGGAGCGCCCCGGCCGGGGTTGTCGGCGATCTGGATGTGGCCGAAGTCCTTGGCGTGGTTCTCAATGACGGATTCAACGTCGTCGCCGTTGACTGCCAGGTGGTAGAAGTCGGCGAGGAGCTTGATGTTCTGTGCGCCGGATTCTGCCTTGACGCGGGCGATGACCTTGAGTGCGTCTTCTGCCGTGAGGAGCGGGTACTTGGGTGCGCCGCTCACCGGTTCGAGGAGAACAGTTCCGCCAATACGTGCGACGCCGGCAGCTGCCGCGGCGAGGTTCTTGGCGGCGAGTTCGTCCTGCTCTTCAGGGGTGAACTCGTCCTGGCGGTTGCCGTAGAGGGCGTTGAAGGCCTTGCAGCCCAGGCGCTCACCGATGCCGGCCACGACGTCGATGTTGTCCTTGAACTCGGAGCAACGTCCCTTCCAGGAAACCAGGCCGCGGTCGCCGCCGGGCATGTTGCCAGCGTTGAAGTTCAGGCCCGTGAGCTGAACGCCGGCGTCCTTGATGGCTGTTTCAAACTCGGTTACTTGCGCGTCGGTGGGGACGGAGGTCTCGAAGGGCCACCAGAACTCGACGGCGTCAAAACCGGCTGCCTTCGCGGCGGCGGGGCGCTCGAGCAAGGGCAGCTCCGTCAGGAGGATGGAGCAGTTCACTGTGTACGTCATCGTAGGTCCTTCCGAGGAGGGGCTTTGATCTATCTTCCGGGTGCTTGGCTGTTGCCTTGGTGCTCAGCTTCAGTTTCCGCTTTGTGGAATTTAGATTCTGCTTTATGAAAAGTTTAGGGAAGGTGGGGGTGGGAGTCAAGGGGGCGCGTTGACTCATGGAAAAGGTCCGCGGGGGTGGATACGTTACATCATTGGAAAAGGTCCGGTTGGGGTTGGTCGCGGACATCCTTGAGGGAGGTTTGACGATGAGCCAGCGCAGGGCGGTCACTGTGATCAAAGCACGGGCTTACGCCCGGGGAACGCGCCCCGAGAAGGTCCGGACCCTTGATGAGTTGATCGAGTTGACGGGTTGGAATCGGGATTATGCCCACGGCGTGCATTGCGAAAGGCGCTGGAGCTCAGGCCCGTGCGGGCCCGGCCGGCTCCGGTTCTGGTTCCGATGCTTCGTCGTGATGGTGAGCTGTCCTTGAATGATGATGAAGCGATGTTATTGATGCGGATGGGCGCGGCGACGATTGACCGGAACCTGGCACCGGAGCGGGCGAAGTTGGTGTTGCGGGGGCGCTCCCATACCAAACTGGGGTCGCTGTTGAAGTCACAGATCCCGATCCGTACCTGGGCTGAATGGGACGACGCGGTCCCGGGATACGTAGAGATCGACTTGGTGGGCCATGAAGGCGGCGTGGCATCGGGAGAGTTCTGTTTGACGCTGACGGTCATCGACATTGCCACCGGCTGGACGGTGAACCGGTCCGTGCCGAACAAGGCCTAGAAGTGGGTGTTCGAGGCCCTGAAGCATGCGCTGAACCATTTCCCCTTCCCATCGACCTTTGATAGCAGAATGCCGCTGCCGAAGCTCTCCGGGCATGGGCAGGACGGCAAGGACACCGGCTCATGAACCTCAGCGGATACGACGAGCTGGGCACCATCGCCACCTCCGGCGGTCAAGAACTCCGGGCAAAACTCGTCCTCGGCAGGGACCTCGACCGCTCCACCGTGGAAGTCCGCATTGAAGGCGTAGCCAAGGCAACGACTCAGATATCCCCTAGAGGTCTGCTCTCAGCTGATGTGGGCACCATCAGGCAGCTTGAAAACAGGGTCTCGTCATTGCCGCGGCTTGCCGCTGACGTCGAAACACGCCATCCGGAAGCCCTCACCCGCATCGTGCAAGCAGACAAGGCGCTGGCAGAACCTTTCAAACACGCCGAAGCCCTCAAAGCCGCCCAAGCCAACTCCGCTCGCATCGACCAACTCATGGCCGACGCAACAAGACCGGTAGAGCCCGCACGGACCGAATCTCGACCGGAAGTCGACCCGCGGCTGGAGCAGATGCGACGCGTCATTCCCGCGACAACCGGGCTCCGCAGCCCCGGAGCGGCGTAACGGAAGCTCAGCCGTCGACTCTGAACTAGCCGCCCCAACAACGGACAGGGTATGAACGGTGAACACAATGCGAAGATGAACGGCTCGGTCTGACGCACATGTTGCGAGGGCTAACGCTGCGCCTCAGGCTCCGGGAAACCCAGACGGGTATCGGCCTAAATAGCCTCGCCGTCAGACTCGCCCGGCCGTAAGGTAGGTCCATGAGTAGTGATCGGCGTTTCTCCTTGTTGGCCGACGCTGTGGACTTGGTTGGGCGCGTTGATACGACTACTGCGGCTAAGCAGATCTACCTGAGGCCGGATGCGAACCTCGAAGCGTTATCAGCTGCCAGAATTGAAATTCACATGATGCTAGAGGATTTGGAGGAGGATTGGCTGAGTCGGGACCTTAGGCTTGCCGACGAAGCACTCTCGATAGCAGAGCGCTGGCGTTTAGAACAGTGAATCTGTCCCATGGAGCGGGTGCACGCAGCTCCGTTACCTTGTCAAGAGCTACTATTTTGGCCCCATCGTTTCACTCAAGGGTGAGGTGCGAAAGTCCGGTGGTGGCAGCTCCGCATATTCACAGAAACTACTTAGTACCTTCTTGATCGCAGCAACATTCGTCACAACCCCGAGATCGAGCGATTCGTCTATTTCATACTCAGTTTCAAAAACATTGATAGGGTTTTTTCGGTTGTAAGATTCAGTGACAATTCCGGCGAACAGCGCCAGCTGGCGGCGTATCAGTCGGGAATTATACAGGAGCGTGTCCGTGCGTGCTATGAACAGGGGGCTTCCACTACTGCCCTGAAAGACGCTTGCATCGATCAGGAACGCCGGCTTGCCGTCGAAGTCCAGCGTTGCTGGGGTGGCGGTGCCCCCCCGGCGAATTATCGGCGTCTGATTCACTGAGTCCCAGCGGCCATCAGGGAATCCTAGAAAGAAGACATCTTCGAGCGCATCAAGCGAGGCATATTCCTCTTCTGAAGGAAATTCCGAGACAGGCAGGGACCGCCAGAAGGGTTTATAGCCCGGGTACTGCTCCTCGAACTCTCTTAGAACGGCCCCGAAGGGTATTATCGCGATGTCAACATCGTCGTCGGTTGAAAAGAAGCGGTCGCCTTCTAGTTCCATTCGTACCTGCACAGTGTGGCCCAGTGCGACTTTTCTCGGCCCCTCGCTCGCCGTCAGGTGTATGGAAATCTCGACAGCATGCTCGAGGACGTGCCTGTTGGTAACAAGTACCGGCGTGAGCGAACCAGGCACTACCTCGAGGTCGACGATCAGACAGGTTCCCACATTGCCATCTCCATCTTTGCGCGTAGTGACGAGACGCAGCACGGAGAACATCAGATCTTTGTAGAGGGTATTCACTTCCATCACTCAAACTCTAATGCCTTACGTCAAGCTATCGGTGCCGGAGCTGGCGGTGACAAGGGTCTTTAGGAATTCAAAATGACCATCGGGGGAAACAAGCTTTTCCGCGTACTAGTGGTCGCCGTTCACTGCGGTGCTGCAGATTTGGGATCGCCGAGTGATGTAGTGGGAAATCCAGTATCGAATATCAACGGATGACCATCATCATTCGAGCGGTGCCAAGACCAGCCAGCATCGCCCAGATTGCCCTCGAATCTTTCCTGTTCCCCGGGCGGAACTTCATTGACGAGCACCATAGCTCCTGATCCATCAGGCAGATCAAGTTGCCCGACTTTGCCGATGCAATCGAAAGACACATTTACATCAGGAGCGCCGTGGGAGATCATGATTTCAAACCACAGAGCAGATCCGACAGCGGCGGGAGTCCACCAGGATATGTTGGCCTTCGAACGTTCGGCCGGCCTTGACTGAGCGTTGCGGAGACTAGCCGTGGGGACGATAACTGAGACAGCTCTGCGCCAGTTTCCTGCCATGAATGGCGGTGGTTCAAACCGCGCAAGAACTCGGTCCCCAGCTGATCCTTCCTTTTCCCACCACGCACTGGTGTAAGCGAGACGCCATGAGTCGGATTGGTGAAGCGATAGCTTCAACTGGTTCATCTCGGCGCGACTTCCGATATATAGGTCTCTGGTGTTTCGGGACCCTTGTAGCTTCCAACTGGCTGATCTAAGCCCGTCAGGACTACCTACTGCAAAGCGGAGCTCGCCTCCGGCGTTAGCCATAATTTCCGGCGGTGGAGTCGCGAAGCCTTTCATGCTGTGAGGGTATGCGGTTGGCGGAATCGAAGCTAGTGCAGCGACCATCCCGCTACGTCAGAAACGACCGTTATGTAGTAGTTAGTAGTAGCCATTGCCACCCGCGACGCCGTTGGATGCAGAACAGATCGCTTCTGAATTCGAAGTTTGATCTGTCAGAGCAAACTTTATGGGGACTGCAACGTCCCCCTCGATTCAGAGAGCAATTCCTGGATGCCGCCGGTTTAGCTCGCTGAATCTAAGGGATCAACCCCGCAAGTAAATCTCAGGTAGGCCTACTTGCTCTGATTCCACAGTGCGATTCTTCTGATGCAAGGCTTCTCCACGGAAATATCAAGAGTGTCGGACGTCAGGTCGCAACTATGAAGTGGATTCCGACCCGTCCAGAAATGCAAGCTACACTATCGATCTGCTCAAGTGCGTGGTTATCCTTCAGCTCTCTTGTGCCCTCGTCGACACAAATAACCCAGATGGGGAACTCTTCTCGGAGGGCCGGCTCTCGTCGCCGCAGACCATTGACTGTGTTGTGCCCCAGCTCGGAGAGCTTGCTGAGGCGTCGGTCCAATTCCTCCTCTAAAGCTTCGATGTCGAAGGTAGGTGTAGAGCCGCCAATCGATGCAGCTAGGGCTTTGTCTCTGTGGAGCCCGGTGTACCCCGAAGGTGAGCGTTTGCAAAAAAAGACCAATCTCGGGCCCTTGTGGCGGCTTCAGCTTGGGGGTGCTGTGTCGCGCCAGCTTGGAAGCTCCGTTTCGTCAAATTCGAGATCGCGCTGCACCAACTTTCTATAGTCCATGAAGGCGTCATCCGCTGCCATCATTGGGCCAACTGTGCCGTCTGGGAGCCTGCGCGTGGCATCGGCAGCGCGTCTAGCGGCTACCGCTGCTTCGGCTCTAGCGAAGAGCTCGACATCGACAAGTCTTGTTCCAAGCTCTCTGGTCCAGTCAGGCTTGGGGGCTTCGGTGCCGGGAATGCCGACACGCGTGTGCATAGCCATCCAATGCTGGAGTCGTAGGTGCTCAGCGAGTGCCGGTATTTCGGGACAGAATTTGGTAGGTGAGGCTTGTTAGTTACACGAGCGTCAGTACGGCAGCCTGAACGCGCAGCTGCAAGAGAGGGGCCTCGCTGGTGGCACGCGAAATCTTTCATCTGGGAGAGCAATTCCCCTCGTAATTGGTACTATTTTTGACGTCAATGACAGTAAAGAAATAGAATTGAATGACTGACGACGCTGCCCGAAGGACTGTATTTCCGGGCAAGGCGGGGTCTTGGCTCCAATGTGCCTTTTTCCAGTTAATCTGGACCATTCTCGTGCTGAGCTGTGTGGCCTTAACGATTGAGGTGCGCCAGCAGTGGCCGGAGTTCTTCGTTCCTGGTCATGCCATCGGTGAGTTCATTCAGAACCTTGCTCACGCCCCTAATTGGTGCGGTTCTGTTCAACTGGATACTCACTGAGATTCCAGCGGCCCGACGTCGCCGATTTGCCTATCACAGAGACCTTCTGGCATTTCTGGTCCTGGTCTAAAGTGGTCCGAACATACATGCGTTTTATCGCTTGGCAGCCAAGAGGCTGGGTGTTGCAGAGCTGCCCTTGGACGCTTGTAGTAGCTCCAGCCTGGAGAACTTTGTTTGCGCTATCTATGAAGTTCACCCGGCCCCTTCGGTCCCGAGCGAAGGCAACTGCTGGCCAACACCATTTGGGCATTCAAACTTCGCTGAATGGATTAGAAGCCGCTACATACTTTTAGATTCCACACGTGACAGCGGGATGTGCACATAGCTTGGGAGTTACAGGAGGGAGCCAGCCGACTGTATAAGGCTCTGCCGTATTGCGCCCCGGACTTGGATCTGCAGGTGGAGGGGAGAGGGAGCTTTCCGAACTACTCTCCAACTGAGAACCCGAGGCTGGAAGACCTGGTCCCCGTGGCCTAGTACCAGAGTCTACTGGCGACCCACGGCATTGGGATGGATCTCGAAGCCAAAAGTCGTCCCGGCTTCTCCGAGGACGCGGTTTCGTCCGCAAACAGCAATCATTGTCCAGAGCCGTTCCACTGTGTCCGCGATGCGCTGGTTGGTAGAGGCAGAGACTTGGTCCCACAAAGCGTTGTTCGAATTGGCATCCATGGCGGCTTGGTACATGGCGGCGATCTGAGGATCCTGAACTACAGCATCCTCTATGCTCTGCCAGTAAGCGCTGGGACTATCCAAGAGTTGGGGAGTGTCTCCAAGTCTATCGAGATGATAAAACCGCCCGGACTCGCCATATCTGCTGAGAGTGGTAATGAGCGGAACAATGACGGCATCGGCTTCAACCCCTGTCAGGAGGCCCCGTACGTATTCCGTGCTTCCAGCCGTTCTTTGCGAGAGTTCGGCCATGAGAGTTGAATGCATTTCGGTCAGGTTATGGCCAAGGCTCTTCATCTGCCTCTTGGTGGGCCAAGCCTGGTTGGAGTCCAGGGACACGAGTCCAAGCGTGAGTTTGTAGAGTTTCTCGACGCCTATTGAAAGCGTGGTCAAGATCGGATCCCGTGTTGTCTCCAAGAACGCGGCCGTACGAACAACGTGGGTACCGTAGGCCAACAGGTTTCTGGCAGACGTCATCTCTTCGATGAGTGCGAATGCCTTTTCTCGGTCTAAGTGGGGTATCGACATGTGGTCACCCTATCGGTGAACTCAAGTTGCGCTATCCTCTCGGGCCTTTCCCTCCGGCTTGCTGGTCTGGGCGGACCGGGAGATGCCGATACCGGGTGATGCCAGCCAGGCCAGTCTTGCTGACGACCTCCCGTAGGGGACGCCCTTGTCCCGCAACATAACCGCATGTTCAATCTTGTAAGGGCCGTTTGGCCGTGGCCACAGCCCGGGCATGAGCGGCCCGTTCCGCAGCGTACATCACAGCGAAGAGCGCCAGCATGACAACGGTCAGTTGCGCCATCGGCCTGTTTGGGTCCGAGGTTTCGATCGGTAGCGGATTAGCCAACGTGCAGACCCCGCCCCGCGCTCTTTAAGTTCGTGCGTCAGATTCAGGGTGTCGCGGACCGTTCGGCCCAATCTGTCAAGGTATGAACCACGATCATGTCGCCGGCTGGGGCCTGTTCCAGTTCGCTTTGAAGTTCGGGTTGGTGGGTGGTGGCTCCGGACTTCTTGAAGGCAATACCCAGGTGAAGCGCTGGACTGCTAACGGGCCCCATCACCTTGATGATGATGAGTCCGAGTTCGAGGACATCTGCAAGTTGATCAAACCGCGAATACTAAATTTCCTAGTCAATCCGCCAGACGATAGTCTGAAATCTCGGGGTGTTCATGCCCGGTGCCATCAACGAGTGCTGCGAATCTTCGCTGGGGTCGTTGGCAGAGATGTTTGGACGGACGTCGGAACTACAGAGCGGTTCGCCCAGTCCGTCAGAGGGTATGAGCGCTGCCGAGACACTTGGTTGTCCGCTGGAATCTGAAGTATGCGGATCATCTCCCTCCTAGGTTTTTTCATGAGTGGCATCTTGTGCATCAAGGCGGTGACGACCGTGTTGACCTCTCGGGAGCGGTCGGAGAGCACAAAGAAACAGTCGGTGGTTGGAGACGCGTTCCGCACCAACGCGAGACGGCAAAAGTCCAGAACGAACTTGTCCACGTGCAGTGACTGGGACCCGCCCACGTCGCCTCGATACAGGCAGTGGGTCCTCCGATAGTTGGGGGCTGAATGAAAAAGTCAACCTCGCGCTTCCGTCCTGGAGCGGGTTTGCCTGCTCTTGCTGGCGCAGGGTGAGGGTAGCTCGCGTGCGGTACGGGGGCGCCGGGGTCAAAGTTCGCTGAGATGATCTCGTTCATCACAGCGTGTAGGTAGTACTCCCCGATGAATGCCCTCGTTCACATACGAAGTCGAATTCAATGCGGGCAGTAATACCCTCTGACAATTTTCTTCCCATGTCTTTCGCATAACTCGAGCATATTGCCTATGCTCTTGCCACAGATTCTGCCTCTTTGCAGGTATACATGTTTTGCCTAAGCCGGGCCAGTTCTTGACGTTTAGCTCGACAGCCCATTCAGCGCTGTTGTTGAACCTCAACCGTAGATGATTCGGTCGCGCGACGGCCTATGCAGGTGTACCACTATCGGCCATGTCCATTTTGACATGGCCGCTACCTCAATCCCAGTTCAACGAAGCTGGCCCTAGCATCCTGATCGGTGGCGCATATGTCCTTCTAGGCTTGACTCAGGCTCACGTTGGACATCATGACCAATCGAGCGGTCAGGTGATGTCGCCGGTTTTGGCCTGCACAAGTTCATCAATTTCAGAAATTAGTGCTATGCACGCATTCCTAACATTCACAAGGTTGGCTTCTTCTAGAACTATGTTGTCGCCATTGAGGTCAATATTAGCCAGGGCGATCTTAGTGGTGGTGGACGCACGTTTGTTGCGCTGAATTCGAGTCAGTTGTCCCAGACCGTGTGCTATAGCATTACGCACCTCGATGAGCTGATTGACCCTGGTCCAGCTCGGCTTGATTTCGTACCAGTTCTTGTAGGCATCCTGGATGCCCGACCAAGTGCTCACAGCCGACGTCGATGCTTTCTCCCAGATAAGAGTCCGAATTGCGTTACCTCCCGGCGACACCTCATCTTCAGCCAGCTCGAGCAAGCGATCCGCGCAGAAGGCTTCGGTGATGGAGATCATTCGTAGGAAAGTCGCCTGGCGCTGTACTTGAAGACCATCAAATGCAGGCGATGCTAGACGGGCCGGTGCTTTAGCGGGCTGAGGGCTTGGCGTCTGCAGTCGATGCATCCCCAACGTCTGATTGAGTAGCCGACAGGCCGCTTCCGCGCGAGATCCAAGGACGGCTGGTAGGCTCATGATTCGAGGGTTTTCAAGAGGAGTCTTTCGATTTGATCTTCGGCGACCGATTGGGCCGCTTGAGGGTCTGACTGCGCGATTCCCCAAAGTACCAGCGACCGCCACGCCGGACCGACCTGGTCCAGCGAGGCGGTGAGCTTGCTGACGTCACCGCGATGCAACCGGCCAAGCGCCGCTGCCGCCGTAGCTGCCAACGCCGGATTTGGGTCGGCCACACACTCTTGTAGCCATGCGTAGTGTTGATAATCAGTCTTAGCTGGCCGAATGCTTCCGGCTGCTTCAGCAAGCCAGATCTTCTGCCAAACGCTAAAGCTCTGTTCCTCGAAGAGAAGATCCAAGATTCGGCGGAGCTTAGTTCTAGCGCCTGGACCGGTGCTCGCCAGTTCTATTATGTATGTGCTGATCTGAGGAGTCAGCGCAGGTTCGAAACGCAGGAGTTGTGAGAGGAAATCAACGGGTTCAGTGATACCCGAACGGCCCAATATTGGAAGAGCCCTTCCAAGAAGAGTCTCCGTGATAGCAGCCTCGGTGATTGAGTGCTTAGAATTTCCCTCTTTTTCCTCCACCCATATCTTCCAGGCTTTTTGGGCAGCTCGCGTTTGCTCCGGCTTATCGACCGTTACTTCGTCCGGCGGCGAGGAGAATAGCGCGTCTTCCTCAAGCACAGGCTTAGCGGCCGAAGCGGCCAAAGTCTTTGGCACGTCGTCGGGTGCGCCGTCGTCCGACTCATCCGAGTATCCGTCCAGGAATAGGAGCCGTAGGTCCTCGTCGTGCCCATCGCCTTCCTCAAATAGTTGCTTCTCGGCGTCACTGAAAGCGTTCAGTGACAGCACGTAGTTTGGGGCGGTGTAGGTGAAAGTCTTGGCTTCATTAAGGGTTAGGCCGAGCGAGCGGACCTCTCTGGCACATGTTTCGAGCGCCTGCCGGGCATGAGCAAGTGAAGGCGATGCGATGCGAAAGTCGTCCGAGTAGGTCGTTACGTGGTATCCAGCACGACGCATCCGGCGTCGCACGGGGTCGATATACGTATCGCCCAGGATGTCGCTCGATCGATGGACTTGCGGGAGGCCGACGCGCCGCCCCATAATCCGCCACAAGAGTTCCTTCAACGCAGCGATGGCAGGTGCTTCGCCAGTCTGGGCTTCTAGTTCGTCCGCTAGCCGATCGTGATCGACATACTCGTAATATGAGGTGACGTCGGTCTTGCTGATATATCGTGCTTGATCCGCAGCCAGAAGTGACGTCTTGAACTCTTCGTGCGGCACTCTGGTGACGAGTTGGGGCGGCAGAGTCTCCGCAATCAGATCAACCAGGGCACGGAACAGCACCCTGTCTCGCAGGGTCATCTCGCTGATGGGGCGCCGGCCCCTTCGGTTCTTTTCGACAAAGAGGATATCCGCGAGATCGCCGAACTGGCCTTTGGCGTACTTGGGTCGTAGCAGTGCGCGAACTTCATTCGCCTTGGTCGCGAGTGCAATGCGATCCGGACGACGTGGCATCAGCCGGTTCGACATCGTCATTTCCAGTTCAACGGCGCGCTCTAAGTTGAGGCGCTTTAGTAGCTCAGGGGCAAGATTCACACTCTCATCATGACTTAATTCACTGCGTGTTGATGGCATCGGTTCAACCAGCCACGCCGAAATCGACGCCGCACCGGCTCGGAATATAACTTCGGCTGTCGGACTACAACCTGGGTTGTCCACAGGCGAAAAATCGCATCGACAAACCCGCGGTTTAGCTTTGGGCGTCCATAGCATTAGGTGCTTCTCTGACTCCAGTCTCCTGAGGGATAAGGCTAAGCTGAGGAACGCCGGTGGGCGCGACAGTGACGTGGCGGCAAGGATCATCAGAACTGCTCCCGGAAGGACAAACTAATGGCTCGGCCGACAGTGCAAGACGTCGCCAGGACTGCTGGCGTGTCCGTCGGGACCGTGTCGCGCGTCTTGAACGGGAGCTCCGCGGTCAGTGCGTCGGCCAAGGAAAAGGTCAACGCCGCTATCAAGGAGCTCAGTTACCGCCCGCTCGCCTCAGCAAGGGATCTCCGAAGAGACCGCACAATGCGTGTCCTCGCCCTGGCCAAGAACCTCGACTCCCTCGTCATCAGCGAAGTCTTCCGAGGCGTAGGAGACGCCGCCGCGGACAACGGTTACGTCAGCCTCATCGCAGCCACGGATGGGGACCGCGACCGCGAACAGCAACTCGTGGACATGCTGCGGAACGGCTCGGTGGATGGCCTTGTGATCTTCTCGCCAACGATGCCCGACGAAGACGTCAACACGGTCGCCGAGCAACTAAGTGTCATCCAAGTGTGCGAAATCGTCGACGCCGAGGCAGCATTCGGGGTGTCCATCGATGACCGCCAAGCAGCCTACGACATCACCAAACACCTCATCGACACCGGCGCCAAGAAGCTGGCGATGCTCGCCCACAGGGGTGCCCGCTCGGGTCGGCTTAGGGAACAAGGCTTCCGCCAAGCGCTCACGGAGGAAGACCTGGAACCGGGCCAAATCCTCCTCGGCGAAGGCAACTTCGGTTTCCATGCAGGCCGCGAGCTCACCAAGAAACTCCTGGAGACCAAAGACCTCCCGGATGCGATCTTCTGCGGGACCGACGTGGTCGCTGCCGGGTGCGTCCGTGAGCTCACCGACGCCGGGCTGAGAGTTCCACAAGATGTTGCCGTTGCCGGTTTTGACGACTCCGCCCAAGCAGAAATGTGCGTCCCGGAGCTGACCACGGTCAGGCAGCCGGCATACGAGATGGGCCGCGTAGCCTTCGCGGAACTCCTGGAACGCATGACTGTCGAAGGCGCGCACCGCAAGGGCAGGACCTTCCTCCCGCATCAACTCGTCATCCGAGACTCCACAAAATAACGAGGGTTGACAGCTCCGCGTGGCGACTGTCACACTTCTTTGGAATCGATTCCACGGCCGCAAGGCCGTTTTCTAAGAGCACTTTTGGAATCGATTCCAAAGGACCAGCAAAGCAACACCGGCAACGAAGCCAAGCTCAGGACGCAACACAGCCAAAGCAACCTGAACCACCATCCCCACAGACCAAAGGAGCCACTCGTGGACTTGAACCGACCTGCCTCTCCGCTCCATAACAAACGAAACCGAAAAACCCTCGCCGCCACCGCCATAGCCGCAGCCCTCCTCCTCAGCGCTTGCGGCGGGGGAGCAGCACCCCAAGGTGCGGAACAAGCGGCAGCTGCCGATCCGGCGTCGGGCGCTAATGCCAGCGGCGCCGTGAACATCTGCGGCGTCAAGGACGCGAGCGGCATTTACAAGGGCACAGCGGAAGCCTTCACCAAGGCGAACGGCAAGGTCACGGCCAAGTACACCGAGATCGGCGCCACCACGGACGAGGCCCGCACGCAGATTGTGCAGCGGCTCGAAGGCAAGTCCACTGAGTGCGACCTCTTCCTCACGGACGTCATCTGGACCTCCGAGTTCGCCTCCCAAGGCTGGCTGTTGGACCAGACCAAGCTGGTGGAAGCCAACAAGGACCGGCTCATCCCCTCCACTGTGGAAACCACCAAGTACCAAGACAAGTACTGGGCCTCGCCGTTCTTCACTAACGCCGGATTGATCTACTACCTGAAGGACAAGGTGGCCAAGCCCGAGTCCTGGCAGCAGCTCTACGCGGAAGCCGCAAAGGCTCCCGGCAACGCTTACGTATACCAAGGCAAGCAGTACGAGGGCCTCACGGTGAACTTCCTCGAAATGCTCTACAGCGCAGGCGGCGAAGTCCTCAACGACCAAGGCGACGTCAAAATCGACTCCAAGGAAACCCGCGACGTCCTCAACTTCATGAGCGACGGCCTCAAGAACGGCTCAGCCGACCGCGCCGTCCTCACCTACAACGAAGATCCCGCCCGACTCGCCTACGAGTCCGGCGACTTCGGATACCAGCGCAACTGGCCGCACGTCTACCGCCTGCTCAACGCGACACCGCTTGCGTCCAGCTTCGGCGTTGCACCGCTGCCGGCATGGGAAGGCGGAAAGGCCTCCGGTGTGCTGGGCGGCTGGAACCTGGCGATCTCGGCCCACTCCACCAACCAGGCCGGAGCTGTCGCGTTCATCGATTTCGCCACCACCCCGGACTGGCAGAAGCACGTGGCCATGGACTACTCGCAGGCCCCCGTCAACGAAGCTGCCTACTCTGACGCCGCGGTGCTCCAGAAGATGCCGTTCGCTACCGAACTCCTCGCCTCGGTAAAGGGTGCCAAGCCGCGCCCGATCTCCCCGGTCTACCCGCAGATCTCGCAGGCCATCTACAAGAACGTCTACGCCGTGCTGTCCGGCACCGCGTCCACTGAGGACGCCGTGAAGAAGATGGCCGACGAAATCACCACGGCCAAGGCGAGCTTCTAAACATGGCCACCAAAACCATCGTGCCGGGAGCGCCCCCAAGCGCGCCCTCCAACGCACCAAGAACAAACGCCCGCGACCGTGCCGAACGCCGCCTCGCCTTCCGGATGACCGCCCCGTCGCTGATCCTCATGGCCCTCGTGGCGGCGGTCCCGATCGGCTACGCAATCTGGCTCTCCCTGAACCAATACAGCGTCCGCACGGCAGGCCTCTCACGGTTCGTCGGCCTGGATAATTACATCGCCGCCCTGACCAGCCAGGAGTGGTGGGCCGCGTTTGGGCAGACCTTCACCTTCGCCGCCTTCTCGGTCACCTTGGAGCTGATCCTCGGGACGGCCATGGCGCTATTGCTCAACCTCGCGTTCAAGGGCCGCGCGCTTCTGCGCACGGTGGTCCTCCTGCCGTACGCGATCGTCACCGTAGTCAGCGCCATCACGTGGCAGACGATGTTCCAGCCCGACCTCGGCCTGGTCACCAACGTCCTCTCCGCGCTTGGTCTGCCCGGCGGCGACGTCGTGTGGCTGGGTGAGCGCGGCTACGCGATGGCCGTCATCGTGCTCGCCGACGTCTGGAAAACCACACCTTTCGCGGCCCTCATCATCCTGGCCGGCCTGCAGGTCATCTCCGCCGAAACGTACGAGGCCGCCGAACTCGACGGCGCCAGCAAGTGGCAGACCTTCGTCCACATCACCTTGCCGCTGTTGCGTCCGGCGATCGTCCTCGCCGCGATCTTCCGCACCATGGACGCCCTCCGCGTCTTCGACCTGCCGTTCGTCCTGACCCGCGGCGCCAACGGCACCGAATCAATGTCCATGCTGGCCTACGGCGAACTCCGCGAAAACCGGCTGGTGGGCGAAGGTTCGGCCCTCTCAATCCTGACCTTCCTCACCGTCATGGTGGTCTCGGTCATCTATATCCGCTTCGGCGGCGGCAACATCCGCGACGTCGCGAAGGAGGAGCAATGAGCACGCTGACAGCAGAACGCACGACGGCGGCACCCGCCACCGGGACCAAGTCGCCGAAGCGCCGGCTCAGGGGCGAAGCGAAACTCCACCCCTTGGTGTGGGTGTTCGTGGTGGCCGTCATGGGCTTCTCGCTCATCCCGTTCTATTGGCTGGTGAACACCTCCCTTAAGAAGGGCGCGAGCCTGTCCCAAGGCGAGCTCTTCCCGAGCCAGCCGACCCTTGAGAACTACCTGGTGGTCTTCCAGAACCCCGAGTTCCTCCTGGCCCTGCGCAACTCGGTGATCATCGCCGTCGTCACTACAACGGTGGCGCTGGTGTTCGCGTCCTTCGCTGCGTATGCGCTGGCGCGGCTCAAGATGCGCCGTAAGGGAATGATCCTGACGCTCATCCTGTCGGTGACCACGTTCCCGGCCATCGCGATCGCGGCTCCGATGTTCTCCATCTGGCGCGAAATCGGCCTGTACGACACTCTCTTGGGCCTCATCATCCCGAAGTTGACGTTCGCGTTGCCGCTGGCGATCTACACGCTGACGTCCTTCTTCAAGGAGATCCCGCGCGAACTCGAAGAATCCGCGTACATGGACGGTGCCACGCCGTTTGTCGCGTTCCGGAAGGTCATCCTGCCCCTGGCGGTCCCCGGCCTGGCGACGACAGCGATCCTCGTGTTCATCTCGGTTTGGAACGAATTCCTCCTCGCCGTCACGCTGACCACCTCGCCGGAATCCCGCCCGGTCCCCGTGGCGATCGCGTTCTTCAGCGGCACCAGCGAGTTCGACCAGCCACTCGGCACCATCAGCGCCGCGTCAGTGATCATCACAGTCCCGCTCGTGATCCTCGTGCTGCTGTGCCAGAAGCGCATCGTCTCCGGCATGACCGCCGGGGCCGTCAAAGGCTAGGCCACTTCTGTGTCACAGAATCCAGCAACCACCTACAAACTCCTCAAAACCCCAGAAAAGAACAGGAAAACAGTGAGCATTCAGCAGCAGGCCCCATCCGCAACCCTCAAAGTGGGAGTTGTGGGCATCGGTTGGGCCGGCCAGCAGCACCTCAAGGCATACAACAACATTGAGGGCGTCGAAATCGTGGCCGTCGCCGGGATGGAAGCCGACCTCCTCGCCCAGCTGAAGGACGAATACAACATCCCCCACGCCCTCACCCGGTGGGAGGACATGATCGAGCTCGAAGACCTCGACGCCGTCAGCATCGCCGTGCCCACCTTCCTGCATGCGCCGATCGCCATCGCTTCGCTCGAGCGGGGACTGCACGTGCTGAGCGAGAAGCCAATCGCACGCAACGCCGTCGAAGGTCAAGCAATGGTGGACGCCGCCCGCAAGGCGGGACGCGTCCTGGACGTTGCGTTCAACCACCGCCGCCGCGGCGACATCCAGGCGCTCAAGCAAGTGATCGACGACGGGACGCTGGGCCGCCCGTACTACGCCAAAGCGTCGTGGCTGCGCCGCCAAGGAATTCCCATGCTCGGCAGTTGGTTCACCAACCCGGCGCTCGCCGGCGGCGGTCCGTTGGCTGACATCGGCGTCCACGTCCTTGACTACGCACTGCACCTGTTGGGCGAGCCGAAGGTCCTGGCGGTTTCCGCCTCGACGCATTCGGAGCTCGGTCCGCGTGGCCTCGGCGGCAACGCGCGGTATACGGCGTCGAACTCCAGCCACAAGTTCGAGGTGGAGGACTTCGCCTCCGCGTTCATTCGTCTGGAAGGCGGCGGCACGTTGATTCTTGAAGCGGGTTGGGCCGCGTACCGTGACGAGCGGGACCTGATGGACTTCACGGTTTACGGGACCGACGGCGGAGCGGACTTGCGCTCGGTGGGCGCCTCCGAGAACCCCGTCGCAGATGTGCACATCTTCACCGAGAAGGATGGCGAGAACGCCGACTTCGAGGTAGTGGCCGAACCCGGGCGAGCCCACCAGGCCGTCGTCGAAGATTTTGTTGCTGCCGTGCGCGGCGGCGAGACGGTGTGGGGAAGCCACGACGGCTCCCTCGCCCTCAGCCGCGCGCTGGTGCTCGATGCCTGCTACAAGTCCGCCCTGGAACAACGCGAAGTGAGCCTCTGATATGTACGACAAGAAACTGAAGGTAGTTGTCTGGAATGAAGGCGTCCACGAGGCGCGCAACGAGCCCGCCACCATCGGCGAAATGTATCCGGAAGGAATCCACGGCGCCATCGCGGCGGGACTCCGCGGCTTCTACCCCGACTCGGAAATCTCAACGGCAACCCTCGCCGATCCCGAACACGGACTCTCCGAAGAGGTGCTGGAGCAGACCGACGTGCTGCTGTGGTGGGGGCACATTGCCCACGACCAGGTTGCTGACGAGGTAGTTGAACGAGTGCAACGCCATGTGCTCGGTGGCATGGGCCTGATCGTGCTTCACTCCGGGCACTTCTCGAAGATCTTCACGCGTTTGTTGGGAACCACATGCTCTTTGAAGTGGCGCAACGAGGGCGAACGGGAGCTCGTTTGGACGGTCAAGCCGTCGCACCCGATCGCGGCCGGCATTGAAAGCCCGATCTTGATTCCCCAGCAGGAAATGTACGGAGAACTCTTCGATATTCCGGAACCAGACGACCTGATTTTCATCAGCTCGTTCGAAGGGGGAGAGGTGTTCCGCTCCGGCGTGACGTTCTCGCGGGGCAAGGGACGGATCTTCTACTTCAGCCCGGGCGATCAGGAATACCCGGTGTACCACCAGCCGCAGATCCAGAAGGTCATCGCCAACGGCGTCAGTTGGGTGGCCCAGCCTGGTGTCTTCCGCGAGGCGCCCGAGGTTTCCAACCCGGCCCGGGGCTGGTTCGAGGCCTAGGCCTTTCCGTACTCACTTCAAAGGAGCAGCAACATGAGCACCTCCCTTCCCGCCGGGCGTCCCTTGGTGACTGGCCGTCCCTTGGGCGTGGCCGCCATCGGGTACGCCTTCATGGGCAAGGCCCACTCCAATGCGTGGCGGAACGTGGCCAGCTTCTTTGAGGTCCCGGCCTTCGAACAGAAAGTGCTCGTTGGCCGGGACGCGGTCCAGGTTGCGTTCGCGGCAGGGAAGTATGGGTGGTCGGAGTCGGCGACTGATTGGCGCTCGGTCATCGACCGGGACGACATCGACATCGTGGACATCTGCGCACCGGGTTGGATGCACGCCGAGATCGCTATCGCCGCGCTGGAAGCGGGTAAGCACGTGCTCGTGGAGAAGCCGCTGGCCAACACTGTGGATGAGGCCGAGCTGATGGCCACCGCAGCAGCATCCGCTCAGGCCCGCGGTGTCCAGTCGATGGTCGGTTTCAACTACCGCCGGGTTCCCGCGCTCGCCTTGGCCCGTGAGTTGATCGCCGAAGGACGTCTCGGAACCGTGCGGCACATCCGTGCCGCTTACCTGCAGGACTGGCTTTCCGACGTCGAGACTCCCATGAGCTGGCGGCTCCGGAAAGAGACGGCCGGCTCCGGGGCCCTAGGGGATATCGCCTCCCACGCGATCGACCAGGTCCAGTACCTGACCGGTCAGGCCGTGACCGAGGTGACCGGGCGGTTGAGGACTTTCGTGCCCGAGCGCCCGGGCCCCGGCGGCATGGAGAAGGTGACGGTGGACGACGCCGCGTGGGTCACTTTGGGCCTTACCGGCGCCCTCAGCGCATCGGTGGAAGCGTCACGGGTGGCTACCGGACAGAAGAACTCGCTCAAGATCGAAATCTACGGGTCTTTGGGTTCTTTGACCTTCGATCTGGAGAACCTGAACGAGCTCGGCTTCCTGGACGCCACGCTTCCGGTGCGCGAGCAGGGTTTCCGCCGGATTCTGGTGAATGAGCCGGAACATCCCTACCTCGAAGGGTGGTGGCCCCAAGGGCACATCATTGGCTGGGAGCACACATTCACCCACCAGATCCGGGACTTCCTCTGTGCCATCCGGGATGGTGAGGCGCCGTCGCCGTCGTTCGACGACGGGCTGCAGGTTCAGCGGGTGCTGGCCGCAGTGGAGGAATCGGCTGCGAGGAGGAGCGTGGTGACGGGAGTTCCGTCTGGCTGCACATCACCATCACTCTCGATTTGACCGAACCGAAAGGGTCATTCGGTGTCCCTTCTGGAATGCCGTGCTGGTCAGGGGGCCCGGCCGGGTCCGTTGTCGGGGTGGTTTGGGTTCTGCATCCACGGTGTGGGTGGAATGGCTGCTGGTGGGCCGGCCGGTGCCTGGGCGTAGGCTGCGGGTTGGCGTTGCTTGCGCATGTTCATGATCAGCAGGACGGCCATGCCGACTACGGCCAGAACGAGCACTGCGACGATGGCGATCAGCCACAGGGGGATCCCGGGCGCATCTTGTGTGGTGCTGGTGGGCGCATCGGCGGCGGCTGCCGGCGTCGCGGACGCGGTTGTGGCCTCGGCTAGTTTGACGCCGTTGGAGGTCAGGAAGTCGCGGAGGGTTTGGGTGTCGGTGATGTAGTTCGCTTGCCCTGATCCGCGGGCAACATAGGCGGAGTTGATGCCGATGACTTCCCCGTCTTCGTTCACCGAGGGGCCGCCTGACATACCGGGTGTGATGTCGGTGTCGATTTCCGTGCGCGGAACACCCTGGGTTGAGTAGCTGCGTGAGCTGACAGCCCCGGAACGGTAGGACGGCTTTTGCCGTTCAACGTCCGAGGTTGAACCGACGAGGTCGGGGAATCCGACGGACGTGACTTTTTCGCGCACTTTCGGTGCCTCCGCACCCAGCGCCAGCGCGGGGGTATCCTTCATGTCGGCAATCCGCAACAGCGCGTTGTCGCCTTTCTCGAAGCCTTGCTTGGCGATGAGCTGGGCCGTGATGGCCGTTTTGCCGCTGAGCAGACCACCGTCAATGCCCGAGGGCTGGTCGACCTTGATGAGAGGGTCCGCCAGTGACAAGGGCCAGTCGACGTTTTCGGGTTTCACCCCGGTGAGGCCCTGCTCGTCAATGACTTTGGCGTAAATGCTGGTGTAGAGGGCGTCATCGGCGTCGACGCAATGCCCGGCCGTGGCCACGTGCCCGGTCGTGCTGACAAACCAGCCGGTGCAGAGAGTGACCAGCGTGGTCTTGTAAGTTTCCGTGGTTCCGTCTTTGAAGGGAACCTGCACTGTTGCCGACCACGCTGTATCGACCCACACAATGGATTTGTCGATCGTGTCGGAGTTGACCTCCGCCGTGGCCGGTGCGGCTGCCAGCAGCGGGATCGACAGTGCGGCGGCGAGGGCCAGCGGAGCGGTGTGCTTTTTCTGTGCTTTCCAGGAGGTGCGGGGTGTTTTCATTGAGGGCTTCCTGATGTTCGAATGCTCTGAAATTGTGTGCACCCCAGCCCGTATGTGGAGTGTAGATGAGACTTCCCGGAGGAACCATGCCTCGGAGGTACTCGATTTTGCCCGGGTCCACTACTTGCCCGGGAGGGCCGCTTACCTGCTGCACAGTTGGCCGTTCACGTTGGACGACCACATAGGCGTTTGTGCAAAGCGACTCTGCACAAAATCCGACCTGGCCCATCCACCTCCGCCAGGCGCTCTGAGCCCCTGCCGCGGTTTTCCTAGATGCCATCAAGGCATTAGACAATTCATTGGATAAACCCCTAGTGGCCGCGTATCGTCCCTTGGATGGGGAAGACAAAACCGAACCGCGCCGCTGTGGCGATTGCCGCCGTCGTACTTGCTGCTCTGGCGGGTTGCGCCGAGGCGCCGGCCACAACCACGCCAAGCAGCAGCAGTCCTACGCCAACGGCAGCCTGTCCGATCACCGGCACGGAGCCTCAGCAAGCCAATTGCATCGCCTACGACGGCGACGCCGCCATGGCCCACAACGAGATGTACCGGCAGCGGCCGAAGCTCACCCCTGAGATGCTGACGCAGCTTAACCAGCACGTCGAGCCCGCAAAAAAGGCGCTCGCGGCAGTACCCCGGCCCGTCACCGGCGACGACGTCGAAGCGGCGCTGACCAGTATCGACCTGACGGACATACGGACCGACGACGGCGGAAAGGGCGTCAGGTTTGGTGCGGCGGTCCGCAGCGGCGGCTGCATCTACGGTTTCATGCCGAACGACGGAGAACCGGAGTTGGCGACCGGTGGCCCCATCATGGACGGTGGTTGCCTGGAGATGATCGGCCACTAGACCGGGCCAAAACCCACCACCTAGACCACCCGCTTCCACCACCTAGATCGGCCCGTCCACCACCTAATTTGGTTCCGCCCGATCGTGGAGCCCGTCCACGCCCATAGTGTCCTTCTCAGGAACGAGCCGAGCCCGTCCGGGTCGCTCCAGCGGAACATGGACAACTATTGGGGGTTGGAATTGGCGCTGAGTCAGCAACAAGCCATCGCGGCGGCTGTAGATCAATGGGTTACGGGCATTCCGGGACGGATCCCGGGCCACACCGTATTCGTGGAAAACGCGGGGCATTCTTCCTATGCGAAGGAGATCGCAGAGGACGGCTCGGTGGTCCTGGTGATTGATGGCGACGCCGACGATCCGGACCTGGTCACCGTCAAGGGCCGTTATGACGAGTCAGGCGAAGAACTCCTGGTGGACGGATCCCTGAGCATCGAAATTCAGGACTACCTGGCCGTCCCGTTCATCAGCCTTGTGGGTCCTACAGTCATTCGCTTCGCAGGCCAGGATGACTGGCAGTCGTTCTTCGACGACGCCGATGAAGCCCGCAGCTCCGGCCACTTTGTCCGCCAACTCAGCGAAGTCAACGCGGTACTGTCTGAGCGTGCCCTGCTTGCCGGGCACGGAAACGCAGACTCGACGCTGGCCAGGATCCACATCACCGCCAACGGGACCATCCTCAACGGGCCCAGTGGAACCGTGATCGGCTGGGTCGGCGATGAACTGCAGGACATCCGGGCCAGAGCGATGCCGCTCAAGCCCGAGTCCTCGATAGCCTCCCTGACCCACGCCCCTGAGGTCGTGGCGGCCCTCAACAACAGACCATGGGTTCCGCGCTATTTGGCCGCACTGGATGCGTGGAAGTTCATCGGTCCAGAGCAACGCGCTGGCACCCGCCTGGTGGGCTTCGGGTTGAGTCTGTACGGTGCCCCCGACAGCCACGGCCTTCCGCTGCCCAATGCTCCTTTCATCCTGGAACGGGAGGGGGAATACAAGCTTCTTGATACCACCGCCGGGAGGGTCTTCACCATCGGCCGGGACGCTGCCGTCCTCATTGAAGCCATCTCCAACCTGAGGGGCGTGGAGGCTGCCGCAGGCGTCGCCGCAGTCTCCATGGGCATATCGCCGGAGCTCGCGAAATCATCGGCGGAAGCCGTCGTGGAGCAGCTGGGCCACCTCGGAATCGATCTCCTGGGCGGCCACTGATGACCCGAACAAGCCTTCCCCTCTGGGTGCCCTTGGTGGAGCAGCGGGACTTCAATCCTGACACCCATACGGCAGTAGCCGCCGACGGCGTTCACGTCACCTTTAGGGACGGCCAACGCCGGCTTTGCGCGAAAAGCGGGCTCTGGAACGCCAACCTGGGATTTGGAAACCGGGCGATCGCCAAAGCAGTGGCCGCAGCACTGGAGAGTGCGTCCTACCTGCCGCTGTTCCGCAGCGCACACACCCACGCCATTGAGGCCGCCGAAGCACTGCTGCAGCTTCCGGCACACCCCTTTGGGAAAGTCATTTTCTCAACCTCCGGAAGTGCCGCCAACGATGCCGTCATGAAGCTGGCCAGGCAGTACTGCATAGTGATCGGTGAACCCGAGCGGAAACTGATTGTCGGCTTGCGGGGCAGCTACCACGGTCTGACGTATGGCAGCCAGAGCCTCAGCGGGGACGATCTCGGGCAGCCCCTCTATGGTGTGGACACCCGCAACATCCGGCACGTCAGGTTTGATGACGGCGGAGCCGAGCTGGAGAACCTGATGCGTCGGGAGGGCCACCGCGTGGCAGCCGTTGTAGTGGAACCTGTGCTTGGCTCCGGAGCCGAGGCCGTACCCGCAGACTTCATCACGGCCCTCCTTGCACACAGGGAGGAACGGGGCTTCCTGCTGGTGGCCGACGAGGTAGCGACGGGTTTCGGCCGGATACACTCCTGGTTCGTTACGGACGAATGGCCGGAAGCGCCGGATGTCATCGTCACATCAAAAGGCCTCACCAACGGGACCAGTGCCTGTGCTGCACTCCTGGTGGGCACCAAAGTCACGGAGACGTTTGACCACACCGGAGCGGTCTTCGTCCACGGTGAAACCCAAGCCGGCACACCTGCCGCCTGCGCAGCGATTCTTGCCACGATTGGGGAAATGGCACGGGTGGGCCATGAAAGGCTCACACGCAACGTCAGTGTGGGGCTCTATGAACTGATTCGAGACCTTCAAAGCATCGACGGAGTTGGCGAATCAACCGGCCGTGGATGCATGCGGGGCCTCAAGCTGTACTCGGACAACGGGGTGCCGCTCCACGCACGGGCGACGCTCGCCGTCGTGAATCGCATTCATGGCGCTGGTGCCATTGTGCAGCCTGGCCCCGGACGCATCCAGCTCCTCCCTGCCCTGACCTATATGGAGGAGGACTTCCAGGAGCTCCACACTGCAATCGCGCAAGGAATCCGTGCAGCTCGCAGGGACGGGGTCTTCGCATGATCGCGGACAGAACGTGGAAAACGCGTTGCGTCATTTTGGCGTCCGGAATGAGCCCTAAATACGTGGGTTCACTGACCCGCGGACGCGTGGGGCTTGTGATCGACGCAGCCCTCGTCGCGCATCAAAGCACGCTGTTGGACGGTGACCTCCGGGGAGTGGCCGGCCTGGCACTGGATGCAGTTCCCGTCAGTGTAGGGACGCTGCGTGAGGTAGTGGGGTTCATCCAGGAACACCGGCTGGACACGGTGGTGGCGCTGGGCGGGGGATCGATCCTGGACGCGGTCAAGCTCGCCGCTATGTTCTCCGCCGATCCAAGCCTGGCAATCTTCGTGGAACGCCACGCGAAGCGCTCCGGACTCTTGGTACTGCCGCCTGTTCCCTACACAGGCAAACGACCCAAAACCGTTCTCCTCCCGTCCACAGTGGGGACCGGCGCGGAAGTCAGTGCGGTTGCGTGTCTGGATACCGCCGTCGGGCGGCGCCTGCTGGCGTCACCCCAGTTGGCCGGAGACGTAGCAGTGCTCGACGCCGGCCACCTCGCCACCCTGCCGCGGAGCCTGGTACTGGAAGGACTGCTGGAAGCCTTCATGCGTGTGGCCGGAACCATGGCGGGGAGCGCGGCCAGCATGTTCGACGACGACGGCCACCACCTCCTGGCGCGGATCGTTCGCTTGGGAGAGCACTTGAGGAAAGAGGACTCGCCCGAGAATCGCCTGCTTGTTGCCCGGCTGAGTATGGAAACCCACACCGGCTGGTCGTTGACGGGACGCAACCCATACGGCGCCAAGCATTGGTACGTGGCCAACGAACTGGCCTACCTGACCGGCGCCCGGAAGATGGCTGCAACCGCGCCACTGATTGCGCCCATCTGGGAGGAAATCGAGCGGGGCAATTTCCCGTGGGGTGACGCCGACCGGCTTCGCAGGCTTTGGTCGGCGGCAAACAGCGAAGAAGCCTTCGACGTGCGTCCCTCCAAAGGTATTGCCGAACTCATTCACCAGTGGGACATCCCGAGGTTGAGCGGCTGCAGCGAAGGAACCATCAAGGATGCCTCCACTGCCGCCGTCCGTAACTGGGGCGGAGTGCTCCCCATGCTTCGCGGCATTGGCGCGGTCCAAATCCAACACGTCCTGCGCGCAGCTCTCACCTGAGCCGCGCCCCACTGCTTACCGCTCGGCACCTGCGGTAAGGCATTACCCACCGGCAAGGGAAAGGAGGTGACTACATGATCAGCACTGCACACAGGCCCTTGGATCTTGGGATTCAGGAGCTGGAAACCATCGCTGTACCGGATGACTGGAGCGAAAGGATCCACGGCATCACCGTTGGCCTGGCCATCATCACCATCACCGTCGGCATCACCTGAGATCCCGTCAACTCAGCTGGCACCCCGTCCAACAAGCACAGAAGGAGGTGAACATGCAGAAGCAACTCAATCTTTCCATCCAAGAGCTTGAGGCCTTGGACACCCCTGACTTCAACAACTGGTTTATCGGCGTATCCCAGGGAGTGGCCCTGGGACTCATCGCCGTCGGCATCACCTAGCCAATGGCGACTTCATTAGCCGCAAGCAACAGAAAGGAGGCAGGCATGACACTTCAACTCCAGGTCGAAGAACTCGAGAACCTCGACACCCCGGATGAAACCCCCTGGTACATGCGCGTTGGTGACGTGATCATCATCGCCGGCGTCGTCGTCGCAATCGCGACGACCTAGCCACCCCCAAGCCGCGCACGCGGGTGGTTTCCTTCCTCGACTGCCCGCGTGCGCTCCCACCACCTGCCCAAGGACACTCTGATGAACCCCGCTCCTGACAAAACCGCAGACGCCATCCTTCGCATCCTTGGACATATGGACCCGCCTGAGGACCTTTACAGCGTCTCCGGCTCGCGCCTCTATGACCAGATCACCGAGAACGACCTCACGGAACTGCCTGAAATCCAAGCCGCCGCACGCAGGACCACGGGCCCCATTCTGGAACTGGCGGCCGGATCAGGGCGCATCACGCGTGCCCTGTTGCCGCTGGGACGTCCGGTCACCGCCGTCGACTCCTCTCCGGAGATGCTGGAGATGCTCCGCGCGAAAATCCGTACCATGGCCTTCAACCCGCGGCAGGCGGAGGTGGAACTGCTGAACGGTGACATGTCCCGGTTGGAGTTCGACGGCGGTTACGGTTGCGTCGTGCTCGGTGCCAGTTCCGTGACTCTCCTGGACAGGGAAGAACGCAGACAATTATTCCGGGCGGTCCGCACCGCGATGAGTCCCGGTGGCCGTTTCCTGCTCACAGTCCTCAACGCGGACAGTCACCAAGGCGCGGCACACTACGACGGCGAACCAACAGTTTCGGCCCTGGGGGAGGACGCCTTCCTGATCACCGCAGAAAGCAGGGACGCCGTCAACGGCTCCCGCCGCGTGACCATGATTCATGTTCGCTTCAACGAAGGCGGGACCTATCGGTCATCCGCGTACGCAAGCGACGTCGCCTTTGTCAGCAACGCGTTGATCGAGGAAGAAATCCTGGGTGAGGGCCTGAAGGTCCTTGAACGCAGGCCCGTCCGCATCGCCAACCCGAATCCCGCGTTGAAAGACATCGAGCTTTGGGTGTGTGGACTGTGAACCTGGACCCCATACTGACCCTCGACCCCGCGCTGGGGCTGGTCTCCGAGTCCACGGTGTACCCGCCCAACGACGTCGGACTCTGGCGGACCGTGGCGATGCTCGCCAACGGCGAGATCACCGAACAAGGGTTCGCCTCCGCCGTCGGGGCTTTCGATGTCAGCCGACGGCGGTCGCTGATGAGGGGCGCCGGCGAGGCCGTGGAGCGTTACGCGTTGGTGCCTGCGTCAGCCGATGCCGATCATCTGCACGTGCAGAACGACGTTGGGCGGCGGATCGACTTTGTTACCGGAGGGCTGGGCCGCGCTTCAGCGCTTGCCTGTGATCTTCCTTGGTACCGCGCTACGAATCTGCTCACCGGGGGAGAGTCCCGGGTTCCGGGTCCGGTTGTTGATTATTGCCCCGGCGCTTCCACGGTCTCCGAATGGGACCGGTTGTTTGACCCCTCGCCCAACGGTGCTGCTTCGGGGCCTTCCCAGTCCTTCGCCCAGGCATCCGGCCTGGCGGAGGTCATTGAGCGGGATGCGTTCCTGACTTCCTGGTACTCCGGGGCGCCCCTCCAAAAGATAGACATCCGCAGCCTGCCGGCATCACCCACGGCCAGGAGTCTCGCTATGTTGACGGAAGCAGCGTTGGCCCAGGGCGTGGTGTTCACCCTGGCCCTTGTCCCGACCGCAGCGCCCCTGGTAGTGGCTGCCTGCTTTATTACCGGCGCAAACGAATCAGCTCCCTTCGGCGCCGTGGGACTTAAAGCGGCCGCCGGTCCAGGTTCAGCGCTGCTGGGAGCCATGCAGGAGGGATTGCAGATACGGGAGCTGTTCCTGTCGAGACGCCCTTCATCTGACGCCGGCGGTTCGGTCACCGATGACGCCTCGCGTGCGGACTTTTGGAATACCGCTTCAGCCGTTGCACGGCTGGAGGAATGGGTCCGTTCCTTTCCGCCGACTCCGATTCCTGAGGGGTTCGACGTACCGGGGGTTAACCACCTGGCGGCGTACTTTGCCGGCCGGAACATCAGCCCTCAATGGGTGGACCTGACCCATAGGCTGCCCGCCGCCATCAGGAACCACGGCTGGCATACGGGCAAAGTGGTGTGTCCCGGCGCCGTGCAACTGTCCATGGACGAAACCAAAAGTTTGGCCCCACACCGGCCAGGTATTGTCCGCTCGCAAACCATGCCCCATCCGCTGATATGAAGGGCACAAGGAATCGCGCCGAGCCGCAGTGGCCGGTTCGGCTGGCGTCCCATGCTTCCATTGAGCCACCAGCAGACGACGTCGGCCCATGGATCGTGGCCCTCGACGGAGTGCCGAGGGCACGGATCTCGCAGGACGTGGCGTCCGTGCTCAAGGAACTGGACGGTGAAAAGGACGCCGGTCAGATAGCACTGACGTTGGGTGCTCCCTGGACTGCGTCTGATGTGGGAAGCGTGGTGGAGCGAGTTGCGCCGACCGGAATTTTCGACGCCGGATCACGGAGAAACGCACCGCGAAGAGTCCAGTTCCGTGCCCCTCTGACAGTTCAACTGACGCTGTTCGATCCAAGCAGCGTGCTCCTTGCCCTCCATCCCGTTGTGACGTTCCTGCTCCGCAGGGGGTCGTTGGCGCTGCTGGCCATAGCCCTTCTGGGAGGACTCCTCGTCGTGAGCTCAGCCGGGCCGGAAATCGTGAGGCTCTTCTCGTCTCCGCTCCCTTTGCCAACCTACCTTGGCGTGGCGGCAGCAATGTTTGCCTCAACCCTGCTCCATGAGCTTGGCCACGGCTTGGCGCTGTCCTACTTTGGGGGCAAACCCCGACGCATCGGCATCATGCTGTTCTACCTGTCTCCGGCGTTCTTCTGCGATGTCACCGATGGCTGGCGGCTCGCCTCCAGGAAACAACGCGTGATGGTGGCCCTGGCCGGTCCTTTGGTTCACGTTGGATTGGGTAGCTTGGCGCTGTGTGGCCAGGCCTTCATGGCAACTTCTCCGCTCAAGGATGGCCTGCTCCTCTACGGAGTGCTTTGTTACACGGTCGCCCTTCTGAACCTCTTCCCGTTCATCAAACTGGACGGATACGTGGCCCTAATGTCTGCGTTGGACATACCCCACCTGCGTCGTAAGTCTCTGGCTGCTGCCGAGGAAGTTGTTGGTCGCTACGCTCTTGGCACCACCGTGCAGGTGCCGCGCTCCGGCTTCCTCGCGCTCTTCGGACTAGCCAGTTTCGCCGCTGGAATCTGCTTTGTGGTGGTCGGTTGCCAACGCCTTGTTCCGGTCTTCCTGCAGATCGGAATGGCGGGTCATGCGACGGTGGCCTTGCTGATCGGGCTCCTGGCGGTACTGACGGTCAAAGGCATCGTTCGGTTCTTCCGCACTGCCGCCGCGAATGGCAGCACCCTTTGGCGTCGGACCTTGGCCTTGCTTCTTGGCGCTGGTTTGACGTCGGCCGTGCTCGCCACCGTCCCGGTGTCATCTGTACAAGCAGCAGGATATTCGTTGGAAGCAGGGCAGTTGAGCATCGTTTTTCCCAAGGACTCGAAGTTGCCGTCGATCGACGCAGGGGACAGGGTCAGCCTGCAGACGCAAGGAACAGTAGTCCACACAGAACTGGGGCTGGCCACTATAGGTTCCGTGCCGCCGTCGGAAGCCAACGCCCCACTGGAGAGCATTGCGCCGGTGACCCTGCCGGGCATAACCGTTCCAGTCATTGCCTACGACGCCGACATCCGGGCTGCGCATGTTGACCTGCCCGCCCATGGTCGCGCAGAGGTGACCAGCAACGTCCGAACCACCCTGGGGGAGTGCCTCTGGACTGCAGTGACGTCATCTCCCCTGTGGCCGGAAAACGCGGGAAAGGAAAACAGATGACCATTCATGCGAGTTTTCACGGATTCACCAAATGGCGTGGAACGCAGCTTGCCGTCGAGGACCTTACCTTTGATGTTCCTGCTGGCCGTGTTGTGGGGCTGATCGGCCCCAATGGTGCTGGGAAGAGCACTGCGCTCGCAGGACTTACGGGGCTGCTGGATCCGACGTCCGGCCATGCGAGGGTGTTCGGCACCGACTATCGCTCACTGAACAGGCCAGCCCGCAGGGTTGGCGTCAATCTAGATGGGATGGACGTGGAGGACGGACTGACCGGCCGGCGCCACCTCCGTATCTGCCAGATGGCCGCCGGGGTGGGCAAGGTGGATGTGGAACGCGTCCTTGCCCAAGTGGACCTGACGGCGCAGGCCAACAGGAAGGTCAAGGACTACTCACTGGGCATGAAGCAGCGGCTGGGGATCGCTTCGGCATTGATTGGCAACCCGGAACTCTTGGTTTTGGACGAACCGGCTAACGGATTGGACCCCGAAGGTATCCACTGGCTGCGAGGCTTCCTCAGGGACTTTGCTTCCACTGGTGGGAGCGTCCTTGTCTCAAGCCATCAGCTGCTGGAGCTGGAGCAGGTTGCCGACGAGGTAGTAGTCCTGAAACGGCGGATGTTGTTTCAGGGATCTCTCGACGAGGCAAAACGTGTGGGGAACGGAAGCCTTGAGGCTGCCTACTTCAGGATCCTGGAGGGTGCGCCGTGATGGGCATGCTGCGTTCGGAGTTGTTGAGGTTTTTCAGTGGCTATTCTTTTCTGGGCGTACTAGGTTTCAGCATCCTTATTCCGTGGTTCGTCAGCAACTTCCTCGGCTGGCCGAGGACCGCCGGTGGCCTGACCGCCGTCGAGAACGCCAGGATCTTCTGGGCTTTGGCGGCAACCATGGCAATTGTGAGTGTATTCGCGGGTAGCTACGTAGTGTCACGGGAGGCCTATTACGGAACACTCAAGCGCAGTGTGGTGATGTGCGGCCTGACCCGGCTGGTGCTGATCAAGTACGCTGCTGCCGTTGCTGTGGCACTGATCGTTGCCTTGGCGGGGACTGGACTGTGGGCAGCGAGCCTGATGCTGTGGTCCATACCCGAAGCCCGGGCAGGAGTGCTGGTTCCCGATGCCTGGCGGTTTCTTCCGGGCGTCCTGCTTGCCTCGGTACTCGGTGGGGTATGGGGTTGTTCGCTTGGCTGGATCATCCGTCACTACTACGCCACCACGGTAGCGGCGATGTTGGTCCCGTTAGCCGTGGAATTACCCCTGCTGGCAAATTCCACCGAGGTGGCCCGCTGGCTTCCTTCCGGTGCCTTGGCCGGGATCAGCTCGGTGCCGTTCGAGGGCTTATTGCCGCCCATTCAAGCGTCCTTGGTCTTCCTGGCGTGGATTGCCCTTTCGGGCATTGGCGCGGTGTTGGTACTCGGCCGGAAGGAGCTCTGAGTGTTTCCTCCGGGATCCGTCTTGTCCGCTGAGCTCAGCAGACCCTGGCTGTGGCGGGGCGCGGGTATCGCTGCACTCATTGCGGTTGGCCTGATTGCCATACCCATCGTTTCCAGCTTGGCACATGAGGTACGTGTCGGTCAGCTGGGCGCTGCCCTTCTGGGACCGGCGCTGTCGGTGATGCTCACGGTCGGGGCGGTGCTGGGATCCTTCGCCTTTACGGTCGACTTCCGTCGTGGCTCCTTGCACCGGAGGGTCCTCCTGTTCAGCCGAGCACCGATCTTTGCATCCCGGGCAGCTTCCACATTTCTTGCATCGATGCTCGCGGGCGGCGCAGTGGGAACAGTGCTGGTGCTCATCATGCTCCCGGTCGGCGGACACCCAACCAACTTCTTTGCGGCCGGGGCGTTTGCGGGCGTCGCTGCTGTGGGTTCCATGTGGGGCTTTGCCGTCGGATCCCTTGTCCGTAACCATCTGGTGGCATTCTTCGTGGTGCCGTTGACGCTTGCCCTCCCCGAGTTCCTTTCTGGTGCGGGGCTAACCACCGGCTTCTTCTTCCCGGTGCTGACATCGGAGTGGTCCACCAGCGTTGCAGAAGGACGCATCAACTCCATGCCGCTCCTGGGGTCGCTGTGCTGGCTGGTGCTGTTGCTCGGCTCCGCCGGGGCCGTTTTCTCCCACCGCGACCTTCGCTAAACCCCCTCTGCCGCTGGACCTAAGCCGCGAAAGGAACGAACCATGAATCACAGATCACTCGTCTGGCTCATGCTTGCCCTACTCTTGGGCGCTTATGCCGTGTACGCCCTTTTCTCCAATCAAAGCGGCTCGGTGTGGCCGTTACTGACGGGGGTCATCTGCTCTCTGGGCGCTCTTGGAGCACTATGGCGTTCACGGGAGGAAGCCAGAGCGGACCGTGAATAGGCCTGCCCTGGCTTCCCGGGTTTCAACCTGTAGGACTACTTGGACTTCGGGCCCTTCCCGTGGCCATTCGACGGCTGGTCACCGGACGAAACCACCATGGCCGATCCACCACCCCGCCGCTCCGGCTCCGCCACGGCAACGAGCTTGCCATCTTCACCGAACTCGATGGCCGTGGCAGCACCAATCTCGGCTGCGGATGTGAAGGCGTCTCCGGCCGGGACCAGTTCGTGGCCAAGGGCGGTGAGCTGGGATCCATAGCTCTGTATGAAAGCCGGTTCGGCTGTCACCGTTACCGTGTTTCGTTGGGCTGCCCGGGGAGCTGCCAGGGCTTCCGAGATGTCCATGCCCAAATCGACCCGGTTCAAAATCGTCTGAAGCACGGTGGTGATGATCGTTGAACCACCCGGCGAACCGAGGGCCAGGAATGGCTTGCCCTCATCCAGGATGATGGTGGGTGACATCGATGACCGTGGCCGCTTGCCTGGTTCAATACGGTTCGGGTCCTCGGGGTTGTAGACCGTGCTGAAGTCCGTCAACTCGTTGTTCAGCAGGAATCCCCGACCCGGAACAACAATGCCCGATCCTCCTGTTTGTTCGATTGTCAGCGTGTACTCCACCACGTTGCCCCACTTGTCAGCGACCGTCAGGTTGGTAGTGGAGATGTTCTCGGTGTCCGTCTCATCAGCGAGCGGCGCAGCGGAAGCCGGGCACGCGCCGTCGTAATTCTCTACGTCCCCGGGTTTTACAGGCTTGGTTGCCGCCGCCGTCGGGTTGATCAGGCAAGAGCGTTCCTTGCCGAAGGCCGGGTCCAGCAAGATGTCCGTAGGAACATCAACGGACGCGGGGTCACCCACGTAGGCGCCACGGTCGGCGAACGCCAGGGCGCTCGCCTCGAAGTAGTGGTGCAGGGCGTCTGCTGGCTGCATTTCGCTGAGGTTGTACGGCTCAAGAATGTTCAAGGCCTCGCCGACAGTGGTGCCTCCGCTGCTCGAGGGTGCCATTCCATAGACGTCGTAGCCGCGGTACTTCATGTGGGTGGGATCCTGGTTCAGGACTTTGTAGTCGGCCAGGTCCTGGGCAGTCATGAAACCTACAGGCACAGGCAGGGTGGGTTCCGCTACCTTGGGCGGCGCCTGGACCGTGGCAGCGATTTCCTCAGCCAGCGGGCCGTTATAGAACGCGCTTGTCCCCTCCTTGGCAAGCAGGCGGTATGTTGCCGCCAGCTCGGGGTTCTTGAAGATACTTCCGACGGCGGGAGACTCACCGCCGGGGAGGAAGAGTTGCTGTGTGGAGGTGAAGTTGCTGAACCGTGCCTTGTTGTCCTCGGTCTGCTGACGGAAAGTCTCATCCACCACGAAGCCGCGGTTGGCGACCTTGATGGCCGGTTTCAGGGCCTCGTCCAGGCCCAAGGTTCCCCACCGTTCCAAAGCGCGTTCCCATGTAGCCGCAGTACCGGGAACACCAACAGAGACGCCGCTGGTGACCAGATCCGGCGTGAATTTGTAGGGCTCGCCGGTAGCAGGATTGATGAACGCATCATGGGGCATTGCCGCAGGTGCCGTTTCGCGGCCGTCTATGGTTCCGACTTCACCGGTCTTGGCGTCGTAGTAGACGAAGTAGCCGCCACCGCCGATGCCGGCGCTGTAGGGCTCAGTTACGCCGAGGGTGGCAGCAGCAGCGACCGCTGCGTCGGCCGCGTTGCCGCCCCGCTTCAATACTTCGATGGCCGCTGCGGATGCCTCCGGATCCACCGTGCTGACGGCGCCGCCGTAGCCCGTGGCCGTGGGGTTCTTTTCGGTTTGCCGGGGGTCCGCAAAAGCCGGACTGGCCACTGCTGCGCTGCTTACACTAAGTGCCAACGCGGCAGTGGCCGCGGCAAACTGACGTCTCTTAAGTCTCATGGTGTCTCCCAGAAATTACCCAGAGTTTGTTGAGGGTTGGCGGTCCGGCCACCCTACTCCGGGGCTTCGGGAGGGACAACGGTTGACTCCCGGCTGGTCAGGGGCTAAGTGAGGGGCCCTTTCCAGAACCCGGAAAGCCCGCTGGCCAGGCTTTTTCCTTGCTCAAAGCCTGCCACCGCTGCGGCCGGACGGAGGGAGAAATCCATGGCGTTGGCACCGAACAGATGTTCCGACTCAACGGCGGGGAGAATCGTCTCCACTTGGTTGCCGCCAGCTCGCAGAACCTCGATGTGGGAGGCGAGGTCCTGCTTCCACGCTTCAGGAGTCCGGGTTCGACCACCGAAAGGCGAAAGGACCAGCACTCTCCTGAAACCAGCCGCAAGGTCCGCATTTTCAGCGTTGGAGCGGTAGCCGCCGTCGATATAGTCTGCGCTGCCAATCCTGTACGCGAAGCCGCTGGCGCAACTGGCTGCAACGGCGTCAACCAGGTCCACCCCGCTGCTGTTGCCGAACTCGACAGGTTCGCCGGTGCCTGCATCAACGGTTGTGATGAGGATTTGCTGTTGCGGCCATTCCTGCCGGGGAAGTCTGGCCGCCACCGTAGCGCGCCATCGTTCCTGTGTGGAAGGGTCCAACGCGGCTTGCAGTTCGAGCGCCGCAGCCCCCATCCGGCGTCGCATGTCTGCAGGATCCGCGGAAGAGGCGATGATCCGGGCAGTCCGTTCCATGTGGGCAGATACGTCCCTGCCTTTGGCGGGCGCCGAGGTCCGGCTGGCGGGAGCTTGAACGGTTGCGGCATACAACTCAGCGATAGGAGCGCCACTGATTTGGGCGGCAGCGGTTGAGCCGGCCGATGTGCCGATGGTGAGGTCGGCGTTGGTGACATCGAGGCCCGCGTCCGCCAGGCCGGCGATGACGCCGGTCAACCAGGCATTGCCGGTGGAACCTCCGCCACCGAGCACCAAGGCCCGGGCACGCGTGATGCCTTGGGAAAGCGTTGTGTTCATGGGAGAGCCCTTCACGAAAGAGGATTGGCGCTCCCGGTGGCGACTACTTGCGTCGCGGAATCGTGGGCTGCGGGGGAGCGCCCATTGCGGATACTGCGTACATGGGTCTCACCTCCTGCTTGGTTCTCACGATCATGGGAATGCTAGCACTGCCGGGCTGGGAGCGGGAGTGGGCGTGGGACGCGAACATCACATCGAGCCGACAGTGCACAAATATATTCCGCGCGGGGAAGTATTTTGTATGCACAAAAGACTTCCCCTCGCGGTAGTCTTCTGTCTATGGTATCGACTTATCTCACAACCGCAGAAGTCGCTGAACGTCTTCACGTGAGCCAGCGGCAGGTGCGCAATATGGTGAGCCAAGGTCACCTGAAGACGCTGCGGGGTGGTGGATTACTACTCATCAGCAGTGATTCGTTGAACCGGGCTCTCCATAGACCGCGGGGGACCGGTCGAGCATGGAGCTCCAAGACAGCCTGGGCGGCAATAGCGCTCCTGAGCGGTGAGGCGGCGCCATGGTTGAATCCCCACGAGCGCTACCGCTTGCGAACATCGTTGCAGGGCCGCAGCGTCGAGGATGTCATGGTTGCGGCCCGGAAACGGGCAACGGTCAGAACGTTTCGGGCGACGACGGAAGCTGTTGGGAAGTTGCAGGAACACGTGCTGCCTACAGGCGGAGCGGCAATGCGGGCAGCCGGTATGGGGGCTGTGTTCGGTCTCTCCGGTGGCGACGGTTTTTTGGACGGTTACGTTCCGGTGGGTACGGCAGACGAAATGGCCGCGGCGTTCCACATGGAGGAATCAGAGGACGGCAATGTCACGCTACGGGAGATCGACTTTGAAGAGGGACTCCGCAACGGAGTTCCTGTAGCTGCCATTGCCCTGGATTTGGCTGAGTCAATGGCAACACGGGAGCAGTCAGCCGGTAGGAGAGTCCTGCGGAAACTCTTGCAAGACTACGCAATCCGTGGCTGACCGCCTTCACGCAGATGTACCTCAACAGGGTTTCCTGCGGACAGTACCAAACTAACCGCTGCCAACCTCGCCCGCTAAACCACCAGCCGCAGCGGCCGCTGCCCTGCCTGCACTGTGATTTCCTGCCCCCATGAGGCGATCAGCCGGTCATCTTCCATGCCGTCGCCGAACACCACCAGTTGGTCCGATGCGACGGTGATGCGGAGGACTTCGCCGGCTTGCAGGAGGCCTTCAGTGAGGGAAGCTCCCGTAACGGGCGACGGCCAGGCTTCGCGGACAAACCACGCAAGCGTCGGGTCAGTCGGTGCGGGCAGGGCCCTGCCGCCGCGTTCCAGTGCGATTGAGGCGCACCAGCCGGTGGCTCCGGTGCCGGTGGAGACGATCAATCCCGATGAGGACTGCCGCTCGGTTTGACCACCGGAACTTGTAAAACTTGGCGCCGTCAACTGGTACCTGGCGGACTGGTGGGAGGCGTGCCCCACGAAAATCTCGTTGAGCGCCGAAAGCTGCTGCCCGTCGTCGAGCGTTGCCGTCACGGTGGTGAGGTCCAGGCAGCGCAGGCGGTTCGGGTCGCCGGCGCGGATCATGGCCGCTGCCGCCGCGGGCGTGTGCCGCACCAGGACGCCGGGATTGGCTCCAGGCTCCGGATCCACGCCGATGACCGGTTGCCCGGAAAGGTACTTGGCGGCATTGGCCACCAGACCGTCCTGGCCCACGGCCACGATGATGTCCTCTGCTGTCAGGAGGAAACGGCTGAGGTCGGCCCGCTCCACTTCGGCTTGCCGCCATTCGGCCGGGACCGCTCCCCGCACGGTGGCGAGGGCTGCGGTGAGGTGGTCGTGGCGTTGCTGAACTTCTTCGAGGCTTCGGCCACGGGTCCGGAGGAAGAACTCAGCCTGTCCGCGGGTCGAGTGGCGGTCCAGGAGTTCCTGGAGTTCGGTACGCCTGTGAACGATGACGATGCGTGGAGTTGCCATGGTCTGATCCTTACTTGGCGGCCGGTGCCGGTGCTTGTCCGTTCTGATCCTTGAACAGTCCGGCCAGGGCTCCGCTCAGGAGGTCCGGGGTGATGGTCAAGTTGCCGATGTTCGGCAGCGAACCGGCTGCGTCCCGCAGGGCGAGGGCAAGCAGCGTGGACTGTTCCATGCCCCGGTAGACCTCCATGGTGGCAGCTTCACGTGCGGCAGCTGCTTCACCCACCAGCCGGATCTGGTTGGCTTCGGCCGCAGCGCCGATGCCCTTGCGCTCGGCCGAACCCTGGGCCTCGATGAGGCCGGCTGCGGCCTTTTCCTCCGCTGCCCGACGGGCGTTAACGCCCTCCTGCGCCACGAGGTTCTCGCGCCGAACGGCCAGTTCGATTTGGCTGGCCATCTCGTTTTCGGAGATGGTGCGTTCACGTTCGACGGCGACCGCCCGCCTTTCGTAGACAGCCCGGTCCGCTTCGGCTTGCAGCTGTTCGCGGACGGGTGTCTGCAGGGCACGTTCGACGTCGGACTCGGGTCGGACTGCCAGGACCTGCACCCCGAGGATTTCGATGCCGGTGGATTGCAGCCGGGCGTCTGCGCGGAGGGCTTCGGTGAGCACTATCCGCAGCTGGCTGACGCCGCGTTCCAAGGCTTCGGCCAGGGTGGTGGCGGCAATCTGGTCGATCGCGTGGCTCTGGCAGAGCTGCCCGATGATGGTGGAGACCTGCTCGCGTCCCGTTGCCGGCGCGGACCCCGGTGTTTGCAGGCCAAAGTCGAGCCGAGTCGACACCGCCACAGGATCCACGAACCGGTAGGTGACGTTGGCCTGCACTGTGACGTCCTGGTGGTCCCGGGTAATGGCGTGGAAGAGGGTGGGGAGTTCCTGATCATCTACCGGCACTTCGCTGAGCACGGAATTCACGGGCCGGAACCAGAACGCCTGGCCCACTCCTTGGTGCTTCACCGCGCCCTTTTGCAGGTGCACGACGTAGCCGGTGGGGCTGCCGAGGAAGTGGCTGATCCAGGGGTATCGCTTGATGGTTGCCATGATGCTCCTTGATTTGAAGAGTTATCGTCTATCTGACGATAACCACACTCTAGGGCGCTGGAACTATTAATGTCAACATGACGATAAATGCCGTAGGATTGCCGCATGACACAAGCTGTTCCAGCACCCGCGAGCTTCCCCGTCACGGTGGACATCGTTGCCCTTACCGTCCGCGGCGGTGAGCTCTGCGTCCTCCTCATCACCCGCCTCATCGAGCCGTTCCGCGGACGGCTCGCCCTCCCCGGCGGTTTCGTCTTGCCCGGCGAGGACCTCGTGGAAGCAGCGATCCGCGAACTGGGCGAGGAAACCGGCGTCGAACGTTTGCCAGGCTATTTGGAGCAGTTGGCGAGCTACGGCCCCAAGGGTCGTGACCCCCGTGGCGACGTCCTCACCGTGGCGCACCTTCTGCTGGCGCCCGACTTTCCCGTCCTGTCCGCCGGCAGTGACGCCGAGCAAGCGGCGTGGTATCCGGTGGAACGCGTGGCCAATGGCGAGGTGGATTTGGCCTTCGACCATGCGCAGATCCTGGAAGATGCCGTGGAACGGGCCAGGGCCAAGTTGGAGTACTCGCCTTTGGGCGCGGCGTTCTGCGGCGAAGAGTTCACCATCGCCCAATTACGGGCCGTCTACGAGGCCGTTTGGGGGACCCGCCTGGACCCGCGAAACTTCCATCGCAAGGCCACCGGCACGCCCGGCTTCCTTGAGGACACAGGGCGCATGACCGCGGGCGATGCGGGCAGGCCGGCGGCACTCTTCAGGCTCGCGGAGGAGGCGCGTTCGACGGCGGGGCACCCCACCCGGGCGGTGCTGAACCCGCCGTTGATGCGCCCGAGGGTGTAGGCGGGGAAACGCATTGACAGGGCGATCCGCCTCGAAAAATGTTCGGCATCAAATCACTTCGCCAAAACACAAAGCGTGCTTATTATGAAGCTGTGCACGTGCTTCCCGTAGTGGTTGCTCTGTTTGAACCATAGCCATTATGGGTAGGTACGGAATAAGGAGAACATTCTCCGTTGGTGCCCGTTGGTATGGGGTGGGACTTCATTTGGGGTCCCGGCGGATGCCTTCCTAACTGGACAGAAATTTGTTTGAAGGGATGCGTAGCTACATGAACACACTATTGATCATCGCCGGAGTCATTGCGATCATCCTGCTGCTGGTGGGTGGATTCAACCAGGCCCTAAGTTTCCTGCTGTGGGTGGGAATTATCCTTCTTGTTCTTGCCCTCATTGGATGGGTTTTGGGACGGGGGCGGTCGCGCGTATGACCTCGGACCCAGTGGAATCTGGGGGCCTTAGCCACATCCATGACGGAGTAACAACCCCTGGCCATCCGATCCCGCGGGATCTCGGAACACCGCTCGCCAGCGCGCAAGTGCCGGCGGACGGTGGGGCCGGGGGAGATCCGGACGACGCTGCCGACGCCGGAGCGAACAAGTCTGCTACTCCGCCGGGACCTGCTGAGGAAAAAGATGCAAAGACTGCGGACGACCGCAGCTTAACTACTGAACCTAATCCGACGGATTGATCGGGGCTTCGAAGCCGTGGGTGGATAATCGCCCACGGCTTCGCCCATAATCCGCCCGGTTCCGGGTTTATCCATTCTTTTGATTGAGGTGGAAAATGCGTATCGGATCAATTCTCGGGCTGATCGTAGTGGTGTGGTTGGTCGTCGGTGCAATAGCTGCGGGGCAGCGGGGATATTACAACGCGCCACCGGCGCAGTGCTCACAGTTCGCCACGATCGCCCTCAACATTGTTGCCGGACCGCTGAATTACACGGGGCTTGATCCGCAAGGTGGATGCGAGGTGCCGCAGCCGTCGTGAGCTGCTTGTGGAAGCATGCTTTCAAGGTGCTCCTGACATTCGCGTTGCTGGTCGGAGTCGTTTCCGGCTGCTCGGAAAGTCCCTCGACGCAGGCCCTTGAGGGGCCAATGAAAGACGCCTCCGCTGCTGTCAGGACCACGGCCATGGCCGTGGAGCTGCGGCTCAAGGGCCACACGACGGCGGCGGCCGGCTCAACTGCGGCTGACGACATGCTGAAGCAGGTCGACTCAGCTACCAAGGACGTCCAAGGCACGTCTGCCAGTAACGGAGATGACCAGGACCTCCGGGATGACGTTCTTGCTGCCTTCGCAACAATTTCCCGTGCGTTGATCCACGCCCGTGATGCCCTGGCGGCGCCGCAAGGCGGCCCCGAAGAGGGCAGGATCGGAAGCGACCCATCCCACTTGATGCCCGTGCTCGATGAATTGCACAGGGCCTCGGACCAGCTCGACGCCCTCATGACCAAGGCCGGCATACAGTGAAACGGCTCCTCGGTGTTGCGCTCGGCATCCTGACAGCGATCGGGGGCTTCGTCGACATCGGGGATTTGGTCACCAATGCCGTGGTGGGCTCGCGCTTTGGGCTCTCGCTGGCGTGGGTGGTGCTTGTGGGAGTAGTAGGAATCTGCCTCTTTGCCAACATGTCCGGCCGGGTTGCTGCGGTGTCGGGAAGGGCCACATTCGAAGTGATCCGGGAACGGATGGGAGCCCGCGCCGGGCTGGCGAACCTCGGTGCTTCCTTCCTCATCAACCTCATGACGGTCACTGCCGAAATAGGCGGCATTGCCCTGGCCCTGCAATTGGCAAGCGGCGTTGCCTATCTCTTGTGGGTTCCCGTGGCTTTGCTGGCTGTGTGGCTGGTGATCTGGCGGGTGAAGTTCAAGATCATGGAGAACGTCACGGGCCTGGTGGGACTCTCACTGGTGGTCTTTGCAGTGGCTTTGTTCCTCCTCAAGCCGGACTGGGGTGCCTTGGCCTCCCAGATCTTTACCCCCTCTGTTTCCCACGAAGAGAAGGCCGGAACGTACTGGTACTACGCCATTGCCCTCTTCGGTGCGGCCATGACCCCGTATGAGGTTTTCTTCTTCTCTTCGGGTGCCGTGGAAGAAAAGTGGAAGGTGAAAGACCTGGCGCAATCGCGGCTTAATGTCCTGCTGGGCTTCCCTCTTGGCGGTTTCCTTTCGCTCGCAATCGCCGGGTGCGCCGCCGTCGTCCTTCTCCCTGCCGGCATCGGCGTGACGACGCTGTCGCAGGTGGCTGTGCCGGTAGCGCAAGCGGGCGGGCAAATCGCTTTGGCCGTCCTGATTGTGGGCATCGTAGCGGCAACGTTCGGAGCGGCATTGGAGACGACGCTTTCCAGCGGCTACACCTTGGCGCAGTACTTCGGCTGGTCGTGGGGGAAGTTCCGGCGTCCGGCGCAAGCAGCACGGTTCCACATGTCCATGATCGTGGTGCTGCTGGCGGGAGTGGCGGTGCTGATGACAGGGGTCGATCCGATCCTGGTGACGGAATACTCGGTGGTCTTCTCGGCCATTGCCCTCCCGCTGACGTACCTGCCCATCCTGATCGTGGCAAATGACCCCCAGTACATGGGCGAACACGTCAATAAGCGGCCGGTGAATATTGCCGGAATGGTCTATCTGGTCATCATCCTGGTGGCGTCGATTGCGGCGATTCCCCTCATGATCGCTACCGGAGCGGGGGCGTAATGGCAAAGAACCGAGGGCTGGATACGAGCCGTTTGAAGCCGCCACCACAACCCGCCGGGTTGGTCCTCGACGCGCAGCTGCATCTGCTGGACCGTCAGGTTCTGGACATCGACGACGTACCCGTCACCACTGTGGACGACATTGAGTTGAGCGGCCCCGAACCGTACCAGCCGATCCCGCCGGGTACCGACCCGCCGGTTATCACTGCGCTGCTGACCGGGCCGGTGCTGGGTACGCGGATCTTTGGCGGCAGGCCGCCGTCGAGCCGGCTGATCCGTATCCCGTGGGACGTTGTGTCAGGCGTGGGGACCGTCATCTCCGTGGGGGTCCGCTCGGATTCCCTGGACGCGTCGTGGGTGGAGCGCTGGCTGCGGAACCACGTCATTGGCCGCATTCCGGGAGGCCGCCATGATCCTGACTGACATGCTGGGAATTGACGTGCTGGACAGCAACGGAAAGCGGCTCGGCGAGGTGTCGGACGTCCGTTTCGCGCTGGATGCTGCTCCCGGCCCGCTGCTGAGCAAGGCGCGGCTGGTGGGGATCATTGTCAGTCCCCGCACGGCGTCGTCCTTCTTGGGATTCGAGCGGCAGAACCTCACCCAGCCGTGGCCGGTAGCCCAACTGCTCCGGTGGCGGCACCGCGGTTCGTTCCTGGTGCTGTGGGAGGACATTGCGCTGATGGGGCCGAAGTCCGTGCGGCTGCGGTCCGACTTCACCCCTTACGAATCCGGCCTGACGTGGTAGCCGATGAAGTGAAGAAGTACTAAGTTTACTGACTAAGGCCTTTCGGCATGGACAAATAGCTAAGTATGCTTATAAATTCGAAGTGTTCCATTAACCGTTGGAAAGGACAGGTCTCATGGACAGTCAGAACGCCACACCTGAAGAAGAAGTAGGCGGCTACGGCACCCCGACGGCAGAGCAGGAAGCTGGCGGAGGGCAGGCCCAGCCCCGTGTAGAAGAAGACCTGAGCGACGCCGGATTGAGCCAGGACAGCCCCGACGGCGAGACCTACGCAACCGGCGCTCCGAACCTCAGTCACTTGGATCCGGAAGATTCGGACAGCTCCGGCGAACCGGGCGCAGGCCGTTTCGGCGGGACAGATGAGCAATCCCTCCAGGAACAGAACCTGCAGCCCGACGCAGAGGACCTGCCGGACGGCAGCGGCACCGACCTTCCCCAGGACCAGGCGCCTAACGACGACGACCAAGAAGACTTCAACGCAGGCTAAGCCCCGGACGCACGAGGCACGCGACCGCAAGGCACGCGACCGCAAGGCACCCCGCACTCGACGGCAAAGAAGGAGCAAAATCCATGGCTACCGTCAACAAATCAATTGAAGTAGATGTCCCTGTTTCCGTGGCCTACAACCAGTGGACCCAGTTTGAGAGCTTCCCGGAGTTCATGAACGGTGTGGAAGCCGTGCGGCAGTTCGATGACACGGCACTGCACTTCTCCACCAATGTGGGAGGCGTGAAGCGCGACTACAACGCCCAGATCATTGACCAGGTTCCGGACTCCCTGGTGAGCTGGGCCAGCGTGGACGGCCCCCGCAACGGCGGCTCGGTGACCTTCGAGCCGCTCGACGCCGGCAGGACCCGCGTCAACGTGGAAATCGTGTGGGAACCGGAAACGCTCGCCGAAAAGGCAGGGTCAGCCGTTGGAGCCGACAGTCTGCGCGTTGGCGCGGACCTGGACAAATTCAAGAAGTTCATTGAAGCCCAAGGGCACGAAACCGGGGGTTGGCGTGGCACCATCTCCGGCGGGGATGTAGATGAAGCCGGAGGACCGCTGGTCTGATGCAGCGCGGTGAAGGCCGGCCGGCGATCCGGCCGGCCTTCACCGTTGCGGGCAACATTTACGGCAGCAGGAGGTATTTGGACCATGGCCAAGTCCACTGTGGAAGTGGAGCGGAAGTTCGACGTCGAACCGTCAACGCCGCTGCCTGACCTGACAGCCATCGACGGCGTCTCCAGGGTAGGCGAGCCGGTGACGCACCGGCTTGAGGCCGTCTATTTCGACACCAAAGACCTCGCCCTCGCCTCCTACGGGATGACGCTCCGGCGTCGTACCGGAGGACCGGACGCCGGATGGCACCTTAAGCTGCCCAAGGGACCCGGGCAGCGCACGGAAATACATGCTGCGTTGGGCCGGCCGGAGATCCTCCCGGATGACATCCTGGCCAGGATCCTTGCCTGCACCCGTGGCCATGCCGTGGCACCCGTGGCCACTGTGAACACCAGCCGCACCAGCATCGGCCTGTACGCGGAAGACGGCAGGGCGATTGCCGAGTTCGTCGATGACCACGTCGAGGCCGAGGTGTCTTTCAACGATTCCACCGCCCGCACGTGGCGTGAGTGGGAACTGGAGCTGAACCACAATCCGGGCGACGACGCCGCGGCAGCACTTTTTGAAGCTGCCGCCGGGATACTTACGAATACCGGCGCGCGCCCCAGCGAACGCACGTCCAAACTCGCGACCGCGCTGGCCGGACACTTGCCCCGTCCCAAGGGGAGCGGCCGCGAGGTCCCCGAACGTAAGGGACCGGCCGTTGTGCCCGTCCTCGACTACCTTGACCAGCAAGTGGCCAGGATGCTCCGGCGGGATGCCCACGTCAGGATGAACGCTGATGATTCCGTCCACCAGCTACGGTCCGTCACCCGGCGGATCCGGTCGGTGCTCCACAGCTACCGCAAGTTCTTCAAAGCCGGCCCGGTGGACGAGTTGGAAGCGGGCTTGAAATCGCTCGCCCAAACTCTGGGCCGGTACAGGGACGCCGAGGTGCTCCATCGGCGGCTGCGGGAATCGCTGGATGAATTGCCGGGAAGGCTTGTGCTGGGCCCCTTGGCGGCAGAGCTGGACGAACGCATGAAGGTTCGGAAGGACACTGCCCTGACGGCCATCCGATCCCGGATGGACAGTCCTGGATACTTCCGGCTGCTGGACCAATTGGAGGCCTTCGTCGAGGAGCCTCCTGTCGCGCCCGAGGTCATGCCCGGTGCGGGCAAAGCAACGGCCAAGCGCGTCAACAAGGCTGCCAAACGCCTCGCCGAACGCCACGACGCAGCGGTTGCCGCCGCCGTCGGGCCTTCCCGTGACAAGGCCTTCCACGAAGTCCGGAAGGCAGCCAAGAAGTTGCGCTTTGCGGCTGCGGCGGCAGAAAGCATCCACGGCAAGCAGGCATCGAAGATCGCTGATATGGCCCACCGGATACAGACCATCTTGGGTGAACACCAGGACAGTGCCGTAGCCCGGACTGAACTGTTGAAGCTCGGCTCCGCTCCCGGCATGGGCAACGCCGCATTTACCTACGGAGTTCTCCACGCCAGGGAACGGACGGCAGCGGACGCGGTCCAGCAGGAGTATCTCCGGCTGGGAAAGAAAGTCCGCAAACTCAGGATCACTTAGGAAATAGCCCTCAAGAAAAGGTTCTTGAGGGCTATTTGCCTACTTTTTGAGGAACCCCAGAAGGGCTTCGTTGATTTCTGCTCCGTGCGTCCAGAGGAAACCGTGCGGCGCCCCCTCGATTTCCACGTATTCGGCGCTGGGAAGTGCATCCTTGAATCGGCGGCCGGTGACATCGATGGGCAGGATATTGTCCGCAGTGCCGTGAACGATCAAAGCGGGGACATCGATTGTGGGGATATCCGCGCGGAAATCAGTGAGCCACGTGGGCTGTGCGGCAACTGATGCGAATGCACCCGAATTTGCTGCCAGGTTCCAGCTCGCATCGACCAATTCCTGGCTGAGGCGGTCGGTGCCCAGGAAGGTGTCGCTGTTGTAGAAGTTCTTGAAGAAATCCGTGAAGAAGGCGTAGCGATCAGCCTTGACGGCCTGGGCGATGCCATCGAAGACATCCTGCGGGACGCCATCCGGATTGTCGTCGGTCTTCAAGAGGAACGGTTCCAGGGAGCCGAGGAACACAGCCTTGGCCACGCGGCCTGAACCGTAGGTGCTGATGTAGCGGGCAACCTCGCCGGTTCCCATGGAGAACCCCACCAGTACGGCGTCGTTGAGGTCGAGGGTTTCCAGGACCGCTTTGAGGTCGGCTGCGAAGGTGTCGTAGTCGTAGCCGACCGTGGGCTTGCTGGACTTCCCGAAGCCGCGGCGGTCATAGGTGATCACCCTGTAGCCGGCGTCAAGGAGGGCCGTTGTCTGCTTCTCCCATGACGATCCGTCCAAGGGATAGCCGTGGATCAGCACCACAGGCTGCCCCGCCCCGTGGTCCTCGTAGTAGAGCTCAATCTCAGTGCTGTTTTCGTTTCCGACGGTGATGTAAGCCAAAACTTCGGTCCCTTCATAGCGGTTCTGGGGTGGAACGCTTCCAGCCTACTGAATACCCCCTAGTTGCCCCCAGCAACCAGACGTAAACTGGCCTTCGGTTTACCCCCGGACGCTGGAGATCCCATGCTGTGGAAGGTCCTTGTTCGTTTCCTCCAGCCGCACCAGCGGCTGCTGGTCGCCGTCGTCGTTTTTCAGCTGGCCCAGTCCATCGCCTCGCTGTACCTGCCCACGCTCAATGCCGACATCATCGACCAGGGCGTCGCCACCAGCGACACCGGATACATCCTCCGCATGGGCGCGGTCATGCTGCTGATTACCCTGCTGCAGATCGCCTGCGCCGTGATTGCGGTGTACTTCGGCGCGAAGGCCGCAATGAGCCTTGGCCGCGACCTCCGGGACGCGATCTTCGGCAGGGTGGGGGAGTTCTCGGAGCAAGAGGTCAGCCGCTTTGGCGCGGCGTCCCTCATCACCCGCTCCACCAACGACGTCCAGCAGGTCCAGCAGTTGGTCCTCATGTCCTGCACCCTGATGGTCGCGGCGCCGATGCTGAGTATCGGCGGGGTGATCATGGCGGTTCGGCAAGATGCGCAACTGTCGTGGTTGATCGCCGTGGCGGTGCCGGTGCTGCTGGTTTGCGTCGGGCTGATCGTGACCCGGATGGTTCCGCTGTTCCGCAAAATGCAGGTCCGGATCGACGCCGTGAACAGGGTGCTCCGTGAGCAACTGACCGGTATCCGCGTGGTGCGGGCCTTCGTGCGGGAGGACATGGAATCGCTGCGGTTCGGCAAAGCGAACGACGACGTCACGGACGTTGCGCTGCGGGCCGGCCGGCTGATGGCGCTCATGTTCCCTGTGGTCATGCTGGTCATGAACATTTCCAGTGTGGCGGTGATCTGGTTCGGGTCGTTCCGGATCGAGGACGGCTCCATGCAGGTGGGCACTCTGATTGCGTTCCTGAGCTACCTTATGCAAATCCTCATGTCCGTCATGATGGCCACGTTCATGGCCGTGATGATCCCGCGTGCTTCCGTCTCAGCCGACCGCATCGGCGAGGTGCTGGGGACCGACTCAAGCGTCCAGCCGCCGTCGAACCCTGTGTCCCTCACCGGCCGCCGCAGGGGCGAGCTGGAAATGCGCGACGTCGGATTCGCCTACCCGGGTGCCGAACAGCCCGTCCTCAGCGGGGTGTCCTTCACCGCCCGGGCCGGCCAGACCACGGCGATCATCGGCAGCACCGGGGCAGGCAAGACCACCCTCGTGAACCTCATGCCGCGACTCTTCGACGCCACCTCGGGATCCGTCCGGATGGACGGCGTGGACGTCCGGGAACTGCAACCCGACCACCTGTGGGGGCACATCGGGTTGGTGCCGCAAAAGCCCTACCTGTTCTCCGGAACCGTCCGCAGCAACCTGCTTTACGGCAAACCGGACGCCACCGACGACGAACTGTGGCAAGCCCTCGCCGTCGCCCAAGCCCGCGACTTTGTTGAGGAAATGGACGGCGGGCTGGACGCCCCGATCTCCCAGGGCGGGACCAACGTATCCGGCGGTCAGCGGCAACGGCTCGCCATCGCCCGGGCACTGGTCAAACAGCCAGAACTCTACATCTTTGACGATTCGTTCTCGTCCCTGGACACTGCAACGGACGCCAGGCTGCGCCGCGCCCTCAAACAGCACACCCAGGGCGCCACGCTGGTGATCATCGCCCAGCGCGTGTCCAGCATCGCGGATGCTGACCGGATACTAGTGCTCGACGACGGCAGGATCGTTGGGCAGGGAACGCACGATGAGTTGTTGGAGACTTCCGAAACGTACCGGGAAATCGTGGCCTCCCAACTCGCAGCGGAGGAGGCGGCATGAGTACAGCTGTCCGCGGTCCGCAGCGTCCCCCGATGGGGCCGGGCAGGGGCGGGCCGTTCGCCGGCATGAACGTCCCGGCCGAGAAGGCGTCCAACTTCGGCGCCTCCGCCAAGCGCCTGCTGGGAACCCTGCATCCCGAACGGGTCTGGCTTGCCCTGGTCCTGATGTTCGCCGTTGTCAGCGTGGCCCTGAACGTCATTGGCCCACGGCTGCTTGGCGAAGGCACCAACCTGATCTTTGCCGGCGTCGTCTCCAAGGAACTGCCCGCCGGCGTTTCCAAAGAAGCCGTGATCGCAGGGCTCCGCGCCGCCGGCGAGAACACTAAGGCCGACATGCTCAGCGCCATGCCCCTGACACCCGGCGTCGGCATCGACTTCGGCGCGCTGTCCTCGGTACTGCTCTGGACGCTCGTGCTGTATGTCCTGGCCGCGGCGTTCGGTTGGATCCAGGCGTACATCCTCAACGGCGTCGTCCAAAGGACCGTCTACCGGCTGCGCGAACGGATCGAAGCGAAAATCCACAGGCTGCCGCTGAAGTACTTCGACAAAATCCAGCGCGGCGAGCTCCTCAGCCGGGTGACCAACGACGTCGACAACATCTCCCAAAGCCTCCAACAATCCATCAGCCAAGTAGTCTCCTCCCTGCTGACCGTGCTGGGGGTGCTGGTGATGATGTTCATCCTTTCCCCGCTGCTGGCGCTGATTGCCCTCATCACTATTCCCCTGACCCTCGGGATTACTGTGTTGATCGCCAAGCGTTCCCAAAAGCTCTTCGTGGCCCAGTGGAAGAACACCGGCGAACTCAACGGCCACATTGAGGAGACCTACACCGGACACGCTTTGGTGAAGGTGTTCGGCCGGCAGGACGAGGTACAGCAGAAGTTCCGGGACAAGAATTCCGAGCTCTTCCAGGCAAGTTTCGGTGCCCAGTTCGTCAGCGGACTGATCATGCCTGCCATGACGTTCATCGGAAACCTCGTCTACGTGGCCATTGCCGTGGTGGGTGGCCTGCAAGTGGCTTCCGGCGGAATGCAGCTCGGCGACGTGCAGGCATTCATCCAGTACTCGCGGCAATTCACCATGCCGCTTGCGCAGCTCGGATCCATGGCGAACATGCTGCAATCCGGTGTGGCCTCAGCCGAACGCGTTTTCGAATTGCTCGACGAAGAGGAAGAATCGCCCGAGCCTGTTGGTTCTGCTTCCGGTCCGGGACGGGGCCGGCTCGTGTTCGAGAACGTCTCCTTCAGCTACTCGCCGGACAAGCCTCTCATCACCGGGCTCAACCTGGTGGCCGAGCCGGGGCAAAGCATCGCCATTGTTGGGCCTACAGGTGCGGGCAAGACAACATTGGTGAACCTCATGATGCGCTTCTACGAGCTCGACGGCGGCAGGATTACCCTGGACGGCGTGGACATCTCCACCATGTCCCGGCAGGAACTGCGCTCGCGGATGGGCATGGTGCTGCAGGATACGTGGCTGTTCGGCGGGACAATCCGGGACAACATTGCCTATGGCCGGCCCGATGCTTCGGAAGCATCGATCGTGGAGGCTGCGCAGGCCACCTATGTTGACCGCTTTGTGCGCTCGCTGCCCGAGGGGTACAACACCCTGTTGGACGATGAGGGCAGCAACGTCTCGGCAGGGGAGAAGCAGTTGCTCACCATCGCCCGGGCCTTCCTGTCACGCCCTTCAGTGCTGATCCTGGATGAGGCAACAAGTTCCGTGGACACCCGTACCGAGGTGTTGGTCCAGAAGGCCATGAATGCCCTGCGCTCGGACCGCACCAGCTTTGTCATCGCGCACAGGCTCTCCACGATCCGGGACGCCGACCTCATCCTGGTCATGGAGTCCGGGCAGATCGTGGAGCAGGGGACCCACTCGGAGCTTCTCTCCGCCGGTGGCGCGTACTCCCGGCTGTACGAAGCCCAGTTCGCGGCGCCGGCTGCGGAGGTGTGAGGCGCAGGTTCCGGGCTAGGGCAGCCGGGTGGGCCGCAGCACGGACGCTTCCCCGGCGCGGGCCGGGTTCAGGGGGACAGGGCTGACCAGGGTGGCGGGCCCACGGTGGAGGAACCCGCCGGAGATCACTTGGCACCTTACTCCGCCCCTTCCGCGCATGGCTTTGTGGGCGCCGGGAGCCAACATCTGGTCCATCCACGCGCAGGGGTGGGCGGGGCGGCCGGCTCTCAAACGGACGGAATCCTTGCCCGACTCGAGGACAAATTCGTGGCCCAGCAGGGGTGCCAGCTCGGCGCCGCGGATCACCACATTCCGCCGGGTCAGCAGGGGATCAAACGGGCCGGAATCGAGTTCCGCAGCAATAGCCTCGAGCGCCTCGACCGCGAACACAGTCACGGCCGCATCCATGTGCGCCGCTTTGCCAAAGAAACGGTCTCCAACAACGCCCTTGCCTGCAACAAGCTCCGCAGTCGGTGCATCGGTGGTCGGAACATCTGCGGCGCCCTCCCGTGCCCTGCCAAAGTAGGCATGCGCGGGCGACACCAAAAGGTGAAGCACGTCGACGTCGTACCTGTACTCAGCGGTCATCCCTTAACGCTAGCCGCCGCGCAGACCCTTCCGGCCGCTGCACCGATAAAGTGTCACGGTGAACTTTGCTGCGGCCCCTGACGGAACCGAACTGGCGTGGACGGAGTCCGGCGGCGGGGAGCCATTGCTGTTGATCGCCGGTCAGGCGACGGCCATGGACGGTTGGGGCCTGACGGCGGAACTGTTGTCCCGCTTTTATCGCGTAATCCGCTTCGACCACCGTGGGGTTGGCCGCAGCGGGCAGGGGCAAGCTGATCGCTATTCCACCCGTTTGCTGGCTGCCGATGCGGTTGCTGTACTGGACGCCGCCGGGGTGGAGACTGCGGACGTATATGGGCACTCCATGGGTGGCCGGATAGGGCAGTGGCTCGCCATCGACTTCCCTGAGCGAGTGAGGACGTTGATCCTGGCTGCGAGCAGTGGAGGACGATCAACGGATCCGGGGATGCGGGCGGACCCGGCGGCCCTGGTGAGCGGCGACCTGGTACGGCTGGCCCCTTTGTTCTTCGATGCGGAGTGGGCTGCGGACCACCCCGAGGCGGTGCAAACGTTCTTCACGTCCAGGGCCTCGGCCTGGGCAAAGTCGCGTCATTTCAGGGCCAGCCGTGAGCATGACGCGTGGTCGGAACTGGGTTCCATCCTGGCTCCGACGTTGATTCTCCACGGGACGGAGGACCCGTTGACGCCGCTGCCGAACGCCGTTGCGCTCCGGCGACACATCCGGGGCTCAGTGCTGGTCCGCGTCCCGGGGGCAGGGCACGGCCTCCACCTGGACCACCCCGAAACCGTTGACTGGATCCAGGAGTTCACAACAAGGAAGAGCCGATAGCAGGAAGGCGTTTCGTTTATTTCGTTTAGCGACTAAGCTTGCTTGGGTACCCTGCCCAACCTAGGAGGACGCACGATGACCGTTGAGCCGGCAACTCCGGCGTATCCGCACGGAAGCGATGCTGAGCTGGCCCGTGACGCATTGAAGGTCCTGCGGAGGGCCGTGGACTCGCACACTGACCCGCGCCAGCCGGTTGAGATGACAGTGGCTGACGGTGGGCACCTGGAGATGCCCGGACCTGCAGCCGAACTGATGATTCGAATTCTGGGAAAGATGGCGGCCGGGCAAGGAGTCACCGTCATCCCGATGAATGCCGAACTGACGACTCAGCAAGCTGCGGATCTGCTCAACGTATCGCGTCCCTATTTGGTCCGGTTACTGGAATCAGGTCAGATCGAGTTCCGTAAGGTAGGCACACACCGCCGCGTGATGGCGGAGTCACTCTACGATTACAAACGCCGGGCTTTGGTGGCCCAGAAGGACGCTGCGGACGAGTTATCGGCGCTGGGACAGGAAATGGGGCTCATTTAGGTGGTCTTCACGGTCGTCTACGATGCCAATGTCCTTTACCCAAGCGCATTACGGGACCTCTTGGTGCGGGTAGCGCAGAGTGGCTTGGTGCAGGCCCGCTGGACGGAAGTCATCCTGGACGAGACTTTTCGAAACCTTAAAGCCAATAGACCTGACCTTGACGGTTCCAAGCTGGACCGCACGCGAAAACTGATGTGTGATGCCGTTCCGGACTGCCTTGTAACCAACTACGAACCACTGGAACAGATGTTTGCAGCGTCTCCGGATGCAGGCGATGCCCATGTGATGGCTGCGGCAATGAAGGCGCAAGCCCAGGTCATCGTCACGAAGAATTTGAAGCACTTCCCAGTCGGGCTCCTGGAACCCTGGGGCATTGAGGCCAAGCACCCGGACGATTTCCTCATGGATCAGTTCTATTTGGACGCTGTGGAACTACACGTCGCGGTGCGGAATATGTCCGAAGCTTTCCGGAACCCTCCGTTGGACGTCAATGATGTTTTGAGACGGCTTGAGATCGAGGGCCTACCGCAGATTCCGGCGGCGTTGAGACGCTGATCAAGCATTGAGGTGCGCAACCAGGGCATCCACAATGGGCAGCTGACCCTTGACCAGCTTGGTGCGTGCTGTTGCCTCGTCGATCCATTGGGCGTCGTCGATCTCGGGGAACTCCTTGATGGTACCGGAGCCTTTGGGCCATTCCATGGGGAAGGTGTTGCTCACCACTTCCTCCGGCTGGAAAGCCGGGGCCTCCGCAGCGAAGGCTGTGATGAGTTTGCCGGAGGGTTGCCGGAAGATGCCCAGTAGGTGGTACTCCGCGTCCGGCGGGGGTGACCCGATCTCCTCCGTGAACTCGCGCCGGGCAGCAACCAACGGGTCTTCGTCGTCTGCGAATTCACCCTTCGGGATGGACCAGGCGTGCTGGTCCTTGCGGGCCCAGAAAGGGCCGCCCATGTGGGCAATCCAGAGTTCCAAGCCATTCTCCGCGGACCGCCTGTAAAGCAGGATCCCTGCGCTTCGGATACTGATGCGTCCTCCCTTGACAAGCTGTGCCTCGAGGTCCAAGGCTACTCCACGGCTTGGTCACCGGCCGGGCGCAAAACCGGCGACGTCGTAGGGAAACTTGCAGGGTGTTTGGCACGTTTCCAGCGAACTCGCGGAGCAACAAAAAAGCGGACGACGCCGGTGGGTACCGGAGTCGTCCGCTTTCTGGTGTGTCTGGACTGCTTAGCGGTTAAGGCTGACCGTGAAGGTCTTGGGTCCGCTGAGGGTCACGGAGATACCGCAGTTCTCCGCAGCGGCGCGAGGGGTGAGATCCCGGATTGCGGCTTCGATGGTGTGGTCGATTGCCGAGTTATCCCAGATTTTAAGCGAGATGGAGTCAGTATGTGTCGTCATTGTCAGTACTTTCACTCAGGCTTTTAACAGCCCCAAGCCTCTTCGCCCGGGGCCGCATCCTCGTCGGTGAGGATTGCTGATTCAGCTTGTTGGGAACGCGTTCCCTCATTCATGGTTCATGGTGGCTGCCCTGAATGACAAGCAAATCCGCCCAAGTGTGACCGATTACACGTTGCTCTTTACTCTGTGTAACCGGTGCTCCCGCTCCGTTCCCGCCAGCGCTCCACCTCGGCCCGCATTGCTTCTTCAACGGCGTCGTAGGCATACAGGGCGTCCGCTCCCAACAACAGGAAGGCGGGCGTCTCTTCGGCTTCAACGGCGTCGATGATCACCTGCGCAGCCTTGTCCGGGTCGCCGGGCTGGGTACCGTGAACGGTGTCGTTTTCCTTGCGGCGCTTTCCGGCGGTGTCAGCATAGTCATCGATGGCCTCCGCGGACTGCGTCAGGGAACGCCGGGCAAAGTCCGTGCGGAATCCGCCCGGCTCCACCGCTGTGACCGAGATTCCCAGCGGCGCCAGCTCCTTCTGCATTGACCCCGAGATACCTTCCAGCGCGGCCTTGGAAGCGGCGTAGTAACCGGAACCGGGAGGGCAAATCCGGGCGCCTATTGAGGAGATGTTCACAATGGCCCCGGACCGCCGTGCACGCATGCCGGGAAGCACCGCTTTGATCATGGATACGGGGCCGAACACGTTGGTGTCGAAAAGGGCCCTGACATCCTCCCCATCGCCCTCTTCGACGGCCGCACGGTAACCGTATCCGGCGTTATTGACCAGCACATCAACGCCGCCGAACCGGTCCTCCGCCTTCTTCACGGCATTGGCAACCTGGGTGGCGTCGGTGACATCGAGCCCCACGGCGAGGGCCGTCGTCGGGAATCCAGTGGTGAGGTCCTGCAGGGTTGCGGTGTCACGTGCGGTGACCACCGCGTTGTGGCCCTTCTCGAGCACGGCTTTCGCCAAGGCCTGGCCGAGGCCTGTTGAGCAACCGGTAATAAGCCAGGTAGTCATGAGGTTCCTTTGAAGTCGTGACGAAGAGATGCCGCCCCGGGCGATGGCCGGGGCGGCATTCCACGTGCTGCTAGTGCTGTCCGAGTGCTCCGCCGAGGGGCGGCACGGCACCCGGGCCTTTCCTGCCTTCGGGGCCTGTGGCGTCCTCGCTGGTGTCGCCGTCCAGTACGCCTGCCCCTGATTCGTCGTCGTCCGTGCGTTCGGCTTCGCTGCGCGTATCGCTCTCAGCCGTGCCGTCGGAATCGCCGTCGAGGTCGTCCGCCAGTCCGTTGGTTTGGTCGAACGGATGGGTGATTGGGTTCAGAGTGTCTTCGCTTGCGGTGGTGCGTTCCGTATCCTTCTCGGTCACAGCGTCCTCCTGGCTCGCTCGGAATTTGTCAGCATACTTACTATATCTGGATTTGCGGATCCGGACCAGAGGTATAGGGATTACGACGCCGGATCTGCAGGCAGGTGCCCGCCGATGAGGGCCAGGTTCTGGATGGCGGCCAGGCCAAACTGGGCGGTGTCATTGGTGGACACCGTGGGCGCCTCATCAACGGGTTGGAGGACATACGGGGGCTTGATCGTCTTCAGGGTGAACGCCTCGGCATGGTTCAGGTTTTCGCCGCCGACGCTGAAGCTGGACCAGGCCGATGCGGCCAGCTCAGGCGAACCAAGCCGGGCTGCTGCGTAGGCCGTGAGGCGGCTGTGGGCCTGCGTCAGGTAGATGCCGTCCAACGCATGGCCCACCTCGGCGGCCTGCTCTTCGGGTGAAGCCAGGAACAGCCGGCAATACTGCAGCCAGGCCTCCTCGAACCCATCGTCCGGCACCAGGCTGATGAGCTCGCTGCAGATCTCCACCAAGCCGAACACCGCACTCAGGTGGGAGACCCTGATGACCTCGCGTCCGGCGTCGAACCTTCCTGCATCCAGGTCATACAGTGCCTCACCCGTGAGGAAGCCGTACTTGAGGGCGCCGATGTCAGCCATGGTGCCCAACAGGCGGTCGCGTGAGCGGGGGTTGCCGGTGCGTTCCCAATCGGTGAGCCAGGTGGCCGCGAGCGAGCCCCAGTCGGTACCCAGCCCAACGCCCAGTGCGCCGCGGTCCGGGCGGTAGGTATCGGCATCGGGGCGAACCTTGCGGACCGGGTCCAGGCCAAGGAAATTATGGTCGCTGTCCACCAGTTCGGTGAGGAGATCCCCGGTCCGTTCGTCGGCCGTCAGGTAGTAGTAGAACCGGCGATAGGCAGGGTTGCTGATCCGCAATTGCTTGGCGCTGCAGCCCCAATGCTGGACGTTGTGCCGCGAGCCAAGTCCGCGCCAGGGGCCCAGATGGTAGACATCCACCTCGCCGGTGTGCCGGGTCATGGCCTCGGCGAAACGGAACACATCGGCGCGGCCGGAGCGGAGGTACATGTACCAAAGCCACAAGTCGGGGGAGAGCTCTGAGTTGTCCCACGCATAGCCGCCGACGTCGTAGCGCCAGACGTGCCGGTCCGAATCGTAGGTATGCATGACGTCGCCGTAGTTCCAGAAACCGTACCAACGGCGCTGCTCCTGCTGGCCGCGGTAGAAGTCGAAGAGGAAGTCCAGCTTGTCTTCGAGTTCCGCGCGGGGAGGCGTGCTGCGATCCACCGGTGTCCAGTCGCCGAAGACGCCCGCGCTGTGCAGGTACTGGGGCGAGGGTTGCAGGACCGGTGGCCGGGAGGCGTACGCTGCGTCGGTTTCCAGTGACTCGACCGGGGGAGTGGAGTCGTAGGCGAAGAGCGTGAGCTCGTGCGTCCTTGCTATCCCTTGTGCACTGCCGAAGCCGGGTTCGTAGTCCTCGTAAGTGATCTCCAGGCCTTCGAGTTGCTCTTCGAAGGTGTCCTGGCCCAGGCCGTCGTGGTAGAAGCGCAGGTCCATGGGTTGGGCTTCGGGGGAGTAGAGCCACGCCGTGACGCTGGGTTCGGCCGTAGCGGCGCCGCGGATGTCCAACTGCCCGGGGTGCGATTGCCAGAAGTCCCGCACCCCTATCCCGAAACCGCCGCCGACGTCGCTCAGCGAGCAGAAACCGGCGGACCGGGTGCCGCCCGAGATCCCCACCCAGCCATGCCCGGCGGCGGTCCGTTTGCGGAGCTCAAAGCCATCGGCGGACAACTGCGTGAGGGTGAAGTCGTTCCACGCGGGAATCAGGTGCAGGCGCTCGGAGACCTCCGGATTCCACTGCTCCAGCGGCGGCGTGGGTTCCCCGCCGAGCTGGGCTTTCCGCACTTCGGCGCCCGGATCGCGGCGAAGGCCCGTCAGTCCGCGGACGGCCTCCACCAGGAACCCGCCGTCCGCCCCGGCAAGCCGTACGTGCCGATCGTGCAGTTCGCTGGCCAAGGGGACCGTGAACCGCACGCCCAAGCCGGCCAGGAAGTCTTTTTCAACATTTCCGTCCCACACGAACGAGTGCACCATGCGAACGCTCCGGGCGCCGGCGAGGAAGTAGAAACGAACAGTGAAGGGGAGCCATTCCCGCCGTGGCGACTGTGGACTATCCGAACGATGCCGGCCGTCCATCCGCACCACAGCCCGCACGGGCCCGCTCTGTTCCACCGTCGCCGACTCGAGGTGGCCCGTGAATCCTTCCCTGCTCGTGCTGCCGGCGCCCTCGGCAATCCCGTCCTGCAGCAGGCTTACCAGTTGTGCGTCCCGGGCCACCACCGAGCCGTCCCGCGTCAGGCTTCGGAACAGCCGGTCGCCGGTGCGCGCCAGAAGCATGTCCATTGTTCCTGTGGAGACTGTGATGGTTTCCGCCGTTTCGGTGACCACCACCTGCGGTTCACGTACGACGGCGGCTGCCGGACCGGCGTCGTGCGCTTGCGTTCCGTCCGCCGCGCCGGAAGGAAGCTGCACTGAGTAGCTGGTTGAGGGGTTGTCCGTGGCGCCGATGGCGAGTCCGGCCCACTTGAGGGAGCCGTCGGGCCAGGTAGCCAAGGGCCAGGCATGGGAGGGGGTGGCGGTGCCGTCCGCGTCGACGACGGACAGGGCATCGGCGTCATGGACTGTTCCGCGCTGGAAGGGCATTCCCCAAGTGGAGCCACCGCTGAGCGTGGCGGGGGGTGCGCCGTCGATCCACGTGACCGGGGCGTGCTGTGTCATGGAATTTCACCTCAAGAGTCTGGGAAAGCGCTTTCTTTGTGACGTTTCAAAAACCGTACTCCGATGTGATGGGGCTCGCAAGGGCGGGGTGCCGCGATAAAGCGCAGGGGCGTATGGTTGAAGTCTCCGCCTCTTTCGAATGGACCAGCGTCATGGCGCGACTGATCATCATGGGACCTCCCGGTTCTGGCAAGGGAACACAGGCTGAACACATCGCCAAGCACTTCTCCGTGCCCGCGATTTCAACGGGCGATCTCTTCAGGGCCCATGTCCGCGACGGGACAAGCCTCGGTGCGGAGGCCGGACGCTACATGGACCGTGGCGAGTTCGTGCCGGACCACGTCACCACGGCGATGCTGAGTCAGCGCCTGGAAGTTGACGACGCCGGTGCGGGCTTCGTGCTGGACGGGTACCCGAGGACCGTGGCACAGGTGGAATCGCTTGACGCGCTGCTCGGTACGCGGCACCAGGCGCTGGAAGCCGTCCTGGCCCTCACGGTTTCCGACGACGAATTGCTGGAACGGATGCTCCTGCGGGCCAAGGACCAGGGCCGCAGAGACGATACCGGTCCCGTCATCAAGCGGCGGCTGGAGCTGTACCGGGAGCAGACGCGTCCCGTCATCAGTGCCTATGAACAGCGCGGGATTCTCTTGACCGTGGAGGGTTCAGGGCAGAAGGAGATGATCACGGCAGCAGCCATCGCCGCAGTGGAGTCGGTGATCCGGCACTAGGGGCGTACTAGGGCGTGTCTCCCAAATAGGCTGACCGCCGGCTGGAAAACTTGGGGGCGTGTCTCGTTTCCAAGTCTTTACCGATGATCAGTGGGCCCGCGTTGAGCCGTTGCTGCCCAGTTCCGACGGCCAGCGCGGTCGCCCGTTCCGGAACCACCGCCAAGTTGTGGAGGGCATCGCTTACCGGTACCGGTGCGGGATTGCCTGGCGGGACCTGCCGGAGCAGTTCGGTCCGTGGCAGACGGTATGGAAGCGCCACCGCCGCTTCGCAGCAGACGGAATCTGGGACCGAATCCACTCCGTGCTGCTGACCGAAGCTGACGCCGACGGGGAGATTGACTGGACTGTATCGGTGGACTCAACGATCAACCGCGCCCACCAGCACGGAACCAACCTTCCCCGCAACACAGGGGGATCCGCCGAATTACAAGAAACTCTCGGCCGAGCCTGAGGATCACGCAGTTGGGCGTTCCCGTGGCGGCTTGAGCACGAAGATCCACCACGCCTGCGACGGGAAAGGCAGACCTCTGGCGTTCATCATTGGACCAGGCCAAGGTTCGGACTCACGCGTGTTCCCGCACGTCATCGACGCCATCAACGTCCCGCGCGCCGGAACGGGCCGGGCCCGGACCCGCCCCGACACGGTGATGGGCGACAAGGCCTACTCTTCCAGGGCCAACCGCTCACTCCTGCGGGCCCGGAAGATCAAGGCAGTCATTCCCGAACCCAGAGACCAGATCGCCAACCGCAAACGCAAAGGCGCACGCGGTGGCCGACCCGTGGACTTCGACAGCGAGGCCTACAAAGGCAGGTCCGTCGTCGAGCAGTCCTTCAACATTTTCAAGCAATGGCGCAGCATCGCCACCCGATACGACAAGCTCGCCATCACCTACCGCTCGGGGGTCGCCCTCTACTCCGTCCTAATCTGGCTACGCCAATAAGGAGACACGCCCTAGGCGATATCCGCGGTGACAGGCGCCAGTTCGCCGAGGGTCCGCAGGTAGGTGGCGAATCCCTGGGGTGCCCGGGCTGTTGTCCGGGACGACGTGACCACCCTGTTGGCGTCCGTCGATCTGATCACGAATCCCTGCCGTGACAACCGCGTGGCCAGAATCCGGTCCTCGTGTGCCTGCAACTTCGGAAACCCGCCCACGGCCAGGTACGCGGACGCGCGGACGCCGAAGTTGGCTCCGTAAATGTGCGGGTGGTCCTCCCGGAAAGGATGCAGCTCAAGCCAGCGGCGAAGGATCCCCGGGTCTGCGGTGCGGGAATCCGGTTCGACTGAGCCCAGGACGACGTCCACCCCGGCGTTGGCCAACTCCACCTGCCGGATCAGCCAGTTTGTTGGCACCCTGGAGTCCGCATCAGTGTTGGCCAGCCAGACCGTGTCCGGATTGGTGCCGCGGTCCGCCTCGAGGTCGGCCAGCGCGGCCATCACGCCGGCTGCGCGGCTGGCTCCCGTGCTTCGGGCCCGGGTCTCAATCATGCGGACCCTGGCGTCGGCGGTGGCATGGGCCCTGACGATATCGCGGGAACCGTCGGTGCAACTGTCCAGAACTACCGTGATGCTGACGGACACCTGTGGTCCTTGCGCGGTTCCTGCCTCGGCGGCCGAGTCCTCGGCACTCCGGGCATCGGCCGCTTGGACCTCGCGACGTAGATTCCCGGCACTCAGGGCGTCGGCCGCATGGCGGATGGCACTCAGGGCGGGGCCGAGTTCCTCTTCTTCGTTATGCGCGGGCACGACTACCGCAACGTGCCGGATTGCCCGCCCTGTCACGCCGCACCGCCCGGGGCGACGAGCACTTCCAGGAGGAAGTCCTTCTCCCGGTACAGTCCCCGGCTTGGCCAGTCGAGCACGCGGCGGGCGGTCCTGTGGACGGTTTCTCCGTCCAATGTCCAGCCGGAGATCGGGTGGCGCCAGTGGCACAGGAGCAGCGTGCCGCCGGGCCGCATGGAGTCCTTGACGCGGTGCAGCATCCCATCGAGTTCATCCGGGCTGAGGTAGTACCCCATCTCTGACACCACTACCAGGTCAAAGGTTCCGGAGGGCCATTCCGACGGCACGGTCAGGTGCCCGGTGCCCGCATGGCCTATGCCGGACAAGCGTCGGGCGGCTTGGGCAAGGGCCGTACTGCTCGCATCCACGGCCAGGAACCGCTCGCATCGCGGGGCAAGTTCGGCGCTGAGGACCCCGATCGAGCAGCCGATTTCCAGTCCGGATTCGTACCTCTCTTCCGGCAGCGCCGCGAGTGTAAGGGCCCGCTTGCGGCGTTCATACCAACCCGAGGCGTAGTCCCACGGGTCCTCTTCGCGGGCATGAACGGCGTCGAAGATTGACTCGGCGTCGCGGGCTGTGTTCGATCCTCCGGCTGGAGGGGTCCACGCGAAGGTCTCCCAGCTCCGCGAGAAGTGTTCCAGGAACGTAGGGGACAGCAGGGTTTCGTCGCCGGGTTCCTGGGAGAGTGGCTGCGTTTGGGATGCGTGGGAGTGCATGGCCTGCGCTTTGGCCCGGCGTTCGTCAGGGCCCAGCGGCAACCGCACCCACGATTCCCATGTGCCGTCTTCCGGCCCGGCCCAGAGCCAGTACCAAATGGGGTACTCGAGCAGCCCGTAGCCTTCTGCTGCCGCGATCCGGGCCGCGGTGCTTCCGAGGGCATCGTGGTCGGTATGTCCGTCCGAGCGGTAGGGGGCAACCAGGACCACCCTGTCGGCCGGGGCGCCGGACCCGGCCACTTCCCGGCGGATGGCGGCGGCAACGCTATCAACGTGTGCGGCCACGCGACCATCCGGAACCTCCACGAACCGCCACTTGGCGCTGGGAGCCAGCCCGGACACAGCCTCTCCGAACTCAGTGAGCCTGACGGCGGCAAGCTGTTCCGGCGTCGTGGTTGTGGATTCCGGATGTGATGCCTCGCCTGCTGTGCACAGCAGCAGGCGGACGGTGGCACCCAGCGCGTGGAGCCTGGCCAGGAGGCCGCCGGCGCCCAGCGATTCGTCGTCGGGATGCGCTGCCAGGACGACGAACGTCATGCTGGCGAGCTCCTCGGCACTCATGGGCAGTTCCGGGAGCGCGCGAATGCCGCTGGCATCCCAGTCGGCCTCGGGGGTGCCGGCGTCGTTGTGGGTGAAGGTCACCATTCGCGGTCCCCTTGCAGGGCGCGGGCGCCGAGCTGCGCGTCGTCCCGCATGGCGTGGTGCTGGCGGACGTAGAGGGACAGGTCCGCCATGCGTTTTCCGTACGAATCGTTGAAGGCCAGCGGGCCCGGGCCCAGGTTTTGGTTCACCAGGGTTTGGATGCGTTCGACGGCGGCGGCAACGGTTCCGCGGACACGGAGTGCCCCGCTCCACGTGCTGGAAAAGGCGTCGGGTTCGAAGGCGTCGATGCGTTCGGCTGCACGCGCGAGCGATGCGGTGGCGGAGTTGATGGTGCGGTCGATGTCGCCGAGGTGGGCCAGCGCGATTTGGTCAGCCGCCCGCCCCTTGTCCGCGGACCTGGCCAAGGATTCGGCAAAGTCGCGTGCCAAAGCAATGGCACCGCCGAGCCAGCACGCCGCCACGCCCATGCCGCCCCACGCGAATCCCGGCCGCTGATGGTACCAACCCGGACCCTCGATGATGGTGGCCGGAACCCTGTTGAAATGTACTGGGCCGCTGGGGATTTCCCGTAGTCCACGGCTGGTCCACGCCGGCTCCCCGCAAGTGACGCCGGGGTCCTTGAGATCGACGGCGAAGGCCGCACGACCCTCTTCTCCTGGCAAGTGCGCTGTGATGACTGCCCCGTCCAGTTGCGCGGCGAGGGAGCACCAGGGTTTATCGCCTTCCAGGACGTAGCCGCCGTCGCTATCCTTCTTGGCCTCCAGTTTTTGCCCCGGACCCTCGGCAGCGAAAACACCCCATGCGCCGTCTGGTTGGTCGTGCCCGGCCTGGGCGAGGATATGCAGGGCATCGAGGTGGGGTTCCAGGATCCGACCCGCCGCGACATCCACTGCCGTGACCGAGGCCAGGAGCTCCCACAGTTTGCCGGTGCTGCCCTCTCCCGGGTGTGGGGCAGTCCGTCCGATGTCCTTCGCGATGTCCAGCAGGGCAGGGACATCGCCTATGTGGGTGTGCACGGCGTCGAGCGTGGGTTGCAGGGCTTGGAGCTGCACCGGTTCCGAGCTGATCAGCACTGGTTGGAATTCGGTGGTTTCGCCCATAGATGCCTCCAAGCTGCCGATTGGCCGTTTTCCGGTTCCCACCAACCTACCCTAAGGAGCCTTACTTTTGGGTCCGAGCCTTTAGCCCCGGTCCGTCGGGTCCTGAACCTGGCGGGTTGCGAACGCAATCGTACGACGGCGGGTGCTCAACGACTTCCGGGGAGGCAAAAGTTCCCGCTTGTCGCTGCATGAAGCCGCCGATTCACTAATTTTGTCAACTCTGTCACAAAACCTTGTCACAAGGCGTGACAGTTTTCCTACGCTGGGGTCGTCAACTCCCCGAGCCAAGGAACATCCCATGCATCCAACCCTCAAGTCCAAAACGTCCCTCAACGACGCCCACAGCCCGCCAGGACAGAAAAGGCTCCGATTTCCAGCCAGCCTGGGCGCTGATCTCCCGGCCTCGCTGGTCGTCTTCCTGGTGGCACTCCCGCTGTCCCTCGGCATCGCCGCAGCGTCTGGCGCGCCGATCATGGCCGGCCTCATCGCCGCGGCTGTCGGCGGAATTGTGGCCGGCAGCCTTGGCGGCTCCGTCCTCCAGGTGAGCGGCCCGGCAGCAGGCCTGACGGTGGTGGTCGCCGGGCTCATCGCCGAGTTCGGCTGGCAGGTGACGTGCGCAATCACCGCTGCTGCCGGCGTCGTGCAGTTGCTCCTGGGGCTGAGCCGCGTGGGGCGCGCTGCGCTGGCGGTCTCCCCGGTGGTGGTCAAAGCCATGCTCGCGGGGATTGGAATCACCATCATCCTGCAGCAACTCCACGTGCTCCTGGGCGGGCAGGCGGGGGACTCCGCAGTCGACAACCTGGCAGGCCTGCCGGCCGCCATCACGCGGGTCGAGCTGCACTCCGCGTTGCTCGGGCTGGCGGTCGTGGCGGTCCTGATCGCGTGGAAGTACCTCCCCGCTGCGGTGCGGAAAGTGCCTGGCCCCCTGGCGGCCGTCGTTGCTGTGACTGCGGTGTCCGTGGCGGTGGCGCCCGGCGTGGAGCGGGTCAGTTTCAGCGGCTCCCTGTTCGACGCCGTGGCGTTGCCGGTACTGCCGGACGGCAATTGGTTGTCCGTCGGCATGGCGGTCATGACCGTGGCGTTGATCGCGAGCATCGAGTCGTTGCTGTCCGCGGTGGCCGTTGACAAGATGCACACCGGACCCCGCGCCAACCTCAACCGTGAACTGGTGGGGCAAGGCTCAGCCAACATGGTGTCCGGCATGCTGGGTGGCCTCCCGGTCACCGGCGTGATCGTCCGCAGTGCCACGAACGTGGAAGCCGGCGGCAAGAGCCGTGCCTCCGCGATCCTGCACGGGGTGTGGGTGCTCCTCTTCTCGGCCCTGTTTGCGGGCATCATCCAGCTCATTCCCCTGTCCGTGCTCGCGGGCTTGCTGCTGGTGATCGGTGCCAAGCTCGTGAAGATCGCCGACATCAAGACCAGCCTCCGCACGGGCGACCTCCTGGTGTACTCCGTGACGTTGGTATGTGTTGTGGCGTTGAACCTCCTGGAGGGCGTCATCATCGGCCTCGCGCTGGCCGCCGTGTGCGTCCTGTGGAGGGTTCTCCGTGCACAGATCCACGTCCACCAGCCCGTGCTCGACGGCCAGCCGTGGCGGCTCACCATTGCAGGGTCTTGCAGCTTTTTTGCCCTTCCGCGGCTCAACCGGGTGCTCCACTCCGTGCCCGCCGGCCAGGACGCACTGGTGGAACTCAACGCCGACTACCTGGACCATGCCTTCCGCGAAGCGCTCACCGCATGGCAGGCGCAGCAGCGCAGCACCGGGGCCACCGTCACCATCGAAGAACACGGAACCACGGCCTTCACCGATGCCGCCCACAGCGCACCGCAGCGCCAGGACCTGCGTGAGTTTCCGCTCCCGCCGCGATCGTCCTGGCAGCCTGCTGCGCCGGCCGATCAAACAGCGGACGACGACGGACACGATCACCCGCCGCTGCGGTCAATCCTCCTGGGCATCGACAAATACCATCGCCGCTACGCCGACAAAGTCCGGCCACTGGTCCAGGACCTCACCGAGGAACAGAACCCTGACACCTTGTTCATTGCCTGCGTCGATTCGCGCGTCAATCCCAACCTCATCACCAGCAGTGGACCCGGCGACCTCCTGACCCTCCGGAACATCGGCAACGTGGTCTGCCGCGATGATGACGAGGCTTCGATTGATTCAGTCATGGCCTTCGCCGTCAAAGGGTTGGCCGTGGATTCGATCGTGGTGTGCGGGCACTCGAATTGCGGGGCGATGAAGGCTGTCCTGGCGGATGCCGAGGGCCCCGCGCCTACGTTGGGTTCGGGCTTTGATGCGTGGCTGGACCATGCCCGGCCGGCCTACCGTTCACTGGTTGATGGCCATCCTGTTGCCTTGGCGGCAGCTGCTGAGGGGTTCAACCGCGTGGATCAGCTCAGCATGGTGAACGTGGCCGTGCAGTTGCGCAAACTTCACGACCATCCCGTGACCGGACCCGCGTTGGCCTCCGGGCAGGTGCAGGCCACGGGGCTGTTCTATGACATCTGCACCGCCCGCGTCATTCTGGTGACGGCGGAAGGCATTGAGCAGCTGGATCCGAGTATGGCTGTCAACTAGTCCGTCTCCACCGACACCTGTGCCGCCACGACCCACTTTGAGCCAGGGGTGCCTCCAACACGCCGCATTTCCGGCGGCTTCGGGGCCTCCCGCTGGCCAAAGTGGGTCGTGGCGGAACACGGATTCCATGTTTCACCACCGACGCATTGGGGAATACTGGGAAGTAGACCACGATTCCTGCTGTTACGGACGATCGTGAGAGGCGGTGGTGCCATGGGCGACCACAACAACAGGCGGAGACTGGAACGTGCTGCCGAACTCCGGGCGGGCCGAGGTTCCGTGGGCGATGCCCGGGAACGGGCTGAACTGGACGCGGATAACGCGCTGAGGGAGAAACGCCGCAAGGTCAACGAGGCTGCACGCGCCGACTATCTGGTCCGCGAAGCGATGTCCCAAGGGAAGTTCGACAACCTCAAGTACGCCGGCAAACCGATTCCCGGCCTCGGCAAGGGCTACGACCCGGACTGGTGGGTCAAGGGGCTCATCCAACGCGAACAGATCAGCGGCCTTGGTCCTCCCGCGATTCTGCTGCGCACCGAAGACGCGGAACTGGAGGCCAAGCTGGACCAGTTCCTCATGGAGAAACAAGTCCGGGAGACGCTGGAGGACTTCAACAAGCGCGTCATCGAAGCCCGCCGCCAATTGCAGGGCGGGCCGCCCGTGATTACCAAGCTGCGGGACGTTGAGTTGGAAGTGGAACGGTGGCGGGAACGGCGTGCTGCTTCCGCCCCGCAGCAACCTGAACCCGAACCGCCGTCGAAACGTTCCTGGTGGCAGCGGCTCTGGAACGGCGGGGACTAAACGTAGCTGTCTTCCCGGGACTCCACACCGGGTGCCGGCCCGGGCTTGCGCTTGAGCAAGGAGGCGAGGTGAGCCTGCTGCTGCCGGAAGTGGCCGTGGGCGGTGAGGCCAAACTCGTAGGCAGTCTCAGCGTGCTGGGTGAGGTCCACGCCGGTGACTTCGTGTTCGTGGGTGACGCGGAAGCCGATGGTCTTGTGGATCGCCCGCCCGATGACCAGCGTGCCTAGGCCCGAGAGGATGATGGTCACCAGTACCGCCACACCCTGGGCGACGAGTTGTTGGAAGCCGCCACCGTAGAAGAGGCCTCCGGCAGACCCATCGAGGGGAAGCGCGATGAACCCGAGGGACAGCGTTCCAATAACGCCGGCACCGAAGTGCACGCCCACCACGTCCAGTGAATCGTCAAAGCCGAGTTTGTACTTGAGGTCCACGAACACCGCACAGGCCGCGCCGGCCACCAGGCCCAAACCGACGGCGGCGAGCGGGCTGATGTTGGCGCACGACGGCGTGATGGCCACCAGGCCTGCAACCACGCCTGAGGCGGCGCCCAGGGAAGTGGGGTGTCCGTGCCGGACTTTTTCGACCACCAGCCAGCTGAGCATCGCGGCAGCCGGCGTCACCAGGGTGTTGACCCAGATGAGGCCCGCCTGTTCGGCGGTGGTCGCGGCACCGCCGTTGAAACCGAACCAGCCGAACCACAGAATGGCGGCCCCGATCATGATGAACGGAACGTTGTGCGGCCGGTGGTTGGGGTCCTTTGCGAAGCCGTGACGCTTTCCCACGATCAAAGCGAGGACAAAAGCTGCGGTTCCGGAACTGACCTCGACCACCGCACCACCGGCGAAGTCGATCACTTGTCCGAAGATGCTGGTCAGGGCGCCGCCTGCGCTCATGAGGCCACCGCCCCACACCATGTACGCCAAGGGGCAGTAGACAACTGTCACCCAGATCGGCACGAACACGGCCCATGCGCCGAACTTGGCCCGGTCGGCGATGGCTCCGCTGATGAGTGCGACCGTGATGATCGCGAACGTTGCAGCGAAGCCGGCCTTGATGAGGTCCGGGGATCCGATGAGGTCCTGGAGGCCGAAGTGCGCGAAGGGGTTTCCGAACAGGCCCAGGAAACCGTCGCCGGTGGTCATGGAGTAACCCCAAAGGACCCACACCACACCCACGATGCCAGCGGAGATGAAGCTCATCATGATCATGTTGAGGGCAGCCTTGGCGCGCGTCATTCCGCCGTAGAACAGGCCGAGGCCCGGGGTCATGAAAAGCACCATTGCCGACGCCAGCATCAGCCAGACGTGTTGCGCAGAGATCTCCATCTGCGTTCCCTTCTGATCAAACCTGTCCGAAAACCGGGCCTCGGAAGTCGGGCCCTTGCTAACCCCCGATCAATAGTCGGTGAGCTATGTTTCCGGTTCAGAAGAGCTAAGTTGCGGCTAAGTTACAGAAATCCCGCCTTCGTGAAGATCGCGTGACCGGCATGTTTCGGAGATGTTAACGGCGGATCTCCCTGCCCCCGGCCGGGTACCCGCCACGCCTGCCGGCGATCATGATGGCCAGCGCGATGGCCGTGGGCAGGGCCGCGGCCAGCGGAATCCACTGCGCCCCCGCGGTGGTGAGGGCAACGGCCCCGTATCCCGCACCCACGGCGATGCCCAGTTGGATGGTCACTACCGTGATCCCATTGGCTGCGTCTTTGTGTTCCCCGCCGGCCCGCAGGATCGCCGCCTGGTTGTAGATGCCCTGCGCGCCGAACGCTGCGCCCCACACCGCCATCAAAACGAAAACGCCCACGGCCGTGGTGCCCAGGAACGGCATGAGCGCGAACACCAGAAGGAGAAGCCCGACGGCGGTCATCACCGAGCGCCGTGGGTAGGAGTCTGCGGTCAGGCCGGCAATCCAAATGCCCACCAGCCCCGAGACACCCACTACGGAGAGGGATATGCCGGTGAACGCTTCGGGCAGTCCCGAGGAAAGGAGGAACGGGGCAATGTAAGTGAAGATCGCGAAATGGGCCAGCAACAACAACGGCCAGGCGATGGCCACGGCAATGACGCCCGGCAACTTGAGGGCAGCCCGCAAAGAGGGTGCTTTGTGGCTTCCCGGATCCTTCACTGCAGGCAGTACCCAAAACGCCAGGAAGGCCAAAAGGACTCCAACGCCGGCAAGGACTACGAACGAAGCCCGCCACGTCAGGACGGTGCCCATCAGCGTTCCAATCGGCGCTCCGACGGCCAAGGCGATGCTGTTGCCGCTGAACACCACGGCCATGGCTTTCCCCATGGAGTGTGCAGGAACAATCCGCGCAATGTACGGGGCCATGGTGGACCACAGCATGCCGTGGGCGATGCCGCCCAGAAGCCGTGCACCCACCGCGACGGCGAGGGTCGGGCTCAGTGCCAACAGCACGTTGCTGAGTGCGAACGCGAGCATGGTCCCAAGCAACAGGGTTTTCCGGGGAACGCGGCCGGCCAGGAGACGCGACAAGGGAAGAGCCGTGAAGACGATGATCGCGGCGTATGCTGCCGTGAGCGAGCCAACGGCCGACTCTTCCACACCAAGGTCCCGGCTGATCTGCGGCAGCAAACCCGATGGCAGCAGCTCGGTTGTGACGGCCGTGAACCCGGCGGCTGCGAGGACCAGGAGGGCGGACCAAGGTATTTTGCCGGGGCGCGTTGCGGACGCGGGGTGCGTGCCGGACGCAGGGCGCGCTCCGGACACAGCGAGCTGCGGCGTGCCGCGAGCCGCCGTCGTTTCCTGTGAAAGTGGCTCTTGGGTGTCCTTGATGTCCTCGGTCGTCTGGCTTTCAACTGCGGACGGGTCTTGCTTCAATATGGCTCCTCAACAATGGATCGCACCCGGGGCGTTAGCGCGAACAATGTCAAAGCTACGCAATACTGACGCGCTGAGGGAGTGTCTGTCAGACACCCCCTCAGCGGCCCGCACTCCTGCGCAACACGCTTGGAAACAACCAGCGCCCTCCCGCAGACTGGGCCTGTGAAGCCATTCCTCTTGCTAGCAACCCGCGCCGAAGACCACGCAGCCGACGACGAGTACCAGGCCTACCTGCGCTACTGCGGCCTCGATGAGCGGGAGCTGGTCCGCGTCAGGCTGGAAGCAGGGCCCCTGCCGCCCATCGACCTCGATGACTACTCCGGGGTGATTGTTGGAGGCAGCCCGTACACCTCCAGCGACCCTGTGGAGGAAAAGAGCGCGGCTCAGATCCGTGTGGAGGGTGAGCTCTCACGTTTGCTGGACCGCATCGTCGCCGACGACTTCCCGTTTTTTGGCGCGTGCTACGGGGTGGGAACGTTGGGTGTCCACCAGGGCGCCACCATCGACCGCCAATTCGGGGAACCTGTTGGGCCAACCCGGATCACGTTGACGGAGGACGGTGAACAGGACCCCTTGTTGAAGGGCCTCCCGCGAACCTTCGAGGCGTTCGTTGGCCACAAGGAAGCCTGCAGCCAACTTCCCGGTCACGCCGTCTTGCTGGCCAGCTCCCCGGCTTGCCCGGTGCACATGTTCCGCATCAAAGAGAACCTGTACGCCACGCAATTCCACCCGGAGCTTGACGTGGACGGCCTCACCACACGCATCACGATCTACAAGGATGCCGGATACTTCCCGCCGCACCAGGCCGACGAACTCATCCGGACTGCACGCCAGCACCCCGTCACCGAGCCCATGCGGATCCTCCGGAACTTCGCGGAACGCTACGCCCGCTGACATGCCCGACGGCGGGAGGCCGCCGTCGTGCGCTGGCTTGCTTGACCCTAGCGTCCGGTGGGGCGCGGTACGGCCGGTGCGGTGGCGACCGGCGGGGGTGGGGGAGCCGGCGGGTTGAAGGCGCCGCTTGGGTAGAGCGCTGTGGCTTCCATCATGTAATTGGCCCATTGGGGTCCGGCGATCATGTAGCCGTCCAAGGACTTGTAGAACTTGCCGTTGATGGTGACGTTCTGCCCTGCCCGCTGCTGCCCTGCAGTGGTGTCTCCGAAGAAGGAAGCCGTGGCCAGTCGCGTGGTGTACCCGGCGATCCAAGTGGCCCCGTTGTTGTTGGAGGTGCCGGTCTTTGCCGCAACAGGGACCTGGTTCTGGACCTTGGGATTGATGTAGACGCCGGAACCGATCTTGAGGACATCCTGCAACACTGCCGTCACGCCCCGCGCGACCGAGGGTTTCACGGCATCCCGGCATTCGGTCTTCTGGGCATCGTAGTTCCGGCCCTGGACATCGGTGATCTCGGTGATGGCGATCGGCTTGCAGTAACGGCCGTCATTGGCGAAGGTGGCGTAGGCATTCGCCAGGACCAGTGGAGCAACACCGATGGAGCCCAGCAGGTTTCCGATCTGGTGCATGTTGACGGGTGCGTTGTCCAAGCCGCTGTGCAGTCCGACAGTATCCACCATGCGCTGGATGCCGCAGAAATCGAGCTGGGCTGCCGTGGCGAACGTTGCGGTGTTGATGGAGTTGTAGAGGCCGTAGTTGATGGGCATGGGACGGTAGTAGCCGGCATCGTTGTTTTGGAGGTCGTCATCGGCGCCGAGGTTCTGGGCTTTCTGGGCGCTGCTGTACCCGCCAAGGACTTTGCCGCAGCTGGAACGCCAGGGGAAGCCCACCGGGTAAACCCTGCGTGAGGCATCAACGACGGCCGTGGGATTCTTCCCCTCGTTCAACCACTCGGCGTAGATGAACGGCTTCATGGTGGATCCGGGTTGGAAGCCGCCCGCGCCGTTGAGGTCGTAGCCGTTCTCATCCTTGGCGTCGACGTTGAAGTTCAGTTGGGTGTCGAACTTGCCGGGCTCCGGAACGAACACCGTGTTTTGGGCCATCGCCAAAATCCTGCCTGTTCCCGGTTCAACCGTGGTCAAGGCGGCACCCCACTTGTCCGGATTGTCTCCGGCCGAAGCGTCCACCTGTGCCTGCGCTGCTGTCTGCAGGCGGGTGTCAAGGGTGGTGGTGATGGTGAGCCCGCCCCTGTACAGGAGGCGCTCGCGGTCGGCGAAGGTGGCCCCATAGGCTTCATTGTTGAGGATGAGGTGGGAGACGTAATCGCAGAAGTACGTGGCGATCGCGGCTCCGGCGCAGCCTTGAAGGGATGGCGTGATCTTCAATTCCACAGGCGTGGCCACTGCGGCGTCATGGTCCGCCTGGCTGATCATGCTCTGCTCCAGCATCCGGTCCAGGACCAGGTTTCGCCGGGCAATGGCAGCGTTCGGGTCCACAGTGGGGTCGTAGATGCTGGGGCCGTTCACCAACCCGGCCAACATCGCAGCCTGGGGAAGGTTCAAGTCCTTGGCTGAGGTGCTGAAGAAGTACCGTGATGCTGCCTCAATGCCGTACGCGTTCCGGTTGAAGAACACGATGTTCAGGTAGCCCTCAAGGATCTGGTCCTTGGTAAACCTCTTCTCCAACTCCAAGGCAAGCTTCACTTCCCGCAGCTTGTCGCCCATTGATTTCTGTCCGCTGAGGACCACGTCCTCGGGCCGCCCGTCAGACAGACGGGACTCGTTGAGGACGTTAGTGACGTATTGCTGGGTCAGCGTCGACGCCCCTTGCCGTGTGCCCTTGGTCAGGTTGGAAGTCAACGCCCGCATGATGCCCTGAGCATCGACGCCGGCGTGCTGGTAATAGCGGCTGTCTTCAATGGCCACAATCGCCTGCCGGATGAACGGCGACATCTGGTCCAAGGGGACCTTGACGCGGTTCTCTGCGTAGAAAGTGGCGATCGGCGTTCCGTCGGAGGCTACTACCTTGCTGGACAACGACGGCGATTCAACGTCCAGTTGGCTGGGAAGGCTTTGATAGAACCCAATGGATCCACCCACGGTGCTGCTGGTGAATGCCACCACGGGAACTATGAGCCCTGAGATGAGCACGCCGCAGAGGAAACTAACAAAGAAGAAGCCGAAAAGCCTGAACAGGAACCTGCCCAAACCGATGCTCTGACCCTTGTTCCGCGCCATTTTCCTGCCGTTCCGTCCGGAGTCCAGGCTGAAAAGTAGCTACAGAATACGTCGGCTCCTGCAATGGTTCCATGGCCGGGGCAGTCAATTTATGTCCCAATCAGGACTCAATCCAGGGGCAGCGTCACACTGACGGAGGTTCCGCGTCCAACTTCGGAGGAGATGTCCAGGATGCCGCCTGCATCGTGTACCGCCAAGGACATGAGCAACAGCCCGAAGCCGTGCCGGCGTCCACTCGGCGCAGCGTGGATTTCAAAGCCCTTGCCGTTGTCACGGACGGTGAGTTGGATGCCGTGGTAGACCGCGTTGAGCTTGACGGTCAGTTCGCTGGCACCGGCGTAATTGAGGGTGTTGCTGAAGGTCTCCTGGGCCACGTGATACAGCAGTCCCGCAGATGCCGAGGAAATCTCAATGCCGTGATGGGGGATCTCCCAACTCACCTGTACACCGGAGCGGCGCAAAGGCTCGGCTAGCCGGTCGATGCACCCCGCAACGCCCAGCGCGTGGAAGTCCACCGGGTGCTGGTCCTGGATGATGCCTTTGACGGTCATCACCTCTGCTTGAGCTTCTGCCTGATCCATCATTCCCCCACGTCCTTGTGTCCTTGCTGGAAATTCGTAGCCGAAGCCTCCGTGGATGCTTCGCCTGCAACCAGAGTCACGCCGGATCATCAAGGATCGGGTTCGTTTGGCTCAATTTCCCATCAAGTTTCAGTGGGCCGGGTGGAATCAGCTGAGGCCGTCCGCTTCGAGTGCAGCTTGCTCGATGCTGAACCTGTGCGCGGCCCATTCCTCGGAGTTACGCCCGGAAATGTTGGGGTCGTTGGGCCCTTGACCCGCAGAACCATCGATGAGTTCCCGGATGATGTCAGCGTGGCCCGCATGCCGGGCAGTTTCCACGCACATGTGGACCAGGATTTGGTGGAGAGTCACCTTCTTCTTGTCCTCGGACCACCAAGGCACAACGCCGGGCGCATCGAGGGGTAGTGACTCGATGGTTTCGTCGCTGCGCTTGGCGGAGAAGTGGTGCAGGTCGATGATGTCCTGCAGGCTTTCATTAGCCGGGACCCACATGTCGGCATCGGGTTCGGCGGTGTCCGCATACCACGGGAGATCCCTTCCGTTGGGGCGTCCGAAGGTCTCCCCGAAGTACCCCAGTTCTACGCTGGCCACGTGTTTAACCAGCCCCAGAAGGTTGGTGCCGGTGGGAGTCATGGGCCTTCGGGCATCGTATTCGCTCAAGCCCTCTACTTTTCCGAGCAGGTCGGCCCGACGGGTGCGCAGGTAATGAAGCAACGTTGCTTTGTCATCCATGTGAGCACTCTACCGAGGCACTTCGGTCCACCGAACCCCGAAGCGCCTTGTGTCCGCGCGCCCCGTACGCCGCGTTCGCCGCAAGCCTGTGCTTTCGCCTGCAACGGCACTCGTGTCTGGCAGCTTTCGCGTGGGTTCGCAGCTTTCCCGCGACCCGGGGCCTCGACGGCCCTAACCGTGGCGTGCCACAGTGGGCTATGGCCACGGAGGAGGACGTAAGAGGAATTTGCTTGGGCATGCCCGGGGTCACTGAGCGCTCCAGCTGGGGTCGGCCTGCGTGGTTCGCGAAGACACTCATGGCCCGGATCTGGGAGGAGAGGGTCCTGACGGTCAAGACAGAAGAACGCGAAGCGCTCGCGGCCATGGAACCGGACAAGTTCTTTTGGACGCCACATCACCACCGTTCCCCGAACTTGGTCCTCATCCGCCTGGACAAGATCGACGTCGATGAACTGACTGAGCTCCTTCAGGAGTCCTACCGGATCGCGGGCGCAACCAAGAACTAGGGGTGTCGTCCCGGTTGCCCGCGAATCCGCCGGAAGACAACGAAATCGTTGGAACGGCACCCGTGTTTCGCAGCTTTGGCGTGGTTTCGACTCCTTCCCCCAACGTGAGCCGGTCAGAGCGGGGGTTAGGCTAGCGGGCATGGGGGACAACAACACACCTGGGGAACACCACTCACCGCACCCTGCACGCAAATTCCGGGCCGCCGTCGTGCCTTTGCTGGGACTGATCACTGTGGCTGTGGGGGTCGCGGTGGCGTGGACCAGCCTGAACGCGGAGGTGGGTTGGTTCGCCTACGCGCCCCTCAGCAATGAGGTGTTCGTGGGAAACAACGGGTCATTCCTGAGCAACGAAACACAGCTCGGCGTGGCCATCTCAGTAGTCGGCCTGCTGGCGCTTTCCTTCTGGGCGGGGCTGGCCATCGGCCGGCGGCGCTGAAACGGCCCGAAAACGACGAAATCGCCGGAACGTTCCCTGCGAAAGGACAGCGTTCCGGCGATCTCGAGCCAACCAAAGAAGACTACGTGAGCTTCACCTGGCGGTTCATGTCCTTGTACAGCAGGTACCGGAACTCGCCCGGTCCGCCGGCGTAGCAAGCCTGCGGGCAGAACGCGCGCAGCCACATGAAGTCGCCGGCCTCAACCTCAACCCAGTCGTTGTTGAGCAGGTACATGGCCTTGCCCTCGAGGACGTACAGGCCGTGCTCCATGACGTGGGTCTCCGGGAAGGGGATCACGCCGCCGGGCTGGAAAGTGACGATGTTGACCTGCATGTCGTGCGCGAGGTCGCTGGAGTCCGTGAAACGAGTGGTCTTCCAGACGTCGTTGGTGTCGGGCATGGACGTCGGCTCAACGTCCTTCTCATTGGTCACGAACGACTTGGCTTCGTAGCCCTCGAGCCGTTCGTACGCCTTGCGGATCCAGTGGTAGGAAACGATGTCGTTGGAAACGTTCTCCACGCCCCACTCCGCACCTGCAGCGAGGTACGCGTAGCCGCCCTCTTCGAGGTGGTGCAGTTCGCCGTCGAGCGTCAGGTTGAGCTGGCCCTTGGTCACGAAAATGACGCCCTCAACACCGGCTTCGAACTCGGCCTTGGGAGCACCGCCGCCGGGTGCGATCTCCACGATCAGCTGCGAGAACGTGGTGGCGAACCCGGAAATCGGCCGGGCGATGATCCAGGACCGCGTGTTGGTGAAGCCGGGCAGGTTGCTGGTGACGATGTCCGTGAGGACGCCCTTGGGGATCACGGTGTACGCCTCGGTGACGATTGCCCGTTCCGTGGTCAGGTGGGTCTGCGGCGGCAAACCACCGGTCGGGTAGTAGTAGTTGCCCATCAGGGTGCTCCTAATCAGTGCGAAGTTGGTTGTGCGAGCCGCGGGTGCGCCAGTGCGGTCAGCTGTGAAAGTTCGACGCCGGCAAACGCCTTGACCTCGTCGGTCCCCACTGCGCCGCACTGGACGCCGCGGAGGACGAACCCGGCCAGGGCACGGGCGGTGGCGGGCTCGTCCATGACGCCGCCTTCGGTCCGCTCGACATAGTTGCGCAACCGCAGTGCCGCTGCGGGGAGGCCTTCGCGGTAGAAAGCGTACGACGCCGAGAAACGGCTGGGCAGCTGGGCGGCATGGAGATCCCACCCTTGGTAATAGCCGTTTTCCAGGGAACGGCGTACCAGCCGGCCGTGGAGTTTCCAGGCGTCTTCCACGGCATCGCCCACGGGGATGATGTTGGTGGAACCGTCGGAGAGGCGGATGCCCGTACCGGCCACGGCGAGCTGCATGACTTCCTTGGCGAAGTCGGCCACCGGGTGCTCCATGGACTGGTATTCGGCGGAGATTCCCAAGGAGGCGCTGTAGTCGTACGTGCCGTAGTGGAGGGCGCTGATGCGGCCGGGTACCACGTGCGGGAGCTGTGCCACGGGCGAGGTTCCGTCGGCACCGAGGATGAGCTGCGGGGTTTCCACCTGCACTTCGAAGCGGAGCCGGCCTGCGGGGAGTCCGTGGACTTCCTCGAGGCGGGACACTGCGTAATCCATGGCCTGGACCTGGGCCACCGTGGTGACCTTCGGCAGGGTGAGGATCAGGCCCTCGGGAAGCTCGCCGGCCGAGGCAAGCGTGGACACGAACAGGTCCAACGTCTTCAAACCACGGGCACGCGTCGCAGCTTCGAAGCACTTGAAACGGATGCCGATGAACGGCGGTGCCGTGCCGGCCGCGACTGCCGCGGAAACAGCCTTGGCGGCAGCAACGACGTCGGCGTCTTCTGCCTCGTCGCCGCGGTCGCCGTAGCCGTCCTCGAAGTCCAGGCGCAGGTCCTCAATGGGCTCAGAAGCGAGCTTGGCCGAAACCCGGGCGGCAACAGCAGCCGCGAGTTCCGGTTCCTGGCCCAGCAACCGGCCGAGCTTTTCGAGACCGCCGTGTGCTTCCGCCGTCGCGAGTGCCTGGGCACCCCAATCGGCAGCGAAGGTGGTCGTGAAGCGGTCGGCGGGGACGTAGACCGTGTGGATGGGCTGGCGCGAGCCGTCGTCGCCGGGGTAGTTGCGGTCAAGCAACTGGTCCGTGGCGGCGAGCCGGGACTCGATATGCTCCAGGTCCGATGCGGAGAATGAACCCATCTCAGCCCACCAGCTCATACGCGGGCGTGGTGAGGAAGTCCGTGTACTCGTCGGAGAGGCAGATTTCCTCGATCAGCTTGGAGGCCGGCTCGTAGTACTTGGTGAAGTTCTCGTCACCGAACTCGATGCGAAGGCGTTCGGTCTCTTCGCCGAGGATGCGGGTGACCAGTTCGCGGGTCACGGTGTTGCCGGTGTCCGCGAGGATGGACTTGTTGCGCAGCTGCTGCCACACCTGCGAACGGGAGATTTCCGCCGTCGCAGCGTCTTCCATGAGGTTGTGGATGGCCACGGCGCCACTGCCGGAAATCCAGACGCCGGTGTAGGCGACGGCGACGTACAGGTTCAGGCGCAGCCCGGCCTCTGTGACGGTACCGCCGGCTGAAGCGACGTCGATCAGCTGTTCGGCGGTGACGTTCACCTCGGGGCGCTGCTTGTCGATCTGGTTCTTCTTGCCGCCGTTTTCCGGATCGCCGAGCACGGAGTCGAACACCTCGCGGCACGTGGAGACCAGGTCCGGGTGGGCAACCCAGGATCCGTCGAAGCCGTCGTTTGCTTCGCGGGTCTTGTCGGCGCGGACCTTCTCGAAGGCCGCGGCGGTGACGTCGGGCTGCTTGCGGTTGGGGATCACTGCGGCCATGCCGCCCATGGCGAAGGCGCCGCGCTTGTGGCAGGTCTTGACCAGGAGCTCGGTGTAGGCGCGCATGAACGGGGCGGACATGGCGACGGTGGCGCGGTCCGGGAGGACGAACTCTTCGCCGGCATCACGGAAGTACTTGATGATGCTGAAGAGGTAGTCCCAGCGGCCGGCGTTCAAACCGGAGGCGTGGTGGCGCAGTTCGTAGAGGATCTCGTCCATCTCGAAGGCGGCAGGGATGGTTTCGATCAGCACCGTGGCACGGATGCTGCCCTGCGGGATGTCGAGGTAGTCCTGGGCAAAGACGAAGACGTCGTTCCAGAGGCGTGCCTCCAGGTGGCTCTCCATCTTGGGCAGGTAGTAGTACGGGCCGTGGCCGTTCTGGAGCAGCTGCTTGGCGATGTGGAAGAAATGCAGGCCGAAGTCCACCAAGCCACCCACAGTGGGTTCGCCGTCGATCAGCAGGTGGCTCTCCTCCATGTGCCAGCCGCGGGGACGTGCCACGACCACTGCAAGGGGAGCGTCCGTGCTCAGGCGGTATTCCTTGCCCTCGGGGGAGGTGAAGCTCAGGGTGCCCCGGGCTGCGTCACGGAGGTTGAGGATGGCGTCGATGACGTTGGGCCATGTGGGAGTGCTGGCGTCCTCGAGGTCGGCGAGCCAGACCTTGGCGCCGGAGTTCAGGGCGTTGATGGCCATCTTGGCCGGGGTGGCCGGGCCGGTTATTTCAACACGGCGGTCCTGCAAAGCCGCAGGAGCCTCGGCGACCTTCCAGTCGCCGTCGCGAATCTCCCGGGTCTCCGGGAGGAAGTCCAGGCGGCTGGTCTCGGCAACCTGCTGACGCTTGGCCTTACGGGCCTGGAGGAGTTCGTTGCGGGTACCTGCGAAGCGCTTGTGCAGTTCCTCGATGAAGCCCAGTGCCTCGGGAGTGAGGATTTCCTCGGCGCGATCGATCGGCCGGGGATCGGTGACTGTGATAGCCATGTGAGCGGATTCCTTTGTCTAGTGCGCTGGTGCTAGCTGGCGGCGTTTTCCTGGGCGGCTGCGGCGACCGCAGCAGCAACCTCGGCGGCAACATGGGGATCGAAGACGCTGGGGATAATGTAGCTCGCGTTGAGCTCGTCGTCAGCCACGCGGTTGGCGATGGCTTCGGCTGCAGCTACCAGCATGTTCGGCGTGATGTCCGATGCTCCGGCGTCGAGCAGGCCGCGGAAGAAGCCGGGGAACGCCAGGACGTTGTTGATCTGGTTGGGGAAGTCGCTGCGGCCCGTTGCCACGACTGCTGCGTGCTTGGACGCGATGCCCGGATCTATTTCCGGGGTGGGGTTGGCCATGGCGAACACGATGGCGTTCTCTGCCATGGAAGCCACCTGCTCCTCGCCGATCACGTGCGGTGCGCTGACGCCGATGAACACGTCGGCACCCTTGAGGGCTTCGTGGAGGGTGCCGGAGAAGCCCTCTTCGTTGGTGTTCGCGGCGATCCAGCTGCGGTGCTCGTCGTCGTACTTTTCGCCAGAGTGGATGGCGCCGGAGCGGCCGGCGGCGACGATGTGCTGTGCGCCCTGTGCCTTGAGGAGCTGGATGATGGCGGAGCCGGCTGCGCCGACGCCGGAGACCACGATCTTGACCTCGGACAGCTTCTTGTCCACGACGCGCAGGGCGTTGACCAGGGCGGCGAGGGTAACGATTGCCGTGCCGTGCTGGTCATCGTGGAAGACCGGGATGTCCAGTTCATCGCGGAGGCGCTTTTCGATCTCGAAGCAACGCGGTGCGGCGATGTCTTCGAGGTTGATGCCGCCGTAAACCGGTGCCATGGCCTTGGCGATCTTGATGATATCTTCCGTGTCCTGGGTGTCCAGGCAGACCGGCCAGGCGTCCACGTTGGCGAACTGCTTGAAGAGGGCGGCCTTGCCTTCCATGACCGGAAGGGCGGCGGCGGGGCCGATGTTGCCCAGGCCCAGCACGGCCGAGCCGTCGGTGAGGACGGCAATGGTGTTGCGCTTGACCGTGAGGTTGCGGGCAGCGGCAGGGTCCTCGGCGATCGCGAGGCAGACACGTGCGACGCCGGGAGTGTAGGCGCGGGAGAGGTCGTCGCGGTTGCGCAGGGCTACTTTGGGGACGACTTCGAGCTTGCCGCCGAGGTGCATCAGGAAGGTGCGGTCGGAAACATGCTGGACGGAAACGCCGTCGAGGGCGTTCAGGGCATCCTTGACGCGGGCTGCGTGGGCGTCGTCGGTGGTGTTGCAGGTGACGTCGACGACGATCGTCTCGTGGTGGGATTCCGTGACGTCCAGCGCAGTGATTGCGGCACCGGCGGCGCCAACTGCGGCAGCCAGTTCGCTCGTCGCGGTGAAGCTCGACGGCGCGGAGACGCGCAGGGTGATCGAGTTACCGGGGCTCGGGTTCGCCATTGAAATTCCTCCTGTTGGGCCCGTTCGAGGGCCGCCGTTCAAAACTGAATGTTTTCGTATTATGGATATTATTATCTGCAAAGTGGAAATACAACCCCTTCGCGGGTCATCTTTGGTCTCGTCGCCAAGGTGTCCGCTGTGCTGTATCTTGGGTGTTCTAAGCAATTCTTTTCACGATGCGGATAAGAGTTGTCGGAATCTGAGTCATTGGAGACAAGGGAATGGCTGAAAAAGCCTCCGGAGGCGTGCAGTCCGTCGAGCGCGTCTTTGAACTGTTGGAACTGATCACCGATGCAGGCGGGGATGTCACGCTCAGCGAGCTGTCGTCGTCCACGGACCTGCCCCTGCCCACCATCCATCGCCTCCTGCGCACCTTGGTGGCCCTTGGCTACATCCGCCAACTGCCCAACCGGCGCTACGCCCTTGGGCCGCGGCTCATCCGGCTCGGCGAGGGTGCCAGCAAGCAGCTCGGCGCCGTGGCGCGTCCCCAGCTCAAGAACCTCGTTGAACGTCTCGGCGAGACCTCCAACATGGCGGTCCTCGACTCGGACATGGTGATCTACGTGGCCCAGGTTCCGTCCATGCACTCCATGCGCATGTTCACCGAGGTCGGCCGCCGCGCCCACACGCACGACACCGGCGTGGGCAAGGCCATCCTGGCGCAGCTGGACGACGAGCAGGTCCGCGGCATCGTGGCCCGCACCGGCATGCCTACCCCTACGGCCAAGAGCATCGGAGACATCGACTCCCTGCTGGCAGACCTCAAGCTCATCCGTGAACGCGGCTACTCCATTGACGAGGAGGAGCAGGAACTCGGCGTCCGCTGCTTTGCCATGGCCGTCCCGAACGCTCCCACACCCACGGCGATCTCCGTCTCCGGTCCCATCACCCGTGTGGACCAAAGCTTCGCCGACCGCGCGGTACCCATGCTCCGTGAAGCAGCCCTGGCGATCTCCGCGGAGCTCAACCAAAACTAACCACCGAGTTGGCATTTGATGGCAATGTTTCCTGGAAACATTGCCATCTTTTGTTGTCTCGACGCCCCGGACGTGTGCCGCCATCCCGCCCGGGTGTGTGCCGCCGTCGTACATTCCACGCGACGCGACAAAAGACGACAGCTTCCACACGGGACGCTGCCGTCTTCTGCCGGTGCCGGGAGCTAGTGCTCCGAGGCGCTGTTGGTCTTGATGGGGACTTCATTGCCGTCGGCGTCGATCAGCTTGCCGTTCTCGAAACGGTCGCCTTCGTTGAGGCACTTGATGTCCTCATTGGTGATGATCCGCTCCGTCCCGGCCACGAACACCGACTGGTTGTCCGTGTTGCCGGCCTTGAAGTGGTTGAACAGGATGTTCAGGATGATGGCCATGACTGCCGCCGAGCTGATGCCCGAGTGGAAGATCGTCGAGAACCAGGTGGGGAACTGGTCGTAGAACTTCGGCGCAGCGATGGGGATCATGCCGAAGCCGATCGAAGCCGCAACGATGATCAGGTTCATGTTGTTCTTGTACTCGACCTTGGCGAGGGTGCGGATACCGCTGGCGGCAACCGTTCCAAAGAGTACGACGCCGGCGCCGCCCAGGACGGGCGTCGGAACCGCTGCGACAACACGGCCAAGGATCGGCAGGAGGCCCAGGATCACCAGGATGAGGCCGCCGGCGCTGACGACGAAGCGGCTCTTGATGCCCGTGATGGCCACCAGGCCGACGTTCTGGGCGAAGGCGCTCTGGGTGAAGGAGTTGAACAGCGGGGAGATGGCACTGGAGAGCATGTCGGCGCGCAGGCCGTTGCCGATCCGGCGGGAATCGACCTTGGTGTCAACGATCTCGCCCACAGCGATAATGTCCGCGGAGGTTTCGGTCAGGGTCACCAGGATGACGATCAGCATTGAGATGATCGCAGCGATTTCAAACGTGGGAGCACCGAAAGCGAACGGGGTGGGGAAGGCGACGATGTCGCCCTGGCCAACCTTGGAGAAGTCTGCCATGCCGGAAACGGTGGCGATGATAGTGCCGATGACCATGGCCAGCAGGATGGACAGGCGGGAGATAGCGGCGTTGCCCACCTTGCTGAGGAGCAACACGACGCCCATGGTTGCAGCCGCGAGGCCGATGTTTGCCATGCTGCCGTAGTTGTCTGCCTTGGCGTTGCCGCCCATGGCCCAGTTCGCGGCCACCGGCATGAGAGTCAAACCGATGGTGGTGATCACCGTGCCGGTAACTACCGGCGGGAAGAACTTGATGATCTTTGAAAACAGGGGAGTGATGGCAAGGCCTATCAGCGAGGCCACGATGACCGACCCGAAGACTGCCTGGATCCCGCCGCCGCCTTGGACAATCGCCACCATGGTGGAGACGCCGGCGAAAGAGACGCCCTGGACCAAGGGAAGCTGCGAACCGAACCACGGAATGCCGACGGTCTGAAGGATGGTGGCAAGGCCGCCCACAAAGAGGCAGGCAGCGATCAGGAGGCCGATGTCCTGGGAGGACATGCCGGCTGCGGCACCAATGATCAACGGCGGGGCGATGATGCCGCCGTACATGGTGAGTACGTGCTGGAAGCCGTACGCGAACGTGCTTCCGATGGGCAGCCGCTGGTCCTCGGGACGCTGCGACTTATGCGCGGTGGGATTCGCGGAGCGGGATTTCTTCTTGATGTTCATGGCAGACTCTCTGGGTTCATGGCAGACGTCTTCGTCTGGCTAACTGTGTCTGGCTAACAAAATCTGGGGTTTCCTGGGGTCGGGTTTGTGTACAGGTGCTGCCGGTATGGAGGGGTGCCTCAAGGGCAGGACCTGTACACAAACTCCGGATTGGTTCGGCATTGTTGCCGGGGTCGGCTTGGTTGCCGTGGTCGGCTTCGTGCCGTGCCCGGTTTGGGCCGGTGGGTTTAGCAGAAGCCGGCGATGCCCATCCAAGCGAGCGGTGCGGCGGTGGTGTTGTCGCGCTGGACGGTTGCTTCGATGAGGCCGTACGGGCGGTCGGCGGCGAAGAAGACCTCGTTGGGGTTGTCCTGTCCGAACGGGCTCAGATCAACCAGGAAGTGGTGCTTGTTCGGCATGGAGAACTTGATCTCGTCAACCTCGCTGTGTGCTTCGAGGACCTTCTTGCCCATGTCGAAGAGGGTCTGCTGCAGTGCGTGCGAGTAGTTCTCGGTGAAGCCTTCCAGGAGGAGGGCCTTGATGTCCTCGTAGCTCTTGTTGAAGTCGGTTGCTCCGGCGTCGAGGTTGGTGTTGTAGCGCCAGCGGGCCGATACATCCGTTGCGAGGATGCGGTCCGTGGTTTCGGGGAGGGTGGTGTACTTGTCGCGCGGGTAGCCGACGAAGCCGGACTGCGTGGTCTTCAGGACGGTCAGGTCCTTGAGGCCGGAAATAATGTGCGTGGTTGCGCCATCGCGGACGACGACGGCGGTACGCACCTCTTGTCCGTTGCGGACGAAGCTGTGGTCGTGTCCCTGGCCGTGGGCCTGGATGCGCTCCCATGCGTAGGACTCAGCTTCCCAGCGGCCACCCGTAACCCAGGAGAACTCGCCGGTGAAGTGGTCAGCAAGACGCAGCAGGAACGCTTCCGGAGAGCCGATGCCGTCACGGGCGAAGGCGTACACGGTGTTCTTCTGGGTGTCGGTTGCCACCACATGGCCGTTGTCGCCTTCGAGGTGGGCTGCCTGGAAATCACCGCGGAGCTGCGAGGTGACGTTCAGGTCTTCGATCTGGTGGCGGTCGGTATCCCGGGTGACCTTGACGACGCGGACTTCTGCTTTGCCGTACTGGTTTTCGCCGAGGACGATGTTGTTGCTCATGGTCATATCCCAACTTCTGTGAGGTGGAACGTATGTTCCATCAATGAAATTAAGTGAGTGTTTCCACTCCGTTTCCGGTGGAGCCGACCCAACAAAAAAGAGCCGGCATCCATGGATGCCAGCTCATTACGACCCTGCCTGCTGCTCTCAGGTTACGTGACCTACGCCACGAACTCATTCGAGAGTAGCCCATGGTTTGCCCGCTGTACATGGGTTCCGGGGGATCGTTGTGAATCTTCCGAATGTGACCGGAGCAACTTTCCGTGATCACTGGAGGGGTCTTGACGGGTGTTCTCCGGATTCCCTAGACTTTCCACATATCAATAAAAAGTTTCCAAAATACGGAAACCTTGGATGCTGAAAGAGGAGGATCAGATGGACTCGAAGGATACGGGCAAGGTCGTAGAATTTCCGGCACCGGGTCAGGAGCTGTACCTGCCCTTCGGCGCCACGGATCCGGATTTCTACATTCCGGCCGACTGTGACCGCAAGAGCGGCGGGTTCTCCCGTTGGCTCAGGGCGCTCCCTGTCTTCGGCCGGCAGCGTCCCTGATTTTCTCCGTCCTCAGCGACACGGTTACCTTTCCTCGCCAGCATGGACAGGGAGCCCTGCCGCTGCGGGATTGTCAGGGGTGGACTCTGCGCAACAGAGCCAACGGAGCGGGCGGTACCTGGGGAGGTGCCGCCCGCTTTGTCATGCCCGCCCCACCCCGGCCCGGGCTCCCTCCCGCTCGCCCCGCCCTCCTTCGCCCCGCCCCCTCGCCCTCACGCTCCCAGCCCCCTCGCCCGTTTCGACGACTCGCTGCGTAGGATGCCGTGCGCAACACCGAGTGCGCAGAGAGCCCCCGAAATGGGGGTGGATCTAGTCTTTGAGGGCCCGCAGGAGTCGAACCTTGAAATCGTGCTCGCGGAAGAGGTCTTGCCATTTGATGCGGATAAATCTCCAGCCGAGCTCAGTTAGTGCTTTCTCGCGCTGACGTTCCCGGTAGATAACCTCGTCGGTGGGGGCGTAGTCGAAGTACTTGACCTTCCCGTCGAACTCCAGCGCCAACTTCTTCCTGCGCCACGCGAAATCCAAGCGGTGGTGGCCCTCGGTGGTGACTATCTCAACTTGCAGCTCAGGCATGGGAATTCCAAGCCGTTGAATCAGTTCACGCGTCAGTGTCTCACCTGGGGACTCCGATTTTGGGTTTGCATTCACCAATGTCCTTCGAAGATTGCGGACACCGTTTCGTCCGTCCAGCCTGGTGCACATCTGCTGTATGACGAGGGCGTCGGCGCCCAGTCTGAGAGCATGGTCCACCACGATCAGGGATTGCTTGTAATTCAGCATGAGGCAGCAGTCCACCACGGTCCGTTCCAAAGAGGTGCAGAGCATGCCCTGCACGGTCTGGATCTCTTCCGGGCCCAAGGCGCGTGTGTGCGGAACAACCTCAGCTCCGTGGGATGTTCGCGAGGCAGTAGTGGCTGCCGTGATATGCACGCGATCATCCACAGCCCAGAGAAACAAACCGTGTAAACGGGCAGCGGACGTGTGGCTGTAAACGAAGCTGCCGGCCGCCGTCGTGAGGGTTCCGTGCGCATGTGCGGCAATCAGCTGACGGCTCCGGACCCAAGGCTTCTGCGCTTTCCAAGTGCTGCCGCGGATGTAGCAGCCGCGGCGAAGCCGAACAAGGTTTCCGCTCCGCACAAGGGCGGCGATATTTCGATCGTTGAATCCGGCATCATGGAGTTCTTCTGTTCGCCACAGGTCCATGCCTGAGGGGAGTTCGAGCCTTGGAGTTTTTCTCATTCATCCAGCGTCAACTGAGTGCGCTGGAAGAAATAGGAGTCACGAGTTGTATGTGGAAAAGCCCGTTTCGTGGACTCGCTGCGTACTGTGCCGAACGCACGGCACAGTACGCAGCGAGTCGTCGAAACGGGCGTCGGGCCCACACGAAACGGGCCTCGGGCACGCACGAAACGGGCCCCACGGACCTACCCCGCGATCAGCTTCCGGGCTGCGGCCGTGTGCTCCGCGATCAGCCCGGCCACATCCAGATCGGGAATCGCGCCGTCAACAACCCGCCAGGACCCGCCCACCATCACCCGGTCGGCCCGGTCCGCGCCGCAAAGGAGCAGTGCTGCCACAGGATCGTGGCTCCCGGAGAAGCGCAGGGAATCGAGCTTGAACATGGCGAGGTCGGCCTGCATTCCCGGAGCCAACTGCCCGATGTCCGAGCGGCCAAGAACGGCGGCGGATCCTCGGGTCGCCCAGCCGAGCGCGCGGGACACGGGGACCGAGGCGCCGTATCGGAGCCGCTGCAGGTACAGGGCCTGGCGCGCCTCGAGGATCATGTTGGACGCATCGTTGGAGGCAGAACCGTCAACCCCCAGGCCCACTGGAACCCCGGCCGCCTCAAGTTCCAGCACCCGCGCGGTGCCGGACGCCAGCCGCATGTTCGACGTCGGGCAATGCGCGACGGCGGTTCCGGCGGCTCCCAGCCGGGCGATCTCCTCGTCGTTGAAATGGATGCCGTGTCCCAGCCAGGTCCGTGATCCGAGCCAACCGACGGATTCCAGGTAATCAACGGTCCGGAGGCCGAACATGGAGCGGCAGAAGTCCTCCTCGTCGATGGTTTCGGCGAGGTGTGTGTGCAGCCGGACATCGTACTGTTCGGCCATGACCGCGGACTCGGCCATGATTTCCTTGGTCACGGAGAAGGGCGAGCAAGGGGCTAGGGCGATCTGCACGGATGCCCCGGCGCCGGTCTGGTGATACTCACGGATGAGTCGTTCGCTGTCCGCAAGGATCACCTCGGGTGACTGGACCGTGGTCCTCGGCGGCAGCCCGCCGTCGTCCTCTCCCAACGTCATGGACCCGCGGGTCAAGGTTGCCCGCATCCCCATCGACCGCACGGCGGCCACCTCAATATCGATCGCGTCTTCCATGCTGTCCGGGAAGAGATAGTGGTGGTCGGCGGCGGTGGTGCAGCCGGACAACAGCAACTCGGCAAGGGCCACCTGCACGGCAAGGTCCAAGCTCCGCGGGGTGAGCCGCGCCCAGACCGGGTAGAGGTTCTGCAGCCACGGGAACAGGGGAGCGTTGGCCACCGGTCCCCAGGCGCGGGTGAGTGTTTGGTAGAAGTGGTGGTGGGTGTTGATCAGGCCCGGCAGCACCACGTGCCCGGAGGCATCGAACTCGGTGCAGGGAACGGATGGGCGTGCGCCGGAGGGTACGAGTTCCAGGATCGTGCCGGCGTCGGAAACCACTAAACCGTTGCCGGCGTCGAGGTCGTTTGCGGTGAAGATACCCAGCGGGTTTTTGATCCAAAGCATGAGGGCTCCTTGTCTGGTCGGCGTTTCTGCGTTCCAGCTCAGTTAGGCCCTGTCTGCTGATCCAGGTTCCGGGCGTCACGTCAGCTCCGGTCCCGCCAGAGTAAGATTTCCGACGGCGGCAGTCAACGTCCGTGGGAGCGTCGCCGGTCATATCCGGCGTCAACCGCACTCCAAAGGCAAATTTCACAAGACGAAAAACTTTTTTCAAAAAACGTATGGCGCGGCTCACAGCGTGGGTGTTACGCTCTATCTGCCAAAGGCGGGCACCCGGATCCCGGGAAGCTATCTACCAGGCGCAACTTAACCTTCATCGCACATGCTGAAGCCTGGTAACCAAGCACTGGAGCTCTCCTTTCCGGCGCGCCCCCCGACAGGTCACCCGGCTTCCCAGCACTAAGGAAGTCGCAACATGAGTACAACCGTCACGGCCGAACAATTCCTGGCCACATCCATTGAGCTGGCAACGGCCAATGTCCTCAACAGTGGAGGCCCTTTCGGCGCCGTCATTGTTACCGCGGACGGACAAGCCTTCCATGGCGTCAACCGCGTGACCGCCTCGAACGATCCCACCGCCCACGCAGAAGTAACGGCCATCCGCAACGCCTGCAGCGAACTGGGAACCTTCGACCTGAGCGGAGCAACCCTCTACACCAGCTGCGAGCCGTGCCCCATGTGCCTGGCATCCGCACTCTGGGCCCGCATTGACCGCGTGTTCTTCGCGGCCGACCGCCATGACGCCGCGTCCGTCGGCTTCGATGACGCGGTCTTCTACGAGTACTTCGAGAATGACAACCGGGACGAGCTGATGCCGGTATCCAAGTTGGAACTGGGCGACCCCCAGGCTCCGGCGGTCCTCCAGCCGTTCACCACATGGAACACCCTCGATTCCAGGATTGACTACTAGGGCCCGGTGGCTGACATGGAAATCCTGGATACCGCAGACATGCAAAATACCGCTGAAAAGCAGACCGCCGCTGAGAAGCAGGCTGCGCTCCTCCCCAACGGGGACAAGGGCGCAGGGCACGCAGCGGCACACGCAACCACCGCACCCGGAGCAGGCAATGGCAAGAAGCCGCCGAACTTCCTGGACAAGTTCTTCGAGATCTCCAAGCGCGGATCCACGCTCGCCCGGGAATTCCGCGGCGGCCTGGTCACCTTCTTCACCATGGCGTACATCGTCATCCTCAACCCCCTCATCCTGGGCGGCTTCACCGCCGACAACGCTCCCACGGATGTTGCCGGCGGCTGGCTGTCGGCAGCGCAAGTAGGTGCTGTCACGGGCCTCACGGCCGGCGTCATGACCATCGTCTTCGGCCTCGTAGCCAACCTGCCCTTCGGTCTCGCAGCGGGCCTTGGCATCAACTCCTTCCTGGCCGTCGCCGTCATCCAGGAGGTGACGTGGCCCGAAGCCATGGGCCTGGTGGTCATCAACGGCGTCCTGATTGTCCTCTTCGGCGCCACGGGCGCACGGACGGCGATCTTCAAGGCAGTACCCAAGGAACTCAAGGCCGCCATCACCGTTGGCATCGGCCTGTTCATCGCCTTCATCGGCTTCGTCGACTCCGGCTTTGTCCGTCCCACCAAGGGCGGCCCGCCGGTCCAGCTCGGCAACGATGGGTCCATCACGTCCATCCCCACCCTCGTTTTCATCGTCGGATTGCTGGTCATGGGTATCCTCGTGGCACGCAAGATCCAGGGCGGCCTGCTGATCGGCATCGTCGCAACAACCGTCCTCGCCGCTGTTGCCGAGGCCGTGTTCCGGATCGGTCCCGGCAGCGCTGACAACCCCGGCGGCTGGCACCTCAACACCCCGGTGCTCTCCGGCCAGCTGGTGTCAGTCCCGGACCTGAGCCTCGTGGGCCAGTTCGATCTCTTCGGTTCGTTCGCACGGATCGGCGGCCTGGCTGCCACCATGCTGGTCTTCACCCTGGTGTTCACCAACTTCTTCGACGCCATGGGCACCATGACCGGCCTGGCCAAGAGCGCCGGCGTGGCACACAAGGACGGAACGTTCCCCAAGCTGAAGTCCGCCTTCATTGTTGAAGGCATGGGCGCAGTGGTGGGCGGCGCAACGTCCGGTTCGTCCAACACGGTCTACATCGACTCCGCAGCGGGCATCGGCGAAGGCGCCCGCACCGGCCTGGCTTCCGTGGTCACCGGCGCGTTGTTCCTGGGATCGATGTTCTTCACCCCGCTCACCTCGGTGGTTCCGCTGGAAGTTGCAGCTGCTGCCCTGGTGGTTGTGGGCGCGATGATGATGGCCCAGATCCGTGAAATCAAGTTCACCAAGTTCGCCATTGCACTCCCGGCGTTCCTGACAATCGTCACCATGCCACTGACCTACTCGATCGCCAACGGCATCGGCGTCGGATTCATCTCCTTCGCAGTGGTCAACGCGGCGTCCGGCAAAGCCAAGAAAGTGCATCCACTCATGTGGGTGGTCACGGCCGGCTTCGTCATCTACTTCGCCCGCGGCCCGATCAATGCGCTGATGGGCATCTGACCGGGGCGGCAAACCCCGTGCCGGCGGGCAAACCGGCACCCGAAACGGCGTTGAATCCGCTCCCACCGCACGAATAGGCGTCAGCCGTCCTCCCTTATGAGGGAAGGTCCCTTCCACAGCAGGGCACCTGATTAAGGGACGACGGCGGGCGGCGGCCGGGAGCCGATGCTCCGCCATGGAGCGCGCAGCTCCATCGAGTGGGGCAGGGAGATGAAGCCCTGCCCCACTCCACCAAAACCATTGAACTTAGTCAGCGCGACTACCCTCAGCCACCATCCCGAATGAGAATTGAGGCAAGATCGCGCACTGCCCCGGCCGGGCCACCCTGCCGGGACACCTGGAAAAGGACGTGTAGCCATGCTGGATCTGATGCCTTCACTGGGCAGCTGGCGGCCGGCGGTCTCCGGCCAACGCTGCGCTGTGGCAACGATCGTGGGAACCGGTGGCTCGGTTCCGCGGCCCTTGGGGACTTCCATGATGGTCTCGGAAACCGGCGAGATCCTGGGCAGCCTGTCCGGCGGATGCGTGGAAGGGGCCGTGGTTGAAGCGGCGTTGGAAGCAATGCGCGACGGCGGCCCGCGGTTTGAGTCGTTCGGCTACAGTGCCGAGGACGCTTTCGCGGTGGGGCTTACCTGTGGAGGGGAACTGGAAGTCCATATCCAACCCCTTGCGGACGGGCTCTCATCGCTGGCGGACGAATCCACCGCAGCCCGCAACGGCCAGGCCCCAAGCCCCTTGGCACTCATCCGCAGGCTGGACGGCGCAGGGGGAGTCGTCGTCGTGCATGATCCTGTGCGCTTCCGCGCGATGGAGTCCACTGAACTCGCCAAGCTGGTGGGGGACCACCCCGCAACGCTCTTCGCAGCGGCTGCCCAGGTGGAGCCACTGCTTCAAGGCGGCCGCGCCGGTTTGGTGCGGCTGGCCCCGCCCGAGGGTTGCATCGACGGTTGGGTCACGCTGGACCGCTGGGAGGCTCCCCGCGATGAACCGGAACCCCAACCCATCACGCTGTTTGTTGAAAGCCGACTGCCGGCGGCCCGCATGCTGGTGTTCGGAGCCAACGACTTTGGTGCCGCGCTGCTGCCGGCCGGGCAACTCCTGGGCTACGAGGTCACCTTGTGCGACGCACGCCCCGCCTTCGCGCAGCAAAGCCGCTTCGCCGGGGCGGACCAGGTGATCACGGAATGGCCCCACCGCTACCTGGAGAACGAAGCAGAAGCCGGACGCATCGACGCCCGCACCGTGGTCTGCATCCTGACCCACGACCCCAAATTTGATCTTCCCCTGCTGGAAACAGCGCTCAGCCTGAACCTCGCCTACGTGGGGGCCATGGGTTCGCGGCGAAGCCACCGGCAGCGCACTGATGCGCTGCTGGAGAGGGGCACGCCCGCCGGGATCCTGGAACGGCTGCATTCGCCCATCGGGCTGGAGTTGGGCGCCGTCACGCCTGCCGAGGTGGCCGTATCCATCACTGCGGAAATCGTCGCATCGCGGGGAAGCCTGCACGGGGTTGGAGCTTTCCGCTCTCTCAAAGACACTTCCGGTCCAATTCATGCCGGGACCGGCACCCAAGACTCTCTGACCGAGGAGGACTCATGGACATGAACACCATAGAGGCCGTGGTACCCACCACGGATCCGGCCCAGTGGCGGGAAGGGGATGCCTGGCTGGCCGGCGGGACGGTCCTCTTCTCCTACGGAAGCACCGTCCTGCAGCGGCTCCTCGACCTCGGCAATGCCGGCTGGCCCGCCATCACCGTCACCGATGAAGGCATTGAACTCGCCGCCACCTGCACGGTGGCTGAACTGTACGCCTTGCCGGAGTCGGATCAAGCGGCCCACCGCGAATGGCCCGGCCTGGCCCTGGTGCGTCCCAGCTGCGACTCGTTCGTGGCGTCCTTCAAGATCTGGAACATGTCCACCGTGGGCGGCAACCTTTGCACCTCCCTGCCCGCCGGTCCCATGATCTCGCTGTGCGCCGGCCTGGACGGCATGGCCACCATCCTCAGCCCCGACGGCACCAGCCGCAACGTTCCAGTTGCCGATTTCGTCACGGGGGAGATGGAGAACGTCCTGGCCCCGGGTGAGCTGCTGCGGAGCATCCACCTTCCTGCCGAGGCGCTCTCGGCGCGGGTGGCGTTCCGTCGTCTTTCCCTGAGCAACCTCGGCCGTTCCGGGGTGCTGCTGATCGGCCGGCTGGATCCCGTCTTTGGCCTCGTCATCACCGTCACGGCGTCCACCAAGCGGCCCGTGCAGCTGCGGTTCCCCGCCGATCAGGTTCCCGACGCCGCGGCCCTGGCTGCCGCCGTCGAGCATTCCATCCCCCTCGACCTGTACCACGACGACATCCACGGGCTCCCCGCATGGCGGCGTGACATGACCTTCCGGCTCGCAGAGGAAATCCGGGCCGAGTTGCTGGACGAATCCATGACCGTGTCCGGCGACTTCTGGCCCCCGCACGCCACCTCGCCGCAGCCGTCCACGCAACCCAAAACGTCAGGCACCCAGAAGGAGGCCTCCCATGGCAATTGAGATCAACGGCGCTGCCTCGCAGGCCACACCCCGCCCCGGCCAGTGCCTCCGCACCTTCCTCCGCGAGCAAGGCAACTTCGGCGTCAAGAAGGGTTGCGACGGCGGTGACTGCGGGGCCTGCACCGTCCACGTCGACGGCACGCCAGTCCACAGTTGCATCTACCCGGCCGTCCGTGCCGAAGGAAAAGCCGTCACCACCATCGAAGGCCTCGCCACGGCCGACGGACTTCACCCCGTGCAGGAACAGTTCCTCGAGGCGCAAGGCTTCCAGTGCGGCTTCTGCACCGCCGGGATGATGATGACCGCTGCAACCTTCGACGACGAACAGCGCGCCAACCTGCCGCGGAACCTCAAGGGCAACCTCTGCCGGTGCACCGGGTACCGCTCCATTGCGGACGCGGTCTGCGGCCACGGTCCGGACGGGCACGGTCCAGACGCGCACGACGCCGGAGCTGACGTTTCCGGCGCACAGTCACCCGCCGCCGTCGAACCTAAGAGCGGTCAGCTGGGCGACAACGTGCCCGCACCCGCCGGCCCGGCCGTGGTCACCGGAACCGCGAGGTATGCCCTTGATGTTCCAGCGGACCAGCTGCCCGGCCTGCTCCATCTCAAGCTGGTCCGTTCACCGCACCCGCACGCACGCATCGTGTCCATCAACAAGGCGCCTGCGCTCGCCGTGCCGGGGGTCGTGGCCGTGTTCACTCATGAAGACGCCCCGCAGCAACTCTTCTCCACCGCCCAGCACGAGCACTACAAGGACGATCCCGACGACACCCGCGTCCTGGATAACGTGGTGCGCTTCATCGGGCAGCGGGTTGCCGCCGTCGTAGCGGAATCGGTGGGCGCAGCCGAGGCAGGTGCCCGTGCGCTGGAAGTGGAATACGAGCTCCTGGACGCGGTGTTCACGCCCCTGGAAGCCATCCTTCCCGGTGCTCCCGTCATCCATGGTGACAAAGACGCGGTGGCTACGCGGATCGCCCGGCCCCTGGACAACGTAGTGGCTGAAGTCCACGCGGAGCTCGGCAGCGTGGAGGAGGGTTTTGCGGCCGCTGACTTCGTCCATGAACACACCTACCGGACGCAGCGTGTTCAGCACGTTGCCATGGAAACCCACTCGGCCATCGCGTGGCTTGACGAGGACGGCCGGCTGATGGTCCGCTCCTCCAGCCAGGTTCCGTTCCTGGTCAAGCGAACCCTGGTCCGGCTGTTCGACCTTCCGGAGGAGTCGGTCCGCGTGGTGGCAGGACGCGTCGGCGGCGGCTTCGGGGGCAAGCAGGAAGTGTTGACCGAGGACCTCGTGGCACTTGCGGCGCTGGCCCTCAAACGCCCGGTGCAGTTGGAATTCACCCGGACCGAGCAGTTCATGGCCACCACTACCCGGCACCCCTTCACCATCAAGCTCAAGGCGGGAGCCAACCGCGACGGTTACCTCACGGCCTTGCAACTGGATGTCATCACCAACACCGGCGCCTACGGAAACCACGCTCCGGGGGTCATGTTCCACGGCTGCGGCGAATCCCTGGCCGTGTACAAGTGCGTCAACAAGAAGGTCGATGCGCAGGCGGTGTATACCAACACGGTTCCTGCAGGTGCCTTCCGCGGCTATGGCCTCAGCCAGATGATCTTCGCGATCGAGTCCGCCATTGACGAGCTTGCGGTCGGAATCGGCATGGACCCGCTGGAGTTCCGGCTCAAGAACATGGTCCGGCCCGGCGACCACATGCTCTCCACCACCCCCGAACCCGAAGAAGATGTGCATTACGGCAGCTATGGCCTGGACCAATGCGTGTCACTTGTCCGGGACGCCCTTGATCGTGGCAAGGAACGTTACCGCGCCGCGGGCCTGGATGACCTCGGCCCGGAATGGGTCACCGGCGAAGGCGCGGCATTGTCCATGATCGACACCGTCCCGCCGCGCGGCCACTTCGCCCACACCCGGGTGAGCCTCGAAGCGGACGGCAGGTTCGCCGTCGACGTCGGAACTGCGGAATTCGGGAACGGCACCACAACCGTGCATGCGCAGCTTGCCGCCACCGCGTTGGGGACCTCCGCCTACGCCGTTCAGGTGCGGCAGTCGGACACGGACTTGGTGGAGCACGACACCGGCGCCTTCGGTTCGGCAGGGACGGTGGTGGCCGGGAAGGCGACCCTCGCGGCCGCGCTCGAGCTCGCCACCCGGATCCAGACCGTCGCCGCATCGCTCACGGGCGCGCCGTTGGCGGATTGCCGCCTGGTGGACGGAGCCGTGGAGTGCGGCGACCGTTCGGTGCCGTTGAAGGAAATTTACGACGCCGCCCGCCTCCAAGGCGTCCGCCTTGCCACCGACGGCAACTGGGGAGGCACGCCGCGTTCGGTTGCCTTCAACGTCCACGGATTCAGGGTTGCCGTGAACACCGGAACGGGAGAGCTGCGGATCCTGCAGAGCGTCCAGGCTGCCGACGCCGGCGTCGTGGTCAACCCACGCCAGTGCCGGGGACAGATCGAGGGCGGCATTGCGCAGGCCTTGGGTGCCACGCTGTATGAGGAGGTCAAAGTTGACGACTCCGGGCACGTGACCACGGACATCCTGCGGCAGTACCACATCCCGTCCTTCGCGGACGTGCCCCGGAGCGAGGTCTACTTCGCCAAGACCAATGACTCCACGGGGCCGCTCGGCGCCAAGTCCATGAGCGAGAGTCCGTTCAACCCAGTGGCACCGGCCTTGGCCAACGCGATCCGGAACGCGACCGGGGTGCGCTTCGGCGAACTCCCCATCGCGCGGGACAAGATCTACCTCGCCCTCCGCGACCGCACCCTGGTACCCAACTAACCAACCCCACCCCGCCCCGCCCAGCACCCAACTAGGTCGCAGTAGTGCGCGTTTAGACCCGTCAAAACGCGCACTATTGCGACCTACTTGGGTTAAAACGGGGGAGCGGGGCGGGTTAAAGCGGGGGCGGATCAGGCTTCGAGCAGGTGCAGCTGGTCCTTGGTATCCAGGTCCTCGCCGGAGCAGAGGTCGCTGCAATCCACCAGGTCCACCAGGCCCGGATGCGCCTTGAGGAAGGACCGCGCCCCCGTGTCACCTTTCGCCGCTTCCGCGGCTTGCTCGCGGAGCCCGACGTCGATGATCAGCGGGTGCCGACGCTTCAGGTGGCCCGCATCATCGGGGTAGGCCGCCGCAGTGATCCGGCCGGGACGGTGGGCGCCCAGTAACCTGCTGACCGCCGTCGGGGTCAGTCCGGGCTGGTCCACCAGAGCCACCAGGATGCTGTTGTTGGGGTTGGCGGCCTCGATGCCGGTGCGGAACGAGCCCGCCATACCCTTGGCCCAATCGGCGTTTTCCACCACGGTGTAGCGATCCAGGTCGGTGTCCTTCCGGATGTTGGCCGCCTCGGCACCGAGCACCACCACCACCTCGCGGCAGCCGCCGTCGTACAGGGTTTCGGCCAGCACTTCCACCAGGGTGCGCCCCCGGAAGGGGAGCAGTGCTTTGGGGCCGCGGCCCAGACGGGTGCCTGCCCCGGCCGCCAACAGGACGCCGGTGATCTGTGATGAGCCGGAGTGAGTCATATCCTCACCATACGCGCGGCATTCGACGGGGTCTCTAGGTCCATGCAGGCTTTTGAGGGTTATCTACCGGAATCGGTTGAAAAACTACTGCCGGGTAGGGCTTTTGGCGCCTTCGCGGGCCTATTAGGGTCTGAAGGGAATTGTTCAAATCAGCTCTGATGCAATGACGCGTGGAGGACAAACAAAGATGGCGGGCAGTTTCGAAATTCTCAAGGCCGGACCCAGCACCTTCCGGTTCCGGCTCACGGCCGACGACGGCACGGTTGTGGCAGTGTCGCCACAGTTTCCCAACCTGAAGGCGGTTGTAGCCGGGATCAATGCAGTCCGCGAAAATGCGGCCACCGGGTTTGTGGTGGATCGGCGCAGCTTGCGAACGTAGGTCCTGTTGGAACAAAAAAGCGGCGGCAGTGTTCATGAAGAACACTGCCGCCGCTTTTTGTTGATGCAGGGTTTAGGCGTCGCCGCCCGGGCCTCCGGTGGTGCCGGCGTTGACGTCGAGCAGTTTGTAGCGATCAATCGCGTACGACGGCGCGCCCTCCTCAACCTCGTCCCTCGCCGCCAGCATCTGCAGGGTTTTGGTGACGATGGAGTGGGTGTCGTTTTTGAAGTAGCGGCGGGCGGCTTGGCGGGTGTCGGAGAAGCCGAAGCCGTCTGCTCCGAGGGAGGCGAAGTCGTTGGGGATGTATTGGCGGATTTGGTCGGGGATGGCTTTCATGTAGTCGGACACGGCGATGACGGGTCCGTTGTGGCCGTGGAGTTGTTTGGTGATGAAGGGGGTGGGTGTTTCCTGGCCGGGGTTGAGGAAGGCGTGTTCTTCGGCGGCGAGTCCGTCGCGTCGGAGTTCGTTCCAGGAGGTTACTGACCAGACGGCCGCGGCGACGCCCCAGTCCTCGTTGAGGATGCGGGCGGCTTCCAGGGCCCAGGGCACGGAGACGCCGGAGGCGAGGATTTGTGCGGTGGGCCGGTTCGGGTCCCCTTCGGGTGCGGGGGCGAGTTGGTAGATGCCTTTGAGGAGTCCGTTGATGTCCAGGTCGGCGGGTTCGGCCGGTTGGGTGATGGGCTCGTTGTAGACGGTGAGGTAGTACATGACGTTCTTATCCGCGTCAGCGTCGTCGCCGTACATTTGTTCGAGTCCGTGGCGGATGATGTGGCCGATTTCGTAGCCGTAGGCGGGGTCGTAGGTGCGCACGGCGGGGTTGGTGGAGGCGAGCAGGGGGGAGTGTCCGTCGGCGTGTTGGAGTCCTTCGCCGGTGAGGGTGGTTCGTCCTGCGGTGGCGCCGATGATGAAGCCGCGGGTCATTTGGTCTGCTGCGGCCCAGAAGGAGTCTCCGGTGCGTTGGAAGCCGAACATGGAGTAGAAGACGTAGATCGGGACCAGGGGTTCGCCGTGGGTGGCGTAGGAGGTTCCGGCGGCGGTGAATGCTGCGACGGCTCCGGCTTCGTTGATGCCGGGGTGGATCAGTTGTCCGGCGGGGGATTCTTTGTAGGCCAGGACGAGGTCGCGGTCCACGGAGAGGTAGTTCTGGCCTTTGGGGTTGTAGATTTTCGCGGTCGGGAAGAACGCGTCCATGCCGAAGGTGCGTGATTCGTCCGGGACGACCGGGACGAGGCGGTGGCCGAAGTTTTTATCGCGCATGAGGTCTTTGAGCAGGCGCACGAAGGCCATGGTGGTCGCGGCTTGTTGTTTCCCGGATCCGCGTTTGGCGATGTCGTAGGATTTGGCTTCGGGCAGGGTCACGGGGGTGTGGCCGGGGCGGCGTTCGGGCAGGAATCCGCCCAGTGCTTTGCGGCGTTCCATGAGGTACTGGATTTCCGGGGCGTCCATGCCGGGGTGGTAGTACGGGGGCCGGTAGAGGTCCGCGTCGAGTTGTTCGTCGCTGATCGGGATGCGCAGGTGGTCACGGAAGGCTTTGAGGTCTTCCATGGTCAGTTTCTTCATTTGGTGGGTCGCGTTGCGGCCCTCGAAGTGCGGGCCCAGGCCGTAGCCCTTGACGGTTTTGGCCAGGATGACGGTGGGTTTGCCCTTGAACTCGGTCGCTGCCTTGTACGCGGCGTAGACCTTGCGGTAGTCGTGGCCGCCGCGTTTGAGGTTCCAGATCTGTTCATCGCTCAGGTCCGCGACCATGTCCTTGGTCTGCGGGGTGCGGCCGAAGAAGTGTTCGCGGACGAACCCGCCGGATTCGGCCTTGTAGGTCTGGTAGTCCCCGTCGGCGGTTTCGTTCATGAGTTTGACCAGCGCACCGTCGTGGTCCGCTTCCAGGAGGGAGTCCCATTCCCGGCCCCAGACGACCTTGATCACGTTCCAGCCCGCGCCGCGGAAGAACGCTTCGAGTTCCTGCATGATCTTGCCGTTGCCGCGCACCGGCCCGTCCAGGCGCTGGAGGTTGCAGTTGATCACGAAGTTCAGGTTGTCCAGGTTCTCGTTCGCTGCCAGCTGCAGCAAACCTCGCGATTCGGGCTCGTCCATTTCCCCGTCACCAAGGAACGCCCAGACCTGCTGGTCGGAGGTGTCCTTGATCCCGCGGTTATGCAGGTACCGGTTGGACTGGGCCTGGTAGATCGCGTTCATCGGGCCGATACCCATCGACACGGTCGGGAATTCCCAGAACCCCGGCATCAGGCGCGGGTGCGGGTAGGAAGACAGGGCATGGCCTTCCTTGGACTTCTCCTGCCGGAACCCGTCCAGATCCTCCTCGCTCAACCGCCCTTCCATGAACGCACGCGCGTACATGCCCGGGGACGCGTGGCCCTGGAAAAACACCTGGTCACCGCCCGAAGGATGGTCCTTGCCGCGGAAGAAGTGATTGAAACCCACCTCATACAACGTCGCCGCGCCCGCGTACGTGGAAATATGCCCGCCCACCCCGATATCGGAGCGCTGCGCCCGGTGAACCATCACCGCCGCGTTCCACCGCATATACGCCCGGTACCGGCGCTCGAACTCCTCATTACCCGGGAACTCAGCCTCCTGATCCACCGGAATCGTGTTCACGTAATCAGTAGTGGTCACCATCGGAACACCCACGCTCCGGGCACCGGCACGCTGGAGCAACGAACGCATAATGAACTGCGCACGCTCAGTACCCTGCTCAGCGATCAACGCATCAAGGGACTCAATCCACTCCGCAGTCTCTTCCGGATCACGATCAGGCAGCTGGGCAGTCAACCCGCTGAGGATGTGTGAGGTCTCTTCTCCTGCAGCCACGTCCAACCTCTCTTCATTGAATGTCTGGGCGCTTGCTCTGTGGGGGCGCTCAAGGAATTTCGTATTGTGAGAATAAAATTCTGCAATTCGAGATTACGCACGCGTGGTGGGCGGCGTCAATACGGATTGCTGGACCGATACAGTCAACTCCTCCGCCCCCGGCCAATCAACAGAATGTGACCCGACAGACAGTCGACCCCTTGACCGCGCGTGATGTAGGTCATAAAGTGTTTTCACTATTCAATAACTAGTTTCCACCTGACGGAAACAGTACGAAGTGGAGATCCACGATGCAGACGACTTCATCAGTCGGCGTCACTGGAGCTCCGGAAGAAGACGCACATAAAGGTGGAGGACACCTTCCTTCCGTTGGAAATACGGAACTCTGCGCCATAGCTTCCGAAGCATCAGGCCGTACCATCAGCCCCAGCCTCTACAACATCGACCTCGCACCCACCAAGGTGGAGGGCCGTAAGTGGACCAGCTACAGCATCTTTACCCTCTGGGCCAACGACGTCCACAGCCTGGGTAATTACGCCTTCGCCATTGGCCTCTTCTCCTTGGGCCTTGGCGGCTGGCAAATCCTCGTTGCGCTGGGAATCGGGGCAGTGCTGCTCTTTGCCCTGCTCAACTTCTCCGGCTTCATGGGGCAGAAAACCGGTGTTCCTTTCCCGGTCATGAGCCGTATCAGCTTTGGCATTCGGGGAGCCCAGCTCGCCAGCCTGGTCCGTGGCGCCGTTGCTGTCGCCTGGTTCGGCATCCAGACGTACCTCGCTTCAGTGGTCCTGCGCGTCCTGCTGGTAGCTGTGGCACCCGGGCTCAAGGACCTGGACAGCAATTCCATCCTCGGCCTCTCCACCTTGGGCTGGCTCTCCTTCGTTGCACTGTGGATCGTCCAGCTGGTCATCGTGAGCTTTGGCATGGAAATGATCCGCAAGTACGAGGCCTTCGCCGGGCCCATCATCCTGGTCACCATGGCCGCCATCGCCGTGTGGGTCTTTGTCGAGGCCGGCGGTGCCATCCAGTGGTCCGGCATCAAGGGCCTTGAAGGTACGGAGATGTGGCTGACCATCTTCGCCGGCGGTGCCCTCTGGGTGTCCATCTACGGCACGTTCGTCCTGAACTTCTGCGACTTCACGAGGTCTTCCACGTCCAAGAAGTCGATCGTCAAGGGCAACTTCTGGGGCATTCCCATCAACATGCTGGTCTTCGGCGCAATCGTCGTGGTCATGGCCGGCGGACAGTACAAGATCAACGGAACGGTGATCGAAAGCCCCTCGGACATCGTCCAGAGCATCCCGAACACGCTCCTCCTGGTCCTGGCTTGCCTTGCACTGCTGATCCTGACCATCGCAGTGAACCTGATGGCAAACTTCGTGGCTCCGGTCTACGCACTGACCAACCTGTTCCCGCGGCACCTGAACTTCCGCAAGGCGGCCTGGGTCAGCGGCACCATCGGCCTGGTCATCCTTCCGTGGAACCTGTACAACAACCCGATCGTCATCGTGTACTTCCTCGGTGGCCTTGGCGCCCTGCTCGGTCCGTTGTTCGGCGTCGTGATGGCCGACTACTGGCTGGTCCGCCGCGGCAAGGTCAACGTCCCCGAGCTTTACACCGAAGACCCGAAGGGTGCGTACTTCTACAAGCGCGGCGTCAACCCCCGGGCCATCATCGCCATGATCCCGGCCGCAGGGCTGGCCATCGCCATCGCTTTCATTCCGGGCCTGGCCGCGGCCGCGCCGTTTGCCTGGTTCATCGGAGCGGGCGTCGGAGCGCTGACGTACTTCGCTGTGGCTGACAAGAAACAGGCACACCTTGACGTCTCCGGCGAGCCGATCGCCGTCGCAAGCACCCACTAGAAGCAAAACCAAGGCGCTGCCCGTCCTCCCGGTTCCGGACCACGGTCCCACCGGTCGCAGGGCGGGCGCTGCCCGTTGAGAGGAAAAACCATGCGCATTCTTGTTGCGAACGTGAACACCACGCAGTCCATGACCGATTCCATCGCCGCCCAGGCCCGCGCTGCTGCCGCGCCGGGTACGGAGATCGTCGGGATCACCCCGCGGTTCGGCGCCGATTCCTGCGAGGGCAACTTCGAGAGCTACCTTGCCGCGATCGCCGTCATGGATGCAGTGGTCAACTACCCCGAGCCTTTCGACGCCGTGATCCAGGCAGGCTACGGTGAACACGGGCGCGAGGGCCTGCAGGAACTCCTCGATGTCCCCGTAGTGGACATCACCGAGGCAGCAGCCAGCACGGCCATGTTCCTCGGTCACAAGTACTCGGTGGTCACTACCCTGGACAGGGCGGTTCCGCTGATTGAGGACCGTCTCAAACTGGCCGGCCTGGACGCCCGCTGTGCTTCCGTCCGTGCCAGCGGTATGGCGGTCCTGGAGTTGGAGGCGTACCCGGAGCGCGCCGTCGAGGCGATCGTAGGGCAGGCTGAAGAAGCCGTGGGCAAGGATCACGCCGAGGTGATCGTCCTGGGCTGCGGCGGAATGGCAGGCCTTGACGAGCAGATCCGCCAGCGCACCGGCGTTCCCGTGGTGGACGGGGTAGCCTCCGCCGTCACTATCGCCGAGTCCCTGGTCCGCTTGGGCCTGACCACTTCCAAGGTGCGCACCTTCGCCACGCCGCGTCCCAAGACTGTCATAGGCTGGCCCATAACCCAGGCAGCCCGGACTGCTGCACGCTAGGCGACCACCCGAAAGGCATCCATATGACTGACCCAAGCCTGCCCGCAGACCCGAGGGTCGCCGTCGTCACCGGGGCCGGTTCCGGTATTGGCCGCGCAGTTGCCCGGCTCATGCTGTCCGAGGGTTACCGGGTGGCGCTGGCAGGGCGGCGCGAGGCTCAGCTGCTGGAAACAGCGGACGGCCACCCGGACGCGCTGGCGGTCCCGTGCGACGTAACAGTGCCCGACGACGTTGCGCGCCTTTTCGAACAGGTGCGGCAACGCTGGGGACGGGTTGATGTGCTGTTCAACAATGCCGGCATCTTCGGGCCGGCAGGCGACGTGGGGGACCTGGACATCGCGGAGTGGGAGGCCACGCTGCGGGTCAACGTGACCGGCTCCATGCTGTGTGCCGCCGAGGCCGTCCGGACCATGAAGGCACAGGAGCCACAGGGCGGCCGGATCATCAACAACGGATCCATCTCCGCGCATTCACCCAGGCCCAGGTCTGTTGCGTATACCGTCACCAAGCACGCGATGACCGGCCTGACCAAGAGCATCGAGCTGGACGGCCGCGGCTTTGGCATCACCTGCGGACAGATAGACATCGGCAACACCCGCACGGAGATCATGGACACCATTGGCGTTGGTTCCGGTGCCCTCCAAGCCGATGGGTCCCGCAAAGTCGAGCCGATGTTTCCTGTGGATGATGCGGCCCGCGCCGTGCTGATGATGGCCAACATGCCGCCGTCGGCCAGTGTGGGATCCGTGGTGGTGACCGCCGCCGGCATGCCGTTCATCGGCCGCGGCTAGGAGTTTCCCGCCTGGCGCCCAAGGTGCGCGTACCGCCCCGACCAACATTGAGCCCAAGAAGCCCCCGACAAGCCCGAATTTCCGGCGTGTCGGGGGCTTCCTGCCGTCAAAGTGGATCGTGGCCGCACGCCGCAATGGCATACCAAACTAGATATGACTTCCGTATTATGGAAAATCAATTTCCCCTTGCGGAATGATGTGAGCAGGATTACATTGAAAACATCCCCCAAATGAGGGGCCTGTTCCCAAACTGATTGGTTCAGATCAATGAAGATCCCAGACTCTGCGGCGCTGAAGGCGAGTTCGGCTCCGCGGAAGAAGAAGCCCCTGTATAGGTCGCTCTTCTTCCAAATCCTGATCGCCGTCGTCGCAGGTGTACTCATCGGCCACTTTTGGCCGACCATCGGGTCCACCCTCCGGCCGTTGGGCGATGGTTTCATTCAACTCATCAAGATGATCATTGCCCCGCTGATCTTCCTCGTGATCGTCACGGGTATCTCAGCGGTCGGCGACGTCAAGGCGGTCGGAAGGGTCGGGGTCAAAGCACTCCTGTACTTCACCGGCGCCACGCTTTTCGCCCTCGTCTTCGGACTCATCGTAGGTAACATCGTCCAGCCGGGTGCCGGCCTGAACATCGATCCCGCGACGCTGTCCCAGGACGCCCTCAACGCCAAGACAGGCAACGCGCCGCCCAAGGATGCCGCAGCCTTCATCCTGGACGTCATCCCCACCAGCGTCATCGGCGCCTTCGCGAACAACAGCCTGCTCCAGGTCCTGTTCTTCTCGGTCTTCTTCGGCGCAGCCATCGTGGTGATCGGCCGGGAACGCTGCATGCCGGTCATCAGCCTCATGGAGACCGTCCTCGAACTGATCTTCAAGATCATGTCCTGGATCATGAAGGTCGCCCCCATTGGTGCCTTCGGCGCCATGGCGTTCATCATCGGCCAGTACGGCCTGGGCACCCTCAGCACTTACGCCCTCTTGATCGCAGCCTGCTACGGAGCGGCCATCGTCTTCATCGCGCTGCTGTTCCTCGTTGCATGGGGCTTCGCCCGGGTTCCGCTGTGGAGCTTCCTGAAGTACACCCGCGAAGAATTCCTGCTGGCACTCGGAACCGCCTCCACGGAGGCCGTCATGCCGCGCATCATGACCAAGCTGACCAACGCCGGCTGCTCCCGGGCCACCACCGGCCTGGTGGTCCCCACGGGTTACTCCTTCAACCTTGACGGCGCCGCGATCTACCTTTCCATCTCACTGCTGTTCCTGGCGCAGGCGTTCGGGCACAACCTCGACCTCGGCCAGCAGCTCGCGGCGCTCGGTGTGCTGCTGCTGACCTCCAAGGGCATGGCAGGAGTTCCGGGATCATCGTTCCTGGCCCTCTCGGCAACCGCCGCAGCCCTGGGCATCTTCCCGGTTGCCGGCGTCGCACTCCTCCTCGGTGCGGACCGCCTCATGGACTCCATGCGCGTTGTAGTGAACCTGCTCGGCAACTGCGTGGCGACCTTCGTGGTGGCCAAGTGGGAAGGCCAATTCGACCGCAGCGTCATGCTCCGTGCTTTCAAGGGTGAGATCACCAACGAGGATTCGGCCATCATGCTCGGCAAGGAAGACGTCTACGAGGAGCAGGAACTGCAGCGGATCACCGGCGGCCAGAACCCGTCGCCCAAATTCCGTGGCGGTCCCACCCCCGACAACATTCCACAGTTCGAAATGAGCAAGAAGGGCCAGTCCGAAACCCCGGTCTGTCCCGACTGACTCCAAACAGTCGCGCGATGCCCCCAAGACCCGGTCTTGGGGGCATCGCTTGTTTCCGCCGGCTATCGGGTTTGTGCCTAGAGCGGCAGGAGTGTTGAAAGGTCCGCGCGCAGGCCGGAAGCTGCCACACGCCCGGCGGCAACGGCCTCTCCCCACGTGGTCCGTCCGGTCACCAGTTCAAGCCAGGTGGCGCCGTCGGTCTCGATGACGTTCGGGGGAGTGCCCCGCGTGTGCCGCGGACCCTCCACGCACTGCGTCACGCCGAACGGCGGTACACGGACCTCCACCGAATTACCCGGCGCGCGTGCGGGTGACTTCCTCCAGCGAGTAGCGGACCGCCATCGCTATGACGGAGCGCGACGGCGGGGTCCCGGCTCCGTCGCCGCCGGAACCTTCCCGGGGCCCGACGGCGGACTGCCAGGCTTCCAGCGCGGCGCGGCCCTCGTTGATGTCGACGCGGCGTCGTGCAACTGCCATGAACTTCTCCTAAACCTGCGTATCAGTCTTAGTCGAGCAACGCGGACACGGCATTGCCCAGCCGGATCCTGCCTACTTGCCGTCCGCCGCCGAGGACGGGTTCCACCACGCGCTCCAGCACGTTGGAGACCGCCGGGATGTCCACGGCGCCGCTCACGGCAAGGAGCGTCAGGCCTACCAGCGACGTGGCCCGAAGGTTCCCGTCCAGCACTTTGACGGCCACGGTCGCGCCGGTGTCCGTGGCGAGGACCAGCACGCCTTCCGCGCCGATCTTGGCCAGGACTCCCAGCTCTTCCATGACGGTGGTATTCGCTTCGCCCCGGCCTTGCACGGCCCACGGGTAGTCCAGCATGGACGTGGCGATGGTGGCGGCCCGGGCATTCGAAGCCGGGTTCCCGGGCGATTGGGCCAAGCGCGAGTAGGCCCGGGCCAAGCCGGTCAAGGAGATCGCCGCAACGGGTGCGCCGCAGCCGTCGATGCCCAGATGCGCAATCCGCTGGTCGGCGTACTCCTCGATCACGGCGCGCACTTGCTGCTGCAGGGGGTGGTTCGGCTCGAGGTAGCTGCGGAGGTCCCAGCCGTTTTCCACGCACGCCCAGAGGAAAGCTGCGTGCTTGCCCGAGCAGTTGAAGGCGAGCTTCGACTGGCCCCGCTCGGTCCGGACCAGCCAGTTCCTTGCGGTCTCGTCCTGGGGCCAGGCTGCGGGGCACTGGAGCTGGTCTTCCTTCAGCCCGGCCGCTTTCAGCATGCCTTCAACCACGTCCATGTGATCGAGGGAGCCGTTGTGGCTGGCGCAGGCGAGGGCCACCTGTGCACCGCGGAGCGGGACGCCGGACTGCATGGCGGCGAGGGCCTGGAACGGCTTGAGGGTTGAGCGGGCCATGACGGGGGCGTCGATGTCGCCGAGGCTCGTAACCACATTCCCGTCTCCGGACAGGACCACCGCGGAACCGATGTGCCGGGACTCGATGAAGCCGCTGCGTTCGATCACTGCAAGTTCGACGGCGGACTCAACGGTGAACGTTTCATGGGAACTCAGTGGCATGTGCCCAGTCTAGGCGGCGCGGGACGCCGGGAGCGGGTCATCCCTGCCGGGTCCAACCTGCCGGGTCATGCACGCAGGGTCATCCTTGCCGGTCATCCTTGCCCAGGGGGCTGACACACCTTAGGACTCGCACGCCTTCACAAAGTACCCTTGAAGACTGTGAAGGTACTCGTCATTGGCCCAGGCGGCCGCGAACACGCCATTGTCCGCTCCCTGCTTGAAGATCCCAACGTCTCCGAGGTCCACGCGGCGCCCGGAAACGCAGGCATCAGCAAACTGGTTCCCACCCACGCGATCGACGGGAACAGCCCGGAAGCCGTGTCCGCCCTTGCCACCAAGCTCGGCGTGGACCTGGTAGTGGTTGGTCCGGAAGCTCCCCTCGCTGCCGGTGTTTCCGACGCCGTCCGTGAGGCAGGCATTCCCGTTTTCGGTCCTGGCAAGGAAGCCGCCCAGCTTGAGGCATCCAAGGCTTTTGCGAAGCAGATCATGGCCGAGGCCGGCGTGCCGACCGCCATGGCCCGGGTTGCCGAGAACGCCGAAGAAGCCGCCGACGCGCTGGACACCTTCGGTGCTCCCTACGTTGTGAAGGACGACGGACTGGCTGCCGGCAAGGGCGTTGTTGTCACCCGTGACCGCGACGAAGCCCTGGCCCACGCGCAGGCCTGCTTCGACGCCGGCGGAACCGTGGTGATCGAGGAGTTCCTCGACGGCCCCGAGGTATCCCTGTTTGTTCTTTGCGACGGCCGCAACACCGTCCCGTTGTCCCCGGCGCAGGACTTCAAGCGCATCTTCGACAACGACGAAGGCCCCAACACCGGCGGCATGGGTGCCTACACCCCGCTGGAGTGGGCACCGGAAGGCCTCGTCCAGGAAGTCATCGACCGCGTCGCCCAACCCACCGTGGACGAGATGGCCCGCCGTGGCACGCCTTTCATCGGGGTCCTGTACTGCGGCCTCGCGTTGACCTCCCGCGGCACCCGCGTCATCGAGTTCAACGTCCGCTTCGGCGATCCGGAGACCCAGGCCGTCCTTGCCCGCCTCAAGACGCCGCTCGGTGCGCTGCTGCTGGCAGCTGCCAAGGGCGAACTGGACACGGCAGAAGAGCTGCGCTGGTCCAAGGACACGGCGGTCGCCGTCGTCGTGGCCGCCGAGAACTACCCGGACACGCCCCGCACGGGCGACCGCATCCGCGGCCTCAAGAAGGTTGACGAGCTGGACGGCGTCCACGTCATCCACGCCGGCACCAAGCTGGACGACGACGGCAAGGTGGTCTCGGCCGGCGGCCGCGTCCTGGCCGTTGTTGCGCTCGGTTCCGACCTGGTGGACGCGCGCGAAAAAGCGTACGACGGCGTGGAGCTGATTCAGCTCGAAGGCGCACAGTTCCGTACGGATATTGCAGGCAAGGCCGCCCGCGGGGAAATCCACGTACCGTACGGCGCCACCGGAAGCATCCCGAAAGTGCAGGCCTGAGCCATGACTGATTCCCTTCCCACCGGCGGCCTTGAGACGGAGGCTTTGCAGCTTCCCGGCTGGACGCACGTGTACTCCGGCAAGGTCCGCGACCTCTACGTTCCCGCCGATGAGTCCATTAACGAGAAGTTCGGGCAGGAGTGCGTCCTGGTGGTGGCCAGCGACCGGATTAGCGCCTACGACCATGTGCTCAGCAGCGAGATCCCGGACAAGGGCCGCGTGCTGACGCAGTTGAGCCTGTGGTGGTTCGATCAGCTGGGTGTTGAGCACCATGTGCTTGCTTCCACCGTTGAAGGCGGTGTTCCGGCGGAGGTTGAGGGCCGGGCCATGATCTGCAAGAAGCTGGACATGTTCCCTGTGGAGTGCATCGCCCGCGGGTACCTGACCGGTTCCGGGCTGGCCGAGTACAAGGAATCGGGCACGGTGTGCGACATTCCGCTGCCCGAGGGCCTGGTTGACGGGTCCCGCCTGAAGAAAGCGCTGTTCACGCCGTCGGCCAAGGCCGAGGTGGGCGAGCATGACGAGAACATCACGTACGACGACGTTGTGGCCATGGTTGGCGACGACATCGCTGCACGCTTGAGCGAGCTCACCCTGAAGATCTACACCCGCGCCGAGGAGATCGCCCGGGAACGGGGCATCATCCTGGCCGACACCAAAGTGGAGTTCGGTGTCGATGCGAACACGGGCGTGATCACCCTGGGAGACGAGGTCCTGACGCCGGACTCGTCCCGCTTCTGGGATGCGTCCACGTACGAACCGGGTAAGTCGCAGCCGTCCTACGACAAGCAGTACGTCCGCGACTGGCTGACCTCCGCGGAATCCGGGTGGGACAAGTCCTCGGACACCCCTCCGCCGGCACTGCCTGCCGAGGTTGTGGAGCGCACCCGCGCCCGCTACGTCGAAGCGTACGAGAAACTGACTGGCCGCACCTTCGCGTAACGCCTGCCCAACTGACTGGCAGTAGGGGTTGTTCTGAGCGCTCAGAGCAACCCCTACTGCCAGTCAGTTGGCGCTTAAACGGCTTCCGGGTGTGTTGCGGCGGCGCGGCGTTCGGCCAAGCGGATTTCCAGGACCGCGTCCATGGCCTGCTGGACACGGTCTGAGGCACCCGCCGCGCTGAAGTCGTGCTGTGCTTCCTCCAGGAAGTGAAGCGCCTCGGCGGTTTCGCCCGCAGCCTTCAACGACTTGCCGAGCAGAAGTGAGACTTCGCCGGCAGTGTGCCGGGCCAGGACCTTGCGGTCCTCGTAAATCTCCCGCAGTTTGTCGACGGCGGCAGGAATATCACCGGTCAGGTACAGCCAGCGCGCACGGATGAAAGCGACTTCGAGCTGGTCGGTCTTGTTGCCGCCCACAATGGACAGGGCCAACTCGGCCCGCTCGATGGCGGACAACGTCTCCGGCTCAACGATTCCGGAGGACAGCCGGACTGCGGCGGAGGCCTTGTTGAAGCGCGCCCACAGTTCGATGTCGTTGGCGGGGGAGAGGAGCTTGGCGGCCCGTTCGTGGTGCTTGATGCCCTCTGCGTAATCGTGGCGCATGAAGGCGACGTTGCCCACCACCCAGGCCACCTCGCCGGCGAGCTGGGACATGGAGTGCTCATCCATGTGCTCGATCATCGCAAGGCAGTACTCCCACGCCTCATCCAGTTTTCCGCTCTCAGCCATTGCACCGATCAACGCCCGGTGGGCGCCGATGATCAGCGTGGATCCCTTGGGCAGCTGACTGGAGAGTTCAACTGCCTTCTTGGCATGCTCGACGGCGGTGGCTAGTTGGCCTTGACCGTGGCACACAGCAGCAAGCATCTGCCAGGCGCGCACTCCCAAGCCTGCGGACTCGGTGGCCATAGGGTGTTCCAGCAGGTGTTCGACAATCTGCTGGCATTCCTTCAGCAGGCCCTGCTTCATGACGCACTCGGCCTGCATGTAGGTCATGTTCCACCAAGCGCTGTTGTTCTTGGCTTCCAGGGCGATCTGCGCTGCCGTTGCTGCATGACTGGCGGCTAATTGGTAGTCGCGGAGGTCCCAGGCCTGCCGGGCGTAAAGACCGGCCAGGACGTACTCGGCGTCACTGACTGAAACGGGCTGGCTCCAGGCCTCCAAGGCCTTAGGTGCCAATTCCAAGCGCCGGGCGAGTTCCTCGATGACCTCTTGGGTGGGCTCGCGCCGTCCGGTTTCAAGCAGGGAGATGTAGCTCGGGGAGTACAGGTTCTTACCCAGCTCGGCCTGGGTCAGACCGCGTTCCAGCCGTTCGGCACGTAGTTTCTCGCCGAATCCGTTTCCCACGGGTTCCTCCCTCCGGTGTCTTTCGACCCAAACCTTGACAGTGTCTGTGGAAAACATTTTACAATGTATGTCAACAGGGACCGCGCAATTTCCGTAACGAATCCGACTCGCATTGGGGAACAATATGTTCAAGAAACTCGCCGCCTCGGTGGCACTGGCAGGCGCGCTTGCGTTCACGGTTGCGGCTCCCGCAGTCGTCTCCGCGGCTTCGACCGTTGAATCCGACACTTCGCTCAGTGCCATTGGCAACTGGCCTGATCCGATGCGCGCAAGCGTAGCGGCACCCACCAAGACAACGGAGACGACGTACACCACCTCGTCCATCGGCAACTGGCCGGATCCGATGTAATCAATCACTCGACTGGAACCCCGGAGCATCACGAGCAGCTCCGGGGTTTCTTTTTGCGTTTTATGCGTGGACAGCCCGGCGGCGCAACCGTGAGTCTCGTGCCTTGAGACAAGGCCCCGGCCCAAGGTCCCGGGCTCGGGTCCCGGGCTCAACTTAAAACAAAAAAGGCGCCGATTTCTCGACGCCATTTTCGTGTTTGGTCGGGATGACAGGATTTGAACCTGCGACCTCTTCGTCCCGAACGAAGCGCGCTACCAAGCTGCGCTACATCCCGATCCGCTGCGAAAGCAACTGTTAAAGAATAGCTGACTCGGTGCGGGATGCGAAATCGGGGGAGCGGTGTTGCTCGTCACAACAACACCGTGAGCCCCACCCCTTGACGCTAGACCAGGGAATCCCGCCAAGCCCCGTGCAGGCGGGCGAACCTGCCGCCGCCGGAGATCAATTCCGCGGGTGTCCCGTCCTCAACGATCCGTCCGTCGTGGACCACCAGCACACGGTCCGCAGTCTCCACGGTGGAAAGACGGTGGGCAATGATGATCGCAGTCCGTCCCGCGCTGCCCCCGGATACTCCTTCCAGCAGGTTGGCCAATCCCTGCTGGACCATCCGCTCGGAAGGGATATCCAGGGAGGAGGTTGCCTCATCCAGGATCAGGACTGCCGGCGCCGCGAGGAAGGCCCGGGCGAAGCCTATGAGCTGGCGCTGCCCGGAGGATACGCGTCCGCCCCGCTTGTTCACATCGGTGTCGTAGCCGTCAGGCAGGCCCATGATGAACTCGTGGGCTCCCACTGCCCGTGCCGCTGCTTCAATCTCGGCGCGGGACGCTTCCGGGCGTCCCAGGGCAATGTTGTCCGCCACCGAGCCACTGAAGAGGAAAGCTTCCTGGGTGACCATGACCACTGCCCGCCGAAGATCGGTGGTGGACAGATCGCGCAGATCGACGCCGTCCAGCGTGATGGACCCGGAAGAGACGTCATAGAAACGCGCTATGAGCTTGGCCAGCGTTGACTTGCCGGCGCCCGTCTGCCCCACCAGCGCCACGGTCTGTCCGGCAGGAATGTGCAGGTCAAGCCGTGGAACCACAATGCTGCCGTCGTTGTAGCCGAACTCCACGCCGTTGAAGTCGATCTCGCCGCGCGGCTGCTTCAACGCCACCGGGTTCTTGGGCGGACGAACGGTGGGAACTTCCTCGAGCAACCCGGACACCTTTTCCAGGGCAGCCTGCGCACTTTGGAAGGAGTTGTAGAACATGGCCATCTGGTCCACGGGTTGGAAGAAGCGCTTAGTGGACAGGATGAGGGCCAGCAGGACACCCACCGCCAGATCCCCGCTGAGAACCCGGAAGCCTCCGAACAACAGAACTACAGCCACGCAGACGTTACCGATCAGCACCAGGCCGGGCTGCAGGACACCGTTCAGGAAGATCGACCGGACCGTGACCTTGCGGTAGTCCTCGGCCACCTCGCCGTACTGTTCGGCGTTCTCCCGCTCCTTGCGGAAAGCCTTGACCGCACGGATGCCGGTCATGGTCTCCACGAAGTGGACGATCAGCCGTGCCGACACGACGCGGGATTCCCGGAAGGCGATCTGGGAACGAATTTGGTACCAGCGGGCCAGGAAGAACATGGGCACCCCTGCAGCCAGGACGATCAGTCCGCTTCGCCAGTCCAAAGCGAAGATGGTGACCGCGGTGAAGATCATGAACAGCAGGCCGGATGCCAGTGAGCTGACGCCCGAGTCCAGGAGCTCGCGGAGAGCCTCCAGGTCCGAGGTCTGCCTGGCGATGATGCGCCCGGAAGTGTATTTCTCGTGGAATTCGAGGCTCAGCCGCTGAGTGTGGCGGAACACCCGGACCCGGAGATCCAACAGCATCGCCTGGCTCAAGCGTGCCGTGGAGGTGACGTACAACGCCGTCATTCCGGCAGTTGCCACAGCCGCGGCGATATACAGAACGCCCACCAGAACCAGCGGACCGTTGTCGCCGGACTGCAACGCGGGGAGTGCGTGGTCGATGCCAAAAGCGATGAGTGCCGGCCCCGCAACGCGGGTGAGCTGCGAAACCACCACCATCACGATCGTCAACCAAAAACGCAGCCGGACCGGACGTATCAGGGAGGCAAGCAAAGCGAGGGACCGCCGTCGTACGGTTTTGCTGTCAGCTTTGGAGAGAAGGGTGTTGTCCTCGTTGGCCGTTCCAAAAGTCGTGGCACTCACCGGCGGGCCTCCTCTGCGTCCTCGAGATCGTGCAGTTCGCTGTCCAGGTCCTTGGGCCCGGTGTCCAGGCTCGCGATGACGTAGCGGTAGTGGGCGTTGTTGGCCAGGAGTTCGGTATGGGTTCCGACGGCGGTGATTGTTCCGTTTTCGAGCAAGGCCACGCGGTCCGCCAACGCTACCGTGGACGGCCTGTGCGCAACGATGAGCGTCGTGGTGTCGTGGAGGACATCGCGAAGCCGCGCTTCCACGCGTTCCTCGGTGTTGACGTCCAAGGCGGACAGGGGGTCATCCAACACCAGGACCTTCGGCTTGGCTGCGATGGCACGGGCCAGGGCGATCCTTTGCCGCTGGCCACCGGAGAGGCTCAGCCCTTCCTCTCCGATCAAGGTGTCCACGCCGTCCGGCAATGAATAGGCGAACTGTGCCTGGGCGACGTCAAGTGCTTCGTCGAGGGCTGCATCCGAGGCGTCGGGCGCGCCCAGCAGGACGTTGTCCCGGACGGAACTGGAGAAGAGCGTGGTGTCCTCGAACGCCACTGCCACAATCCTCCGGAGTTCTTGGAGGTCGAAATCGCGCACGTCCACGCCGTCGATGGTCACAGCTCCTTCGGTCACGTCGTAGAGGCGCGGAACCAGCTGCAGCATGGCGCTCTTTCCGCTTCCCGTGATGCCCACGAGGGCCATGGTTTCGCCGGGGCGGATGTCCAGGGTGACGTCGCGCAGGAGCGTCCCGCCGTCGTCGAACCCGAAGCCTGCGTGCTCAAAGCGCAAGGCGCCCCTGACCACGGAAGGGGTGGCGGGCTGGTCCGGGGACGTGATGGTGTTGACCGTGTCCATGACCTCGAAGTGGCGGTCAAGCGCGGTTTTGGCGGTCAGCGCCATGGCCAGAAGCATGCCCGAGAATTCCACGGGAGTCGCCACGACCGCCGCGGTGGCGAAGAAGGCCACGAGCGCTCCAATGCTCAGCTGGCCTGAAGCAGCCAGCATGATGCCGACTACCAGTCCAACACCCAGGGCAAGTTCGGGCAGGAGGGTGACTACCAGCGTGAAGCCGGCCTGTTGCTTGGCTTTGGCGATCTCCGTCTGGCGAAGTTCCTCGGCCTGTCCATTGAAGTTCTCCAGCGCTTCCCGGCTGCGGCCGAACGCCTTGAGGACGCGGATGCCATGGACCGACTCTTCCACTGTGGTGGCAAGGTCGCCGGCCTGGTCCTGGCTGAGCCGCGTGACCAGGCTGAAGCGGCGGCGGAAACGGAACGAGTTGACCATGATCGGGACGGCAGCGGCCAGGAAGATCAACGCCAACTGCCAGCTCATGGAGAACATGACGCCCACGCCAATGATCACCGTGAGCGTCGTGACCACCAGCATGATGGCGCCGAATGCCATCCAGCGGCGGAGGAAGCTGAGGTCCGTCATGGCCCGCGAGAGCAGTTGCCCCGAACCCCAGCGATCATGGAAGGCAACCGTGAGCTGCTGCAAGTGCCCGTACAGGGACACCCTCATCTTCGTCTCGACCGTGGTCGCAGGGTTGATCACGAACTGACGGCGCAGCGCCACCAGTCCCGCTTCGCCCACGCCAAGCGCAAGAATCACGACGGCGGCAGTCCAGACGGCGCCCGGGTTGCCGTCGGGTTCAAGGGAGTTATTGACCAGTACCCGGAGCACCTGCGGGATGGCCAGTGCCACGACACTGGCAAGCAAGGCGCACAAAAGGCCCATGAAAAGCCGGGGCAGGATGGGCCGCACATGGGGGTATAGCCGGCCGACGGAGGTAAAGAACGACGTTTGCTTGGACATGCCCGCTTCTCAACAGCTGGATCTTCAGGTGGTGCGGAGGTAGTTTCCCGTAGCAACAACCCTATGCCATGCCGTGATTCGTTTCACAGGATGGCGCGACGCCGTTGGAATGATGGTCCCAGTTATTGGGCTTTGTAATGCCGCAGCTGGTTCAGTTGCGGGCCGTAAGGGTCAACAGGACCGCTTCAGGCCGGCAAGCTATGCGTACCGGGGCGAAGCGGGAGGTTCCGATGCCGCCGGAGACGTTCACCGGCGTCGTGAATCCATCGCTTTCCCAATCGTGGAGGCCGCGGGCGCGCCACGTGGGGAGGTCGCAATTGGACACGAGCGCACCGTAGCCGGGGATGCAGATCTGGCCGCCGTGGGTGTGCCCGGCGAGGATGAGGTCTGCCTCCGCTTCGGTGAAGCGGTCCAGGACGCGTTGGTACGGAGCGTGGATTACCCCAACCTTCAGGTGCGGGCGGGCATCCTGATTGACCGTGCCTCGGGGCCAACCGGCAAAGCGGTCACGCTTCAGATGCGGATCATCGACGCCGGAGAAGTCGAAGCGCAGGCCGTCGATGACCACCGATTGGGCCCGGTTGGTCAGTTCGATCCACCCGCCCATGCCGAAGGCCGTGCGGAGCTTGGGCCAGTCGAGCTTGATGGGGTCTTGCTTGGGCTTTGACGGTCCACGGAAGTAGCCGGCCGGATTCTTCATGCGGGGCGCGTAATAGTCGTTGGAACCCGGCACAAAGACGCCCGGGAATTCCATCAGGGGACGGAGCGCCTCCACCAAGGGATCTATTGCCTTCTGGTGGCTCAGGTTGTCACCGGTATTGACCACGAGGTCCGGTTTGAGGTCTGCCAAAGACCGCAGCCACTGCGCCTTTTTGTCTTGTCCCGGGACGAAGTGGATGTCGCTCAGGTGCAGGACGCGGAGTGGTCCAAAGTCCTCGGGCAGAATGGGCAGCGTCTCCCGCCTGAGCTCGAACTGGTCCTTTTCCCACCAGCCGTAGGCGGCAGCTGCTGCGCCGGCTGTTGCTCCGATTGCTGTGGTTACGGCGAAACCGCGCCCAATAACGCGGACGCGGTTTGCCAGGGAATCACGGAAAGTCACTAGTTAGTCCTTGCCGGGGCCGTTGTTATTGCCGTTTCCACCGTTGTTCCCGTTGTTGCCACTATTGCCGCTGTTGCCGCCGTTCGACGGGGCCTTGCTGTTCTGGGTGTTGGGCGCCGGTGTGGTGTTGCGCTGCGGTGCTCCGCCACCCATGAGGTTCGATGGCGGTGCCGGGAACGGGTTGGTTCCATACGCCGGTGCCACCGCCAGCATAAAGTTGGTGAACTGCGGGCCGGCGATCATGTAACCGTCAATGGACTGGTAGAACTTGCCGTTGACGGTGATGTTACGGCCCGGGCGGAGCTGGTCACCCAAGGGATCGCCGAACCAAGAGGCCGTGGCCAGGCCGGTGGTGTACCCGACAACCCACGTGGAGCCGTTGGAGTCGTTGGTACCGGTCTTGGCAGCGACGGGGAAGTTGTTGCGGGTGCTGAGTGCGGGCCGGATCAAGGAACCGGAACCGGCATTCAGTACTTCCTGCATCGCATAAGCCACGCCGCGCGCAACCTCAGGTTTTACGGCGTCCTTGCAGTTGGACGACTGCGCCGGGAGGTCAGCTCCGGTCTGGTCTTTCACTGACGTGATGGCGATCGGTTCACAGTACTTGCCGTCGGCAGCGAAGGTCGCGAAAGCACTGGCCATCGTCAGCGGTGCGGTCTGCGTCGCACCGATCAGGTTGGACAGCGTGGTCATGGGGACCTTGGGATTCGGATCCGTGATCTTGCCGGTTTCCTTGTCCCGCGCGGGCAGACCGCCATGGATTCCCACAGCGTCAACAATCTTCTGAATCCCACAGAGGTCCACCTGTGCCGCTGAAGCGAACGTGGCGGTGTTGATGGAGTTCATCAGGCCGTAGAGGACCGTCATGTTCCGGTAGTAGTTCTCCTCGGAGTTCTGGAGATCGAACGTGCCATTCGTCGCGTCATACCACCCAACGGTCGGCGTCTCGCAGGTGTTCTTCCAAGGGAAGTTCTGCGGATACCGGCGCTGTGCTGCGTTGACCGTCTGGTTCATGGACTTGCCTTCGTTCAACCATTCGGCGAACGTAAACGGCTTCATCGTCGAGCCGGGCTGGAAGCCACCGATGCCGTTCAGGTCGTTGCCCTTGGCGTCCATGACGTCCACGTTGAAGTTCTGGGTTTGATCGAACTTGCCCTCTTGCGGGAGCCACACGGTGTTCTGGGCCATGCTCACGATCTGGCCGGTGCCCGGCTGCACGGAGACGATCGACGCTCCCCACTTGTCCGGGTTGGCGCCGGCCGTACCGTCCACCTGCTGCTGTGCCACAGCCTGGGCCGTGGGGTCGAGGGTGGTCTGGATGGTGAGGCCGCCGCGCATGATGCGCTTCTCGCGATCGTCGGAAGTTTCGCCGTAGGCGGGGTTGTTCAAGAGAAGGTGGAGCACGTAGTCACAGAAGTACGGAGCCATGGTGGCGTAGGCGCAACCCTGGCGGGCCGGGGTGACCTTGGTGGTGACAGGAGTGGCCACAGCCTCGTCGTACTCTGCCTGGGTGATTTTGCCCTGGTTGACCATGGCGGCCAGCACCAGGTCGCGGCGCTTCTTGGAGTTGTCCGGGTTGCTGATCGGATCAAAGGCCGAGGGGCTGTTGACCAGGCCTGCAAGCAGGGCTGCCTGCGGCAGCGTCAGGTCCTTCGCGCTGGTGCTGAAGAAGAACTTGGAAGCGGCTTCGATGCCGTAAGCGTCACGGTTGAAGAAGACAATGTTGAGGTATCCCTCAAGGATCTGCTCCTTGGAGAACTTCTTCTCCAAGGCGATCGCGAGCTTCATTTCACGCAGCTTGTCCCCAACGCCCTTGTTAAGGCCGTTGAGCTTGACGTCTTCTTCCTTGCCGGAAGCCACCAGTGACTCGTTGATGACGTTGTTGACGTACTGCTGGGTGATGGTGGACGCACCCTGCTTGTTACCGCGGGCCGTGCTCACCAGCGCGCGCATGATGCCCGTGGTGTCGATGCCGCCGTGCTCATAAAAACGGCTGTCCTCGATCGCGATGACAGCGTCCTTGATGAAGGGGCTCATCTGGTCGAGGGGGACCTTCGTCCGGTTCTCCGCGTAGATCGACGCAATGGGCGATCCGTCCTTGGCCAGAATCGTGGTGTTCTGGCTCGGCGGGTCCACTTGGAGCTCCGCCGGAAGCGTGTCAAAGAACTGGATGGAACCACTGGCGGCACTGCCGGAGACGGCGGCGGCCGGGACCAAGAGGCCCGCCACCAAGACGCCACAAATTGCACTCACGCCAAGGAAACCTAGAATCTTTCCGAGGGTGGTGGCAGTGTCGAATATGGGGTTCTTGCGAGTCACCATGTTTTCCACTTTACCGGCAAGGGCTAGGCTTTCTGTCATGACCAAATGGGAGTACGCCACGATTCCGCTCATAATCCATGCCACGAAGCAGATCCTGGACCAATGGGGCGAGGACGGCTGGGAGCTTGTACAGGTCGTCGGTGGCCCCGATGGCAAAGGACTTGTCGCATACCTTAAAAGGGAGAAGCAGTAACAATGACTACCCCCGCAGAAACCACCTCTGCCGCGGAATCGGGCGCTCCGACGTCCGCCGTCGAACAGCGCCTCGCGGAGCTCGGACTGACCCTTCCCGAGGTCGCCGCTCCGGTTGCTGCCTACGTTCCGGCCGTCGTGTCCGGCAGCTACGTCTACACCTCCGGCCAGCTGCCCTTTATTAACGGCAAACTCGAAGCTACGGGCAAGGTCTCCACAGGCGAACTCGGCACGTCCGATGAGCCCACCGTCGATCCCGAGGACGCCAAGCGTTACGCCGCCGTATGCGCGATCAACGCCCTCGCAGCAGTGAAGAGCGTCATCGGCGACCTCGACCGCGTTACCCGGATCGTCAAAGTTGTTGGCTTCGTCTCATCCGATCCCACGTTCACCGGCCAGCCCGGTGTCATCAACGGCGCTTCCGAACTCCTGGGCCAGGTATTCGGCGACGCCGGCATCCACGCCCGTTCCGCCGTCGGCGTTGCCGTATTGCCGCTTGACTCGCCTGTCGAGGTCGAGCTCATCGCTGAATTCAGCTAAGGAACCGGTTCACCCAAGTGCCTCAGCTTGCCCGTCGCCTGTTTGTCCTGCCTCCTGAACTCGAAGGAGCGGCAGAGAACTGGCTTCACCTTGGCGAGCGGACCCCCAGGGCCGCCCGCTACGCATCATCCGTTGTCCTGCTGCGTGATTCGCCCACCGGCTTGGAGACGTGGCTTGGTTACAGGCCCGGCTCCTCGCCGTTGGGCGTTCTCGCGTTCCCCGGCGGTTCGCTTGAACCCTCCGACGACGAACCCGTCGGTTGGTTGGGCCCGTCGCCCCAGCACTGGGCCGAGCAGATGGGGACGGACGACGTCGGACTCGCCCGCCGTCACGTGGTGGGCGCCATCAGGGAGCTCTTCGAAGAGACCGGCGTTCTGTTGGCAGGCCCTGACGCTGCCTCCACGGTGGAGTCGAACTCCACCGTGGAATGGATGAAGGCCCGCGAGGCTGTTGCCGCCCAGGAGAAATCCTTCACAGAAGTCCTGGCGAAGCGCGGACTGTCCGTGCGCACCGACCTCCTCAAACCCCTGGTCAATTGGCTCAGCCCCGACTTCGCGCACTCACGCTTCAACACGCGCTATTTCGCGGCCACTGTTCCCGTCAACCAGCAGCCGAGCATCCTGGGCAGCAAGGGCGTATGGGGCCGATGGGTCAATGCTGCCGAGGCTATTGCCCTCAGGGACACCTCCGCCTTGGGTGATGAAGTGGCACAGGAAAACACCGTCGGCCACAAGCTCGGCGAGCTGCTGGTTCCCGGGTCTGAGATCATGCTCGAGAAAATGGCCCACGCCAACGGCTGCATCGCTTACCTGAGCTACAAGCGGAAGGCGCATGTCTACCAGCCCCGGCTCGTGGACGAGGGCGGGCAGCTCATGCTCGAGGTTGAAGCCGCAAGGACCGTCCCGGGCGAACCCCAGCGCGAACGCTGACCCTCTATCACTTCCCGCCCGTTTTCCGGCGTCCCTCTGTCACTTCCCGCCGGTTTTGAGGCGTTCCTCTATCACTTCCCGCCCGTTTTCCGGCGTCCCTCTGTCACGTCCCGCCCATTTTCGGGCGTTCCTCTCTCACGAAAAAGGCCGCCCCGGTGATCACCGGAGCGGCCTCTTTGCGAAGGGGGTTTAGCGGGAGCGCTGACGCAGGCGCTGCATGTCGAGAATAACGACGGCGCGCGCTTCCAACCGCAGCCAACCGCGCTGGACGAATTCGGCCAGGGCCTTGTTGACAGTTTCGCGGGATGCGCCGACCAGCTGGGCCAGTTCTTCCTGCGTCAGTTCGTGGGCGACCAGCACGCCGTCGGTCGCAGGGCGGCCGAAGCGGTCGGCGAGGTCCAGGAGGGCCTTCGCTACGCGGCCGGGGACGTCGGAGAAGACGAGGTCGGACAGGGAATCGTTGGTGCGGCGCAGGCGGCGCGCCAAGGCCTGCAGCAGCTGGGCCGACACCTCAGGGCGGGTGCGGAGCAGTGCGTTGAGGCTCTCGTTCTTCAGGCCGGCGAGGCGGGTCTCCGAGACAGCGGTTGCCGTAGCGGTGCGGGGGCTCGGATCGAACAGGGCCATCTCGCCGAAGAGTTCACCGGGGCCGAGGATCGCCAGCAGCGACTCACGGCCGTCGGGGGAAGTGCGGCCGAGCTTTACCTTGCCGGACACAATGAAGTAGAGCTGGTCACCCTGGTCTCCTTCGCGGAACACCGACGCCCCGCGGGAAAGATCCACCTCGGTGAGTTCGTCTGTCAGCAAGCGGAATGCATCGTCGTCAAGGGTGGCGAAGAGGGGTGCGCGGCGCAATACCTCGATGTCCATGAAGTCTCCTGAGAATAAAGTTTCGGTCGTGGCGCTTCAGCCATTGTTTCAGAATTTTTAGCGTTCTGTGACGTACTTGGCACGTGAAACGCTGAAATCACGCGGATTCCGTTGCCCGATCGCCCTGTTTCAGGCCACAACTGAACCCGGACCGAGCCCGCTCCGTGACCGGGCTAACGGTTTACTGTCAGGGTCCCCCTCTAGAATTGGCGCTACCCGGCTATGAGGAGCACTTGGTGTTTGGCTTGACCATTTTGGACTTTGCATTGATTTTCATGCTCTTGTCCTACCTGATCTATGGCCTTCGCAATGGCTTCCTGGTGACCCTCGGCGGGATCGCGGGATTCATCGTTGGTGCAATCGCGGCCTTCATCGCGGTCCCGCTGGTCAGCGGCTGGGTGAGTGACAGCGCGTGGAGGCTTACCGCCACAGTGGCTGCCGCCGTCGTACTTATTGCTTTGGGCCATGGACTCGGAACCATGATCGGGCGACGGGTCCGTCACGTGGTGCGGCTTAAGCCGCTGCACGCTGTGGACCGCCTGGTGGGCGGTGCGGTAAGCCTCGTGGTCGCCGCGCTGGTCATGTCCATGTTGGCCTTCAGCATCAGTTCCCTCGGTGTGCCCTTCGTCTCACAGCAGCTGGCGCAATCCAGGGTGATCCGGTACATCGATTCACTGACGCCAACGCCCGTCAAAGCCACCATGGCGCAACTGCGGTCCACGGTGATCGGCGATGGCATTCCCAAACTGATCGAGGGCTTCGGCTCCACCACACCGGCCAAAATCCCCAACGAGTCCACCGATACCCCTGCCCTCAACCAGGCTGCACAATCCGTGCTGAAGATCGCCGGCACAGCCTTCCAATGCGGCCAGAACCAGACGGGTTCCGGCTTCGTGGTGTCACCGGAGCGCGTGGTCACCAACGCGCACGTCGTTGCCGGCGTGTCGCAACCGGTGGTGGAAGTGCCCGACGGCGGTGCGCTGCCGGGACGGGTGGTCTACTTCGACCCCCGGCGGGACATTGCCGTGTTGGCTGTGGACGGACTCGCCGCTTCGCCGCTGCCGTTGAGCGGGGACCTGCCTGACGGCAGTCCCGCAGCGTTCGCCGGTTACCCGCACGGCGGGCCGTTCCAGTCCAAACCCGCCACTGTGGAAGGGATCTCGACGATCCTGGTTCCGGACATTTACGGCAGCAACCCGTCACCTGAGCTGGTCTATAAGCTGGCGGGCGACGTCCAGCCGGGCAACTCGGGCGGGCCTTTGCTCACGACGCAGGGGCAGGTGGCTGGCCTCATCTTTGCCAAAACAACAACCAATGCTGCCCTCGGTTTCGCGCTGACCATGCAGGACGTCCAGCCGGTAGCGGCGCAGGCTCCCGGATTGAGCGCCCCGGTGGAGTCAGGCCAGTGCACGCGCAAGTAATACCCGCTGCCTGACCTGCCCCCGTCCGCGTGATGTGCCCCCACATTCGCGATGCTCTCTCACATAATGAGCGTTTTTTGCCAACGCTCGTTCACCTAAGGGCCCTGATTCCCAGACGCTCTTTCACCCCTATAGATTGAGAGTCATGACTGAAGCCACTCCCGCCTCTGAACCCGGACGCGGCACCATTCTTGTTGTCAACGGCCCCAACTTGAACCTTTTGGGTACGCGTGAGCCCGAGAAGTACGGGACCTCCACATTGGCGGACGTTGAACGACTGGCCTTGTCCGCCGCCGAATCGCACGGGTTCACGGTGGATTGCGTCCAGTCGAACCATGAAGGCGATCTCTTGGACGCAATCCACGCCGCCCGCGGAACGGCCGTTGGCATCGTGATTAATGCGGGGGCGTTCACTCACACGTCCGTGGCGCTTCGCGACGCCTTGGCAGCTGTCCAGCTCCCCGCCGTCGAGGTGCACATCACCAACGTCCACCAGCGGGAGGAATTCCGCCACCACTCGTACCTGTCCGGCGTGTGCAACGCGATCATTGTTGGTGCCGGTGTACTCGGGTACAAGCTGGCCGTCGACTATCTGGCCGACACGCTCTGACGGTTGGGATGTGATAGAACGTCGGGCCCAAAGCGTTGGGATGTGATAGAGCGTCGGGCCCAGCGCGTTGGGATGTGATAGGGCGTCGGGCCCAAAGCGTTGGGATGTGATAGGGCGTCGGGCCCAAAGCGTTGGGATGTGATAGGGCGTCGGGCCCAAAGCGTTGGGATGTGATAGGGCGTCGGGCCCAAAGCGTTGGGATGTGATAGAGGATCACAAGGCGGTGATCCGGAGGAGGACCGCGTGCTCAGGGTGCAGGACGGGCATCGGCAGCCCGACTTCCCCGAGGAACCGCCCGGAAGCTTCCGCGCCGGAGGCGAGCCACTGCACCGGCTGGGCTTCGATGACCGTGTGGCTGTAATCGGGGTCTTCCGGCGTGGGGAACAGCAGCTCCACACGGTAGCCACGGTCCGCATCGAGCCCCGGGAGTGAAACGCGGCCCACCTGTTCGGCGAACGACGTCCGCGTCTTGACCACCGCAAACAGCGCCGCAGTGGCACCGGCCGGGATACCGCCGTCGTACTCCGACGCGACCACGCCATGCACCATGAGGGACTCATCGGGGGAGTCGGCGCGCACCATTCGTCCACTGTGGATGAGGTCCCGGTGCGCCTTGTACAACGCGATGAACCGCTTGAGTTCCTCGCGCTCGGCTCCCCTGACCGCGCGGACATCCCACTCCATGCCGAAATGGCCGAAGAGTGCGGTGATCGCGCGGAAGGAAAGATCGTGTGTCCGGGCGGTGGTGTGCGACGTCGTGGGACCGATGTGGCTGCCGACCAGCTCCGGGGGGACCACCATGCCTGTCCAGCGCTGGATGGTTTGGCGCTCCAGCGCGTCGTTGCAATCCGATGCCCAGATCCGGTCTGTCCGCTCCAGGATCCCCAAGTCCACGCGGGCGCCGCCGGACGAGCAGCTCTCAATCTCCACCTCCGGGTGCGCAGCACGCAAGGCGTCGAAGAGTCGGTATGCGCCGAGGGTCTGCTCATGGACCGAAGCGCGCCCCGCATGTCCGTGTTCCAGCAGGTCGCGGTTTTGGTCCCATTTGAGGTAGCTGATGTCGTTCTCCCGCAGCAGGGCGTCGATCCGATCGTAGACGTACTGCCAGGCTTCCGGGTTGACGAGGTCCATGACGTGCTGGTGCCTCCACTCGAGCGGGAGCCGGCCGCCCTCCTTGTAGGACGCAACCGAGGGGCCAACAATCCACTCGGGATGGGCGCGCGCGACGTCCGAATCAAGGTTGACCATCTCCGGTTCCACCCACAGCCCGAACTCCATGCCGCGGGACGTCACCGCCTGGATGAGCGGTGTCAGCCCCTTGGGCCACACCGTTTCATCCACGTACCAGTCGCCCAGCCCGGCATGGTCATCACGGCGGCCACGGAACCAGCCGTCGTCCAGCACAAAGCGTTCCACGCCCAAATCAGCGGCTGACTCCGCGAGTTCCAGCAGGGTGTCCAGATTGTGGTCAAAGTAGACCGCTTCCCAGGTGTTCAAGACCACGGGGCGCGGGCCCGATACATGGTGCGGCCGGGCCCGGAACCAGCTGTAGAAGGCTTCAGTGATGCCGTCGAGGCCACGGTCCGAGTAGGCGGCGTACAGGGCGGGAGATGCGTAGCTTTCGCCGGGTTGCAGCACCACTTCGGCGGCGCCCAGCAACTCGGAGCCGCCGATCATGGTGCGCCCGTCGGCCGCGCTGTCCGCAAATTGTTCATGGTTGCCGCTCCACGCGAGATGCGTGGCCCAAACCTTGCCGTGCCGGTTGCCGAAACCTGCCGTCCCGGCGGCGAACAGCAGGGACGAATCATGCCCGGTGCGCCCGTGCCGTCCCGTCCTGACCCACGTTCCCTGCTGGAGGGGGCGGCGCTGCGGGTGGCGCTCCCGGCACCAGCGTCCGGTCAGGTCCAAAAGTTCGACGGCGTCCGGCGCCACCGGGAGAACGGTTGCCAATTCGTCCACCTGGAACGGCGACGTTCCGTCATTCCGTAGTTCGTGCCGCAGTTCCAGCAGCCCGCCCGGATGGAGGGTGAGGTTGCTGGTGACGGTGATCCCGGCGTCGGGATCTGACTGAAGAACGACGGCGGTACTGCCGTCCGTCGGCGCACTCACCACGCGGAGGCGCACCGAAAAATCAAAGCCGGGAACGCCGTCTATGACGCGGTGTCCCCTGAGGCCCGGGCGGCCCTGCCACGAGGAGGAAGCCTGGGGGAGCAGCCCGGCCGGTACATTCGCGTCAGCCGCGGACGGCGGAACGGGCTCGTTGAGGATGGAAAGGTCGGGGAGTGAGTCGCCGAGGTCGGCTCCCCAATGAGTAATCTCGGCCTCTCCGCGGTGCGTGCTGATGACCAGGCTGGTGCCGGCGGAACGGAGGTGGAGCGGGTGCATGCGTGTTTGTCGCTTTCAGATAAGGGGTGCGGGGCCCGGTGTGCGCGCCGTCCTGGGAATCAAAGCGCGCAGAACGGGCCCCGCAAAAGGGGCTTTACTTGAAGAGATCGTTGACCTGGTTGTTGGCTTCCGTGAGCGATGAAGCGGGCTTCTTGCCCGAAAGCACGGCGTCCATGGCGGGCTTCATGATGCCGTCCACCTTTGCTGCTTTGTCTGCAATCGGGAAGAGGAAGGTGGTGCCGTCCTTGACGTGAGTGGTGAAAGCGGACACGTCGATGCCCTTGTCGGCGAAGGCCTTGGCGGCGATCTCGGCGGAGCTGCTGATTGCCGGGAACACCACGGCCTTGCCCGCGACGACGTCCTGGCAGGCTGCTGAGCCGAGGTATTCAGCCCACTTGACGCTCGCTGCCGGGTTCTTGGTGCCGGCCCAGACGGAGTCCGCCAAGCCGTTGAACATGGAAGCGCGCTGGCCGTTGGGGCCCTTGGGCGTAGGAGCAATGGCGGTCTCAATGCCCTTGTAGGTCTTGTACTGCCCGATCAGCCAGTCGCCGTTGGAGTTGATGGCGGCCTTTCCGGCGCCGAAGCTGTCCGGCATGCTCGCACCCACGGTGGTTTCCAGCTTGGGCATGTAACCCTTTTCCGTCAGCCCGGCCCACCAGGTGATGGTCTCCTGGAAGCGGGGGTCGTCGTAGTTGAACTTGCTTCCCCAAGGGTTCTTGTCCGTAGCAGTCCATCCGGTGGTGGCGGTGAGGAAGCTCCATTCAGTCTGGCCTTGGCCTGCGCCGCTGCCGGTGAGTCCCAAGCCGTACGTGGCTACATTGTTCTTATCGAAGCCGGGCTCGTCGCCGCGCTTGCCGTTCTTGTCCACCGTCAGCTTGGCAATGACTTTCTCGTAGCTGCCGCCGTCCTTGGGGTTCCAGTCAAGGTTGGCCATCTGTTCGGCCGGGATGCCTGCGGCGTCGGTCATTGCCTTGTTGTAGAACAGGCCCACGGTGTCCCAGTCTTTGGGAAGGCCGTAACGCTTGCCGTCCTGGCCGACCCACAGTTCCGGAAGCCCGGCGGTGTAGGCGTCCAGTTTGACGCCGTCCTTTTCAACTGCTTCGTCCAAGGGCAGCAGCTGCTTCTTGGCCGCGAATTCCGGGTATTTGGAGAGGTGGTTGGTAAAGACGTCCGGTGCCGTTCCGGCCACAAAGCCGTTGGTCAAGGTGGTCCAGTAGTCGTCCCACCCGCGTTGGGTGATTTTGACCTTGATATCCGGGTTGGCTTTGGTGAAGTCATCGGCGCACTGTTGGTAGGCGGGAAGCTGGTTGGCGTCCCAAAGCCAGTAGTTGATTTCGCCGTTTGCCGCGGAACCGGAATCGGAGCTACCGCAGGCGGACATCGTCAGGGCAAGGACGGCGGCTGCAGCTGCGACGCCAAGGGGTTTCTTCATGACAGGCCTTTCAGGAGTGTTCTTGCGGTTTATTTGATTCCGGAGAATCCGATGGAGTTCACAACCTTCTTGCCGAAGGCGATGAACAGGATGAAGATCGGCAGCGCGGCCACGAGGGTTCCGGCCATGAGTCCGGACCAATCCAAGGCGCCCTGCGGGGATTGTGATTTGAAGACGCTCAGGCCGACAGTGAGTACCCGGACGCTTTCGTCCTGGCCAACCAGGAGCGGCCAGAAGTATTCGTTCCACTGACCGATGAAGGTGAGCAGCGCCAGGGTGGCGATGGGGGCTGCGGCGTTGGGAAGCACAATCTGGAAGAAGATCCTCAGGTGCTTGGCGCCGTCGAGCATGGCCGCTTCCTCAACCTCGCGGGACATGCCCAGGAAGAACTGGCGTAGGAAGAAGATCGCAAACGGCGTCATGAACAGGAACGGGAGGGTCATGCCGGCCATGGTGTTGAGCAGCCCGAGGTTCTTGATCATGAGGAAGTTGGGCAAGGCGGTGAAGATGGGCGGGACCATCATGGTGGTGAGGAACAGGCCGAAGACCTTGTTCCTTCCGGGCCAGCGAAGCCGGGCGAAGGCGTAGGCAGCCATCGCGCTGAAGAACACCTGCGCCACAGTGGTGACCGTGGCAAAGACGATCGAGTTCCTCAGGTAAAGCCAGAAGTTGATGGCGGCGCCGGAGCCGCCTTCGGCGATCGCTTCCTCGGTGGTTTGAAGGCCAAGGACCCGTTTGAAGGCGCCCCAGCTGAACTCGGCGGGGAGGAGGTTGCCCGAGTTGGAGGCTAGGGCGCCGTTGCTGGAAAGTGCCGTGCGCAGCATCCAGTAGAAAGGGGCAATGGTCACGGCGACGGCGACGGCGACCAGCACCCACGCGCCGATGCGGCGCCAATTCAGGGGCTTCTTCCGGGACGGCGTGCGGGTTTCAGGCAGGGTTGAGCTTGTCATTGCGGTTCCTTAGTCCAGGTCCGATTCGTTGCCCTTGAGGAACTTCATCTGGATGAAGGCCACCAGGGCGAGAATGATGAACAGGATGACGGACAGTGCGGAGGCGTAGCCGAAGTCCGACTCGCCGAAGGCTTTTTGGTAGATGTACATCTGGATCACGCGGGAGGCGTTGACGGGCCCGCCGTTGGTGGTGACGGCCACGGTGTCGAAGACCTGGAACGATCCGATGACAGTGACCACCAGCACCAGAACCAGCACGGGCCGGAGCAGGGGCATGGTGATGCTCCAGAATGTCCGGGTGGGTGAGGCGCCGTCGAGGTTTGCTACCTCGTACAGGTGGTTGGGGATGGCCTGTAGGCCGGCAAAGATCAACAGTGCCGTGTAGCCCATGTGCCGCCAGACATTGACGAACGCGATGGTGGGGATGGCCCATTGCTCGCTGCCGAAGAAGGCCACCCGGGGGAGCCCGATCCAGCTCATGACTTCATTGACGATGCCCAGTTGGTAGTCCAGCATCCAGAACCACACAAGTGCCACGATGACGTTGGCTACCAGGAACGGCAGCAGCAGGGCGCCACGGATGAAAGTGGATTTCGCTACCCGGTGCATCAGCAGCGCGAGCCCCAGCGCGATGACGGTCTGGAATCCGATGTTGAGCGCCACGTACTGGAGGGTGACTCCCATGGCGTTCCAGAACAGTTCGTCCTGGAAGAGTGCCGAGTAGTTCTTAGTCCCGATCCACGTCGGCTCACCCAGGATGCTGTATTCCGTGAAGCTGAGGTAGATGCCGCGGATGGTGGGGACCAGGAAGAAGGCCACGAAGCCAACCATCGCCGGAAGGATGAAGAGGATTGCGATCCGAAGGTCGCCGAGGCGGCTGGTAATGCTGCGTTTGACGGGTGCGTTCCCGGGCCCCTGCTTGCGTCCGGAGCGCTTGGCTGCGCTGGCCGGAGGCTTGGTGAGTGTGGTCATCGTCGACACTTCCTGACTGTGATGCGGGTAACAACGCTGCTGAATCTACACGAGTAGAAACTTGTTAAGCAAGGTCTTGCCTAGTTTATTGATGTGATAAGCCTCCTTAGTTGACTCGAGTAGATAGTGGTGGGAGACTCACATCACGCCCTTCTACGGGCGCCTCAATCCCAGGCAACGCAGCTCAGGAGGGCAGAATGTCGTTTTCGATTGGTGTCTTGGGCGTCGGCCAGTTCGGCGGCCAATTCGCGCACTTGTTCAAGCTCCACCCCGGTGTCAGCGCGGTCTACGCGGTGGATGAACGCCCCGAGAGGGCGCTGGCCGCCCGGGAGCAATGGAGCTTGGACGGCACCATGGCCTCCTTCAACGAACTGCTGGCCTCCGACGTCGATGCGGTCGCTATCTTTACCCAGCGATGGACGCATGGCCCTTTGGTTGAACGGGCGCTGCGCGCCGGAAAGCACGTCTACTCCGCCGTGCCGATGGCCGTTTCCGAGGAAGAAATCGAGCGCATCATCACCGCCGTCCGGGAAACCAAGCTCGTCTACATGATGGGTGAAACGAGTTATTACAACCCCGCCACGGTCTTCGCCAGGAAACAGCAGGAAGCCGGAAAGTTCGGCCGCATTTTCTACACCGAGGGGGACTACGTCCATGACATGGACCTTGGTTTCTATGAGGCCTACCAGTACAGCGGCGGCGACCGTTGGAAGGAGACCGCCAGCTACCCGCCCATGTTGTATCCCACCCACGCAATAGGCGGGGTTCTGGGTGCTGTCCCCGGACATGCGGTCAGCGTCAGTTGCATCGGAGTCAAGGACCAGCGGAACGACGGAGTCTTCGACAAGGACGTCAGCATGTTCGCCAACGACTTCTCCAACGCAACGGCCCTGTTCGAAATGAACGACGGCGGTGCGATGCGCACCAATGAGATGCGCCGGGTGGGGTACCCCTCCCACATCCGGGAGTCACGGTTCCGCTATTTCGGCACCGAGGCAAGCTTCGAACAGCTCGTGACCACCACACTGTGGCAGGACAAACAGGGCGTCACCGATGTGTCGGACCAGGTTGAAACGAAACCCACCATGTCACCTGACGATCTGTCCCTGGCGGGCGTAGCCCCTGAACTTCGGGACGCTTTCATCTCCGGTCTTGCGCCCGTCCACGAGCCGGCCCGGCTTCCGCAGGAGTTCCTCGGTGCCCCCAACGGCCACGAGGGCAGCCATCAGTTCCTCGTGGACGACTTCGTCACTGCCGTCAACAAGAACCAGCTGCCACCCGTCAATGCCTGGGTTGCTGCGCGGTATACCCTTCCCGGCATCGTGGCGCACCAGTCCGCGTTGCGCGGAGGCGAGCGCCTTCCCATCAGGGACTTCGGCGACGCTCCTGCGATGTAGCTAGCATTTACCCCATGACCACTTCTGCTGTACAAACCCCGCGCGGCCCTGTGACCCGCAAGGACGTGGCCCGGTACGCCGGGGTGAGTACCGCCGTCGTGAGTTACGTTGTGAACGGCGGTCCCAAGAACGTGGCGCCGGCCACCGAAGCCAAGGTGCGGGACGCCATCCGAATCCTCGGATACCGGCCCAACGCGGCTGCGCGGGCGTTGAAGCTGGGGTCGACCGAGACTATCGGCGTGGTGGTTCCGGACAACACGAACCCGTTTTTTACCCATCTGGCGCATGCCGTGGAAGAAGCTGCCGCCGCGCTGGGCTACGGCATGGTGCTCGCCAACTCGAACGGCAGCCTGACCCGTGAACGCAAAAACATCCACACCTTGGCGGCGCGGCAGGTGGATGGGGTTTTCCTGGCAAGCTGTGTTTTCGACCCGGACCTGACGGACCTGGAGGCCACCGACATTCCGTCGGTGCTGCTGAACAACCTTGGTTCGCCTCCCGGTTTCAGTAGCGTCGGAGTGGATTTGGAAGCAGGTGCCCGTGCTGCCGTGGAGCATTTGATCGGCCACGGCCACACCAGCATCGGCCTGGCGATCGGCACCAATACCGGCAATCAATTGGATGGGCGTGAGGCCGGTTGGTTGGCCGCCCTGCGTGCGGCAGGGCTGCCCGACGGGCCACTGATACACGGGGAATTCAGCAGATCCGGCGGCTACGAGGTGGGCAAGCGGTTCCTGGCCATGGCCAACCGGCCAACGGCGATCTTTGCCAGCAGTGACATGCAGGCCATCGGCATACTGCGCGCGTTTCACGAAGCCGGTGTGCGGGTTCCCGCGGACATCGCGCTGGTCTCCTTCGACGGTTCCCTCGACGCCGAGTACAGCTGGCCGGCGCTGACCACCGTTTCGCAACCCATCGAGGCAATGGCCGAGGCCGCGGTCCGGTCACTCGTGGGCGCGAACCGTGGGGAGGAGCTCCAGCACCACATCCTGCCCACCGAACTGATCATCCGGCAGTCCTGCGGTTGCCCCTAGCTTCCTCTCTCACGTCCCACCCCCTTCCCGGGCGGTCCTTTGTCACATCATCACCCGTTGAGGGCTTCCCTCTATCACTCCTCTCAAGGAAGTGATAGAGGGTCGGCCTGAACGCTGCGGAAAGTGATAGAGCGTCGGTAGGGGAGGCCGGCGCAAGACCCATCCAGGTCGCAGCTGAGCGCGTTGTGAAGGCTCAGAACGCGCACAAATGCGACCTAGTTGGGTGCGCCGGCGATCCGGAGCTTGGCCACATTCTCGGCCAGCACCTTGCGGGCATCGTCACCGAGCAGGGAGTCGGTGATAAGTTCGTCCGCCTCCTCAAGGGCAGCTATGGAAGCGATGCCTACAACACCCCATTTGCTGTGGTCGGCCAGGACCACGGTGCTGCGGGCCGATGCCATGAAGGCCCGGTTGGTTTCGGCTTCAAGCAGGTTGGGCGTAGTGAAGCCGGCCTGCGCATCCATGCCGTGCACGCCGAGGAACAGCGCGTCCAAATGCAGCTGCTTCAGCGACGACGTTGCGATCGGACCTACCAGGGCATCCGACGGCGTGCGCTCGCCGCCGATCAGAATCACTGTGGAGCCGAACCGTCCCGGACCGGACGACGCGCCGTGGTGGAACAGGTCCGCGATCCGGACAGAGTTGGTCACCACCGTGATGCGAGGGCCGTGGACGAGCTCCTGGGCCAGCGCCCACGTGGTTGTCCCGGCGCTGAGCCCGACGGCCATGCCTTCCTGCACCAGCGCAGCCGCCTCAACGGCAATGGCATGCTTCTCGGACATCAGCCGGGTGGACTTCAGTTCAAAGCCGGGTTCGTGGGTGCCCGCATCTCCGGGAAGCTTGGCGCCGCCATGGATGCGCTCAACACGCCCGGTTTCTTCCAGGGCCTCAATGTCCCGACGGACCGTCATGGGGGAAACGCCCAACAACTGGGCCAGATCCGAGACACGCACCACGCGTTCGCGTTGCACGGCTTCGAGGATGGCGGAGTGGCGTGCTGCCTGAAGCATCAGGGCCTTTCTTGGGGGCCTCGAGGGAGGGAGTCGTCTGGCTACAGTCTAGGGCGGGATTCCGTTGGCTGAGTGCACAGAACGACGACGGCGCCGCTCACCTGGTGTGGTGGGCGGCGCCGTGGTTCCCGGCAGGGAAGGGACGTTACTTGCGCAGCGACTCGGCGATCTGCTTCATGATCGAGGGGTCGGCCAGGGTGGTGGCGTCTCCGGTGTCGCGGCCTTCTGCGATGTCCTTGAGGAGGCGGCGGACGATCTTGCCGGAGCGGGTCTTGGGCAGTTCCGGCACGATGAGCAGTTGCTTGGGCTTGGCGATGGGACCGATTTCCTTGCCCACGTGGTTGCGCAGTTCCAGGACGGTTTCGTCGCCCTTGTTGGTGGCGTCACCGCGGAGGATGACGAACGCGACGACGGCTTGTCCGGTGGTGTCGTCCGCGGCTCCGACTACTGCTGCTTCAGCAACAGCGGGGTGGGAGACCAAGGCCGATTCGATTTCGGTGGTGGAGAGACGGTGGCCGGAGACGTTCATGACGTCATCCACGCGGCCCAGCAGCCAGACGTCGCCGTCTTCGTCCTTCTTGGCGCCGTCCCCCGCGAAGTACATGGCTTCGAACCGGGACCAGTAGGTGTCCTTGAACCGTTCCGGGTCGCCCCAGATTCCCCGGAGCATGGAGGGCCACGGTTCGCGGACCACGAGGTAGCCGCCCTCGCCGTTGGCCACCGAGGCGCCGTTTTCGTCCACGACGTCCACGGCGATGCCGGGCAGGGGAACCTGGGCGGAGCCGGGTTTGGTGGAGGTGACCCCGGGAAGCGGGGCGATCATCTGGGCACCGGTTTCGGTTTGCCACCAGGTGTCCACGATCGGGGCTGGATTGGCTTTCTTGCCGCCGTTGCCGCCGATGACCTCGCGGTACCACATCCAGGCTTCGGGGTTGATGGGTTCGCCCACGGAGCCCAGGACCCGGATGGCGGAGAGATCGTACTTGGCAGGGATCTCGCGTCCCCACTTCATGAACGTACGGATGGCCGTGGGGGCGGTGTAGAGGATGGAGACCTTGTACTTTTCGGCGATTTCCCACCAGCGGCCCTGGTGCGGGGAGTCCGGGGTGCCTTCGTACATGACCTGGGTGGCGCCGTTGATAAGCGGGGCGTAGGTTACGTACGAATGCCCGGTGACCCAGCCGACGTCGGCGGTGCACCAGTACACGTCCGTTTCCGGGTGCAGATCGAATACGGCCCTGTGCGTGTAGGCGGTCTGGGTCAGGTAGCCGCCGGTGGTGTGCAGGATGCCCTTGGGCTTGCCCGTGGTGCCGGAGGTGTAAAGGATGAATAGCGGGTGCTCGGAATCGTGCCCGACGGCGGTGTGCTCGCTGGGTGCCTTATCAACCGTTTCGGACCACCAGAGGTCGCGGCCGTCCACCCAGTTGACGTCTTCGCCGTTGCGCTTAACCACAACCACGTTGTTCACTGAGTGGCCGTCGCCGTTTTCCATAGCAGAGAGTGCTTCGTCCACGGCCGGCTTGAGCGGGGAGGGCTTGCCGCGGCGGTACGTGCCGTCGGCGGTGACCACGAGCTTGGCCTCGGCGTCCTCGATCCTGGACCGCAAAGCATCAGCGGAGAACCCTCCGAAGACCACGGAGTGGACCGCGCCGATCCGGGCGCAGGCAAGCATGGTGATGACGGCCTCGGGAATCATCGGCAGGTACACGGCCACCCGGTCGCCCTTGGCAACGCCCAGGGACTCGAAAGCGTTCGCGGCTTTCTTCACCTCTTCGGTGAGCTCCGCGTACGTGTACGTGCGGGTATCGCCCGGTTCGCCCTCGAAGTAGATCGCTACCCGGTCGCCCAGGCCATTCTCCACGTGCCGGTCCAGGGCGTTGTAAGCGGCATTGACCTCCCCGCCAACGAACCACTTTGCAAACGGCGGGTTGGACCAATCCAGCGCCTGATCGAAGTCCTTGCTCCACGTCAGAAGCTCACGCGCCTTATTCGCCCAGAACGCAGGCCGGTCCGCATCAGCTTTAGCGTACTCATCAGCCGTTACCACCGCATTCGCCGTGAACTCCGCCGACGGCGCAAACTTACGGTTCTCCTGAAGCAGGTTTTCAAGGGCATCCTGGCGGGCCTGGCCTCCGGCGGCCGAAGGTGCTGCGGTTGCCGTTGATCCGGTGGTGTCCTGGGACATGTGAACCTCATCATTCATCGCGATCTAAGCCGCAACCGCCGTCCGCGGGGTCCCGCACAAGCCGTGTTCCGGCGTCGTACTGGCCCTGGGCGGGGGCTGCAGCGCTGTCCGCCATCAACACTATCCCTTTCGAGAGGTCCTACGTGTGCGTCATCACAAATGCGTCAGTGAGCGGTAAGAATTTGGCGCCGAATGGCGCGTTGGGTGGCTGGGAACCGCTTTCATGACGACGACGGCGGTACTCGTTTCGCTGGTCGCGGGCCACGCATTCCTGCGCCCATCCGTAAGTAGCCTTTGAGTTTGCTGAGGGCGAAGCCGGAGGACCGTTTTTGGCTAGGTCAGTGTCTGTGGGGTGGCATAGGCTGAATAAGTCTTGGGGACGCCAGAGGCGTGTCAGGTTGGGCTGCGGAATGCCGCGGAACAGCCGGTCCGGACTGCCCAGGACGACGCCGCACGAAGGAGATTAGATGAACCAGCTGAGACCAGGCCCGCACGACTCGCAATCCTCGGGAACGGACACCAACGCTGGAACGGCCACACCTGACAGCACGGCAACCACGTCCGGGGCAGCCGGCAAGTTTGAAGCCGTCGCCGGTCCGTTCACGGTCAGGGACTTGACGGTCTTTGGTTCCGTCCTGTTGATGTTCATTGCGTCGCTGCTTCCCATGTTTGGCGGTCGCTACAACCTGTGGAACCTGGGCAACCTGTTCTTCCTCTTGTTGGGGGTCATCCTTCCGCTGGTGGTTGCCGCACTTTTTGTGGCACGTCGCCTCCAGCCCGGCACCAACATCCGCATCGGCTCCCTGTCCATTGACCAGTTCGCCTCAGTCACCGCTGCCTTTGCCTTGCCCCTGTTTTTCCTGACGATCGCGGACTCCTTTAATGGCAGCGTTTTGCTGGGCCTCGTGGGCTCCGTGGGCCTGCTTGCCGCCACGGTCCTTGGGCCGCACCTTCCCTTCCTCTCGGTCGACTTCAAGGGCCGTGCCGAAACACCAGCGCACGTCGTGGCCCGGCAAGCCGCTGTTCCCACCCGCAAACCGGCTGCGCCCAAGGCACCGAAGGTGCCCAAGGACGGCAAGTCCGGTGTTGGCCCGGCAGTCCCCGGATTCACCGGTTCGGCCTCGGCTTCGGGTGCGCAGGCCCCTGTTCCGCAGCAGACGCCTGTTGCGCAGCAGACCGGGAGCCAGCAGCCTTCCGCCCACACGCCTGTGACCCACTCTGCGCCGGCGACGCAAGCAGCGCCGAGGACCGCAGACCAGTCCGCGCGGGGCCCGCAGCAAGGTGCGCAGGAACCTGCCTCCCGGGAGCCCGGCTTTTCCTCCGCAGCCCTCGGAACCGCGGCCGGTACTCCCGCCGCTGCAGCCCAAGGCGGGGACCAGCCTGCAGCTGCCCAGCCGGGAACCGCCCAGCCGGGAACCGTCAGCCACCCAGCCGGCCAACCGTCAGCCGCCGAACCGTCAGCCACCCAGCCGGCGGCCGCCCAGCCGGGAGCCGCCCAGGAAGCAGCTGCGCAGCAGGCAGCATCCCGACAGGCTGCGGCCGAACAGGTCGGCCAGTCGGCCGCCCAGCAGCAATCCAATGAACGTCCATGGGCAGCGACCATGGCGACGCCGATCGTTTCGTCCGACACCCGGACCGTCAGCGACTCCATCGGCGCAACAGTGGATCCCGCGAGCCGACCCGACGAGTCCCAGGACGCGCCGCACTACGAGGCTTTCTGGTTCGCCGTAGCCCAGCCGCGAACGGCCTATGACCAGAGGACCGGCGCTCCTGCGTTCGTCATTCAACCCGGTGGTTGGGTGTTGGCTCTCGAGGACCGCGGCCATGAGTTCCTGGTGCAGGACACCGACGGCAAGCTTGGGGTCCTCAGGGAGCTCAGCAACATCGAACGCGGTTAGCAGGACGCCGTGGCCATCACTGACGCTGGTTCCCCGTTCGCGCTCAAGCGCCGCGCACGCAAGATCAACAGGGTGCTCGCGGAGAAGTATCCGTACGCACATGCCGAGCTGGACTTCCGCAACCCCTTTGAGCTTGTGGTGGCCACGGTCCTTTCTGCCCAAACCACGGATGTCCTGGTAAATCAGGTCACCAAGATCCTGTTTGCCCGCTATCCGGACGCCCGTTCCATGGCGGAAGCAGACCCCGTCGAACTTGAGACCATCCTGCAACCCACGGGGTTCTTCCGTGCCAAGGCCCGGAACGTCCTCGCCCTATGCAACCGGCTGGTGGACGAGTTCGACGGGCAGGTCCCCGGCCGCCTGGAGGATCTGGTAACCCTGCCCGGCGTTGGCCGGAAGACTGCCAACGTGGTCCTGGGCAATGCCTTCGGAGTCCCCGGTATCACGGTGGATACCCACTTCGGCCGCCTGGCAAGGCGGTTCGGGTGGACCGCATCGGAGGATCCGGTCAAGGTTGAGTTCGACGTTGCAGAGTTGTTCGAGCCGCGCGATTGGACCATGTTGTCCCACCGTGTGGTGTTCCACGGCCGGAGGATCTGCCACGCGAAGAAACCGGCTTGCGGGGCGTGCCCGGTGGCGAGCTTGTGCCCTAGCTACGGTGACGGCGAAACAGATCCGGTCAAAGCCGCGAAGCTGCTTAAATACGAGTTGGCGCCCGGCAACGAAGCATTGCTGGAGCAGTTGCTGGCAGAAACACACCGGGCCGCCGAGATCCGGATGGAGTCCCAGAGGAGGCCCGTTGACGGCGTTTGAGGATTTATCAGCGCTGGTTGCCCGTTTCGAGGGTGGCGGGCAAAGCCACGCCGGGCAGTGGGCCAAGCTGCCGGTCAGCGCGGAGACGAACAGGCCTGCGGCGGTGTTGATGCTCTTTGGAAAGCTGGACGATGTCCCGGCCGAATCGGATCGTCCCATTGCACCGGCAGACCTCGATGTCCTCCTTTTGGAACGGGCACATACCTTGGACGACCATCCAGGCCAAGTGGCTTTCCCGGGTGGCAGTGTAGACCCCGAGGATGAATCAGTGGTTGCTGCCGCCCTCCGGGAAGCCGTTGAGGAGACCGGACTGGACGTCGCAGGAGTGCGCGTTCTGGGAGTGATCCCGGAGTTGGGCATCACGCGCAGCAACTTCCGGGTCACTCCCGTTGTGGCCTGGTGGGACTCCCCGTCACCGGTGGGTGTAGTGGATTACGCCGAATCGGCGCAGGTGTTCCGCGTTCCTGTCCGGGACCTGCTGGATCCCGCCAACCGGGTGACGGCCACCATCAGCCGCATGGGACGCACCTTCACCAGTCCTGGTTTCACGGTGAACGGCGTCCTGGTCTGGGGGTTCACGGGCATGGTCCTCAGCGGGCTGTTCGATGAGCTCGGCTGGACCGTGCCTTGGGACGAAGGCAAGCTTTACGACGTCGATCTCTGACGCTTGCCAACCCTGCCCCTGGCAGTCCCACGGCTATGTCAGGCTGCCTCCCGGGCAGTGCTTGAACGGTCCACGATCAGTCCCGTTGCTGCGTTTTCGCGTACCGCGTGGATGCCTTCCACGACGCCCTTGAGGTGCTTGTATGCGGGCGATTCCGCCACCACGGTTCCGTCCGCTGCCGTAAGGCGGAAGCGGTACGTGCCGTCGTTGTCCCGAACAATTACGAATCTGCCAGCCATCGCTGATCCCCCTTGTCAAAATGCGTCTTTGCATACGTTGAGTGACCTTGTGTTGCAGGCCACACAAGAGACCGTATCCAGAAGCGGCGAGGAATTAAAGTTACTTCCGAGTACCCGTCATGGGGGTGGTCATGGTCCATCACAAAGCGTCTTATGACTGGTCCTGGAGCCGAACGGCGGGTACTGCGCCGTCAGATGAAAGCACGGCTCCCGGTGCGGGAACAGGTGTTTCCAGCAGGGTCCGGCTGTACTCCCTCTCTGCTTCTTCCAAGCGCCGTGCTTCCATGTGGCGAAGCTGGTCCAGGTCCGATGCGTCAATTCCCCGGTCCACGGCGAGGGTGTCCATCCACGCCAGGCTCGCAACGGCGTCGTGGTGTTCTCCGAGAACCCGCTGGAGGGCAACGGCCGGCTGAAGGATGAGTAGGGAACCGGGACCGAGCGCCCCGGCAACGGCCTCCAGGGCATAACGGAGTCTTTTGACGTCCTTCCGGGCGTCGTGGAGGAGTTCATTTCGTGCGGAGCCGGAGCGGGATTTCTCTGCTTCGGCGATTCGCTGCTGCATCACCTCCCACTGACGGTGCAGGCAGGCGATGGCTTGCCCGTCGGTGGGCCCATTCGGCCCCGTTCCGTGAGACGGGAGGCCAGCAAAATCCGTTATCGCCCTGCTGGCACGTAGATCGCCGGCAACGTGACGGGCGATGCTGTTGCTTCGCTCCACCAGACCCTCGACGGCGGTGCGGAGGATCTCTGCCGACCGCCACGGCACCGGGGCGTCCAACCACAGCTTCACGCGCTGGGCCAGGACAAACAGGTCCCGCGCCTCACCCAGGGACGTCGCAAGCCACCTGATTCCGTGGCGCGCCTCCGGCGGGGCAGGGGGCAGGAAGATGCCAAAGCAGGAAATCCCGGACCGCAGCCGCCGCAAGGCGAGGCGGGCGCTGTGGACAGCTTCCTGGTCGGCCGCCGAAATGAGGGGCATGGAACGCTGCACCTCGGCGATCTGAAAGGCGAGGTAGGCGTCCAGGGATTCGCGGACTTCCGAAGCCATGCAGCCAGTTTCCATCCGTGATGCGGCGGGCTTCAAGGCCGGGGCTACTTCGCTTTGTCGTAGGAGTCGACGACGGCGATGCTCACCGGGAACTCCACGGGAATCCGGCCGAACATGAGTTCCTTGGCGGCATCGGCTGCTTCCCGGATAGCCTCCACGCACGCCTCCACCGCATCGTCCGCCGCATGGACCATCACTTCGTCGTGCAGGAAAAAGACGAGTTCACCCGAGGGACGTCCTTCTGCCCTGAAGGTTCGCAACCGGCGTCGTAATTCCGCCAGCCAGCACGCAGCCCACTCAGCCGCGGAACCTTGCACCACGAAGTTTCGGGTGAAGCGTCCGCGCGAGCGTGCGATGGTGTCTGCCCGCCGCTGTTCCTCGGCGGTGGTGGACTGCTGGCTGCGCAACCAACCGAGGGAAGGCGCGGGACTGCTGCGACCCAGCCGGGTGGTCACCGTACGCCCCGCCTCGCCTTCGCGCGCCGCCTGCTCAACGAAGCCGACAGCACGCGGATACGTGCGGGCAAGCTGGGGCATCAAACGGCCGGATTCACCCGTGGTGGCTCCGTATATTGCGCCCAGAAGCGCCACCTTGGCTTTTTGGCGGTCGCCGCCGAACCCCTGCGCGGCGATGCCCGCATACAGGTCCTTGTCCCGCGCGGCCTCCGCCATCTTCGTGTCCTGCGCCAAGGCCACCAGAACCCTCGGTTCCAGCTGGGATGCGTCGGCGACAATGAGCTTGTGTCCGGGTTCTGCATGGACGGCCGCACGGATGTTCCTGGGAATTTGCAGGGCTCCGCCGCCCCGCGACGCCCAACGGCCGGAGACGACGCCGCCAACTACGTACTCGGGATGGAAGCGTCCGTCGCGAACCCAGGTATCCAGCCAGGTCCAGCCATTGGCGGTGTGGAGGCGGGACAGTTGCTTGTACGCCAGCAGCGGTTGGATGGCGGGGTGGCCGGACTGCTGGAGTTCCCACTTGCGGGTGCTTTTGACCTCGATGCCGTTGCGGTGCAGGGCCCGCATGAGGTCCTGGGGCGAATCCGGGTTCAACGCGGGCGAATTGAGCATGTGCCGTAACTCGTTGCACAGCGCCTCAAGCGCGGGTGGCCGGTGGCCCAGCGGAGGCCGCGGGCCAAGGGCTTCGGTGAGGATCTGCTCATGCAGTTCCTCGCGCCATGGAACGCCGGCGTGCTGCATTTCGACGGCGATGATCGCGCCTGCCGATTCTGCGGCGAGGAGCAGCTGCAGCCGCTTGGATAGATCAGCATCATCGACGTCCGCTAGGGCGGCCTGCTGGGCGGCGAACTCGTTCCGCAACTCAACCACGCCCGCCACAACGGGTTTGATGTCCTCGAAGAGGGCCCCTTGCGTACTTGGCGGGGGCGGCGGTTGCAGGGCCCTGGCAGGGGTTGTGTCGTCATCCTGGACGAGCTTTTCAGCGTTCTTCGCGTACTCCGTGTGGGCGGTCAGGGCGGAATTGGCGAGGATCGATCCGCACAGCGCCAAGTCATGGCAGCGCTCCAGTTCAACACCCCGGGCCAGCAGTTCGGGGTACCAATCCTGGGCGCGGCTCCACACCCAGCGGGGCCGCTGCAGTTCCAGTTCACGTACGACGCCGGGCAGCTCACCTTTGGTGACGGGGCGCGCATCGGATGTGGGCTTTCCGGAAGGGGAAATCCTCTGAATAGCTGCGCCGTCCTGGTGGGCGGCGAGCAACAAATACATGGAGTCCATTCTGCCTTGCGGCGCGGGACGCGTTGTACGCGCAGGGCCTGTAAAGCCCGGGTGACTGTTCCTCCACAGCCTCGGGGTCCCGGGCTTGTCCACATACGCCCGGTCAAGCCTTACTTCCCGGCCCGGACACAAGCGAGGCTGGCTTCCATGGGCAGAAGACAACAACGGCCACGACCACCACACAGTGAAGCCTCAGGGGATCCCTGGATACCGCCTGCCGCCGCTGACATCCTGCTCGTTTCAGCCGACCCATACCTGCAGGATGAAGCCGTGCGCATCGTGGCGGCGTCCGGCGGGAGGCTGCGCACGGTCGAACGGGTGGAAGAGGCGCTTTCGGGATGGGACACGGCCGATGTTCTGATCGTAGGCAGTGACGTCAGGGAGACGCCGCCACGCAGGCGAGCCCCGGCAGTCCTGTTGGGCCGGTCCGCCGAAGCCGAAGAATTGTGGAGGCTGGCAGCGGTCCTGGGAGCAGAGCGTGTTGCGGCGCTGCCGGAGGCCGCGGCATGGCTTGCCGAGCACCTGAGCCTGGCCAGCGCCCCGGAGCCCGGCGGAACCATGGTGGGGGTGGTCGGTGGGAGGGGAGGATCCGGCGCCACGACTGCAGCCATCTGGTTGGCCCATGCCGCGGCCAACCATGGCGTCGCTACCCTATTGGTGGACGGTGACCCGTGGGGAGGCGGGGTGGAACTGGCTGTCAGCGACCAGTCCCTGCCGGGACTGAGGTGGCCGGACTTCGCCGCGACAAGGGGCAGCATCGATCCCGGCCAGTTCAGGGACTCCCTGCCCACGGCTGGAGGCTTCGCGTTTTTGTCCTGGCCCGGTAGGCGCGAGCCGTTCGAAAGCACGGATCCGGCTTCCGCATCTGCCGTTCTCGATGCGGCCCGCCGGGCATTCGAACTGACTGTCATTGACATTGCCCGGAACCAGGAAGGATTGCAGGCGTTCGCCTGGGACTGTGACCGGATACTGCTTCTCACCACAACGCACCTGAAATCCGCCGTCGCAACCGCAAGGGTCCTCAACGAGGTGCCACCTACCGACACAGGGCTGCTTGTCCGCGCCGCTGGATCGGACCCAACAGACCCTCACCTTGTGGCCGATGCCCTGGGAATTCCGCTGGCAGGAGTGGTACCGGACCTCCGTGGAGTAGGGGCCGGGACGGAGCAGGGACGCCTCCTGGAACTTGGACGGCGCCGGCCCGTCAGGCGGTTTGCCGAGGCGGCACTTGGATTGAACGGTGGCGACCGGTGAACCGAAGGGACAACCGCGGACGGGAACACCGACGTCTTGACGCGGTCCTTCTCGAGACAGTTCGGGAGTCGGTGCTGGCAGGACGCGGCCCCGTCACCCCTTCCACCGTGGCAGCAGCTGTCCAAGCCAGCGGCAAGCTCCTTGGCACAGCAGGGGCTTTGGAAGCGGCCGAGACGATCAACGCCGAACTCAACGGCCTGGGTCCGCTGCAGCCCCTGGTCCGCGATCCAGCGGTCACCGACATCTTCGTCAACGCGCCCGACTCCGTCTGGTTGGACAGGGGCAGCGGTTTGGAGCGCTCGGCCGTCAGGTTCGACACAGAAGCCCAAGTACGGTCACTTGCCTCACGTTTGGTAGCCGCTGGCGGGCGTCGCTTGGACGACGGCTCACCCTGCGTGGACGTTCGCCTCAGCGGTGGCTACCGGGTGCATGCAGTGCTCCCGCCCATCTCCACCGTTGGCACCCTGCTCTCCATCCGTATTCGGCGGGAAGAAACATTCACCATCACCGAATTGCGGGCAGGAGGAATGTTCTGCGAAGAGATAGAGGACGTTCTCAAGGCGATCATCAGGCACCGCCTCAGCTTCCTCGTCAGCGGCTCCACAGGCTCGGGGAAGACCACCCTTCTGTCCAGCTTGCTGGGCCTCAGCGATCCCTCCGAACGACTTGTCCTGATCGAAGACGCAGCCGAACTCAACCCCGTCCACCCCCACGTGGTGACCCTTGAGTCCAGGCATGGAAACCTTGAAGGGGGCGGCGCGCTGGATCTTGGTGAATTGGTGCGGCAGGCTCTCCGGATGCGGCCGGACCGGTTGATCGTGGGCGAATGCAGGGGAGCGGAGGTCCGTGAACTTCTGACCGCGCTGAACACCGGTCACACGGGCGGGGGCGGGACCATCCATGCCAATACGGCCCAGGCGGTCCCTGCACGGTTGATCGCATTGGGCGCGCTAGCAGGGTTGAGCGCGGAGGCCGTGCGGTTGCAGGTCGCCAGTGCCTTGGATCTGGTGATCCACGTGGAGCGTTCGCAGACGGGCCGAAGAGTCTCCTCACTTGGCATCGTGAGCGACGCTGGTGTCAGCCAGACCGTGGTGCCTGCACTGACGTTGACGGACAGCGGCCTGGCCCGCGGTCCGGGCTGGCCGCTGCTGGCAGCACGCTTGGCCCTCGGCGCTGATGCATGAGTACCGCGTTCGTCGTCGTGTTCGCCACTGTTGCTGTGCTTCTCCACTTCCGGGGAGCTTATGCAGCCACACGGCGGATACGACGCCGTCTTGACACTGGCGATGGAACGCCACCCGGGCCGGGCGTGCCAGCAACCGGGCGGGCGCAACGTGCAGGACTTTCCGGCCGTTTTAGGGGCGCCGTTGCCGAACGAACCCCGTCAGTGTCCATGGTGGTCCTGGTGCAGCAGCTCGCTGCCCTTCTCCGTGGCGGACGGGCGCAACTGCAGATGTGGGACGAGCTGTGGCGCGTGCATACATCGATGCCCCGTGGCACGGGAGTACCTGGGCGCCGATCCTCCCGCGATGGAAGGCAAAGCGCTGTAACCGTAGTCTCCGGCGAATCTTTGGAGATACTGGCCGCGGCCCGTGCAGTAGCAGCAGTGGGCAGTTCCCCGGCCCAAGCAATTAGGAGCGCGTGTGCCCGGGTGTATCCCGTGCGCGGTAGCAAGGAACGGCGGGTTTGGATTGAGTTGGCCGCGTGCCTCGACATCGCGGAGATCAGCGGGTGTCCGCTCGCCGGGCTATTGGCGCGCTTTGCTGCCCAGCTGGAAGCGGAAGAGGACGCCGAGGCTGCCCGGCAGACTGCCTTGGCGGGACCCAAGGCAACCGTCCGGCTCCTGTCGTGGCTCCCCGTCTTTGGGCTGTTGCTCGGGATGGCCCTGGGAGTGGATCCCGTGGGGATCCTGCTGGGTAACGTCATGGGCACGGCGACGTTCGTCTCGGGGCTGGTGCTGACCATGGCAGGCCGCCTGTGGTCGGCGCGCTTGGTTGCGGCGGCGGGGGCTGATTGATGTCCGGTATGTCCCTGTTGGTGCTTGCGGGCCTGCTTCTGGCAGTCGTGGTGGGCTTCGGGAAACGTCGACGGCCGCGTGCGGAGTTCCGCAGACGACTGAGTCTCACCGGCGCCGGGCATCCGGCAACGCCGCACACCAGGAACTCTGAAATTTCCGTGGGTCATGCCGCGCCGCTTCACGAGAGCGCAGCGGACGGTTTGCGCGATCCCGCTATGATGCTCGAGCTGATGGCCTCGATGCTGGACTCCGGGGCAGGAATCGGGCGGGCCTTGGAACTCATTGCACGGAGTGCCACCACTCCTGTTCGCGACTCCCTGAGGCCTGTGGTGGCCGCGTTGTTCTTGGGAACGGACTGGGAAACAGCGTGGAGTACACCTGGCCGCCAACCTCCCGAAGTGGCCCGTATACGTGACGCGTTGGCTTTCGCAGCACTTACCGGTGCGCCCTCGGCATCGATCCTGTATGCCCAGGCCGCCCGGGAACGCCGTGAGCAGTTCCGTGCTGCAGAGAAACGCGCGGCCGCCCTGGGGGTCAAACTCGTTATTCCCCTTGGCCTGTGCTCGCTTCCGGCCTTCATTTGCCTCGGGGTGGTGCCCGTCCTCATCGCCATGCTTCCCCCGGGTTGAGGCTCACACTGCTCCTCCACAGAAGGTGCAGGCAGTGGGTTTTCCACTTGAACGAACGGGGATCTTCAAAGGTAATCCGCGGACCGGAAGAGTCGTCTTACCGGAATCTTCCGGATCTACGAGAGGAATGTCTTGACCATCATCACCAGCTCTTCGCCAGCTCGTCGAACGCATCGGCGTCAGGGCCGTTTTGTCTTTGGGGCCTTTGCGGCCAGACGAGGTGCCAGGAATTCGCAGGCAGAGGGGGAGGCACGTCGGAAGCCCCTGCCGCAGGCAGCCGGGGAAGCTCGTCGGCCGTTGGCACAGACGACCGGCGCCAGCCCGTCCCTCGCCTCGCAAGCGCCGCACATCCCGCAAGCGCAGCACATCCCGCAAGCGCAGCACATCCCGGAAGGCGTGCCTTCCCTACAGGTGGCGTCATCGGCCGGAACTTCACGGATCGGAACTTCACCGGCCGGAACGTCATCGGCTGGAACGTCACCGGCCGGACGTTCCCTGGTCAGCAGGATGCGCAGGCGGGTCATGGCCGGTGAAGCGGGGATGGCTACGGCCGAATACGCCATCGCTACCCTCGCTGCCGTTGGACTCGCCGGGCTGCTGGTGGTGCTCCTGCGCAGCGATGAAGTTCGTGGGTTCCTGCTCAACCTGATTCGAACCGCGCTCTCTTTGCCATGAGGCAACACCTCCGGGCCCGGTTGGCCGGCAGGGATGACGTGGACGGCAGGGAATCCGGAGCCGTGACGGCCGAATTGGCGGTGACCTTGCCCGCGGTGATCCTGCTGTTGGCCTTTCTGTTGGCCGCGGGTGCAGCAGGTATCACCCAGCTGCGTCTGGAGGAAGCTGCGCGCGCCGGCGCTCGGGCCCTGGCCCGCGGAGAAACCGAGGGGGAGGTGCAAGGGATCGTCCAGCGCATCGGTGGAGAGGAAGCAAGCGTGCACGTGGGAAGCGACGGAGACTGGTTTTCCGTTACCGCCACCGCCCGGGCAGGGGGAGCGGTCGGCCCACTGATTCCGTGGGATCTGAGTGCTACGGCCATAGCTCGCCAAGAGGTACCGGGAAAGTGAGACGTACCTCCGGAATGACCCGAAGGGCAGGTACGGGTTCAGAGAAATGTTGTGAAGCGTTCCTCGCTGAGCGCGGATCCGGAACAATCTTGTCCCTTGGCCTCGTCGCAGTCCTGGGCGCGCTGCTGGCGGGACTGCTGCTGTTGGCCCAGGCCGGCGTCATGGCTTCACGGGCGGCAACAGCTGCGGACCTATCGGCTCTTGCGGCCGCCGATGCCGCTCGCGGGCTGACCAGCGGAGAACCGTGTTCCGTCGCATCGGCTGTCGCGGCGGAGCACGGTGCCCGTACTACTCGTTGCGGGACATTGGGGGAAGGGATCGTCGAGGTCAGTACGGAGCTGCTGCAACCGTTCCTGTTTGGCCAAGCCACTGGACGGGCACGGGCCGGACCGCCGCCCTAGCGTCTGCGGGGCTGCGGCTCTGGCACGGGTAGGACCGCGGAGGGTAGGACGGGCACGGGAGCACCGGATCAGACGGCTTGCTTCAGCAGGACATCCAGAAGTGTGATGGCGGCTGCCTTGTCCAGCGGGTTGTTCTTGTTCCCGCATTTGGGGGACTGCACACAGGACGGGCAGCCGGCGTCGCACTCGCAGGCGGCAATGGCATCCCGTGTGGCGCTGAGCCAGGTTTTGGCCTTCTCGAAGCCGCGCTCCGCAAAGCCTGCTCCTCCGGGGTGCCCGTCGTAGACGAAGATGGTGGGCAGCCCGGTGTCAGCATGCAGCGCCGTGGAGACGCCTCCAATGTCCCATCGATCACTGGACGCGACCAATGGCAGGAGCCCGATCGCAGCATGTTCCGCGGCGTGCAAGGCTCCCGGGAACTGGGCTTCAACCAGGCCGGCATTGTTCAGGGACCGGTTTTCGACAACAAACCACACGGCCTTGGTGAAGAGTTCCCTGGCTCCAAGGTCCAACGGTTCTTCACCGAGGATTTCGTTGGAGATCAAGGCCTTGCGTTGGAAGGACACCACTTGCGTGGTCACTTTGACTTCCCCGAAGTGTGCGGTGACATCGCCCCATTGGACGGACCGGTTCGTATCCAGCACCTCGATCTGGGTGACGTCCCTTGCCGTCGTGTAGAAATCGGGGTTCACCCGCCGGACCATGACGCAATGATCGCCCTCGTTGAGCTCCTCCACGAGGTAGCTTTCGCCTTGATGGACATAGATCGCGCCGGTGTGGGCCTGGTAGTGCGTCTGTGGCGAATCCATGGTGCCCAGGAGGGAGCCGGTTTCGGCATCCACGATGCTCACGGGGCCGCCACCGTCGGCCCGGAGATTGACCATTCCGGCGGCGCTTTCCGAATGCGTCCAGAACCAACCGGCAGGGCGCTTCCTGAGGTAACCCTGCATGACCAGCCGGTCGAGGAGTCCCTCAGCGCTGGGCCCGAACAGATCAAGTTCGGCCGGTCCAATGGGCAATTCCGCGGCAGCGGCACACAGATGGGGGCCGAGGACGTATGGATTTCCGGGATCAAAGACCGTGGCCTCCACCGATACGTCGAAGATGGCCTGGGGGTGGTTCACGAGGTAGGTATCCAAGGGATCGTCGCTGGCCACGAACGCAGCCAAGGCGTCCTGCCCGGCGCGTCCCGCGCGCCCGATCTGTTGGAAAAGCGATGCCCTGGTGCCCGGCCATCCTGCAACGAGCACGGCGTCGAGGCCGGAGATGTCGATTCCCAGTTCCAGTGCCGAGGTACTGGAGACGCCCAGCAATTGACCCGACCGCAGCGCTTGCTCCAGGGCCCGGCGTTCCTCCGGCAAATAGCCCGAACGGTAGGCCGCCACCCGTGCAGGCAGGCTCGGGTCCACCTCGTCCAACAGCCGCTTGGTGATCGAGGCGATGGACTCAGCGCCGCGGCGGGACTTGATGAAGGCGATGGTACGGACGCGGGACGAAACAAGGTTGGCCAGGATATCTGCGGTTTCGGCCACTGCCGTCCGCCGCTGTTTGGCGCCGTTCTCGCCCTTGAGTTCGGTCAGGGCCGGCTCCCAGAAGGCTACCGTTGTGGAACCGTGCGGAGAGCAGTCCTCCGAAATTTCCCGGGCGGGGGCTCCGATGAGCCTGCCGAAGGACACGCCGGGGTCCGACGCCGTTGCGGATGCGGCGATGAAGACGGGCTCGGGAAAGGACGTACCTGCGCCGTAATAAGCGCAGACCCTCCGCAACCGCCTCATCAAGTTGGCGACGTGGGAACCGAACACCCCGCGGTAGCTGTGGGCCTCGTCCACAATGACGTAGCGCAGCCTACGGAAGAACTTGGCCCACCACTCGTGGTTGGGCAGGATGCCGAAGTGCAGCATGTCGGGGTTGGCGAGGATCAGGTTGGCATGATCACGGATCCAGCGCCGGGACGACTGGTCTGTGTCGCCGTCGTAGGTTTCTGCGCGGACCGTCGGCAAGCGCAACGAGCGCACGGCAGCGAGCTGATCGGCGGCCAAAGCCTTGGTGGGGGACAGATACAAAGCCACGGCGCCGTCGTCGTGGAGTTTGCCGGGTTCGGACAGGACCCGGAGCTCAGACCTGTGGATCGCATCCAAAGCGGGCAGTTGGTAGGCGAGGGACTTCCCGGAGGCGGTGCCCGTGGCGATGACCACGTGTTGGCCGGAGTGGGCCAGACCCGCTGCCTGCACCTGGTGCCGGTACGGTTCCTGGATTCCCAGGCCTTGGTAGGCGGCAACGATGTCCGGATGCACCCATTCGGGCCACGGCTCGTTGACGGCTTTGCGCGCCGGGATGGTGTGGACGTGGCGAAGTTGCTCCGGATCGGTTGTCCGGCTCAGCAAGGGGATCAGGGATGGTGCGGCCACCAACCCATTCTGTCATTCCGCGGAAAGGTCCGGTCCTCCAGAGCTTCCCACGGACATCATGAGGACGTGGCACACCACGTCCCAACCGAGGTGGGAGTAGAGCTTCTGCCCGTCCAACGAAGCCAGCAGCAGCCCGTTCTCGACGTCGTGCGAGAAAGCCTGGGCGGCCAGTGCCTTCATGATGAAAGTTCCCAAGCCGCGCCGCTGGAAGGCGGGCTCCGTGACGATCTTGTCGAACACCGCTGTGCCGTTCACCACGTAAACCCGGCCGCTCGCGGCCACCTGCTCACCGGAATGGACCACGGCGTAGTGCACGCCATTGGACTCGCTGGTGGCCAGTTCAAGATCATCGTCGGGAAGCCAGGGATCTTCGGCATCCTGGGTCTCCATGTCCACGATCATCATGGTCTGGGAAGCGGAGTTGACGTTGAGTCCGTGTTGTTCGGCAAGGTACTTGTACCGTTGAACGTCGTTGGTCAGGATCGTCAGGATCCGGGTCTCTGCTTCTGCGGTTTTCGCAGCCAGTGCAGCGAATTCCTCGTCGGAAGGGTCATGGGCAAAGTACTCCCAGTCACCTGTCTTGTCGGCGCGCAGCGCGGCAGGAAAACGGCCCTCTTGCCGTGATTCGTAGCCCCGGCAGCCGGTCCACCCGGCTACCCAGACTTCCAAGAGGTGTGCGATGTCTTCAACCAAGGCGTCTGGACTCATGTAGAGAGAGTATGCCAGCGCTCCGGGAAGCAACAGAGCCGGTTCTGCCCGCTAGCGGGTGCTTATGAAATTGTGACTTCGCCGCGGGATTCTAATACACCAAGTAACCTTTAACGGTGGCTTTGAACCGAATTGTACTTTTTTACGGCTTTACTCCGATCGCCGACCCGGATGCAGTGCGCCTATGGCAGCGCGCCCTCTGCGAGAAACTGGGCCTTACCGGCCGCATCCTGATCTCCAAGGACGGCATCAACGCAACTGTCGGCGGTGAGCTCAACAACATGAAGCAGTACGTCAAAACCACGCGTGAGTACAAGGGTTTCCACGATATCGACTTCAAATGGTCCGACGGCGGCGCTGACGACTTTCCGCGGCTCAGCGTCAAGGTCCGCGATGAGATTGTCTCCTTCGGCGCACCGGGCGAGTTGAAAGTGGACGAGAACGGCGTTGTGGGTGGCGGTAAGCACCTGCAGCCCGAGGAGCTGCACGCCCTGCTGGACAGCAAGAAGGCCGACGGCGAGGACGTTGTTTTCTTTGACGGCCGCAACGCGTTCGAGGCTCAGATCGGCAAGTTCAAGGATGCGGTGGTCCCGGACGTCGCCACAACGCACGACTTCATCAAGGAACTGGACTCGGGGAAGTACGACGACCTCAAAGATAAGCCTGTAGTTACGTACTGCACCGGCGGGATTCGTTGCGAAGTTCTCTCCAGCCTGATGGTCAACCGGGGATTCAAGGAGGTCTACCAATTGGACGGCGGAATCGTCCGGTATGGAGAGACCTTCAAGGACAACGGTCTTTGGGAGGGCTCGCTGTACGTCTTCGACAAGCGCATGCATGTGGAGTTCAGCGACGACGCCAAGACCATCGGCTCGTGTGTCCGGTGCTCGGCGCCCACCAACAAGTTCGAGAACTGCTCCAACCCAAGCTGCCGTACGTTGACGCTTTACTGCGCGGATTGCGCTTCGGATCCGGCAACCTTGAGGTGTCCGGACGGCTGCGAAGCCGCCTGACCGCCGTCGGGCGCCGAACCAAAGGCGGCTACCCGCCCAAGGCGGCTGACCCGCTAAAGCCGGCTGACCCGGTACGCGAAGTTGGCATCGGACCTCGTTCCAACAGTGATGTCCAGGACCGCATCAGCCTCGAGTTGCACGACGCTCACGCGGGCATTTGCGCACCCAAGGGTCAGATCCACCAAATCCGATTCATCAAGCGCCACTTTGAAGGAGACCCTGCGGGTGCCGCGGCAGGCCAACGTCACCGCGTACGTGCCGCCGGGCAGTTGAACCGTTTGTTCCGTCCGTGATTCTCCTGGCTCAAGGTAGCCGCTGCTTGAGTAGAAAGACCGTCCCTGGGATTCGGGCAGTGCCGCTTGCGCCCACTCTTTCAGGGCTTCACCGGTCACTGTTGATTCCAAGGCCGGATCCGGAGGAAGCACTACGTTCCTGCCCGCGGAGGTCGTGGAATCAGCTTCGGCCCGGCCAGGTTCCTCATAGGTGTACTCGCACCCCGTCAGCGCCGTGACCACTCCAAGCAGAAGCACGACGGCGGAACCCGCCAACCGTCGCGGTCCCACGGAGCCAGCCGCCTTGCCGCCCATGTTCTGACTTTACGCTTGCGCGCCGGCTCTCCATAGAGCCGGTTGTTGGTTCGATGGAGGCGGAGTTCAGCTCGTCGCGGGCGCCAGTTGGTAGGCGTAGATCAATGGCGCGTCAACGCTGCTCGTGGAGATGATGACCGCCCCCGTGGCCGGGATCTTGATCTTCACGGTTTCACGGCTGCCGTTGCAGGCAGCGCCGGCGTCGGCGATCTGCTGTCCGCCCGTGGATACCGCGAAGAAGGCTTTTCCTCCGCCGTCACAGGCCATGGTGAGGGTGTACTGGCCGGCAGCAACGTTCTGAGCATCCTTCACGATCGGGTCCCGGTCCAGGATCTTTCCCGAGTCCTCCAACACAATGCCGGAAGCGGCGGGCAGTGCGTCCTTCTTCCAGGCGGACACATCGGCGCGGGAGATGTCCACCGGCTGCTGGCATGCGGTGGCTGCCAGCAGGAAGCCGGCGGCAGTGAGAACCATGCCGGCACGGCGGACTGTGGAGGAGACATTGAGCATGGTTCCACGCTACCGGTTTCCCCGCGGGAGTCTTTCCACATAGCGCATCCACGGTGAACCGGCAGGGCAACCCCGACCATAGACTGGCAACGTGAACCCATCCACATCAGTGTTTTCCTCAGGCAATACCCCCGATGCTCCCCGCAGTGACCAACCGGCGCTCCTGGCTGCCCTTGCAGACGCGTTCAAGTCAGTGAATTACACGCTCGACGGCGTTGCGGACCTTCTGGGGCCATCAGCCTATGCGGCGCTGGGCAGGGACCAGATCATCCCGGCCCTTTTGGCCACGGAACGGACGTCGGGTTCGGGCCAGGCCGGGCTGCGGGGGTTAACCGTCCTGGTGCGGCTCTGGCTTCTTGCGGTTCCGCAGGCTGTTGCGGACGTTGATGCCGCCCTGCCAGGTCCAGGTGCCAACGGGCTCGCCGAGCTCGGGCTCGTCTCCATCGCGGACGGGGTTGCTACCGCCGCCGTCGATGTCCGTCCTTATGGATGGGACGCTAATCCGGACGGCAGCGGCGGAGCGGAACTGTGGGTGGCGAGTGACCTGGCGGCCCACCAGCAGCCGGGCGTGCTGCGGCACGACCACGTCCTGGGAATCGGCCAGGCTTCCACAACGCTGGTGCAGACCACCATTAGGCCGCATGCCAAGCGTGCCCTGGACCTGGGTACCGGTTGCGGAATCCAGACCTTCCACCTGCTCCACCATTGTGAGCACGTCACGGCAACAGACATTTCGGAAAGGGCCCTGGCCTTCACGAGGTTCAATCTCGTCCTCAACGCCGCAGCCTTGGAAGTGGATCCAAACAACCTCGAAGCCCGCATCAGCCTGAGGCTCGGTTCCCTCCTGGAACCGGTGGAAGGCGAACGATTCGACCTCGTAGTCTCCAACCCGCCCTTCGTCATCACTCCCCGCACCAAGGGAGAATCCGCAGCAGACCGGTTCACCTACAGGGATGGCGGTTTGCCGGGCGACCAGATCGTCTCTTCCTTGGTGAAGTCCCTCGGCAGCGTCCTTGAGCCAGGCGGAACCGCCCAAATGCTGGGCAACTGGGAGATCACCGCTGGTGCGCAGTGGAAGGACCGGCCTGCGTCCTGGCTCGAGGGTTCCGGACTGGATGTCTGGTTCATCCAACGCGAGCAGGTGGGGCCCGAACAGTACGCCGAGACCTGGCTCCAGGACGCATCCGAGTCCCGGGACCCGAACCATTACAAGGAGGCCTACGCTGCCTACCTTGAGGACTTTGCCTCCCGGAATGTGGAGGGCATTGGTTTCGGCATGATCTGGTTGCGTCGGCCGGCCGGAAGTCAGGGCACCATCAGCCGGTTCGAGGAAATCACCTACCCCATCGAGCAACCCATTGGCCCCCACTTGGGCGCGGCCATCGAGAGGGCGGACTGGCTGTCGGCCAACCAGTTGAACGAGGCCCATTTGCTGGTGGCCGAGGACGTCACCGAGGAGAGGCATCAACGGCCGGGCGCTGAGCACCCCGGAGTGATTCTGTTGCGGCAGGGGGCAGGCCTCCGCAGGACCAACTTGCTGAGCAGCGAACTAGCCGGCTTCGTCTCTGCCTGCGACGGTGACCTCAGCGTCAACCAGATCATCAAGGCACTGGAAGCCCTCCTGGGAGGGGAAGAGGGATTCGACGCCGAAGCCTTCACCTCTACGCTCTTCCATGAGGTGGGCAATCTGGTCCTGGACGGATTCCTCGTGCCGGCCGAGCCGGGCAAATCTCCATGACGCACGCAGATCCACGGAGGTCATTCCCCGGTGCCGGCACCCGCACTCCATCAGTACCCCCACGTGGCGCTGATCTCCCTGGACGTGACGCTGATTACACTGATGAAGTGATTGCGAAGAATCAGGAGACCGGGGTAGCGGGCGAACCGGCGGGCAGTGGACGTAACGAGCAAAAAGTTGAGATCACCGATCCCAAAGCCATCCGCGCCTTGGCGCACGCGGCGAGGTTGGAAGTCATCTCGGAACTTTATGCCACGCAGGTAAGCCACACGGCCACGGAACTTGCTGCCAGGACGGGCCTGACTCCCAGCGCCATGAGCTACCACCTCCGCGCACTCCAGAAGTGGGGGATCGTTGTTCCGGCCGAGAACGCAGGCGACGCCCGCGAACGTCGGTGGAAGGCGGCAGGGAAGGACGTCACCATTTCCGGCGGCAGCGTCGCCAGCCCGGAGATCGCGGTTGTCGATCTGGAACTCGATGCGTTCAGGCGGAGGGCGTCCGCTTTTGCCAAGGCCAGGGGCGAACGGCGGCAACGCGGTGAGACTGCGGAGGAACCGGCATCGGTGCTCCTGTCCAGCAACCTGCTGTATTTGACCAACCAGCAGCGTAAGGAACTTTCGGACAGAATCCGTGAAATTCTCAGGGAGTACGAGCTCGAGGATCCCACCCGGATTCCGCAAGATGCTGAACGTGTTGCTACGTTATGGTCGATGATTCCGGACGATCGGTCAGCGCCCGGGAACTAGGATTCAGGAGCCAGCCACCAACCGGCATCCTGGAAGGGCGGATTGACCGGCCCAAACGCAGGATTCTGCAAACTATGGTGAACTAGGCCAATATGGGCACCAGCCCAAATACACATTTTTTCTGTAGGAGCACCGTGCCCAGCAAGGCAAAAACCGGCAAGAAACTCGTGATCGTGGAGTCTCCGGCCAAGAGCAAGACCATCGCCAAGTACCTTGGCGAAGGCTTCATCGTCGAGGCTTCCATTGGTCACATCCGTGACCTTCCGCAGCCGTCCGACCTCCCTGCAGAACTCAAGAAGACCTCGCTGGGCAAGTTCGCTGTTGACGTTGAGCACGACTTCAAGCCGTACTACGTCGTCTCCCCGGACAAGAAGAAAAAGGTCGCCGAACTCAAGGCCCAGCTGAAAGACGCCGACGCGCTTTACCTCGCAACCGACGGGGACCGCGAAGGCGAAGCCATCGCGTGGCACCTCCTTGAGGTCCTGAAGCCCAAAGTTCCGGTCTACCGCATGACCTTCGGTGAAATCACCAAGGAAGCAATCCACCGCGCGATGGACAACCTGCGCGACGTGGACACGGCCCTCGTTGATGCGCAGGAAACCCGACGGATCCTGGACAGGCTGTACGGCTACGAAATATCGCCTGTGCTGTGGCGCAAGGTTGCCCGCGGCCTTTCCGCAGGACGCGTGCAGTCCGTGGTGACCCGGATGGTGGTTGACCGTGAACGTGAGCGCATGGCGTTCAAGGCCGCTTCCTACTGGGACCTGACGGGCCAATTCGGCGCCGAGTCGGGCTCCTTCAAGGCCAAGCTTGCTGCCGTCGACGGCTCCAAGGTTGCCACCGGCCGCGATTTCAATGACGACGGCCAGCTGGTCTCCTCGAACGTGGTCCACCTCAACGAGGAACTAGCCACCTCCCTTGCTGCCGGCCTGGAGAACGCGGACTGCAAGGTCCGCTCCGTGGACACCAAGCCGTACACCCGCCGTCCCGCCGCCCCGTTCACCACTTCCACGCTGCAGCAGGAAGCCGGCCGTAAGCTCAGGTTCTCCTCCAAGAGCACCATGCAGGTTGCGCAGCGCCTCTATGAAAACGGCTACATCACCTATATGCGTACGGACTCCTCGGCGTTGAGCGACGAGGCCGTCACGGCCGCGCGTCGCCAGGCTGCTGAGCTCTACGGTCCCGAATTCGTGCCGCAGAGTCCGCGGATCTACGCGAACAAGGCCGCGAACGCCCAGGAAGCGCACGAGGCTATCCGCCCGGCCGGTGACTCCTTCCGCACCCCGGCCCAGGTGGCCAAGCAGCTCAGCGGAGACGAGTTCCGGCTGTACGAACTCATTTGGAAGCGCACCGTGGCCTCCCAGATGGCAGATGCCAAGGGCTCCACGGCAACCATCCGCCTTGGCGCAGTTGCAGCGGACGGCCGGGACGCCGAGTTCTCTGCTTCCGGTACCGTGATCACCTTCCCCGGCTTCCTTGCCGCCTATGAGGAAGGCAAGGACGAGGGCCGCGGCGATGACGACTCGGACGACGCCCGCCGCCTGCCGAACGTGGCCAAGGACGATTCCCTTACCGCCTCGGATATTGTTGCGGTTGGCCACGAGACATCTCCGCCGCCGAGGTACACCGAAGCGTCATTGACCGCTGAACTGGAAAAGCGAGGCATTGGACGCCCGTCTACCTACGCTTCGACCATTTCCACCATCCAGGACCGCGGCTACGTCCGCAAACAAGGTTCCGTGCTGGTACCCAGCTGGATCGCCTTCTCTGTGATCCGCCTGCTGGAACAGCACTTCACCGACTATGTGGACTACGAATTCACCGCTGACATGGAAGGCGACCTGGACAAGATCGCCAACGGGCAAGCGGTGGGCGCAGCATGGCTGAAGCACTTCTACTACGGAGAAGATGCCGATCCCGGCCTGTTGAGCATCGTCAACAACCTCGGCGAGATCGACGCCCGCGAGATCAACTCCGTGCCGATCGCAGACGGCATCACGCTGCGGGTGGGTAAGTTCGGCCCGTACCTTGAGAGCACCATCCCCACGGTCGATGAGAAAACCGGGGAGGTCGTGGAGTCCGCGCGGGCCAATGTTCCCGAGGAACTGGCCCCGGATGAGCTGACGGCAGCCAAGGCCATCGAGCTCATGGAAACGGCGGCACCCGAGGAACGGGTCCTGGGAACAGATCCGCACACCGGGCACACAGTTGTAGCCAAGAACGGCCGCTACGGCGCTTACGTCACCGAGATCATCCCGGAAATGACGGAAGAACAGCTCGCCAATCAGCCGGTTGAGTATTACAAGAACGGCAAGCCGAAGCCGCCCAAGAAGCCTGTGAAGGTCAAGCCCCGCACCGGCTCGCTGTTCAAGTCCATGTCCGTGGACACCGTCACGCTGGACGAAGCTTTGCAGCTGATGAGCCTGCCACGGGTCCTCGGCGAGGACGCGGAAGGCAACCCCATCACCGTGCAGAACGGCCGCTTTGGGCCTTACCTGAAGAAGGGGACGGACTCGCGCTCCATTGGTTCGGAGGAGGAAATCTTCACGATCACCCTGGAGCAGGCGCTGGAGATCTATTCGCAGCCCAAGCAGCGTGGCGCCCGTGCAGCGGTCCCGCCGCTGGCTGAGTTCGGTCCCGATCCCGTGTCGGAAAAGAACATCGTGGTGAAGGAAGGCCGCTTCGGCCCCTACATCACTGACGGCGTCACCAACATTACGGTTCCGCGTTCCACGTCCTTGGAAGAGCTCACCAGGGAACGGGCCATCGAGCTGCTCGCCGAGAAGCGCGCCAAGGGCCCGGTGAAACGGACCACCCGCAAGGCACCGGCCCGCAAGGCAGCGGCGAAGAAATAGCACTGCGTCGGGACGCATGGCGATGATCGCACTTTGCGTCCCGGCCGCCATCATGGTCGAGTAGAACCATGACTGAACAGACTGCCGCCCCGGACAACCAACCATTGAATGATCTTGAGGCGAAGCTTGCTTTGGCCGAGCAGCCGGATGCGAATCCGGTGGATGTCATCCTCGCCTTCCTGAACAACGAGGTCTACCTGGTCAGCTCCGAAGCCGTAGACGGTCCGGATTCCTCCGTGGAACCCTTGGTGCTGTCCAACGCGGACAACCAGCCGGTCCTGGCTGTCTTCAGCCACCCGAGCCGTGTGGATGCCCGCTTCCTCGAAGCGGCCCCGAACGTGCTGGGTACCATGGGCTCGGCCATCCTCGCGAACATCGGCGACGAACTGGGCCTGGTCATCAACCCTGGAAGCGAACACGGCTTCGAGATCGATCCTGAAGGCATCGCCAATATCCGCCGTGATTTCAAGCGGGCGGACGAAGTCGACGAGACTGCAGAGTAAAAGGGCCTCAGAGTCGGACGAAACGTGCCCGCGAGTTGCTTCCCGGGCTCCGATTCGGTGAATAATGGCAGAATGCGTCTTGGCGTTCTCGACATCGGGTCAAACACCGTCCACTTGCTGCTGGTCGATGCCCATCCCGGCGCGCGTCCGGTGGCTTTCGCCTCCCATAAGCGTCCGTTGTCGCTGGTGCAATACCTGGACGGCGACGGAAACATCAGTGATGAGGGCCAGCACGAGCTGATCGAATTTGTCCTTGAGGCGTGGGAGTTCGCTGCCCGCCACAAGGCCGAGGATCTGTTGGCCTTTTGTACCTCGGCCATTCGCGAGGCCACCAACGGTGCCGAGGTCCTGGCCAGGGTCAAGCACGAAACCACCGTGACGCTGCAGGAACTCACCGGGAGCGAAGAAGCGTCCATGACGTTCTTCGCCGTGCGCCGCTGGTACGGCTGGGGGGCCGGGCCCATCCTGGACCTGGACATAGGCGGCGGCTCGTTCGAAATGGCCTACGGCACTGACGAGCTTCCCGAGTTCGCCACGTCCGTCCCCTTGGGCGCAAGCCGGCTCACCCGGGACTGGCTGCATGAGGACCCGCCCACGGCCAAGAGCGTCAAGGAACTGCGCCGGTACATCCGCTCGACCCTGAAACCGGTGGTGCGCGAATTCCAGGAACTCGGCCGGGCCAACCTCGTGGCGGGGACGTCCAAGACTTTCCGGTCCCTGGCACGTATTGCGGGTGCCGCGCCGAGCGCCGCAGGCCCGTACGTCAAACGCGAGCTCCATGCGGCGGACCTCGGCCTCTGGGCACAGCGGATCTCCGCCATGACCGTGGCGGATCGCCTGTACCTCCCGGGAGTTTCCGACGCCCGGGCCCGCCAGCTGCTCGCCGGAGCGCTGGTCGCCGAGGCTGCACTGGAGCTTTTCGAGTTCCCCAAAATGGAGATCTGCCCGTGGGCGCTGCGGGAGGGCCTGATCCTCCGCCGGCTGGACCAGTTGGTGTTCGAGGAAGCCCTCGAACCGGCCCCGCATGTGGGCAAGCGCAAGAAAGACAAGTCCAAAAAGAAGAAGAAGGCCAAGGAAAGCGAAGAGCACACGGACACAGACAAGCACTTGGAAACGGCCGGGCAAGCAGATGCCGACGGTCCCGCGCACCCGGTAGAGGGCCTGCCGGTACAGCTCGGCGCGCCGGTCTCCGACACGGCACCGGCCATGACGGCAAGGGGGGTGGCTTCCTAGGATGACTACCGACGTCGAACCTTCAGAGAACCATCGCCGGATTCCGGTGGCGCTGTCCAGCGCATCCGTTTACCCGCTCAGCGTCCACGACGCCTTCGCCGTGGCCCAGGACCTCGGTTATGACGGCGTGGAGGTCATGGTCACCAACAATGCCGTGAGCCAAAACCCCGGTGCGCTCATCCAGCTAAGCCACCGCTACAACCAGGAAATCGTGTCCATCCACGCACCCACGCTGTTGTTGACGCAACAGGTTTGGGGCACCGCCTGGAACAAGATTGAGCGTTCCTGCCAGATGGCCAAGGAGGTGGGTTGCGACACCGTGGTGGTGCACCCGCCTTTCCGGTGGCAGTCCAACTACGCCGAAAACTTCGTTGAAGGCGTCCGTGAGATCTCGGCAATGTACCAAGTGCACATCGCCGTTGAAAACATGTACCCGTGGCGCGTCCGGGGACGTGAAGCGGTGGCTTACCTGCCGCACTGGGACCCTATGGAGGGGGATTACGACGCCGTCACGTGGGACTTCTCGCATGCGGCCACTGCCGGGGCCAACAGTTTGGAGGCCGTGAAGGCCTTGGGCAGCAAACTGCGGCACGTCCATCTCACGGATGGTTCAGGCTCGGGCAAAGACGAACACCTGGTCCCGGGAACAGGAACCCAGCAGTGCGCCGGTGTCCTTCAACATCTTGCCTCCAACGGGTTCACAGGCGCGGTGGTGGCCGAGATTTCCACCCGTAAGGCCAAGGTCACCGGGGAGCGTGAGGAGATGCTCGCTGAGACGTTGCGCTTCGCACGCCAGCACCTCGCTGCCCCGGTCCGCAGCCTGGAGGGGTAGCGCCGGCTTCGGCAAGGCCCGGGACCCGGACATAAAACCTGGGCCCGGGCTTTGGCGTGCTTACAGCGGAAGCCTTTGCCTCGCGTTTTGTCCCATAACCGGGTTATAGGACAAAACGTGTGTAACGGAGGGGCTTGCTTCTCAGTATCGGCGGGCGAAATTCGGGGTAGCTAAGCTTTTGGAGCTTAGTGTGGCTGGGGTGCTTGCATATCTGGGAAATGTTTGGTGTGTGGCCAAACGCTGGTTCGGAACGGGAAAACGTCAGCGGGCAAACAACGCTACCGGTGCCTGAACTGCGGGTCGAGCCGCTCTGGTGAACGCCCGGATGTCAGTCGCAGGGCCGAGTTGGAAGCGTTCCTTGGCTGGTTGATGGGCACCACCGGCCAGGCCGCTGCTGCCTCGTTTGGCACGGCCCGGTCCTTCCGTCGGCGCACTGCCTGGTGCTGGAACATCGTCCCGCGGATCCCTGCCACCGGTGAGGTCCATGACCAGATCCAGGTCGATGGGATCTACGTCGGCTCGTGGTGCTGTTTGATCGCTGTTGCCGGGGAACATGTGCTGGGCTGGCAGTGGTGTGACACCGAGAAGAAGACCGCGTGGGCGGCGTTGCTGCAACGGTTCCCGGCACCACGGGTGGTGATCACCGACGGCGGGTCCGGGATCGCCGCTGCCCTGTCGGAGTGCTGGTCCGAAACCGCGGTCCAACGCTGCCTGGTCCATGTCCAGCGGAACGTCCGCACCTACCTGACCAGCCGGCCCAGAACAGAGGCAGGCAGGGCATTGCTGCGGCTAGGACGGGCGCTGACACGGATCAACGCCCCGGCCGAAGCAGCAGCATGGCTGGCAGGGCTCAATGCCTGGCACCAGGAACACGGGGCCCTGGTCAAAGCCCGCACCTACCGCGCCGCGACGGCCGTTGCTCCGGGATGGGTCCGATCGAATCAGGCCTGGTGGTACACCCACGACAGGCTCCGGAAGGCCTACCGGCTGCTCGAACGCCTCGGCCAGGCCGGCACGCTCTTCACCTACCTGAGCCGTGAATACAACGGGCTGGACATCGCCTCGACAACGAACAGGATCGAAGGCGGCACCAACGCCCAACTCCGGCTGATCCTGCGGACTCACCGCGGCATGGGCGAGGAACACCAAAAGCGAGCGATCGAGTGGTACCTCTACCTACACAGCGAGCAACCCCGCCCACCGGCCGCGCTCATCGAAACGAGTTACTACCGACCAGCCAAGAGAACAACCCAGACCCTGCAGGAACAAGAACCAGGCCCAGAGCTCTACAGCACCGGCCTCAGCCCAGACGAAGGCCTCTGGCACCGCACCGGCTGGGCAGGACGCACCTAACACGCCCGGGATTTACACACGTTTTGTCCTATAACCCCCATAACCCCGCTTAAAAGCGAAAGCACCGGCGGCCGAATCGGGAAATGGGGGAAAACCCGTCCCGGCCACCGGTGCTGCTGGCGGACATCCCCATGCCCGCCTCATCACTCGCACCCTCAATGAGGTAAGAACCAACTTACGGACCAACCTTGGGTGGGGCCTGCAATAATCTTGGGAACTTGCTGTGAATCCCTCAGTGCGGACTCCGTTCGACCCCTCCGCAGGGGAACTGCCATGATGGACCAATGAGCAACCGAATCGCATTCCTTGGCTGTGGATCAATGAACGAGGCAATTCTCACCGGCATCCTTGCTGCCGGGACCGCCCCTTCGGACATCGTCGCCACGGTGCGGCGGGCCGAGCGGGCGGAGGAGCTGGCCGAGCGGCACCGGGTTACCGCTATTGCAGGCGAAGAGGAACCGGACAACAACAAGCTGGCCACCAAGGGTTCCAGCATGGTTATCCTGGGCGTCAAGCCTGTGGGCATCACGGACCTCGCCCGGGAAATCAGCCCGGCGCTGGCGAAGGATACTGTGGTGGTCAGCGTTGCTGCCGCGGTTTCCATTGCCCAGCTTGAGGCGGCCCTCCCGGACGGCCAGCCGGTGATCCGCACTATGCCGAACACTCCCTCCAAGTTGGGCCGGGGCGTCATTTCAGTGTCGCCCGGAACGCACTGCACGGCTGTGCAGCTCGAGTCAGCCAAGGCTGCGTTCGCAGGAGCCGGCAAGGTTGTGGAGATTCCTGAGGAGCAGGTGGACGCCCTGTCCGCGATCAGCGGTTCGGGTCCCGCTTATGCGTTCTATCTGGCCGAGGCCATGGCCGCCGCCGGTGTTGAGCTCGGTCTGGACGAGGAATTGTCCGTCATGCTTGCGCGCGAGACCGTAGCCGGGGCCGGCTTCATGCTCGCTGAACCGGGTGCGGATCCGAGCGCACTCCGCAAGGCAGTCACCAGCCCGAACGGCACCACCGAACGCGCCATTGCCGCGTTCGACGACGGCGGGCTGCCCAAGATCATTGCCGAAGGCGCCCGGGCTGCCGCAGCGAGGGCAGCTGAGATCACCAAGGAGCTTGGCTGACCGCCAAGGCGGCGCCGCACCGCCAAGGCCGCACCGCCAAGGCCGCGCCGCTAAGGCCGCGCCGCGAAGCGCTCCAACAAGTCCACGTGTCCGGATACGATCAGCATGTCGTGTCCGGACACTTTGGTTTCCGGCCGGGCATACGTGAAGTCCTCGCCCGGAGTCTTCACGCCAACGATCGTCACGCCGTACTTTGAGCGGACCTTGGATTCCTCCAGCGTGAAGCCCACGGTTTCCTTGGGCGGGTACATCTTGACGATTGCGTAGTCGTCGTCGAACTCTATGAAGTCCAGCATGCGCCCGGACACGAGGTGCGCTGCACGGACGCCGGCATCGGCTTCGGGGTAGATGACGTGGTTGGCGCCGATGCGGCTGAGGATCTTCCCGTGCGAGGGCGTGATGGCCTTGACCCACAAGTGCTGGATTCCGAGGTCCACCAGGTTCACCGTGATCAACACGGAGGATTCGATCGATGTACCGACGCCCACCACGGCGGAGCTGAATTCCTGCGCACCGAGCTGACGGAGGGCGTCGATGTTGGTGGCATCGGCTTCCACGACGTGGGTCAGCACCGGTGCCCACTTCTGGACAAGCCCACGGTCACGTTCGATCGCAAGGACCTCCCGGCCTTGTTTCACCAGTTGCTCGGCGGTTGCCGAACCGAAACGCCCGAGTCCGATCACCAGGACAGGCGCGTTGTGGGCGGGGCGATTGGCCGCCCCTTGGATGCTAGCCAATGATTGGCCTCTCTTCCGGGTAGTGGTACAGCTGGCTGCGCTGGCGCAGGGCCAGGCCCGCAGCAAGGGTAACGGTGCCGACGCGGCCCGCGAACATCAACGCTGTCAGGACGTAAACGCCCGACGGCGGCAGTTCGGCACTGAGGTTGGTGCTCAGTCCAACGGTGGCAAAGGCGGAAATGGTTTCAAACAGCACCCGGTCCAGGGAAGCTCCGCTGATGGACAACAGCAGGAAAGCAGCCACGGAGACGAGCGTTGCTCCGGCCACGATGACGGAGATGGCTACCCGCATGGTGCCTTGGGGGATGGTTCGGCCGTAGACCTTGACGTCTGCGTCACCGCGCGCTTCGGCAACGATTGCCAGGAACATGACGGCGATGGTGGTCACCTTGATTCCGCCCGCGGTGGACGCCGAACCGCCGCCGGCGAACATCAGGGCATCCGTGAGCAGCATGGTGGTGGATTCCATGTGGTTCTGGTCCACCAGGTTGAATCCACCGGACCGGGTCATCACCGAGGCGAAGAGTGAGTGGATGATCTTGTCCCCGAGGCTCATGTGCCCGATGGTCCGCAGGTTGTCCCACTCCATCAATGCCCAGAGGACTGTTCCCGCCGCCAGCAGGATGAAGGACACCTGGATGGTGAGCTTGGTGTGCAGGTTCCATTTCTTCCAGTTCAAGCCGTTTTGCTGCAGCACCATGACCACGGGAAAGCCGAGGCTGCCCAGGAATACCCCCAGCATCAGGGGTACGAGGATCCACAGATCGGTCTCGTAGGGAACGATTCCGTCCGAGTGCGGAGTGAAGCCGGCGTTGTTGAAGGCTGAGATGGAGTAGAAGACACCGTGCCACACCGATTGCCAGAACGGCTCACCCAGCAGCATGAACCGTGGCACCAGGACCAGGGCCAAGGCACCCTCGATGACCACCGAGGTCACGATCACGATCCGGAGCAGGGTACCCACTTCGCCGAGCCTGCCGGCGTTGTTCATGGCTTCCTGCGCGATGAGCTTTCCACGGACACCAAGCCGTTTGCTCACCATGAGGGCCAGCAGCGACGCCAGCGTGAGCGTACCGAGGCCGCCCACGAAGATGCCGATCAGGATGACGAGCTGCCCGAAGAAAGACCAGTGGGTGGCAGTGGAAACAACCGTCAACCCGGTAACGCAGACGCTGGAAACCGCGGTAAACATGGCTTGGTGGAGGGGAGTGGGCTCCCCGGAGGCAGAAGACGCCGGAAGTGACAGTAGCCCGGTGAAAAGCAGGATGACCAAGGAGAAGGCCACCAGCGCCAGGCGGGCCGGGGAGGTGTTGGCGATGTTGTCGATAAAGTCGCGCGCACGCGTGAAAATCCACAAGCCTTCGCGTTCCGGCTGGCCGGGTTGCCAGTTGGCCGGGGTAGTTGACCGCGACTGGCTTTGAGACATGGCGCTCTTCCTCAAGTGAACATACTTTCCCTGAGTAGTAAACCACTATTCGCCCGCCGTAACCGGGCGAAGCGGCGGGACGCCCTCAGGTAGCCTGTTCTGGATGAATGACACGCTTGGAACGCCTGCTTCCAGCATCACCCGCTCCGCACTGCCAACGACGGTGGTGTGGGACTCTGCCATGACCGCGTACAACTTCGGGCCTACCCACCCGATGGCACCGCAGCGGCTTGAGCTGACAGCAAGACTTGCTGAAACGCTGGGCCTGTTCGACCACAAGCATGTGGCGATGGAACCGCCCAGGATAGCCACCGACGTCGAACTTTGCTCGGTCCATAGCGCCGCCTATGTGGAAGCGGTGCGGAAGGTCAGTGATGACCCTTTCACTCCGGATGAAGAACGCGGGCTCGGGACCGAAGACGACCCGGCGTTCGCCGGAATGCACGAGGCCAGCGCGCGACTGGCCGGAGGTTCGCTGGTGGCGGCGGACGCGATTCTGTCCGGGGCCGCCGTGCGGGCCGTCAACTTCAGCGGCGGGATGCACCATGCCGCCCGCGAACGGGCCAGCGGCTTCTGCATCTATAACGACGTCGCGATGGCCATCCAGAGGCTGCTCGACAACGGCGTGCAGCGGGTGGTGAGCATCGACGTCGACGCCCACCACGGCGACGGGACCCAGAGCCTGTTTTGGGACGATCCGCGCGTCATGACCATTTCCTTGCACGAGTCGGGCCTCACCATGTTCCCCGGAACAGGTTTCGCCAATGAGACCGGTGGCCCGAATGCCCGGGGCACGGCAGTGAACGTGGCCGTTCCGGCGTTCACGGGCGACGCCGCGTGGCTTCGGGCGTTCTACGCAGTGGTTCCGCAGATCGTGGGCGCTTTCCAGCCCGAGGTCATTGTGAGCCAGCACGGTTGCGACTCCCACCGGCTGGATCCATTGACGCACCTCAACCTCAGCGTGGACGCCCAGCGGGAGGCCGCAAGCGCGATCGGAAGCCTCGCGGCCAGGTACTGCGATAACCGGTGGATAGCCACCGGGGGCGGCGGGTACGAGGTTGTGAACGTTGTTCCGCGCGCGTGGACCCACTTGATCGGAATGGTGACGCAGCGTCCCGTTCCCCTGGCCAAGCCCGTGCCCGCATCGTGGCGCACCTATGTCAGCGAGAAGTACGGGGTGGCCGCGCCGGAAAGCATGGGCGACGACGTCGATATCTGGTGGCGCTCCTGGGAAGTGGGCTATGACCCTGCCGATCCCGTGGACCGGACTGTCATCGCCACGCGCAAGGAGATCTTTCCGTTGTACGGCCTGGACCCCTGGTTCGACTGAGCGTTTGCGGCTAGGCGTCCGACTTTTCGGTCTGGAACACCACCCCTGCAGCCCCCACCAGCCAGCCGAGCAATGACAAGGCGAAAGCTCCGATGAGGTCCGTTGAAGCCTGGCCTTTGAAGAGCCACAGCACCAGGACCAGCATGCCCATGGTCATGTAGGTCATGATCGCGAAGATCACCCGTCCGGAGAGCCGGGTGGCCACCTGTGCAGGGTTCACCAGCGGCCCGTTCCCGTCCGCCCCGGCGTTGTCCCTTTTGACCTCCGAGATGGTGAACCCCAACGCCGAAGCGGTGAGGGAACTCAGCGACGTGGCCAGGACTCCGGCGGCCGTCACCAAGGCTCCGTTGAGTTCGGGTGCCTCGGCCTGGCCGGTCGGAACCCACGTGCCCACCCGGATGAGCACCGTGGTCCACACCAGGACAAACAGCGCCAGGAACGCCGCAGCGATGATGTTGAAGATATGCCGGCGGAAGAAGTCAGCCATAGCAATGCACCCCGTGCAGTTGGCGGTCGGGGCCTGGGAGCCCGGACGGACCGTGAAAACGTTGTAGCACCGGGTCATTGCGCGGTCAACGGGGAGGGCCGGTGACGCCGCAGGAAACAGGGATGCCAATTGACGTATATGTCGCTAGGGTGGGAGGCATGGTGACTGACGACGTATTTGCCGTCATAGCTGAGGCAACCAGGCGCGAGATCCTGGTTTCCCTCCGCTCTGGGGATAAGGCTGTAGGCGAACTGGTGGAAGAACTGGCTGCGAGCCAGCCCACTATCTCCAAGCACCTGAAAGTCTTGCGTGAAGCGGACCTTGTCAGCATGCGCGCGCAGGGCCAGAAGCGTTACTACACCCTGAACCCCAAGCCCCTGGCCGGCGTGGCCAGCTGGCTGGAAACGTTCGACGTCGGACCCGCGGCTCCCGTCGCCGTCGTACCTTCTGCGGGGGAGAAAGCGGCAGTGGCTGCCGAGGTGGCCGAAGCTCCCGCCGCAGCCGAACTGACAGCGGTGCCCCAAGCGTTGAGTCCGGCCGTCACGGTTCAGGCCGGCGAGGCTCCGGTCTCGGTGGAGCTTCAGACCGATGACACTGTTCCGCAGCAAATTGGCCGCACGGTGGGCCGGGCCGCCACCAAGGCAGCCGACCTGCTTGCGAACCTGCCCACCCTGCCTAAGTTCGGGCGGAAGCGCTAGCCCGCAATCTAACGTGATCCTTCTCACATTGTGAGGTTTTGTTCACCTTCTGATCCTTTACATTTCAAGGATTTTCCACGGTTGTGTTAACTCGCGTTCCTCGGTCACATCCGACCCGGGTGGAGATCCTACCTTTGATGGTGAAACCATGAGTGCGACTTACTGTCTTGCCGCCGCCCGTGGCACTGAAGGGATTGGAAGACGCAATGGATTCAAGGCTCGAAGCCGTCCGGGACACCGTACTTGCTCGCAATCCGGGTGAGAAGGAGTTCCACCAAGCCGTGACCGAGGTTTTCGAAAGCCTCGGCCCGGTCCACGACAGGCACCCCGAGTTCCTTGAGGGTGCGGTCCTGGAGCGCCTCTGCGAGCCTGAACGCCAGATCATCTTCCGCGTCCCGTGGACTGACGACTCCGGCCGTGTACACGTCAACCGTGGCTTCCGGGTGGAGTTCAACTCGGCCCTCGGCCCGTACAAGGGCGGTCTCCGTTTCCACCCGTCCGTGTACCTGGGAATCGTGAAGTTCCTGGGCTTCGAGCAGATCTTCAAGAACGCCCTGACCGGCATGCCGATCGGTGGCGGCAAGGGCGGATCCGACTTTGACCCCCGTGGCCGCAGCGATGCGGAAATCATGCGTTTCTGCCAGTCCTTCATGACCGAGCTGTACCGGCACATCGGAGAATACACTGACGTCCCCGCGGGCGACATCGGCGTGGGCGGCCGCGAAATCGGCTACCTCTTTGGCCAGTACAAGCGGATCACCAACCGGTATGAGTCCGGTGTGCTCACCGGAAAGGGCATCTCCTGGGGCGGATCGCTGGTCCGCCCGGAGGCCACCGGCTACGGCACCGTGATCTTCGCGCAGGAAATGCTGAAGACCCGCGGAACCTCCTTCGACGGCCAGCGCGTTGTGGTCTCGGGTTCGGGCAATGTTGCCATCCACGCGATCGCCAAGGCCCAGGCGCTTGGCGCAACTGTGGTGGCGTGCTCCGATTCGGCCGGCTACATCGTGGAGGATTCCGGCATCGACGTCGAACTCCTGCGCCAGATCAAGGAAGTGGAGCGCGCACGCCTCACGGAGTACGCGGCCCGGCGCCCCGGCTCGAGCTACGTTGCCGGCGGTAGCGTGTGGGACGTCAACGGCACTGTTGCCCTGCCCTGCGCCACCCAGAACGAGCTGGACGGCAACGCCGCTGCAAAGCTGGTCAGCAATGGCCTGCTCGCCGTGGCCGAAGGTGCCAACATGCCTTCCACCCAGAAGGCCGTGTCCGTCTTCCAGGAGGCCGGCATCCTGTTCGGGCCGGGCAAGGCTGCCAACGCCGGCGGCGTGGCAACCTCGGCCCTGGAAATGCAGCAGAACGCCAGCCGCGATTCGTGGTCGTTCGAGCACACCGAGCAACGCCTCACCGAGATCATGGTGGGCATCCACGACCGCTGCGCCGAGACGGCCGAGGAGTACGGCGCGCCCGGTAACTACGTAGTGGGCGCGAACATCGGTGGTTTCGTCAAGGTAGCCGACGCGATGCTCGCCCAGGGCCTGATCTAATTCCAACTGAGTAGCAGTAGAGCGCGTTCTGAACCCTCAGAACGCGCTCTACTGCTACTTGGATGGGTTAGCGTACCTGGACGGGTCAGCGCTGGAGCAGCCGCACGTGCTCCGGGTTCAGCTCCGAAACCTTGCTGACGCCCAGCAGGGCCATGGTGCGGGTCATGTCCTTCTCCAGGATCTGGATGGTGCGGTCCACGCCCTCGCGGCCCCCGGCCATGAGTCCGTACAGGTAGGCGCGGCCGATCAAAGCGAAGTCCGCGCCAAGGGCAAGTGCTGCCACGATGTCGGCTCCGCTCATGATGCCTGTGTCCAGGACGACCGCGGCGTCGCTGTTGTCCGCTTCCAGGGCAGAGGTCACCTCCGGCAGCAAGTGGAACGGAATCGGTGCCCGGTCCAGTTGGCGTCCGCCGTGGTTGGACAGGACGATCCCGTCTGCGCCATGGTCCACGACGCGCCGGGCGTCCTCCACTGTCTGGATGCCCTTGACCACGAGCTTGCCCTTCCACGTTTCGCGGAGCCAGTCGAGGTCCTCGTAGGTCAGTGTGGGATCGAACATCGAGTTGATCAGGTCGGCCACCGTGCCCGTGTAGCGGGACAGTGAGGCGAAGGTCAGCGGTTCGTGCGTGAGGAAGTTGAACCACCAGGCCGGCCGGTAGGACGCGTCCAGCACCGTCTTCAAGGTCAGGGCCGGCGGGATGGTCATGCCGTTGCGGACATCGCGGAGCCGGGCGCCGGCCACTGCCGTGTCCACTGTGACCATCAAGGTGTCATTGCCTGCCTTGGCAGCGCGCTCGATCAGCTCGAGCGAGCGGTCCCGGTCCGTCCACAAGTACAGCTGGAACCAGTTCCGGCCGTTCGGTGCAGCCGCTGCAACGTCTTCGATCGATGCCGTGCCCATGGTGGACAGCGTGTACGGGATCCCGGCGGCTTCAGCTGCCTGGGAGCCGGCGTACTCGCCTTCGGACTGCATCATACGGGTAAACCCGGTGGGGGCGATGCCGAACGGAAGCTTCGACTCCTGCCCAAGGATGTCTGTGCGCAGGTCGATCTTCGACACATTGCGCAGGATCCCGGGACGGAACTCGATGTCCTGGAACGCCTGGCGTGCCCTGCGAAGCGTGATTTCCTCTTCGGCCGCACCGTCCGTGTAATCGAAGGGCGCCTGGGGTGTCCGCCGCTTGGCGATGTCGCGGAGTTCCCAGATGGTGTTGGCCCGCTTGAGGCGGGCGGCCTTGCTGAATTCGGGCTTCTTGAACTGCATCAGCGGCGCGAGGTCCGCCACTTTGGGGACGCGGCGCTTCAGCGCGGGAGGCTGTACGACGGCGGGGGCCGGCTGGGGTGCGCGGCTGACGTTCTGGTCGCTGCCGGCATTGGCGGGGGCGGCCGTGAGCTTGGGATCGAGGGTGTTTGTCACTTCGGTTCTCCCTGGTGGTGGTGTGGTCTAACCACACTGTAGGCCATGTGGACAGACCACATCAACTACTATTCGACTATGCGAACGCACCAACTTGTCCTGGAATGGATCGAGAACCAACTCGCCAGCGGAGAACTGGCACTCGGCGGCCGGCTCCCCGGCGAGCGGGCCATGGCCGAGCAATTGCAGGTCTCCCGCACGTCCGTCCGTGAAGCCGTGCGGATCCTGGAAGCCATGGGGGTGGTCCGCGCCGGCGTGGGGTCCGGAAAGGACGCAGGCACCATCGTGATCGCTGAACCGGGGTCGGCGTTGGGGTCCACCCTTCGCCTGCACGTGGCCACCAGGCACCTGCCGGTCCCGGACATCGTGGAAACGAGGGTGCTCCTGGAATCCTGGGCAGCGGAGCGGGCCCGGCCGGGGTTAGCGGCACTCGACGACGCCGCGGAGCTTCTCGAGCAAATGGAGAACGCCCCGGACGTCGACACTTTCCTGGCCCTGGACTCCCGGTTCCACGTCGCCCTGGCTGAGGCGGCGGGCAACGCCGTCGTCAGTGCCATGATGGCGTCCCTGCGCGGCGCCATAGAAAACTACGCCGGCGAACTGACAGGAAACCTGCCCGATTGGAACGCCACTTCGGCGCGGCTTCGGGCGGAGCACCGCGCCATCCTTGAGGCGGTCAACGCGAACGACGGCGGCCGGGCAGCGGAGCTGGTGGCCGCGCACATCAGGGGCTTCTACGCGGAGGCAGGTGTGGGCTCGGCGCCCTCACCGAAGTGACAGTTTTACCCGGTGGGATTGCTCTTAACTGCCAACCCGCGGGGCAGGAGTGGGCGTGAGTGCAGGGGCCGCGGTGCTTTTGCGGATTTCAATCCGGGGCTCGAACTCATCCTGCGGTTGGCTGAGGGCTTCGGCCGATTGCTGGATCTGTTCGCGCATGCGCCGCCAGGCAAGGCTGCCGAGTTCGTTGATGGGCACAGCGGCCGTTGTGAGCGGGGGAGTGGTGTACTTGGCGAACGGGATGTCGTCGAAGCCGGTGACCGAGATGTCTTCCGGGACCCGGATGCCGCGTTCGTGCAGGCCGCTGAGCAAGCCCATGGCGACGAGGTCGTTGAATGCCAGAATGCCGGTAGCGCCGCTGGCGATGATGGCGTCCGTGGACTCGTGTCCGGAATCGAAGTTGGAACCGCCGTGGAGCATCTGCAGCTCGATTTCCGGGTGTTCCCTCCGGAACTTGTCCAGGCCCACCAGGCGCTGCCGGTTCGATGCGCTGTGTTCGGGACCGGAAAGGAAGGCCAGGCGCTTGTGCCCCAGTGAAACCAGGTGTTTGGCCAGCTCCTGGATGCCTTCCCCGTAGTCGACGCTCAGGCTGGGGGTATTGGTGGTGATGGTGGTCCGGTTGATGAGGACCAGGGGATGGAGCGTGGGAGCCAACTCTTCGAGTTCGGCATCCGCCATGCGTGGCGCGCAAAGAACAACTCCGTCGCAGCGCCGGCGTGCTTCTCCGGCCAGGATGGCTTCTTCGCTGGTTACTTCGGATGAATCGGCGATCAGGACCCTGTAACCGTCCTGGGCTGCTGCGATGCTGAGTCCGCGCAGGATGGCTTGGAAGGTCGGGTTGGCAAGGTCGGGCACCACGATGCCGATGGTATCGGTCTTTCCCAGTGCCAGGCTTCGGCCAACGGGGTTCGGCTGGTACTTCAATTCCGCTGCCGCAGCACGGACCCGCTCTGCGATTCCGGGGTCCACTGCTGCGTTGCCGTTCATGACGCGCGACACGGTGGCGTGGGAGACGCCTGCCTTTTCCGCGACGTCGGCAATGCCAACGCGCCTGTTGGTATTCCTGCGTGCCATGGTGCCCCTTCCGGTTGGCCGACCGCGTGCTGCTCCGTCCTTGGAGCGATGGTTGACGCGACCGCCAGTGTCTTGATACAAAGCTTATAACGCTCTGAGAAAACGCTTTCTCATGATTCTTCCCAGATCAAGCCGGGCCGTCAAGCGGTTCATTCCTGCCTTTGGAAAGGGGCATTTCCCCATGGTCAACGTCGACACCGCCGAGACCCAACCAGTCGCTGCTGCGGCATCCCCGAACACCTCCGCCCACCGGACCAGGATCGCCCTCATCGGCACCGGTGGCCGCTCCGAAATGTACATCAGGGCCATCTACGGCCAGCACTCCGACGTGGCAGAACTCGTGGCGTTGTCCGACGTCAACCCGGGCCGTGTGGACTTCTACCAGGACCTTATCCAGGAGCTCGGCGCGCCGGCTCCGGTAGCATCCTTCGAGCCCGCCCGGCTCACGGAGTTCATCCAGGCCAACGGCATCGAGCGCGTCATCGTCACCACGCCTGACTACACGCATGCGGACTACATCGTCGAAGCGCTCGAGGCCGGTTCCGACGTCGTGGTTGAAAAGCCGCTCACCATTGATGTTGAAGGCTGCCGCCGCATCACCACCGCAGTGGCCGAAACCGGCCGCAACGTGGTGGTGACGTTCAACTACCGTTACTCGCCCCGCAACTCAGCGCTCAAGGAAATCATCCAGAGCGGCGTGATCGGCAAAGTGACGTCCATCGACTTCAGCTGGGTGCTGGACACCGTGCATGGCGCCGACTACTTCCGCCGCTGGCACCGCGATAAGAAGAACTCCGGCGGCCTCCTCATCCACAAGGCCTCCCACCACTTCGACCTCGTGAACTGGTGGATCGACGATGTCCCCGAGCGCGTCTTTGCCTCCGGCGGCCTTCGCTTCTACGGGGACAAGAACGCCAGCGAGCGCGGCCTCGGTGCCCGTCCGGAGCGCGGAACCGTGGACGGCCTGGAACGCGATCCCTTCCGTTTGGACCTCCGCGACGACGAACGGCTGAAGGCGCTGTACTACGACAACGAAAAGTTCGATGGGTACCGCCGTGACCAGGACGTGTTCACCGACGGCATCACCATCGAGGACAATCTTGCGCTGGTGGTGGACTACCAGGGCGGTCCGACCCTGAGCTATTCCCTGAATGCGCACAGCCCCTGGGAGGGCTACCGGGTGAGCGTCAACGGAACCGAGGGCCGCGCCGAGCTCGAAGTGGTAGAGCGCGCCGCCGTCGAATTCAGCACCGACAAGAAGACCGTGGTGGACCCGAGCGCTACCCCGGTTGAGGAGGAAGACGCGGTCCGGCGTAACGGGGAGCGCCTGGTGGTCCAGCGCCACTGGGAGCCCGCCTATGAAGTCCCGATCATCAATGGAGAGGGCGGCCACGGCGGCGGCGACAACCTGCTCCTCTCCGACCTTTTCAACGGACCCGGCGTGGACCCTTTGGGCCGACCGTCCGGCTACATCGATGGGCTCCGCTCCGTCTCGGTTGGCATTGCCGGCAACCAGTCCCTCGAAACCGACCTTCCTGTCCGCATCAGCGAGCTTGGCCTCGGGGCCGACCTCAGCCGCGGCCAGGGCTAAAGCTTCTTTGACAACAAGGACTAACCAATGAGCAGGATTTTCGTCACCGGCGGTTCCGGCCGGCTTGGCCGCAGCGTCGTCGCCGGACTCGCGGCCGCCGGACATGAGGTGTTTTCGGTCGACCGGGACGCCATCCCCGCAGAGCAGTTGCCCGCCGGCGCAGTGCAGTACACCGCCGACCTTCTGGCGCCGGGGGAAGCCGAACGGCTGATTCGCGAGACGGCGCCGGACGCTGTCATCCACCTCGCGGCCATCGCTGTCCCCTTTAGCGCTCCTGAGGACGTCATCTTCAGCACCAACACGCGGCTCGCGTTCGCCGTCATCAGCGCAGCAACAGAAGTTGGCGTTCGCCGGATCGTCACGGCCAGCAGCCCCACCGCCTTGGGCTACGGCTGCCCGGAAGGCTGGCTGCCGCCGTCGTTCCCGCTGGACGAAAACACGCCGGCAACACCCTGGAACGCGTACGCGCTGTCCAAGCTGATCGCCGAGCAAACAATCCGGATGTTTGCCGCCGCCCAGGGGGACAAGATCCGCTACGCGGCGTTCCGCCCCTGCTACGTCATTTCGCCTGAGGAGTGGGAAGGCGCGCTGACTCAGCAGGGCCACACCGTACGCGAGCGGTTGGCGGATCCGTCGCTGTCCGCTCCCGCACTGTTCAACTACGTTGACGCGAGGGATGTTGCTGATTTCCTGGATGCGCTCCTGGTGAAGATGGACTCCATTCCGAACGGGCAGACGTTCTTCGTGGGGGCCAAGGATGCCTTGGCTGCCGCGCCACTGTCGGAGCTGCTGCCGCAGTTCCTGCCCGGCAGCGGCCCGCTCACGGAACACCTCACGGGGACCAGTCCAGCGTTCTCCATCGAGAAGGCACGCACCCTTCTGGGCTGGGAACCGAAGCGGAGCTGGCGCACCGAACTCACCCCGCCTTTTGACGGCGCAGACACAGCAGTACTCAAGGACGAGAACAACCGCGGGCTTGTGCCTGCGGGCGCAACCAGCAAGGAGACAGCATGAATTTCGACGGCGTACTTTTCTTCCCCGTCACACCCTTCGCCGAAGACGGCTCAGTTGATGTGGAGCTTTTGAAGGAACACATCGGTTCACGGCTGCCGTTTGGTCCGGGCGGTGTGTTCCCAGCATGCGGCACGGGCGAATTCCATGCCCTTTCCCTCGATGAGATCCGCACCGTGGTGACTGCCGCCGTCGAGGTCGTTGCCGGCGCGGTTCCGGTCGTCGCCGGTGCGGGAGGCCCGCTGGGCCACGCGATCGCCGCTGCGAAGGTGGCCGGGGAAGCCGGCGCCGACGCACTCCTGGTGTTGCCTCCGTACCTGGTCTCCGGGCCGACGGACGGCGTAGTGGCTTACGTTGAGGCCGTCGCCGCTGCCAGCAGCCTTCCCGTCATTGTCTACCACCGCGGCACGGCGAAGTTCACCGCGGCAGCCATGACCCGCCTGACCGCCAACCCCAAGGTTGTGGGCTTCAAGGACGGGATCGGCGACGTTGGCCTTGCCCAGGAAATTGTGTCTGCCATCAACGCCAGCGGCCGCAAGGACTTCGCATTGTTCAACGGACTCCTCACCGCGGAACTCACCCAGGGCGCTTACCGGGGACTGGGCATCCCGCTGTACTCCTCGGCTGCCTTTGCCATGGCTCCGGAGATTGCCAAGGCCTACTATGACGCCTACGTCGCCGGCGACGAAGACCGCCGCAATGCGTTGCTTGAGGGGTTCTACGCACCCCTGGTCCGGCTCCGCGACCAGACCCCAGGCTTTGGTGTCTCCCTCATCAAGGCCGGACTCCGCCTCGCCGGGCTTCCCGTTGGTTCCGTCCGCCCGCCGCTGGTTGATCCCACCGAAGAGCAGCTGCTGGAGCTCAAGGCGATCCTGGCCAAGGGTCACGAGCTGGCCGGCAGCTGATGACTGCGAGGATCACCGGACTCTCCACGCGGCTTATCACCGTTCCGCTGCTGCGCAGCTGGGGAACCGAGGCGCCGGAGAACCACGTGATTGTCACCGAACTGTCCACGGACGACGGCGGCAGGGGCCACGGTTTCTCCTGGACACCTACCATTGGTCCCCACGCTGTAAAGGCCCTGCTGGACCACGACATTGCTCCCTTTATTTCCGGTGTGGAAGCCAACCCGGAAATCGTGTGGGACCAGTTGTGGAAACGGCTCCACGAAGCCGGCGGGGGAGGGCTGACCACCATCGCGATGGCCGGCGTGGACCTCGCCCTGTGGGACCTCCTGGCACGGCAATCCGGCACCTCCATCACCGGGTTCCTTGGCCAGAGGCAGGAATCCGTAGAGGTTTACGGCTCCGGGGTGAACCTGCACTACACGCTGGAGCAGTTGGTGGAGCAGGCCCAACGGTGGGTGGCGGCCGGACACAACGCAGTCAAGATCAAGGTTGGCAAGCCCGAGCTGCGGGAGGACGCCGAACGGGTGGCTGCTGTCCGGGAAGTGATCGGCCCGGACCGCCTGCTCATGATCGACGCCAACCAACGGTGGGACCTGGCCCATACCTTCAGGGCCTTGGATGCCCTGGCCGGCTATGGCCTGGAATGGCTGGAGGAACCGATCCGTGCAGACGATCTTTGGGCCTACCGGAGGCTGCGCAAGCACTCGCCGGTGCCCATAGCCTTGGGGGAGAACGTCCACACGATCTATCGCTTCAGGGATTTCATCGAGGCAGAAGCCGTGGACATCATCCAGCCGAACATTGTCCGCGTGGGCGGCATTACCCCGTTCCGGAGGATCGTCGAACTAGCCCGGGCCAACAGCATCAGGGTTGCCCCGCACCTTCTGCCCGAGTTGTCCGGCCAACTGGCACTGACCATGGCAGAAGCGGTCAAGGTCGAAGACGTCGAGGATGCTTCGTTCGCACAATTGGGCATCCTGGCCGGATCATCGCCCATCCATATCCGCAACAGCAGGCTCAGTTCCGGGGGGCGTCCCGGGCTCGGCTTCGATTTCGGTTCCATGACGCCCGCAAGCGAGAGCTCCGAAAACAAAGGAATGCACATTGAGTACAGCAACTCTTGACCTGACGGCGGTCACGCAAGCAGCGGCAGCCGCCGCCAAAGTGACCGCAGCAGCTTCCGACGCCGAACGCGCCACCTGGTTGACCGCCGTCGCCGACGCGCTGGACGCGAACGTGAACGAACTCGTGGCCATTGCCGATTCCGAAACCAGTCTCGGCACAGTCCGCCTGGCGGGGGAAGTGGCGCGGACCAGCGGGCAGCTGCGGTTGTTCGCCAAGGTGATCACCGAGGGCTCGTACCTCGAAGCGGTCATTGACCATGCCGATCCGGGCGCCACCCCGCCCAAGCCAGACCTGCGCCGCATCCTCAGGCCGGTTGGCCCCGTAGCCGTGTTCTCGGCGTCGAACTTTCCGTTCGCGTTCTCCGTGGCAGGCGGAGACACCGCCTCAGCGCTCGCCGTCGGCTGCCCCGTGATCGTGAAGGCCCACTCCGGGCACCTTCGCCTCTCCGAGCGGACCGCGGAAATCGTCAGCGAGGCGCTCGTGGGAGCAGGCGCGCCGGAGGGTATCTTCGCGCTGGTCAGCGGACGGGAAGCCGGCACTGCCCTGGTCCAGGATCCCGCCATCAAGGCCGTCGGCTTCACGGGTTCCATTCCCGGCGGGCGCGCACTGTTCGACCTCGCTGTTTCGCGCCCGGACCCCATTCCGTTCTACGGGGAACTGGGCAGCCTGAACCCCGTGGTTATCACGGAAGCGGCAGTGGCCGAACGGGGCGAGGAACTCGCCGCGGGCCTTGGAAGTTCCTTCACCATGGGTGCCGGCCAGTTCTGCACCAAACCGGGACTCGTCTTCATCCCAGCCGGCACCGTCTTCGCCGCGCACCTGGCCGAAGCCAGCAAGGACAAGCCCGCAGCAGCGATGCTGACCGAACGCATCGCGGAAGCGTTCCCGCACGGGCTGCGGGGCGTCGCCGAGTTGCCCGGCGTCACGCTGGTCAGCGGAACCGCTGAGCAGGATGCGCTTGCCGACGGCGCCGCCCCCGTGGTTTTCGCGACCACCGCGGCGAACGTGGTGGAGCGGCCGGAGGAGCTGCTGGAGGAGTGCTTCGGCCCCACCACGCTGCTCATCGAGTACGCCAACCAGGATGAGTTGTCGCAGGCCCTCGCCAAGGTACCCGGCAGCCTGACCGCCACTGTCCACTCCCAGCCGGGCGAGGACATCTCCGCTTTGGTGGAGCAACTGAGTGAACTCGCCGGGCGTGTGCTGTTCGCGGGGTGGCCTACCGGCGTCGCGGTGAACTGGGCCCAGCAGCACGGGGGCCCCTACCCGGCCACCACCTCCCTCTTCACCTCGGTGGGAGCCACGGCTGTGCGCCGGTTCCAGCGGCCTGTTGCCTACCAGGACGCTCCCGAAAGCATCCTGCACCCCGCCCTGCACGAGTCCAACCCGCTCGGCGTCCCGCGCCGGGTGGACGGCGTGCTCCAGCTTGGCTAAAGCACCCAACTGAATCGCAGTTAAGCGCGTTTTCAGCCGTCAGAACGCGCTTAACTGCTACTTACTTGGGCGGGGGAACGCAAAAAGTGGCGGGTCACCTTCCGGTGGCCCGCCACTTTTGCGTCGTCGCGTTGGGTGCCTACGGACGCAGCGTCAACGGACGACGGCGGCCGTCCACTTCCGTTGTGGGCCACCGCTCGTCCATGGTGAGGATATTGAGTCCGCTGTCAGTGAGCAGCACCGTATCCTCGATCTTCACCCCGGGGCCCGAGGGGTTCCACGTGAAGGGCTGGTTCAGCACGATGGTGTCCGTCACCGCGGAGGTGACCCGTGGATCCCGGCCGGCGTAGCCCGCGGGGCCGCCCTGGTGGTGCAGCGTCCACTGCTCGGGTCCGAAGCCGTGACGTTCGTAGGCCTGCTGGATCTCCGTGAAAACCTCATTCAGCCGTACCCCGGGGACGGTCGCGCGGAAGATATCTGCCTCAACTGCGGCGATTCGGGCCTCTGCGTCCAACTCCGCAGGGCTGCCGGCGTCGAAGGCCACCCACCGGGTCACATTGGCCACCAGGCCATCACGTCGAGCGCAGACCACGGCCATCGCCCGCCGCCCGATGGGGGAATGGGTGGCCAGGGGGTGCCGGAAATCGCTTCGCCCGGCACCGTTGCAGAGCAGGACCAACGGCTCGGCCCCCGCGGCCACCACGCGGGCAGCGAGGCGGGAAACGAGTTCAAACTCCGTGGTGTCAGGGGTCGCTTCGCCCAGGACATCAGTCATCGCTGCGGCGGCATCGGCAGACAAGGCAGCGTAGCGGGCTGCCTCCGCAGGGAGGAGTTGCTGCCGGGCAGCCCGCAATTCCGCGGTGACGTCCCCTTCCAGCAGCGGGTTCCCGTCCGGGGCCAGGCCGGCGGCTGTGGCGTGCAGCGGTCCGTGCCAAGGAACGGTATGCAGGCTCACGTCCGCGGGCAGTTCCTCGGCAGCGATCCGTCCTGCTTCATTATTGAACGTGACCAAGTGGTCGCCCGTCCGGTCAACCAGCAGGGCGGCGATGGGGTCACCGGCCAGGCTGATGTGCACCCGGCTGCCATCCAGGTACCAGGTCAGGGCGGTGTTGCTTGTCAGCAGCAGGGCGTCCCGGCCGGAGGCGTCGAGGATGTCCAGGACGCGGCGGCGTTTGATGGCACGGTCGGCGGCGTTGCCGGGTGCCGTGCGGGACGCGGTAATGGTGCGGGTGGTCTGCGTTTGAGCGGTCATGCCGTTTCCCCCAAAGTTGCGATGAGTTGGTCAATGTCTTGTGAAGCCAGGAAGCCGTCGGCGATCAGGACCGAGACGGTGCGGTGGATGGGCTTGCCGGGTTCCACGGCCACGGGGGATTCCCAGGCAAGGGAGAGCCCCACGCCCGGGTAGCCCGAGTGCCGGACGAACCAGGGGTCGGGAGCCTGCGGGGACGCCCGGAACACGAGCGTTGCCGGGTGGCCCAGAGATTCAGCGCCATGCACGCCTGCCGGACTTCCGGCGTCGAACGTTCCCGACCAGGCCAGCCACGGCGCAACGCTGCCATGGACGGCATCCTCACCCCGCGCGTCAGCAGTCCAGATGGTGGCGTCCGCAACCTTGGGCAGGCGCCAGAAGAATCCACCGTAGCCGCCTTGCGGCCTGCCGTTCGAACCCGGGCTGCCCAGCAGCACCGTCCCGTCCGTGGCCGTCTGAAGCGTGAAGTCCAGCGTCAGTTGCCAGATGGACTGCCCGACGGCGGACCAGCGCCACTCGCGCTGCTCGCCGATCAGACGCGTGCCGTCCGGGCCAACCCAGCTCAACTGTTCCAACCGCCTGCCGTCGCCGTGGTCAACCGATTCGGTGACGATCCGGCCATGATCCTTGCGCCAGACGTAGGCGCCGGCGTCACGGGTGTACGTGCGGCCGCCCCAGAAATTGATGCCGTTCACGTCCTGCACGGCTACTCCCGCGCCGAGATGCCAGACGTGGTCCGCCGGGACGTGATCGGTCACCACCGTGCCCGCCAGGGTGCTGACGGGATGCAGGTAGGGCCGCGGCGATGACGTGGGCCGGATGCTGCTGCCGTCCTGGAAGACGGCCACCGTGGTTCCATCAATGCTTGCGGCAGGACGGGTTGCGGGGGACGCCCACGGGGCACCGAGCTCGGCAAAGGTTGCCTGCCCGAGTGCGGCGCGCCGGATCCACGACCCGATGTCGTGGACAACAGCGTGGGCATCATCGCCTTCACCCACCCAGGTGACGTGGGCCGGGTCGATGAGCCGCGGCGCCTCGGCGGTCCGGATGGCCTCCAGCACCGCCACGTAGGCCCCGGTTTTGGCGAGGGGACTGAGCAGGTCCTCCTCGGAGCGGGCTGTGATGAGGTTCTCCAGCAAGTCCGTCCGGGCGAAGTCCTGGATCCTTGTTCCCTCCGGAGACGTGATCTCCACGCGGTCCTCGGTGTAGGAGAACGTGAGTTGTCCCAGCGTTCCGTACACCGTGACGGCGGGGGCAGTCTGCACGGGCGCGCAGAGGGTCAGGGCGCACGTGAGCACGGTCCCGGCGGTGGCCACCCGGACCACCGTGGTGTCGTCGCTCTCGGTGTCGTTTGCCCTGTAGAGGTCGGTGTCCACGGACCGGACATCGGTCACCGTCTCCGCTCCGGCGAGGCGCAGCCCCGTCGCAACCGCATGGGCGAGTGCGTTGGTCGCAACGCCATCCACCACGTCCACTCCGTCCAGGCGGCGCTTTCCTGCCCAGCGGGAGCGCTTGAAATAGGCCTTGGTGCGCAGCCATTCCCCCGTGGTGCTGATGCCCCGTACCTCGCCGATCGCGCCCGTTTCCACGAGGTTCCGGATTGCAGGCACGGCGTGCGAACCCAGGCTCTGGAAACCCACTTGCACAAGCTTTCCCGCCGCACGCGCTGCGGCCAGGACTTCTTCGTAATGCGCCATGGACGCCACGGGAGGCTTCTCGAGGTAGACATTCGCGCCGGCCGCCAGGGCTTTGAGGGCCAAGGGGGCGTGGGTTTGGATGGGGGTGGAAATGATGACGACGTCGGGTGTCATGTCAGTGCCGTAAGCGGCCAGGAGGGCCTCGAGCGAGTCAAAGACGTCCACTCCTGCGGGGAGCCGGCCATCGGCCGGCGGCACGGGATCGGCCACCGCCACGAGTTCCAGTTTGCCTGCCGAGCTCAGGCGGGCGATGTTGTCGAGGTGCCGTTCGCCGAAGCCGTGCACGCCCACCAACGCGATGCGGGGGAGGCGGCCGGGAGTCAGCGATGGTTCGGGCACGGTAGCGGGCAGGGTCATGGGGCCGTCCTAGCGGGATCAGTTGAAGGTGGGGTGGCATGGGGTCGTTTTTCGCGCAGCCCGGACGCGAGGAAAGCGGCAGCCTCGTCCTGCATGGCCGGGGTAAACACATGGGGCTCGTCCCAGAAGGTGCCGGTGTACCTGCCGGGCAGATGGTGGGAGAGGTACGAGTGCGCGTCTCGCATCCCCTGCTCGGGAAAGAGGCCGTCCCGAAGCGAATACTGCACCAATACGGACTCGGCCCGGGACCGGAGCGCGATGTCCGGCCACTCGCCCAGCTCCGCCAACCCGGGGGAGTGCAGCAGCCAGGAGTGGGCGTCCAGGTAGGCGGGCAGGAGCGAGGCAAAGGTGGTCATCATGCATGTGACGACGTAGCTGCGCACCAGCGGGCTGAGGCCGGCGAGGATCAAGGCCCGGCCGCCTCCGCCGGAGAACCCGATGCACCCCAGCCGCTCCGGATCCACTCCGGGAAGGCCGGCCAGCACATGGAGCGCGGAAAGGTCGTCGTGGGCCACGGTCCCGGCCACAGTGGTACCCATGAGGGCAGCGGCTTTGGCTACCGTTTCCTCGTGCGCCGCGGCCGCCTCGTTATACCGTTCTGCCGGTGAAGGTACGACGCCGGCCTCCCGCCACAGTGCCTCCTGTCCGGCAACGGCGTGCGCCGTTCGGTAGGGGAGCGGGTCAAGGGTGAAACCGCGGCTGCCCCACATGAAGGCATCGTGGGCCAGGACCGCGAAGCCCTGCTGGGCGAGCCAGGTTGCCAGCGGACGTCCCCCGTACAATGTCGTCCGCAAGCCCGCTGGCACGGGGCCGGGCTGATGCGCGGAGGAGGTTCCGCCGTCGGGCATTGCCACCAGCCGTTCGGCACCGTGGGATTTGATGCCGCCGTGGCAGTGCAGGGCAAGGACCCCGGGCAGGGGGCCCGAAGGTCCGGCGGGGCGCACGAACCACGCGGCGGTCCGGGGTCCAAAACCGGTCTGCCAGCCAAGGAGCGAGGTGACCACGCCGTCGTGTTCCACTTCCCGGTGCACCGTGTAATCGAGGTTCCCGCTGACGGCGGGGACGCCCAACGTCAGGGCAAGCTGCCGGGCTGCCGGCGAACTTCCCTCGAAGCCTGTACCCGGACCGGTGTTGCGCGCGGCGTAGTCCGGCCAATCTTCGTACCCGGCGATTGCGCCGGGGCGTTCCGCCGTTTCAGTCACCGGCATGGTGACGGGCCCTGGGGAACTGGGTTGATAGGAAACAATGGGAGTCCTGCTTCGCTGGGCGGAGGGTTTGCGAAACCGCACGCCGAGCTTCTTCAGCGTGGGGAAAACTTTGCATTGGCGCTACTAAGAAAACGCTTTCTCAAAAATTAGCAAAAGGCTGTACATGGGTCAAGAAAACGTTTACTTTGGTACGGAGCCGCTGAACGTCGGGATCGAAATCCCGGAAAATCAGAGGGCAGCGCCGGTTTTCTCCGGCGGTCCCGGAAGGCAGCAAGTCCCAGCACGAATTCCGTGGCAGGCCACGATGACCAAAGGAGACCACATGGCCGAAAAGCATCACCCTGAGGCGCCGTCGGGCGTTCAGGGTCTCGCAGGGAGGACGCAATGAGCGCGATTGGTGAACTCTCATCGATGACCCGACGCAAGGGTCCCATGACAAAGGAAGAGAAGAAGGCGAACGGCCGCGACAACAAGGCCGCCTACATCTTCCTTCTGCCCTGGTTGCTTGGCCTGGCGGTCATCACTGTTGGCCCCATGTTGATGTCGCTCTACCTGTCCTTCACGGACTACAACCTCTTGCAGCCGCCGGCCTGGGTTGGCTTGGACAACTTCGCCCGCATGTTCGGCGATGCGCGGCTCCATAACTCCCTGCGGGTCACCTTCACTTACGTCCTGGTGGGTGTTCCCCTGCAGCTGGCCGTGGCGCTGCTGATTGCGCTGGTCCTGGACAAGGGGCTGCGTGGTCTCCCGTTCTACCGCTCCATCTTCTACTTGCCCTCGCTCCTGGGTGGCTCGGTGGCCGTTGCCATCCTGTGGAAGCAGATCTTCGGCACCACCGGCCTGGTCAACCAGGTCCTTGCCATGATCGGCATCGAAGGCCCGGGCTGGATCTCTGACCCCAACACCGCACTAGGTTCGATCATCCTGCTGCACGTGTGGACCTTCGGCAGCCCCATGATCATCTTCCTGGCCGGCCTTCGGCAGATTCCGAACATGTACTACGAGGCTGCCGAAGTTGACGGTGCCACCACCATGCAGAAGTTCTGGCGGATCACCATTCCCATGCTGAGCCCGATCATCTTCTTCAACCTCGTGCTCCAGATCATTGGATCCTTCCAGTCGTTCACGCAGGCGTTCATCGTCTCCGGTGGCAATGGCGGTCCGTCGGACTCCACCATGTTCTTCACGCTGTACCTGTACCAGAAGGGCTTTGGCCAGTTCGACATGGGCTACGCCTCAGCGATGGCCTGGTTCCTGCTGGTCATCATCGGTGCCTTCACGGCCATCAACTTCATCGCTTCAAAGTATTGGGTGTTCTACGATGACTAAAACTCAGACCCTGCCTCCCGCATCCGGTTCTTCCGCCGACAAGCCCGGCAAGACCCCGCGCCGCCGTGAATCACCCGGAGGCCTTGCCTTCAGCCGGAGCGCACGCGTCAAAGGACTCATCAAGCACGCCATCCTGATCCTGGTGGGTGGCATCATGATCTACCCGCTGCTGTGGATGGTGGTCTCCTCCCTGCGGCCCAACGACCTCATCTTCCGCGAGCCCGGCCTCTGGCTGCAGAACCTGGAGATGAGCAACTACACGGACGGTTGGTCTGCGCTGACTCACCCGTTCGGCCACTACATGGTCAACTCGGCGATCGTGGTGCTGGGCTCGATCATCGGCAACCTGATTTCGTGCTCCATGGCGGCGTACGCGTTCGCAAGGCTTCAGTTCACGGGCAAGAAGCTCTTCTTCGGCATCATGTTGTTGACCATCATGCTGCCGTTCCACGTGGTGATCGTTCCGCAGTACATCCTGTTCTCCCAGATCGGATGGGTGAACACGTTCTGGCCGCTCATCGTTCCCAAGCTGCTGGCAACGGACGCGTTCTTCGTCTTCCTGATGGTCCAGTTCATCCGCGGTATTCCGAAGGAGCTTGACGAGGCTGCCAGGATCGACGGCGCCGGTCACCCGAGGATCTTCCTCCGCGTCATCCTTCCCTTGATGGTCCCGGCCCTGGCCACCACCACCATCTTCACGTTCATCTGGACGTGGAACGACTTCTTCAGCGCGCTGATCTACCTGACGGATCCGGACATGTTCACGGTTCCTGTTGCCCTCCGCGCGTTCGTGGACTCGCAGTCCGCCACCAGCTGGGGATCGCTGTTCGCGATGTCCATCGTGTCCCTGCTTCCCGTTTTCCTGGTGTTCCTGTTCGGCCAGCGGTTCCTGATCAAAGGCATCGCCACCACGGGCATCAAGTAGACCAATCAGGCGCCCCGCCTGCGGGGAGGGACCGGTATGCGCCGGCTCCTCCCATGCAATCCAGCCAGCAAGAAATACTTGTCACACAAGCTTGTGACTTATATCATAAATTCAATGAGAAAACGCTTTCTCACCACAGTGGATCAAAGAGGATCGGAGACTACAGTGCCGTTATTTCCAAAGGGTGGAGCAGTCGCCCGCGCAGCATCGCCGGAGACGCGCGCGCAGGAGCCCAAGGCCAGGAAGTCCGGGCGCAAACTTCGCGCCTCCGCCATTATCGCAGCCACGGCGGCAGCCGTCCTGGCCCTCAGCGCCTGTGGTGGAGGGTCGGAGGCCAAGAGTGCCGACGGCAAGGTGGAGCTTCGCTTCTCCTGGTGGGGAGGGGACAAGCGCGCACAGCTGACCCAGGAAGCCATCAAGGCCTTCGAAGCGGAGAACCCGAATATCACCATCAAGGCTGAATACGGCGACTGGTCCGGCTACTGGGACAAGCTCGCCACGCAGGTGGCGGCCAACGACGCCCCGGACATCATCCAGATGGACGAAAAGTACATCACCGAATACTCCAGCCGTGGCGCGTTGCTTGACCTCTCCAAGTACCAGATCGATACTTCCAAGCTCGATGAAGCGGCCCTGAATGCGGGCAAGGGTCCCAAGGGCCTCACCGGCATTGCCGCCGGCATCAACGCAGCAACCATCCTCGCGAACCCGGCCGTTTTCAAGGCCGCCGGCGTGGAGCTCCCGGATGACAAGACCTGGACCTGGGATGACTTCGAGCGCATCGCCGCCGAGGTTACCGAGAAGTCCCCCAAGGGCACCTACGGTGCAGCAGCCTACGGCACTGACGAAGCGTCGCTCGGCGTGTGGCTGCGCCAAAACGGCAAGTCCCTCTACACCGAAGACGGCAAGCTCGGCTTCGAGCCGTCCGACATCGCCGGCTACTGGGACAACCTGAAGAAGTTGAGCGAGAAGAAGGCTGTACCGTCGGCGTCGGAAATCATCGAAGCTGAAGCCGCGCCGCTTGACCAGAGCGGACTGGCAACCGGCAAGAACGGCATGGCCTTCTGGTGGTCCAACCAGCTGCCCGCCTTGGAGAAGGCTTCCGGCGGCGAACTGGAGATCCTCCGCTTCCCGTCCAAGACCGGCAGGGCTGAGGATGTTGGGCTCTGGTACAAGGCTTCACAGTTCTGGTCTGCCTCATCGCGGACCAAGCACCCCGAAGAGGCCGCCAAGTTCATCGACTTCCTGACCAACAACGTCAAGGCCGGCGAGATCCTCCTGGCTGACCGCGGTGTGTACCCGAACTCGGATGTCCGCGAGGCGATCAAGACCAAGCTGGCTCCCGCGGACACCAAGGTGGTGGACTTCATCAGCGAGATCCAGCCGGAGCTCGGTGAAGCTCCCGCCGCTCCGCCGAAGGGCGCCGGTGCCATCCAGGAGATCATCAAGCGCTACACCTCAGAGGTCCTGTTCAACAGGCTCTCCACCGAGGAAGCGGGCAAGAAGGCTTCGGATGAAATGAAGTCCGCGATCGGGGCCTAGCTCCACCGCATCCCTCAGCGCACTTCCCTCAGCGCCCCGGGTGAATCGTAAAGATTCGCCCGGGGCGCTTTCGCGTCCCCAGCCCCAACCAGGTCGCATTAGAGCGCGTTGAGAACGTTCAGAACGCGCCCTGCTGCGACCTGCTTGGGTCAGTCTTCGGCAATGACAGCCACGGCTCCGGCAGGCACAACGCCCGTGAAGCGCTGGCCGCCCAGCAACTCCACGCCGTCGGACTTCACCGCCACGTCCTCCCGGCTGTGGTTGATGGCGAACAGGAAGTTGCGGCCGTCCGCGGAGCGGCGGCGGACAAGCTCGACGGCGGCAGAAGCTTCCGCTGCCGAGGTCACCTTTGCCTCCTCCAGCAAGCGCGCGGTGAGTGCATCGACGCCGTCCGCATCCGGGAGGGTCGCGAGGTACCACGCCGAGCCGGCGCCCGTGGCCCGGCGTGTCACGGCAGGTACGCCCTCGAGCGGGTAGTGCGTGAACGTGGAAAGGACCTCGGTGGCTTCGAGCGCCTGTACCTGTTCGCTCCACACCGAGCCGGCAGTTCCATCGCTCAAGGTCACCGGCGTGCCGGGGAAGAGCGGGTGGAACTCCTCGGTCCGGATTCCCAGCAGTTCCCGGAACGCGCCCGGGTAGCCGCCCAACCGGATGTGATCGCGTTCGTCCACGATCCCGCTGAAGTAGCTGATGAGGACGGTTGCTCCGTCGCTTGCTGCGGCGGCGACGGACCCGGCGGCTTCGTCCGTAACCGAGTACAGCGTGCAAACGAGGATGAGGTCGTAACCGCCCAGGTCCGCGGAGGGGTGGACAAAGTCGACGGTCACGCCGCGGAGGTACAGGGCGCGGTGGAATGCCCGCATTGTGTCCAGGTATTTGACGCCTTGGCTGGGGTGCGAGTCGAGCTCGGAAGCCCACCAGGCCTCGTAATCGAAGACGATGGCAACGTGCGAATCAACGCGCGAACCCTTGACCGGCTCCAGTCTGCGCAGGGCGTCCCCGAGGTCCACCACGTTGCGCCAGACCTGGGTGTTGCGGCCGCCGTGCGGCACCATGGCCGAGTGGAATTTCTCCGAACCGGCCTTGCTTTGGCGCCATTGGAAGAACATGACGGCGTCCGCTCCGCGCGCGACGTGGGCCAGTGAGTTGCGCAGCATTTCGCCGGGCATCTTGGGTTGGTTGTAAGGCTGCCAGTTCACGGCCGACGTCGAATGTTCCATGAGGATCCATGGGTTGCCGCCGGCGACGCCGCGGGTCAGGTCGGCGCTGAAGGCGAGTTCGATTTCCCGTTCGGGATCGGCGGCCACCAGGTAGTGGTCGTTGGCGATGACATCCATGTCCTTGGCCCAGTCGAAGTAGTCCAGGGTTTTGGTTGCGCTGGAGACCATGAAGTTGGTGGTTGCCGGGACATCGGGGGTGACCTCGCGAAGAACAGCCAGCAGCTCGCGGTAGTAGTCCATGAAGGCCCGGGAGTTGAAGCGTGCGAAGTCCAGTTGCTGGCCCGGGTTGAGCGTGGTGGGGGCCAGGCCCGGCGGGATGATCTCGTCGAAGGATGCGTAGTGCTGGGACCAGAAGGCTGTGCCCCACGCTTCGTTCAACGCATCGATGCTGCCGTAGCGGCGCTCAAGCCACAGGCGGAAAGCGGCTGCATCCTCCTCGCCGTAGAACTCGCCGACGTGGCAGCCGAGTTCGTTGTCGACGTGCCACAGTGCCAGCGCCGGGTGGTCCTTGTAGCGTTCGGCGATGACCCGCGTCATGGTTGTGGCGTACCGGCGGTACACCGACGACGACGGCGAGTAGTGCCGTCGCGAGCCCCGTTCCAGCCGGGTTCCTTCCGCAGTGACGGGAAGGATTTCGGGATGCTTGCGGGCAAGCCATGCCGGGGGAGAAGCGGTGGCGGTGGCCAGGGCAACCTTGATGCCCGCGCCGTGGAGATTGTCCAGGACATCATCAAGCCACGCGAAGTCGTAATTGCCTTCGCTTGGCTCAAGGAGGCCCCAGGAAAAGATGGCAACGCTCAGCAGGTTGACGCCGGCCTCTTTCATCAGATCGATGTCTTCGAGCCGGACGTGTTCGGGCCACTGTTCGGGGTTGTAGTCACCGCCGTACCCAAGCCCGGGGACGCTGCTCCAAACGGACGGACCGCGTGGTGTTTCAGGTGAAAGCAAGGGGACTCCTTCGTCGATTCTGCGGTGCTGACAGGGATATGCGGGGCATGGTGCGGCCGGAAACCTGAAAACCACCCTTCTTGGAAAACGCTTGCCCAGATCTCCGATTGGGGCTATTGTATCGTTTCAGAAAGAGTGTAAGCGAGATCACTGCCACGTTGGACGGATCACATGGGGCTTGCACCGACTGAGCAAGGAGGCTCTCATGATCAACAGAAGGAATTTCCTCACCACGGTGGCCATGGGCGCGGCATCGGCTGCGTTCCTCGCCGCCTGCGGGCAGTCTTCGTCGGCGGGACAGACCGGTTCTGCCGAGAATCCGGTGACCATCACCTACACGTGGTGGGGCAACGACGACCGTGCGGAGCGCACCCGCAAGGCCATAGCGCTGTTCGAGTCCAAGAACCCGGACATCAAGGTCAACGGCAACTTCACCGACTTCAACGGGTACTGGCAAAAGCGTGCCACGGAAGCCGCAGGCGGCGGTTTGCCGGACGTCATGCAGTGGGATTTGTCCTACCTGCGCGACTACGGCCAGCGCAACCAGCTCCTGGACCTCAGCACGGTCAAGATCAACACCGATGCCTTTGACAAGTCCCTTCTTCCCTCCGGGCAGATCCGCGGCAAGACCTTCGGCATCCCCACCAGCACCAACGCCTTCGCCGTCTACTACGACCCCGCAAAGCTCAAGTCCCTGGGCATCGCGGAACCGGACGGCAGCTGGAACTACAAGGAATTCAACGCCTTCCTCACGGAGGTCGGTTCCAAGGGCAACGGCACGCTGTTCGGAGGTACCGACTACACCGGGGTGTGGTGGAACTTCAACATCTGGCTGCGTCAGAACAACATCCAGGCCTTCACCGATGAAGGCAAACTGGGCTTCTCCAAGGACGACCTGAAGAAGTGGTGGAACCTGGCCGCCGACCTCCGCGGCACCGGGGCCATTGTGGGCGAGGACAAGGTGACCCAGTTGCTGCCGAAGTCTCCCTTTGGCTCCAATGTCACGGCAACCGAGGTCACGTGGGACAACTTCATGGCCGGATACCTCGCTGACAGCGGCGCCAAGGAACTGAAACTGGTTCCTGTCCCGTCGGACGATCCGGACAACCTGGGGCTCTTCCTCAAGCCCTCCATGCTCATGGTTGCCAGCGCGAAGACCAAGTACAAGGACGCAGCCGCCCGCTTCATCGACTTCATGGTCAACGACCCCGAGGTGGGGCAGATCTTCAAGACCTCCCGCGGTGTTCCGGCGTCGAAGACCCAGCGCGACGGCACCACGTTCGAAGGCACGGACAAGCTGGTGGTGGATTACGAGAAGTCCATCGAGAAGTACCTCAAAGATGCTCCCGAGCCGCCGATCGTCGGTTTCGGCACCTTGGAGACTTCCTTCAAGCGCATCAGTTCTGAACTGAACTACGGCAAGCTGACCGTGGACAGTGCCGCAGACGCGTGGTTCAAGGAAGCCGAAGACCTCATCAAGCAGAACGCCTGATACAGGCTTTCCCCAACCAACGGACGTAACTCGTGACTCAAAGCCCAACCCTGAGCAGGCGCCCCCGGACGTCCGCCGCCCCGCAACCGCGCAAGTCGCGGCGGCGCGGCGCGGATGCCCGCGCCGGCTACACGTTCCTTTTGCCCTGGTTGCTCGGATTCATCGCCCTCACCGTAGGGCCCATGATTTCCTCGCTCTACCTCTCCTTTACCAACTACAACCTCTTCGAAGCTCCCAAGTGGATAGGTTTTGACAATTACGCCACCCTTTTCCAGGACGAGCGCTTCCTGCAATCGGTGGGAGTAACCCTGAGCTACGTGGTCTTCGGTACCCCGTTGAAGCTCGCAGCCGCTTTGGCGATCGCCATGCTGCTCAACAGCAAGCGCAAGGGCCAGGGCTTCTACCGTTCAGCGTTCTACGCTCCCTCCCTGATCGGCGCGTCGGTCTCGATCGCCATCGTCTGGAAAGCCATGTTCGGTGACTCGGGACCCGTGGATCAGGGGTTGTCCTTCTTCGGGATCAACCTGGGCGGCTGGGTGGGCAACCCTTCCATGACGATGCCCATGATGATCCTGCTCACCGTCTGGCAGTTCGGTGCTCCGATGGTTATCTTCCTGGCCGGCCTCAAGCAGATCCCGGCGGATCTCTATGAGGCAGCGTCCATGGACGGTGCCGGGCCGGTGCGGAAGTTCTTCAACATCACTTGGCCCATGCTGTCGCCGGTGATCTTCTTCAACCTGCTGATGGAAACCATCCACGCGTTCCAGATCTTCGCCTCGGCCTACATCATCTCCAACGGTGAAGGCGGGCCTGCCGGCTCCACCCTCTTCTACACGCTCTACCTTTACCTGCGCGGCTTCAGCGATTTCCGGATGGGCTACGCTTCGGCGATGGCCTGGCTCCTGGTGATCGTGGTCGGCGTGATCACGCTGATCTTCTTCAAGACGTCCAAGCAGTGGGTCCACTACAGCGGTGATTCAAAATGACAACAACGGCAACTCCCATGCAGTCGGCATCTGCGCCCGCACCGGCTCCCGCCTACAACCCAAAGTCGGAATCCGGAACGGCAAAGCGCGTCAAGAGCATCATCTTCCACGTTGTTGCCCTGGCGCTGGTAGCGATCGTGCTGTATCCGGCTTTGTGGATGATTGCCTCATCCTTCAAGCCCAATTCGGAGATCGGCGGCGGCAACACAGCCCTGTGGTCCGCCAACTTCAGCTTCGACAACTTCATCACCGCCATGGACGGGATCGGCGGGGTCAGCACGCTGACGTTCTTCACCAACTCGTTGGTCCTGGCCGTCGGGGCGGTGGTGGGGACCATCCTCTCCGCCAGTGTTTCCGCCTACGCGTTCGCCCGGATCAACTTCCCGGGGCGCGGCTTGTTCTTCGGCATGATGATTGCCACCCTTCTGCTGCCCTTCCACGTGGTGATCATTCCGCAGTACATCGTGTTCCAGCAGCTGGGACTGGTGGATACGTACGTGCCGTTGCTGATCGGCAAGTTCCTCGCAGCCGATGCCTTCTTCGTCTTCCTGATGGTGCAGTTCATGCGGAACCTGCCTGCTGAACTGGACGAAGCAGCGCGCATCGACGGTGCCGGGCATGTGCGGATCTTCGGCTCGATCATGCTCCCGCTGATGAAGCCGGCACTGATTTCCACGTCCATCTTCTCCTTCATCTGGAGCTGGAACGACTTCCTGGGTCCGCTGCTGTACCTCAACACCCCGGAAAAGTATCCGCTCCCGCTCGCCTTGCGGTTGTTCGTGGACCAGACACAGTCCTCCGACTACGGCGCAATGATTGCCATGTCGGTCCTCGCCCTGCTGCCGGTGCTGGTGTTCTTCCTGATCTTCCAGCGCTACATCGTCGAAGGCGTTTCAACCCAAGGCCTCAAGGGCTAGGAGAAGGCACATGAGCATCATGGACACCACTGGACAGTCTTCGGACAAGCCGGGCATCCCGGTCAACCGCTTTGCCCTCTTTTCCGAAGCCATCCTCGCCGGCGTCATAGTGCTCCTGTTGTCCCTGCCGTTGGTGACGTTGCCCGCGGCCTATGCTGCCGGCGTCGCGCACCTCGAGAGGCACCTCAGCGGCAGGGACGATTCCCTCAAGACCCTGTGGCGGAACTTCCGCCTGGCACTGCCCGGCAGCTGGAAGTTCGGGATCACGACGGCGGCAGCCGGCGTCGTGATTGTCCTGAACCTGCTGCTCGCACTGGTGGGGCAACTGCCGGGACGCTCGCTGATCCTGCCGGCGACAGTCGCGCTGGCCGCCGTGGGCGCCGTCCTGCTGCTGAGGATCGCCGCGGGTTGGAGCGGCCGGGAAGAGATTGCAGGCCGGGACCGCTGGGTAGCCGCGTACTCGAACGCCAAGGAAGAAATGCTGCGCGACTGGTCGGGCACGCTGTTGCTGCTTGCAGCGATGGGCATGGCCGTGGTGTTCGTGTGGATGCTTCAGGCGCTCTTTGTGATTGTCCCCGGAACGCTCGTCCTCGCCGCAGCCGCCATCAAGATCCGATCCCGCTCATAGGAGCTGACCCCAGCCTTGCCGCCGCGCCCGTTTTCCCAGCGCTTCACTTCCCGACGTCCTGCTCCAACCGATCCTGATCCGGAGACGTGGCACTACCCGCTCCGGCAGCACAACTACCGCATCTTCGTTGCACTGACGCTGGCCGGCAGCGGCGGCGTCTGGATGCAGCGGCTCGCGCAGGATTGGCTGGTCCTGCAACTGACCGGAAGCCCCGCAGCGGTGGGGCTGGCCGTGGCACTCCAATTCCTGCCCATGCTGGTGGTGGGTCCGCTCAGCGGCGTGCTGGTGGATCTCTTTCCCAAACGCCGGATCCTGTTGGCCTGCCAATCGGTGGCAACGGTGCTGGCAGCGGGACTGGCCGCTTGGAGCGCAACCGGCGGAACCGACGTCGGGGTTGTCTACGCCAGCTGCATCATCCTTGGCGTCACCACCGCCATCGACGGGCCTGCGCGGCAGGTCTTCGTCAACGAGGTAGTCGGGGACCGGGGCCTGCCCGCAGCGATCGGGCTCAACAGCGCCATAGGACAACTCGGCGCAATGCTGGGGCCCGCCCTTGCCGGCGTCGTGATCGCCCAGGCCGGACCGGCGGCGGCGTTTGCGGCCAATGCGGGTGTTGGGGTCGCGGTCCTGGTCATGATTGTGGCGATTCGTCCCGCAGAGTTGCACCATGGTGCCGACAACCACAACCCGCTCCCGCGCACCAACGGCAGGGGGCAGATCCTGGCCGGCTTCCATTTTGTGTGTGCCCGTCCGCCGCTCCTCCTCACCATGATCCTGGCCGGTCTGATGGGTGCGTTCGGAATGAACGGGCCCGTGGTGCTGGCCGCGTTCGCTGACCGGGTGTGGCACAGCGGGCCCGCGGGCTTCGGCCTCTTCAACACGGTCAGCGCCTTGGGAGCGTTGACGGGGGCGTTGCTGGCTACACGGATCAAACGCTTCGGCCGCAAGGGAATCGTGGCCAGCGCCGGACTGTTCGGCCTGTCCCAGTTGCTGGCAGCCTTGATGCCCACCCAGGAATCATTCGTTGTGATGCTGGTGGTGGTGGGCTTTATGACCCTGTTGTTCCTGACAAGTGCCGCTACTGCGGTGCAACTTGAGGCAGGATCACACGTCCGGGGCAGGGTGCTGGCACTGTACTTTCCCCTCCTGCTGGGTGGGCATGCCGTGGGCGGCTTGCTGGCCGGATGGCTGACGGAGGAGTTCGGCGTTCGCACCGGACTGGTGGTCACGGGCGGATTGGGGATGGCCTCCGCCGTGGTGGTTGCCGTGTTGCTGCGCAGGCGCTCGCGAGCCTAGGCGACCAAGCCTTCGATCTCCTCTGGCGTGAGCGTTCCATCGCTGATCCAGACTGTGATGGTGCGGCTCAGGCTCTGGCCTGCAGCGAGGTCCACCGGTGAATCCCAGGCCAAGGCTGAACCCACCGCCGGGTATTGGTTGAGGCGCACGAACCACGGATCCGTGGACTCGGCGGGCGCGCCGAACACCAGAGTCGCCGGGCCGCCGTCGAAATCCCCGGTCCACGCCAGCCACGGCGCCACCGTACCGTGCACGTCAGGTTCGCCCTCGGCTGTGGAGGAGAAGACGCGGGCCGAACCGTTGGCGGGCAACCGCCAGAAGAAACCGCCGTAGCCGCTGCCGGCGGCGCCGTGCGAGCCCGGGCTGCCCAAGGAGCAATCAACGACGCCGGTCAGTTCGGTCCGGATGTCCAGTCGCCACGTGCGGTGGTCAATGGAAGTACGTGCAAAGCTCCGTTCTTCCCGGAGGAGAGTGGAACCGTCCGCGGCGATCCATTGCAGGGCCAGCGTGGTCTTGTCCGGTCCTCGATCGATGCTTTGGATGGCGATCCGGCCGTGGTCCTCGAGGTCCACGTACCTGCCGGCGCTGCGACGGTAGCTGCGGCCGCCCCAAAAATTGGTGCCATTGACGTCCTGGAGGGCGAACCCGGCGCCGAGATGCCACGCGTGGTCCACGGGCATGTGGTCGGTAACAACTGTTCCCGCAAGCGTGGAGACCGGGTGCAGGTAGGGCCGCGGTGAGAGCTCGTTCCAGAGCGTTGAACCGCGTTGCAGGGAGGCCTCCGTGGAATCCGTGAACAGCGGCTCTGTGCCGGTCGAATCCCGGCAGGCCCAGGAGACCCCGAGCTCGGAGAACGTGGCGTGGGCTTTTGTGGCCCGTTCCAGGATCTCTTCGATCCCGGGAAGTACCGCGTGGGCCTGTTGGCCCGTTCCCACCCAGTTCACTGCATCGGACGGGATGGCGGTTGGTGGTTCAGCTGTTCGGATGGCTTCCAGGACCTTCATGAAGGCGCCGCTGTGATCCAGCGGGCTCAGGAGCGGGGTGCCTTCGGAAAGATGGCTCAGGAGGTTCTCCGTCAGGTCGTCCCGTCCGAACTCCCGTGTTGCTTCGCCGGCCTCGGTGTGGACGGTCACGCGGTCCTCGGTGTAGTGGAACACCGCGGTTCCTTCAGTGCCGTGCAGGGTGACGTACGGTTCCACCGATTCTGAAGCGCAGAGCGTCAGGGCACAGGTGATCGGCAGCCCCTGGATGGTGCGCATGCGGATCACGGAGGTGTCGTCCGCTTCAATGTCGTTGGCCCGGTAAAGGTCGGTATCCACCGACTCCAGGTCGGCTGCGGTGCGGGCCCCGGCGATCCGCAGTGCCGTGGCAATGGCGTGGGCCAACGGGTTGGTTGCAACGCCATCCACCACGTCCACGCCATCCAGGCTACGTTTTCCGGCCCATCGTGACCGGGCGTAGTAGGCCCGGTCGCGCACCCAGCGGCCGGTAGCCGATATCCCTTTGAGCCTGCCGATCGACGGGAAGTCTGCGGTTGCTTCACCCTTGGCGAGCTGCTCCAGCGCCTTGAGGGCGTGGGAGCCAAGGCTCTGGAAGCCGATCTGGACACTCTTGCCGGCTTTCCCGGCAGCCTCCTGCAGGTGGAGGAAGTCCTTCATGGAAGCAACGGGAGGTTTCTCAAGGTAGAGGTGGGCCGAGGAAGCCAGCACGGACAAAGCAAGTGGTGCATGGGTCTGGATGGGGGTGGCAACAATGACGATGTCCGGCCTGTGGTCCGCGGCCAGAAGTGTGTCCAGGTCCGGATAGACAGCCGTTGTGCCGGGCAGGGTGCCTGCGGCGGGCGGGTTGGGGTCGGCCACGGCAACGAGGTCCACCAGCTTTTCGCCGCTGAGCCGCTCCAGGTTGTGCAGGTGGTGTTCGCCGAATCCGTGGACGCCAACCAGTGCAACCCGGGCAGTTCCGGAGGAGGCGGCGGGCACCTTCACAGACGAGGTTGGCGAATCGGTTGACGGCGTGCCCATGGGTCTCCTCTGGCGGTTCACAACAGCGGGCTGGACGAGGGGCGGATGACGCCATCGCCACGTCCGGAGTTGGTTCGGGCCTTCAGGTTATCGCCTCGGTGCCGGTCGCGGCAAGCGCTTTCCCGTAGGCGACCCTTGGAGCTGCACTGAAGCGACCTAGAAGATGTAACGATTCAAACAAGCCCTTGACCGGCATAGCGGGACGCGGCTAGATTGCCTGAAACCGTTTACTTTGTGATGCCGCACACGCGGCTGCCAATTCTGCAACGATGGAGAAAGGGGGGGTTTCCATGCCGTCTGGCGGACTCGGATTCCGGGCTTACACCTTCTTCGACACACTTCTCTGGATCGCCTGCCTCAACATTTTCTGGCTCACTTTCACCCTTCTGGGCGGGGTGGTCCTGGGTGTAGGTCCAAGCACAGCGGCTGCGCACATTCTGGTGCGCGACCGGGTTCGAGGAAACGCGGCGCCGCTGCTGAAGCGATTTGCGCGCGAGTACTTCAAGAACTTCCTCAAAGGGAATCTGCTGGGCGTTCCGGTGCTGTTGGTTGCCGCTGCCTTGTTCCTGAACTGGAGCTACTTCTCGGCCGGCTGGGACCTTGGATCGCAGGTGGCATCCATGGCCGTTCTCCTGCTGGTCCTGTTCGCTGCGGGCGCCCTCTGCCACCTCTTCCCGATGTTTGCCCGCTACGAGCTGACCATTCCCCAGTACTTCCTGATGTCTTCGCGCTTCGCCATGCGCCACCTGGCCGGGACGGCCATCCTGCTCTTTATGACGGTGGCCGCCGCGTTCGCGTGCCGCCAGGTTCCGGGGCTCATTCCGTTCTTCGGGGTCGGCGCCTGGCTGTACGTCACGGGCTGGTTGTGCGACCGCTTCTTCACAGCCAATGACGACGCCGTTGCCCAGGGAAGCGCGGCCGCTGATGGTGCCGCTGAGGTGCTGGCGCCGCCGGCCGCTTCCGGAGCAGCGTCACGTGTGACCGCTGCCCGGCCGGCTCTTGTTGCCACCGCCACCGCCGTGCCGGCAAACAAGGAGGCCAGCCTTGCGTGACCTTGGTCCCGAAGTGCCGGTAATGCGGCCTGATTTGCACCGGGCCCTCGATGTCGCGTCTTGGGATGCCGTGGGTGCAGCTCCCTCGCCTGTCCCGCCTGGGCAAGCCATCCCCGGCCGGTCGCCAGGAGGGGATCTGAACACTCTGTCCGGCTCTGGCGGCGACATTAATGAAACGTATCAAATTTTGGTGAGTACGCAGCTGTGGACCATCAAACGGTTCCACGGCGGCCGAAGCCTGGAACTCCCGACGGACACCAACCCCGAAGAAGTGGAAAAGGAACATCATGAACCGTAGAAGATCAACGCTCGCAGCCGCCGTCGTTGTTTCCGCCGCACTGGCGCTGACCGCATGCGGCGGGGGTGAGCCCCAAGCCGCCGACATGAAGAGCATCAGCATCATGGCGCCATTCCTTGAGGCGCAGCCGCCTTCCTCCGACGGGGCTGTACAGAAGAAGCTCGAAGAGATGACCGGCAAGGACATCACTATCTCGTGGGCACCGAATGCCTCGTACGAAGACAAGATGAACATCACCCTGGCTTCCTCGGACATTCCACAGGTGCTGGTGGTCCAGAGCAAGTCCCCGGGCTTCGTGAAGAACGCCGAGGCCGGGGCGTTCTGGGACCTGACGGACAAACTCAAGGATTACCCCAACCTCAAGACCACCTTCCCTGAAGTCCAACAGAACGCAAGCGTCAACGGAAAGGTGTACGGGGTGTTCCGGGCCCGCAACCCGATCCGCGCGGCCGTGATGTTCCGGCAGGACTGGCTGGACAAAGTCGGCATGAAGGCTCCTGAAACGGTGGAAGACCTTTACAAAGTTGCCAAGGCCTTCACCGAACAGGATCCGGATGGCAACGGCCAGAATGACACCTACGGAATCACCATCCCCAAATGGGGATCGCTGGGCACCAACAGCCCCTACGACCTGATGGAAACCTGGTTTGGCGCAGGCAACCGCTGGACGGAACGGGACGGCAAGCTGGTCCCGAGCTTCGAAACGGACGAATTCCTCGAAGCCGACCGGTTCATCAAGAAGATGGTGGACGAGAAACTCATCAACCCGGATTTCGCCACCTTCGATCCCACCAAGTGGAACGAGCCGTTCTTCAACGGCAAGGGCGGAATCATCGTCGACGTCGACTCCCGGGTCAGCGTGCTGATCAACCTTTTCAAGCAGGCCAACCCTGCTGACTTCCAGAACAAAGTGGGCTTCGTGGGAAGCCTGAAGGGCCCGGACGGAGAACTGCACGCCCACCCCACGGACGGCTACTCGGGATTCCTGGCCATCCCCAAGTCCAGCGTCCGCACGGAAGCTGAGCTGGATAACGTCCTGAAGTTCCTGGACACCATGAACAGCAAGGAAGCGGCCGTGCTGTTGAACAACGGCATCGAAGGCGTCAACTTCACGGTCCAGGACAACCTCGCTGCCAAGATCACGCCGGAGACTCCGGAAGGCAAAGAAATCAACACCGACGTCAAGAGCTACTCACAGCTTGGCACCAACGTCACCGGCAACAACTTCTACGACGTCAAGCAGGCCTCCGAGTACGAACAAAAAGTGTTCGAAGACCGCCAGAACGTGATGGCCGAGGACCTCAAGAGCGCCGTCTACAACCCGGCCGCGGCCTTCGTCTCGCCAACCTACGTTGCCAAGGGCGCCCAGCTGGACAACATCGTTGCCGACGCCCGCATCAAGTACCTCGCCGGCCAGATCGATGAGCAGGGCCTGAAGGACGCCATCAAGCTGTGGAACACCAGCGGCGGTGACAAGGTCAAGGAAGAAATCAACAAGCTCTGGCAGGAAAACAAGAAGTGACAGCGCCCGTCGTTGAGACCAAAGCTCCGGGGCGGGCGGCCACGCAGCCGCCCGCCCCGGCGCGGCGGCGCGGTTTTGCCGTCCACTTCGCCCACTACAAGTGGCTCTACCTGCTCCTGCTCCCGGGGCTCCTGTACTTTGCGATCTTCCGGTACGGACCCATGTACGGGGTGTCCATCGCCTTCAAGGACTACGTTCCTTTCCTCGGCGTCAACGGCAGCCCCTGGGTGGGAACGCAGCATTTCCAGGACTTCTTCGCGAACCCTGACTTTCCCCGGCTGCTCGGCAACACGCTGATCCTTGCCTTCCTCAACCTGGGCATCGCGTTCCCGCTGACCATCGTGCTGGCGCTGCTGCTCAACGAAGTCCGGCTCAGCATCCTCAAGCGCACCGTCCAGACGCTCGTCTACATTCCGCACTTCCTGTCCTGGACCATCGTCGCGTCCCTGAGTTTCCTGTTGTTCGCGCTGGACATCGGCCCGCTCTTCCAGTTCGTCAACGGACTCTTCGGCACCAACGTGGACATCCTCTCCGATCCCAACTGGTTCCGGCCGCTGATCGTGCTCCAGGAAATCTGGAAGAACACCGGCTGGGGAACCATCATTTTCCTCGCCGCGCTGGCAACCGTTGACCAGGACCAGTACGAGGCCGCAATCATCGACGGCGCCGGCCGCTTCCGGCGTGTTTGGCACATCACCCTTCCCGGCATCCGGTCCACGGTGATCGTGATGCTCATCCTGGCCATCGGACAGATGCTCAACACCGGCTTCGAGCAGATCTACCTCATGACCAACGCACTCAACCGCAGTGTGGCCGATGTCTTCGATACCTACGTCTACTTTGTTGGCATCACCCAAGGCGCCTACAGCTATAGCACCGCCGTCGGGCTTTTCAAGTCGCTGGTGGGCATCGTGCTGATCTTCGGCACCAACTGGCTCTCAAAACGCTTCAACCAGAGCGGACTGTTCTAATGAAGATTCACAACACCCGAGGCGGGCGGATCTTCGACGCCGCCAACTACGTTTTCCTGTCCCTGGTGGGGATCGTCACCCTGCTGCCGTTCGTGTACGTCCTTGCCGGATCGTTCGCCTCCGAAGCGGAAATCACCAGGCGGCCGTTCTTCATCTGGCCTGAACAGTTCACGCTCGGTTCCTACGAGTACATCTTCTCCACGCCTGCGTTCACCAAGGCCCTGCTCACCACGGTGCTCGTGACCCTGGTGGGCACCCTGATCCAGCTCCTGCTGACGGTGACCATGGCCTACCCGCTGGCAAAGCGCGGACTCCGGGGCCGGAAGCTGATCCTTTCCCTGGTGGTCTTTGCCATGGTCTTCTCCGGCGGAATGATCCCCACCTTCCTTCTGGTCAAGGACCTCGGCCTCCTGAACACATACTGGGCGTTGATCCTGCCGGCAGCCATCAACCCGTTCAGCCTGATCATCATCAAGAACTTCTTCCAGGAGCTACCCGGAGAACTGGAGGAGTCCGCCAAGATGGACGGCGCTACGGAGATTGGAATTCTCTGGCGCATCCTGCTGCCGTTGTCCAAGCCCGTGCTGGCCACGTTTGCCCTGTTCTACGCCGTCGGGATCTGGAACGACTTCATGTCTCCGTTGCTGTACCTCAGCGACAACAGTATGTGGACCCTGCAGATGTACCTCCGGCAAGTGACGGCGGCGTCGGACCTCCTGGGTACCGGCAATGTGGACCCCACCTACATCCCGCCCGAGCAAGGCGTGAAATTCGCGGTGATCGTCGTGGCCACCCTGCCCATCCTTATCTTCTATCCCTTCCTCCAGAAGCACTTCGCCAAGGGAATGCTGATCGGCTCAGTGAAGGGCTGAGGCTCACAAGGCTCACACCAAAGGACAAACATGAAAATCCTCCTCGCGGGCGACTCCACAGTGGCGGCCTGCCCAAGTTACGAATACCCCATGAGCGGTTGGGGCGCCCACCTTGCGCCCGAAACCTACTGGTGGGCGGCCGTGCACAACTACGCCAAGGGCGGCGCCACTACGGAGTCGTTCCGCGAGGAAGGCCTCTGGCACCAGCTTCTCCATCAGACGGTCCAAGGCGACGTGGTCCTGATCCAGTTCGGACACAACGACCAGAAGCGCGCCCACCTCGCCGCCCGGACAGGCTACGCGGGGAACCTCCGGCGCATGGTTGCCGAGGTGCGTTCCAAGGGCGGGATTCCGATTTTGTGTACCCCGGTGGAACGACGGCATTTCGACGGCGGCGCCCTTCAGGAGACGCTCGGTGAGTATCCCGCCGTCGTGCGTGAACTCGGAGGCGAGCTGGGACTGGACGTCATCGACCTGAACCGCTGGACCCGCGCACTGTACCTGGAATTGGGGGAGGAGGGTTCCACGGAGCTGTTCTTCCACTTCGCACCCGGGGAGCATGCGCATTGGGTTGGCGGCCTCGAGGACAACACGCACTTTCATGAGAAGGGTGCGCGGTTGATCGCGGCTCACGTGGCGGGCGAACTGGAAACGCTCGGGTTTGGTCTGCCGGTGTCGTTGAGCGCAGGGGTGCAGGCTTGAGCGTCGCTACTGTTTACGGGAACAAGCTCAGGGGACCCGACGACGTTGCCGACTGGATCGCCGAGGGGCCGGTCCGGTTGGAAACATACGACGACGGTCCAGGCGACGACGGCGGTGCAGGCGACGACGGCGGGCCGGCGCTGCTGCTTTCGGGCGCGCTTGATCCTGAAGTCCGCGGCGACCATGCCCACTGGACGCTGTGGTGTCCCCGCGAATTGCCGGACCACGTCCGCATCACGTGGGAGTTCAAGCCGATCGAAGAACCGGGCTTGGCGATGGTGTTTTTGCGGCCCGCGGCCACGGTGGCGAAGACCTGTTTTCCTCGGCCCTCACTCCGCGCACCGGGTTCTATCCGCAGTACCACTCCGGCGACATCGACGCCCTTCATATCTCCTACTTCCGGCACAAGTACGCTTCCGAGCGCGCGTTCCGCACCTGCAACCTCCGGAAGAGCGCCGGATTCGAACTCGTGGCGCAGGGAGCCGATCCGCTCCCGCCGGCCGAGGATGCGGATGGCTTCTACCGCATGGAAGTGGTCAAGGACGGGCCGGAGGTCCTTTTCTCCATCAACGGTTTGTCCTTGTTCGCATGGTCGGACCCGGCGGCCGTGCCCTTGGGCGGAGGCTACTTCGGGATCCGCCAGATGGCTCCGCTCCGGGCCGCCTACCGGAACCTGATGGTCGGGCCCCTAAGTGACGGAGACCACGCTGCCATGACGTAGGATGTCCTCAAACTGCGCTACCACCAACCCCTCTCTCCTTGGAACGGACCATGCCTCTTTTCGACCTTCCCCTCGAACAGCTCCGCGACTACACCTCCAGCGCCGTCCAGCCGGCCGACCTCCAACCGTTCTGGGACCGGACCATTGAGGAAGCGCGCCAATTTTCCCTCGATGCCACCTTCGAGTCCGTCGACAACTACCTCGCCGTCATCGACACCTTTGACGTCACCTTCTCCGGCTTCGGCGGCCACCGGATCAAGGGCTGGCTGCACCTCCCCGCACACCTCCAGCCCGGGCAGCGCCTGCCCGTTGTGGTTGAGTTCATCGGCTACTCGGGTGGCCGGGGGCTGGCCAACCAGAACACACGCTGGGCGCAGGCCGGATACGCGCACTTCATCATGGACTCGCGCGGCCAGGGCTACGGCGGCGTTTCGGGCGATACCCCGGATCCCCATTCCTCTGCTGGGGACGTGGCCTATGCCGGCCTGATGACCCGCGGCATCCGGCACCAGGATGACTACTACTTCCGCCGTGTCTATGTTGACGCCTTCCGTGCCGTCGAAGCGGCACAGAGCCATCCCGCCGTCGACCCTTCCAAAGTGGTGCTGACGGGCATCAGCCAGGGCGGCGGCATCACCGTGGCCACCGCGGGGCTGGCAGCGGGAAGGCTCGACGGCGTTATCGCCGCCATGCCCGACGTCCCGTTCCTGCAGGACTTCCCGCGGGCCATCGACATTACTCCCCGCGGACCGTACCCGGAGATCGCCTCCTTCCTCGGCCGGCACCGGGACCGCTACGAGGCCATGCTCGCCGTGCTGAACTACTTCGACGGCGTGCACTTGGGGAGGGCCGCCACCGTTCCGGCCCTCTTCTCCGGCGCCCAAATGGACGACATTTGCCCGCCGTCCACTGTTTTTGCCGGCTACAACAACTACGGCCTTACCGGCGGTACCCCGGAAAAGGACATTGAGGTCTACCGTTTCAACAACCACGAGGGCGGGCAGGAACACCACTGGATCAAGCAGTTGCAGTTCCTGCGCAAACTTTTGTCATCATGACGGACGCGATTTGCCGGGGTTGATTCGCCGCGGTTATGGTGTGGCTATGACTAAGCGTTGGTATGCGTATTTTTCGTTGGCTCTGGAGGGGCCCGCGTCTAACTGACACGCATCCAACTTTCCTTCAGAGCCAACAGGGCAGAGATGATTCTCTGCCCTTCGCCATATCCGGCGGGTTCTGAAAAGGGGCCCGCTCCGCCACCGGAACAGGACCCAGAAAATGACCAGCATCGCCCACGAAACCGCTGCAGCCGCCCACCCCGTTGATGCCCTTGGCGCCGCGCAGCCCGCCACCTCCAACCTTCGGGTGGCCCGTTTCGAGCCCCTTCCGGCACCCCAGGACATCATCGCGGAGTTGCCGCTGGACGCCCGCTCGGCTGCCGTCGTCGACCGTGGCCGCGACGAAGTACGCGCCGTCATGGACGGCGTCGACGACCGGCTGCTGGTGATCGTGGGCCCCTGCTCCATCCATGACCCCAAGGCAGGCCTCGAATACGCCCGGCGGCTGGTCAGCCAGGCCGAGAAGCACAAGGAAGACCTGCTGATCGTCATGCGGACCTACTTCGAAAAGCCGCGCACCACCGTGGGGTGGAAGGGCCTCATCAACGATCCCCACCTGGACGGCAGCCATGACATCGCCTCCGGCCTCCGCGCAGCCCGCGGCTTCCTGAAGCAGGTCACTTCCTTGGGGTTGCCCACCGCCACGGAGTTCCTGGAACCCATCAGCCCGCAGTACATGGCTGACCTGGTTTCCTGGGGTGCCATCGGCGCGCGGACCACCGAAAGCCAGATCCACCGCCAGCTCGCCTCCGGACTGTCCATGCCCATCGGCTTCAAGAACGGTACCGACGGCGACCTCCAGGTAGCCATCGACGCTTGCGGCGCCGCTGCCGCCGAACAGGCCTTCCTGGGAATCGACGACGACGGCCGGGCGGCTTTGGTGGCAACCGCTGGAAACCCGGACACGCACGTGATTCTCCGCGGCGGACGCAAGGGCCCCAACTACTCGCAGGATGACGTGGCCCATGCCTCGGAAAAGCTCTCTTCGAAGGGCCTGAACCCCCGGCTGATCGTCGACGCAAGCCACGCCAACAGCGGGAAGAGCCACCACCGCCAGGCCGAAGTGGCGCTGGAGATCGGCGCCCAGCTGGAATCCGATCCGGCCACCCCCATCGCCGGCGTCATGCTGGAAAGCTTCCTGGTTGGCGGAGCGCAGAGCCTGGACGTCGCCAAGCAGCTCGCGGGGGAACAGGACCTCGTCTACGGCCAGAGCGTCACGGATGCTTGCATGGAGTGGGACGTTACTGCTTCCGTTCTGGAGCAGCTGGCGGCCTCGGCCCGGAAGCGTCGGCTGGCGTCGGGGGAGTAGGCGGGAAGTACAGTCCCACTTTTCCCAAAGTGCTTTCACATTGGCACCATCAGCCTCTAGAGTATCTAGACATGGTTGTTTGATGGCTCAGCATCGGCACACCGTTCTGCTGGGGGTGTCCTATTGTCTGAGAGCAAAGGAATATGGGAAATGTCCGCGGAGACTAACTTCTCGAACGCGCGTTTCATGACGGTGGCCGAAGTGGCCGACGTCCTGCGCGTTTCCAAAATGACCGTGTACCGCTTGGTTCACTCCGGAGAAATGCCGGCCGTCAGGTTCGGCCGTTCTTTCCGTGTCCCCGAGGAGGCCGTCGCACAGTACCTGAAAGGTGCTGTTGTGGACGGGCAAACCGAGACCGCCTGAGTGCCGATTGTCCGCACAGCGGGCCGTGGTCATCGGGTACCTCTGCGAAGCGGTACCCTGTTAAGGAACGTTTTACGTCATTGTAAGAATCTGTCAGTTGTACTGTCTGCTGCTTTGTCCGCGGATCCGTTCCAACAGACAGGACCTTCATCTAGTTTGTAAGGAACTTTCGTGGGTTCAGTTATTAAGAAGCGCCGCAAGCGTATGGCCAAGAAGAAGCACCGCAAGCTGCTTCGCAAGACTCGCCACCAGCGCCGCAATAAGAAGTAGAAATACTTCATCAAGCGTGAATGCCCGTTGCCTCCAAGGTAACGGGCATTTCTGCATCCCCGCCCCTCCTGCATCCCTCTGTCACCTCCCGCGCCCTTTAGGGTGCCCCTCTATCACCTCCCGCCGGTTTCGGGGTGTTCCTCTATCACCTCCCGCCGGTTGTGGGGGGTGTTCCTCTATCACGTTCCGCCCGTTTCCGGGCGTCGATCTATCACCTCCCGCCGGTTGTGGGGGGTGTTCCTCTATCACCCCCGGGCAAAGCCGGACTCGACCGAAGGGTCCATCCACGCCGTCCGCAGTGCCTTTTTGATCTGCTTCGTTGCAGAGACGAAGTCTTCTCCCGCGTCGTCTTTGTCGAATACCAAAACGGTCCATCCGGCCGCCCGAAAGGCTTTATCCCTGCGCATATCGCTGAGGATCTGTTCCTCCTCAAGGTGATGGCCGCCGTCGTACTGTATGGCGAGCCGGCGGGCCCTGAAGCCCAGGTCGGTAGTCGGCGAGAAGGGATCCCCTACCCGAAGTTTCACTTGGAGTTCAGGCTCCGGGAGGCCAGCATCGAGCATGGCGAGCCGAAGCCGCGTTTCCGGTGCCGAATCAGCGCCGACGCGCAAAAGCTCGAGGGCCTCACGCGCGCGGACGACGCCCTGCCTTCTGCGGTGACGGTCCAGCAGTGTGCGCAGTTCAGCGAGGGTTGTGTATGGAGCAGTTCGTCCTTCCAACTCCGGCCTCGGCACGCGTATGAGCTGATCTCCAACGCAGATGAGGTCGTATAACGGTAGTTGTGTGGCCAAGTCGAGCCACGTCCTCGAACGCGTGGTCATCCGAATTCCCTGCGTCTCTTCGACTTCACCGTCAAAGGCCAACACGGTATGTCCGACCACTCCTTTGCGGCGCACAGGCGGAAGCTTCCTGGGTTTGCTGAGGTGCAGTTCGTTGGAATCTGACAACCACGGCGGAAGGAAAAGTCCCTGTAATCTTGCGGCAGTAACGTGTGAAATCCATGCGCCCGGGCTGGCGGCGGACAACGACCGCGCTGCCGCTGCAAGGTCGAAATCCCACTCCACCGGTCGATAGAGGCCCCTGCTGACAGGATCGATGTCAGCTCGCCGCCATAGCTCGGTCTGTTGTAACCCCGCAGCTTTGGCTTCATTCAATGTAAAGGGCGCGTAAGGCAGTCTAGGGCTGATGAGAGAAGGCTTTTCCATAAAGGCATTGTTGCCGGAAAGCCTCGATGCCCGCAGAAGTTATCCACAGGTCGGCGGTCGATCTGACCGGGTGATAGAGGAAGCCGGAAAACCGGGCGGGAAGTGATAGAGGAGGCCGGAAAACCGGGCGGGAAGTGATAGAGGAAGCTGGGAAAGGCGGCGGGAGGTGATAGAGGATCAGCGGGGGGTGCGGAAGCGGCTGAATCCCCGCCACAATCCATAAACAGCCCCACCCACCGTAGCGGCTTTGAGGCCGAGGGTCGCCGCGCGGCGACCGGAGCGGAAGTCGTAGACCGGCCAGTTGTTCTCGCGGGCGTGCTTGCGAAGCCGGGAATCAGGATTGATCACCACGGGATGGCCCACCATGGTGAGGAGGGGGATGTCATTGGCGGAGTCGCTGTAGGCCCAGCAGTGCTCCAAATCCAGGCCTTCCCTTTCAGCGACCAGGCTGACGGCGACTGCTTTGGCCGGACCATGCAGAATGTCGCCCACCAAACGCCCGGTATACATACCGTCCTCGATCTCACCGACGGTACCCAAAGCGCCGGTCAGCCCAAGCCTGGTGGATATCACTGTGGCAACTTCGATAGGAGTTGCAGTAACCAGCCAGACGGGTCGACCAATTCGAAGATGCTGCTCCGCCAAGGCCTTGGTGCCGGGCCAAATCCTGGACTCGATCATTTCGTCGTAGACCTCTTCGCCAAGTGCTTTGATGTCATCGACAGTGATTCCTGCGGCGAGCGTTAAGGCCGAGTCCCGGACGGCATGGACATCATCCAGGTTTTCGCCACGCAATACGAATTTGAACTGTTTCCAGGCAAACCCCGCCGCCTGGGACAGCGTGAAGGCCCTTCGTTCGTACATTTTCCGGGCCACATGGAAGAGGCTCGCGCCCTTCATCAAGGTGTTGTCCACGTCGAAGAAAGCAGCCTCACCGGTATTCGACTGCGCTAGGGCAGCCGCGGCTATGGCGGCGTTATTCTCCTCGGGCATGCATTGAGTCTAGTCAATTGCCGCCGCCCCTCGCTGGGAGGCGCGTTCACGCCGCCCCGCGGGTGTGGGGTTAGCCAACAGAGGCTAACCCCAGATGGGGGAAGCGGGTGGGATGTGGGAGAGGGATGGTCGGGTGGGGGTGGGATGTGGGAGAGGGATGGTCGGGTGGGGGTGGGATGTGGCAGAGGGATGGTCGGGTGGGGGTGGGATGTGGGAGAGGGATGGTCGGGTGGGGTTAACGTGGAGGCATGGCTACTCCCGACGTCGTCCTCCTCACCAAAGCTGACTGCCACCTCTGCACGGCGGCCCGCGCCGCCGTCGAACGCGTGACCTCCGGGCTCGGAGTGGCGTGGACGGAGCAACGGATCGAGGATGATCCTGAGCTGCAGCAGAAGTACGCGGAGGAGATCCCGGTGGTCCTGGTGGACGGCGTGCAGCGGGATTTTTGGACCATCGACGAACAGCGGTTGATGCGGATTCTCAAGAAGGCCCTGGCGGCCTGAGCGGCAGCAACCGGGAGGTAACGGCTTTTGTTGAGCGTGGCCGGGGGCCATAGAGTTGAACAACAAAGTGACGCAATGGAGAAAACCGTGACTGCGCTGGAACCGTCCCCTGAAGCAACAACGGGGGACCATGAATCTGCCACGAAGCAGATCCCGCCCGCGGCTGTGGCCCGGATGACCCTCTACTTGCGCGCGCTGAACTCGCTTCTGGCTGAAGGCGTGGAGCGGGTCTCTTCGGAGGCCTTGGCTGAGGCTTCCGGTGTCAGCTCCTCCACCCTCCGCAAGGACCTGTCCTACGTGGGGTCTTACGGCACCCGGGGGGTGGGCTACGAGGTGCAGAATCTCAGCCGCCACATCGCCGCTGCCATGGGGCTGACGCACGACTGGAAGGTCGCGATTGTTGGTGCCGGTAACCTCGGCAAGGCGCTGGCCCGGTACGGAGGGTTCGAGTCCCGTGGCTTCGATGTTGTTGCCATTTTCGACGCCGATCCCATGGTGATCGGCAACGAGGTGGGCTGGCTGCGGGTCAGCGATGCCGCCGAGCTGGAACGCGTCTTGGAGCGGACCCACGCCAACATGGTGGTGTTGGCGCTCCCTGCAACAGTTGCCCAGCAAGTCTGCGACCGGGTTATCGCCGCGGGGATCCGTAGCATCCTGAGCTTCGCACCCGTGCTCCTTCAGGTCCCGCCGCACGTCAACCTGCGGAAAGTCGACATGGCCACCGAGCTGCAGATCCTGGCGTACCACGCACAACGGGCACAGACTCCGGGCGAGGCCGTTTAGCCCGCCGGGTCCGTGCCCGTCGTTGAAAGTTCACGGCCTCTGACCGTGAAGTGATGGCCTAGCGGCCGTAAGGGTTCTGGTACGGGTTGCCGAAGGCCTGCTGCTTACGGAAGTAGGGAGCAGTAGCCGGCAGGTAAAGCAACACCATCGCGGCAACGCCGAGCAGGATGGTGATGGTGCCCACGCCGATCTGGGTCAGGCCGAGAAGCGAAATCGCAGCGAAGACCGTGCCCAGGATGCGGGCCCAGTTCTTGCCCTTGCGGATCTTGAAGGCGACCAAGGCATACAGCCCGGCCATGATGAGCGAAATGATGACCACGAACGTGATGGCAACGCCAACGATGCTGCTCACCGAGATTTCGCTTCCGCTGGTGCCCTGCGCATCAAGGGCGTCCTGAATCATGGACTGGCCTTCGCTGGAGTTCAGCAGGGCGATGGTTATGGGGATGGAGATCAGGGTCAGGATGCCGGCAGCAAGGATCATCCAGAAGGAAACGTTGACCAGTTGGGGGACGCCGCTGGGACCGGGCTGCTGGCTGGGCCAGTTGGTGTCCTGCCCGTACTGCGGAGCAGCTTGGCCGTAAGGCGAACCCTGCTGCCCATACTGGGGAGCCTGCTGCCCGTACTGCGGTGCCTGTTGACCATACTGTGGGGCTTGCTGGCCATACTGCGGCGTCTGCTGACCGTACTGGGGAGCCGCCGGCTGCCCGTACTGCGGCGCCTGCGGCTGGGACTGCTGGCCGTACTGCGGTGTTGAGGGCTGGGACCCCTGCTGCTCGGGGCCGGAGTCGCCCGGGTTCGAGGGCGGGTAGGGAGGGTTGCTCATGGCATTCCTTTGCTTGTTCGACTGCTGGTACGGCTACCGGGGTCCACAAAATACCCTGCCCCCAGCATGGTTCTGAATCCACCGTACCCCGACCGTTTGGCGGTGGGGACGAGCACACGCTGGAATTTCCCGCGTGTGGATAAATCATCATGTGGGCGTACAAAGACCGCGGGAAATACGCCTTCGTGATGAAGGCCGCGGCCCCCAATAAGGGCCGCGGCCTTCCGCGCTTGAGCAACGCCCGACGGCGGAACTGGAGTCCGGCGCCGGTCATAACGCCCGACGGCGGAGCATCGGTTTGGTCAGGCAGTGCCCTTGACTGCCTTGAACCAAAGTTGCGAGTTGGGAAGCCACATGAGGACAACGGCTACGGCGCTGACAAGGAAGCCGAACCAGTTGCTGCCCAGCCCGGTGCTTGGACCGCCCATGTTGATGGATCCGAAGATGGCGAGCACCAGTGACACGGCGGCAATGGCGGTGAGCGCCAGGCGCGCCCATTCCTTGCCTTCCTTCATCTTCATGGCCAGCACCACTTGGGCTGCGGCCACGGCGAGGCTCACGAGGAGCAGTACCAGTGCTACGGCTGCCAGGGCCGGAATGAAGGCGAAGGCCGCGATGATGGCGAAAAGTCCGATCAGCCCGAACAGCAACCCAACCAGGCCCGAGATCACCCAGATGAAATAGGACACTTTCAGCTCGGTGGGCAGGCCTTGGGTCTTGAACATGCCGGAGAAGCCACCCTGGGGGAGGACATCGTTGAAGCTCCGGGGACCGTCGGTGGGCATTTCGAAGTGGAACCCGCCGGGCTGGCCCGCAGCAGGCTGCGAATACTGGCCCGGCTGTGAATACTGGCCGGGCTGGGACTGCTGACCCGGAGACTGATAACCCGGGGGCGGCTGGTAGCCCTGGGGAGGTTGGTAGCCCTGCGGAGGCTGGTAACCCGCAGGAGGAACATTGCCGGGCTGCGGAGGCTGGGCGCCGGGCTGCTGTGGCTGTGGTGCTTCGTCTGGGTTACTCATGGCATCACTCTAGACCGCAGGGTGTACGAAACATAGGAAATTCCGGACCAACGATTTGGGTAGATACGCGCAGGTCAGCCAGCTATTGGCCCGGCGAGTTCCGAGCATGCGGAAACGGCGCCTCCGCCCAGCCCCGTGGGGGCTCACCTGATGCGGTGAGGGGGAGACGCCGTTCCGTGGAAAAGCGGGGAAATCAGGCAGCGGCCGGTGCGATGAAGGCGAGTTCGAGGTTGATGGCAACCTTGTCGCTGACCAGGACGCCGCCGGCCTCGAGCACGGCGTTCCACGTGAGGCCGAAGTCCTTGCGGCTGATGGTGGTTTCGCCGGAGACGCCGGCGCGGGTGTTGCCGAACGGATCTACGGCCACGCCGTTGAACTCGGTCTCGATGGCAACTTCCTTGGTGACACCCTTGATGGTGAGATCGCCCACAAGATCGAAGCCGTCTCCGTTGGCCTTGACGTGGCGGGAGACGAAGGTGATCTCCGGGAACTTCTCCACGTCGAAGAAGTCCTCGCCCTTGACGTGGCCGTCGCGGTTGGCGTCACCGGAGTCGAAGCTGGCGGTCTGGATGGTGGCGGTCACCTTGGAGTCCGTGAGGGTTTCGCCGACCTCCAGTGTGGCGGATGCGTCCTTGAACTGGCCGCGAACCTTGCTGATACCGGCGTGACGTACGGTGAAAGCGATTTCGCTGTGGGAGTTGTCGAGGGTCCAAGTGCCGGTGGTGACGTTGGCGGGGAGGGTCATCATGGTGGTGCTCCTGTGTGGTGGAAGGGATAGTGCTTACCCGGCTGAACCTGATTACTTGAAGCATCAACCGAGCTTCGTATCCAGTATAAACATGCATATGCATCTTTTATTCCGCCTCGCCGGAACATTTTTGGAAAACTTTGAGTTCTACTAGCGGTAGAAGATTTCAGATCGCTCCGTATCTTTGAGAAACTGGTAAACATGCCCCACGCAACTGTCCATCTGCTCCGCCATGGTGAAGTCCATAATCCCGATGGCGTCCTGTATGGTCGGCTGCCCGAATTCCACCTCTCCGAACGGGGCAGGGACATGGCCCGCATGCTTGCCGAGCACTTCACGGCGCGTGCAGGAAACGGCGCGAGGATCGTCCATCTGGTGGCCTCGCCACTGACGCGCGCCCAGGAAACTGCCATGCCCACGGCGGAAGCACTTGGCCTGGAGATCACTACCGACCCGCGCATCATCGAGGCGGAGAACCACTTCGAGGGGCTCCACCCGACCAAGAGCGAGTTCCTGAAGCCCAAGCACTGGTACTACTTCCGCAATCCGTTGCGGCCTTCCTGGGGCGAACCGTACAAGGAACAGGCGGCCCGCGTGTTCGCCGCGGTCCAGGATGCCCGCCTGAAGGCCCTTGAACTGGGCGGTGAGGGAGCAGAAGCAATCCTCGTCAGCCACCAGCTGCCCATCTGGGCTACCCGCCTGTCCGCGGAGGGCCGGCCGTTGGCCCACGACCCCCGGAAGCGTGAATGCACCCTGACGTCGCTGACGTCGTTGGTGTTTGACGAAGACGGCAAGATCCTCCGCGTCGAGTACAGCGAGCCCGCGGCAGTCCTGCTGCCCGGTGCTGCCAGCACCCCGGGGGCATGAAAGCGAATCATGGATAAGAAGAACCTCACGCGCCGCAGTGCGCTCGCTGCCGGCGGCGTCCTCCTGGCAGGGCTCACCATGGGCCTCTCTGCCTGTGCCCAGGAGGATTCCCTTGCCGAACAGGCGCGCAAAGGCGACAACAAGAACTACGTTGCAGGCGACGGCTCCGTGACCGAGTTTGCCAAGGCTGACCGCAGTGCACCTGTGGCGCTCAAGGGAACCCTCTTTGACGGAACGGCCGTAACCCCGGACGTCCTCAAGGGAAAAGTCACGGTGCTGAACTTCTGGTTCGCCGCCTGCGCGCCCTGCCGGGTGGAAGCGCCGCAGCTCGAAGCGCTGCACCAGGAGTACAAGGACCAGGGCGTCCAGTTCTTCGGGGTCAACCTGCGTGACGAAAAAGCCACCGCCGAAGCGTTCGACAAGACCTTCAACGTCACCTACCCGAGCTTCAATGACAAGGACGGGGCGGTCCTGCTCTCCGTCTCCGGCATTGTTCCGCCCGGCGCCGTACCCACCACCCTGGTGCTGGACAAGGACGGCAAAGTTGCCTCCCGTGTGCTGGGCGAGATCGAAAAGAGCACGCTCAAGGCCCTGATCGCTTCAGCCGTGGCCGAGTAGTCCCATGAACAGTCCCTTCGCCGAAACCATCCTGAACGGATCGTTGCTGCTGGCCGTGCCGGTGGCTCTTTTGGCGGGCCTTGTCTCCTTTCTTTCCCCGTGCGTGCTGCCGCTCGTCCCGGGTTACCTTGGCTACGTCACCGGGCTGACCGGCGTCGACCTTCAACGGCAGCGGCGGGGCCGCATGCTGGCCGGGATCGGCCTGTTCGTGCTGGGCTTTTCGGTCATCTTCGTGCTCCTGGGCGGGGCGTTCGGCCAGCTGGGCACAGTGCTCACCGGCAGCCAAAACGCTTGGATCACCCAGCTCCTGGGGGTCCTGGTGATCATCATGGGCGTCGTGTTCATGGGCGGCTTCTCCTGGTTGCAGCGCGACGCGAAGATCCACGCCAAACCTCCCGCTGGCCTGTGGGGTGCTCCGTTGCTTGGGCTGACGTTCGGCCTGGGGTGGGCCCCGTGCATCGGACCGACGTATTCGGCCGTGCAGCTGCTGAGCCTTTCCGGAGGATCGTCCGCGGCGAAGGGTGCGCTGCTCGCCTTCGTTTACAGCCTGGGACTGGGGGTGCCGTTCCTGTTGATCGCGCTGGCCGTCCGGCGTGGCATGGGCGTGATGTCCTTCTTCCGCAAGCACCGCCTGGCCATCCAGCGGATCGGCGGCGGCATCCTGATTTTGCTTGGCATTCTCATGGCCACAGGAGTGTGGGGTCATTGGGTGACTGAGTTGCAGTACTGGTTCCAAACCGACGTGAAGTTGCCGATCTGATGAGCGAGTCCGTGAAATCCACCAAGAAGTCTCCCGCCGAAGGACCTGACGCAGGCAAGCTCCAGCAAGCAAAGTCGGACGCCGCGCTGCCCACGTTGGGTGTTGGCGGCATGCTCCGTTGGGCCTGGACGCAGCTCACCAGCATGCGGACGGCCCTGTTCCTGCTGCTCCTGCTTGCGGTTGCCGCAGTGCCCGGATCGCTGTTCCCGCAACGGCCCGCGAACCCCGCAGTGGTGACCGACTGGATCAAGAACAACCCGACGTCGGGCCCGTTCCTGGATGCTGTGCAGATGTTCGACGTCTACTCCTCGGCGTGGTTCTCGGCCATCTACCTGCTGTTGTTCATTTCGCTGATCGGTTGCGTCACGCCCCGGGCCATTGCGCACTACAAGGCCATGAAGTCCCAGCCCCCGCGTACGCCCAAGCGCCTGTCGCGGCTTCCGGAGTACGGCACGCTGGTGTTGGCCGCCGACGCCGGGATCCCGGCGTCGAAGGCCATCACCGATGCCGCCGGGGTTCTGAAGAAGCGCGGCTACCGCGTTGAGGTCAGGGACGCCGACGGCGATCTGCCGAGCCTGGGCGCCGAGCGCGGCTTCATGAAGGAAGTGGGAAACCTGATTTTCCACACGTCGCTGATCGGCGTGCTGGTGTCAGTGGCCATCGGCGGGCTGTTCGGCTACAGCGGTCAGCGCATCCTTGTGGAGGGCGACACGTTCGTCAACACCCTGGTGGGCTACGACCAGTTCTCCCCGGGCACCAACTTCCAGAGCGGCTGGCTGCAGCCGTACTCGGTCCGTCTGGACAAATTCCAAGCGACTTTTGACAGGGAATCGCCCCGGAAGACCGGCCAGCCGATCGACTACACGGCCGAGGTGACCACCAAGGAAAACACGGACGCTCCCGAGAAGAAGGAGATCCTCAAGGTCAACGACCCCATCTCCCTGGGCGGAACCAGCATGTACCTCACGGGTAACGGTTACGCTCCGGTGGTCACTGTCCGCGACGGCGAGGGCAATGTAGCGTTCCAAGGCCCGGTTACTGCCAAGGTCCAGGGCGACAACTACTACTCTTCGGTGGTCATCAAGGTTCCGGACGGCAAGCCGGACCAGTTGGGTTTCAACGGCTTCTTCCTGCCCACCGCGTTCGAAACGGAAGAAGGGATCTCCTTCAGTGCCGATCCCGCCCTGGCCAACCCCCAGCTCACCCTCGACTCGTACTACGGCGATCTGGGACTGGACAATGGTGTTCCCCAGAACGTCTTCGAGCTTGACGTCAGCGACCTCACCCAGTTGAACGGACGCAAGCTCGAGGCCGGCGGCATCACGCTTGTCCTGGGCCAGACCGCAACGCTCCCGGAGGGCAAGGGAAGCATCACTTTCGACAGCGTCAAGAAGTACGTCGGTGTGGACATCCACCACAACCCGGGCCAGCTGTACGCGTTGATCTTCGGCCTTCTGGCCGTTGCCGGCCTGGTGACCTCGCTTTACATCAGCCGCCGCCGCGTGTGGGTCCGGACCGGAACCCACCAGGACGGCCGCACCATGATCGAGTACGGCCTCCTGGCCCGCGGCGAAGACCACCGCCTGGCCGGCGAAGCAGCGGCCATCAGGGAACTCCTGGCCAACGAATGGCAGATATCCCCGCACCCCAGTGACACTCCCGACACCGTCTCTTCCACAACCCAGAAGGACCAGTAATGCCCGCTATCAACGAAACCCTGGGCCAGTACAGTGAGCTCTTCATGCTGTTGGCCGCCGGCACATACACTATTGCGTTCCTTGCTTTCCTCTGGGACCTGGCCAAGAGCAGCAAGACCCTGCGTGCCGTTGACCTGAAGGCGGCAGCGGGTTCGACGACGCAAAAGGTTGCCGTTGCGGCCGGCCGAATCGGCTTGGGTGCCTCCGACGCCGCAGGGCCGGCGGACCGTGGCGAGCGTCCGACGTCGGGCCCTACCGTTGCTGAGTCGACGGCAGCGGGCGACATGAAGTACGCAGGCGAACGCCGGGCTGCCGCCCGGGTGGGCGTAGCACTGACCGTCCTGGGTGTCCTCATCCACGGTGCCGGCGTCCTCACGCGTGCGCTGGGTGCCGGCCGCGTGCCGTGGGGCAACATGTACGAGTTCCTCACCACGGGTGCTTTCGTGGCGGTGGCGGTCTTCCTTATCGCGCTGATCCGCAGGGACCTCCGCTTCCTGGGCACGTTCGTGGTTGGCCTGGGCATCATCATGCTCGTTGCCGCGTCCGTGGCTTTCTGGACTCCCGTGGGCCACCTCGTTCCCGCGTTGCAGAGCTACTGGCTGATCATCCATGTGTCCATTGCGGTGCTGTCCTCTGCGCTGTTCACCCTGACGTTCGCGATGTCCGCGCTGCAGCTGCTCCAGTCCTACCGCCAGAAGAACCTGGCCGCAGGCCGCGCGGACAACCTGGCGTTCCTGCGCGTGGTCCCCAACGCCTTGAGCCTGGAGAACCTTTCCTACCGGATCAACACCGTGGCCTTTGTCGGCTGGACCTTCACCCTGATGTTCGGTGCCATCTGGGCCGAAAAGGCGTGGGGCCGTTTCTGGGGCTGGGACCCCAAGGAAGTGTGGACGTTCGTCATCTGGGTGGTCTACGCCGGCTACCTCCACGCCAGGGCAACCCGCGGCTGGACCGGAACGCGTGCTGCATGGTTGTCGATCGTGGGCTACGCCTGTGTGATCATCAACTTCACGCTGGTGAACACGGTCTTCAACGGCCTGCACTCGTACTCAGGCCTCTAAAGCCGTACCGCCCTGCCGGCCGAATGTTGGCCGGCAAAGCCGCGACCATGGCCTGATCTGGGCTTTCTCCATCGAGTCGACTATCAGTTGAAGAAAGCTCCAAGGAAGCTGTGAAAAGTGCTTTTGCCCGCCGCCGGGCAAGTGCTACCTTGTGTGAACCCCGCCTGTGAAGAAGACCGCATGCGCCATGCCCATGTTCTTTTCGAGGTAACTATGAGCTATGTTCTCGCCATTGACGTCGGGACGAGTTTTACCGCGGCAGCCATTTACAAGGAGGGGCAAGGTACCAACCTTGCCCCCGAGATACTCCCGTTGGGTTTGCACGGCAGTGCTGTGCCCTCGGTGCTCTACTATGCCGACGACGGCAGGGTACTGGTGGGCGAAGCCGCCGAGCGCCGGGGCCTGGACGACCCCCGGCGGATGGTCCGGGAATTCAAGAGACGCATTGGGGACTCCGTCCCGATCGCCGTCGGGGAAGCCTGGATGGCGCCCGAAGACGTTTATGCCACGATGGCCCGCTGGGTGGTGGACAAGGCCCGGGAGCGCGAAGGCGGTCCGGCGGATTCAGTAGTCATGACCCACCCGGCTGCTTGGGGCCAGCATCGGACATCCACGGTCCTTGCAGCCCTGAATATGGCCGGACTTCCGGAAGTCACGCTGATCAGCGAACCGGAGGCCGCAGCACTCCATTACGCGTCCCAAACCCGTGTGGAGGATGGCAGCACCATTGCCGTCTACGACCTCGGCGGTGGCACCTTCGACACCGCTGTGCTCCGCAAGGCAGGAGCAGGACGCTTTGAACTACTGGGCCATCCCGATGGCATTGAAACCCTTGGCGGCGCCGATTTCGACGCCGCTGTTTTGCGTCACGTTGTGACTCACCTAGGCGAAGCCGTCACGGGCCTGGCGCCCGAGGACCCTGCAACGCTCGCCGCACTCTCGCGCTTACGCCGTGAGTGCCGGGAAGCCAAGGAAGCACTGTCCCTGGACAGCGAAGCAAGCATCTCCGTCTCCCTCCCGGGAACCCAACAGTCCGTCCGCCTGGTCCGCGCCGAGTTTGAGGCGATGATCGAACCCCACATCCGTGACACCCTGGATGCCTTGGAACGCAGCTTGGCTGAGGTCCGGTTGCAGCCGGAGGACTTGAGCGTGGTGCTGCTCATTGGCGGTTCGTCCCGGGTGCCGCTGGTTGCTGAACTGATCTCGGTTGAACTGGAGCGGCCCATCGCCGTGGACGCCGATCCCAAAGCCTCCATTTGCCTGGGTGCCGCGCTTTCGCTGAAGGGCACCCCCGACGCCGAAGCCGCTGCGCTTGCGGCTGTGTCTGTGGCCCCCGCCCAGGAACAACGCGAGGTGCCGCTGGAAACAGTGCCGCGCCCCGACGTCGTGCGTGGACGCCCGGCGCTGGCTGCGCTGAAGGCCGCGGCAGCGGGCGGAGCCAAAGCAGGCCGACACGCTCCGCGTTCGCGCGTCCGCATGGCCGCGGCTGCTGCGGCGGCCGCCACCGTCCTGACCGTGGTGACCGCGACGGCGGCGCAAAGCCCGGACGTGCAGGCGCTCTTCGGCTCACAGGCCGCGGACGTGATGCGCGACGGCGGTGCCCAGGCAAGCGGCGCTCAACCAGCCGGTGCGCAAGGCGGAGCCCAAGCGAAGGGTCAGGCCAGCGGCGGCGGGGCCGTTCCTCCTGCCGCCAAGGCCGGAACAGGACTGGACGCAAGCGCCAAGGGCGCCGCTGCCAGAACGTCCGCTGGCACCGGTCAGGGCGCGAAGAAGTCCACCACCGGCCCAGGTGCCGGCAGCGCCGGAACGGGCAGCGGCACTGCGGCCGGCGCGACCAGCGGCAACGCGGGCGGAACCACGACGCCGGGGACCACCACACCGGGCAGCGGCACGGGAACTGCCACTCCGGGGACGTCAACGCCGTCGTCGCCCCCTGCCTCGGAACCGGGTGGTGCAGCCAGTGGTCCAACCCCGACCACCCCACCGACGCAGCCTCCTGTGACGGACCCGACGCAGCCGCCCGTGACGGACCCGACGCAGCCTCCTGTGACGGACCCGACGCAGCCGCCACCCACCACAACGCCCGAACCGGACCCCGTGGTCCCCACGCCCGAGCCCACCGTCCAAGCGCCGGAACCCCCTCCAGTGACGCAGGACCCAGCGCCGACGGAACCGACAACGGAACCGTCCGTGGCGCCTGTTCCACCTGCAACGAGCCCGAGCCAAGAACCCGCACCGTCCCCGGAGGTGTAGGCATGAGGGGCCAGGGAAACGCGGAAGCACCCTCGGAAGACAAGTCCCGCCCGGCGGCTGCCACGCTGCCGTCGGACGGGACCAAGCTGCCTTCGGACGGGACCACGCAGCTGGCTGCGGCGACCTCATCGGCGTCGACCGCCTTGCCGGGCGGGACCGCGGCGGTACGGGAGTTGCTCCTGGCGTTGTCCGCGGGATTCACCCTGCCATCGCCGCTTCCGGACAACCTAGAAGGACGCAGCGATCTTCCCGGGATCATTGATTCGGCGATCGATGCACAGCTCCTGATGCCTGACGGATCTGTAGTGGGCACGGTGCGGCATGCCCTGCTCACCAGCACTCCAGTCCCAACCATCCACGCCCTGCAACGGGAATTGGTGGATAAGTTGGCTGCAGAGGGCAGACCCTTGGGGGAGTTGGCCCGTGACCTGGCCAGGGGCGGGCTGCAGGACTCTCGCGTGGCAGCCGAACTGGAGGAAGCCGCGGACAACGTGCTGGAGACCGAGCCCGCCATGGCCGCAGCTCTCTACGCGGAGTCGGTGCTGGCTGGCGCCAAGGAAATGCCGAAAGCGGCCTGCCGGGCCCAGGCCGCAGCGGGCATCGGTGATCTGGACTCGGCCGGCCGTTTGATAGACCGGCTGCTCGCGCTGCCGGAACCGCCGGACGTCCGGCGGGGAGTGGACGTTGCCGCCTCGGTGTGGGCCCAGCGGGGCATGATGTCCCGAAGTGCCGATACCTACTCGTGGCTGGGGCCTGGGAAGACGGCTGCCTCGGTGCCCCTTGCAGCAATTGCCATGATCGGCTCCGGAGACACTGCCGGAGCGGAGGCCATGGTGGCCGATGGCGGTTCGCGCCGGTCCCCGACCCACTTGGCGGTGGCGTTATCCCTGGCAAGCGACGGCCTGCGCCAGACCCTGGGCCAAAAGCCGCACTTGGGGTTACCGTCCTTGATCAGGGCCTCGGACATGATGAACGCCGCGGGCACAGCCATTCCCCTGCCGGAGGCACCGGCAGTGCTGGCGGCCTTGTGCGCCCTGCACAGCGGAGAGACCGCGGTGGCCGCTTCCGTGCTCAAGGCAGCAGTCGCCGCCGGGCAGGGCGGAGACTCGATGCGGCCCCGGCTGTACCTGTTGCAGGCCTGGTGTGCCATGCAGCAGGACAACACGGACGATGCCCGCCTGGCCATCAACGAGGCCAACAAGGCCAATCACTGGGCCTTGGCGCCCCGGGAGGAATTCCTTCTGGCGGCCCTTGAACTGGGTTTGGCGCGCCGCGGCGGAGAAGTCCACGAGCTGGTCTTGGCATGGGACAGGGCGCGGGAAGCCATGATGCACGTCTCCGTTGACCTGTACAGCCTCCTGCCATGGGGCGAGGTGCTTGTTGCCGCTGCACGTTTACGGGAATCACATCGGGTTTCGCACTACCTGCACGGGGCCTGGGACTTGCTGGAGCGGCTCGGGAATCCGCCGCTGTGGTCGGTCCCTCTGCACTGGGCAGCCGTCCAGGCCGCGTTGCTGAGCGAGAGTCCGGCGGACCTTGCACCACATGCAGCGGCCTTGGTCAGGGCTTCGGAGCATAGCCACTACGCGGGTGTGCTTGCCGCCGGAGGCAAGGCCTGGGTATCGGTCCTGGCAGGCAGGTTCGCCGCGGCCGACGTCGAAACGGCCGCCCGTGGGTTGGCCGCCGTCGGAATGCCTTGGGAAGGGGCGCGCCTGGCCGGGCATGCGGCAGCCCGTGCCGATGAACGACGGGACATGGTCAAGCTTCTGGCCTGTGCCCGGGACATCCACCCGCAGGGTGGCCACGCACCCGCGGAGACTCATGAGGAATCTCCCGCCTCCACCGCGCCGGCGCCCGAGCCGAACGGTTTGAGTGCACGCGAAATCGAGGTGGCAAGACTCATGTTGGAGGGAAAGACCTACCGTGAAATCGGTGAGGCCATCTACATTTCGCCCCGCACCGCCGAACACCACGTGGCCAGGATGCGGCGCCGGTTAGGGGCCGAAAACCGCTCTGAGCTGCTGGTTCGCTTGCGGATCGCGCTGGGTGAGGGGCACCCGCCCGGGGAGTGAACCCCTGTGCCCCTAACGGAGCCCGGCCGAAATCCCCTAATGGTGGGGTGCCGGATAGGGGGACCGGACCCGATGCCCCGGGCATCCCCCCGGCCATACGTTGAATGCAAGCCCGGCAAAGGCGCCGGGCGTTTTCCATCACCACAGAATTTGAGGGAGCGTTCCAATGCCAACACTCGCACAACAGCTCGTACAGTTCCTGATGAGCCTGTTCAACAACCCCGACGCAGCAGATGAGTTCGTCCGCAACCCCGAAGCTGCGTTGTCAGCCGCCGGGCTGCGGGACGTTTCCTGCGCTGATGTGGATGCCGCCCGGCCCGTAGTCCTGGACTACGCACCCATCAACGCCCGTGCCTCCTTCGACCGTGAGTACAACACCGGCGGCAACCACGCCTCAACCGGTGGTGGCGGCGAGCACCACGCTCCCGGCGGCGGTGGCAACACCGGCGGCTGGGGCGGCCGCGATGACGATCACGACGGCGGACACGGCCACGGCGGTGGCGGCGGCTGGGGTGGTCGTGACGATGACGACCACGACGGCGGACACGGCCACGGCGGTGGCGGCGGCTGGGGTGGCCATGATGATGACGACCACGACGGCGGACACGGCCACGGCGGTGGCGGGGGACACAACGGCGGCGACTGGGACGATCACGCCCATGCAGTCCAGCAGTTGGTCCATGTGGTGAACAACTACTCCTACACCACCAACATCGACGACCGCGACACCATCACGGACCAGTCCGTGAACCAGAACATCTGGGCCGACGGCGACGTCACCCAGCTGTTCAACCAGGACGCAGTCATCGCTTCGGGTGACGGAGCCATTGCCGCCGGCGACGACGTCGAGAACTCGGGCAACACCACAACCACCACGACCACCACCACAACCACCAACAACACCGACGACCACTCGCTGAACATCACCAACGGTTCCGGCGAAGTGAACGTCGGCAACACCGAACTGGATGTGGAGATCGAGGATTCGTTCAACGACAACTCGGATCATTCGGTGACGAAGGACTCCTACAACACGGACAACTCCACCCACACGGACGATTCGTACAACACGGACGATTCCTACAACACGGACCTGGACGTGGATGTGGAGATCGAGGACTCCTTCAACACGGACAACTCCACGCACACGGACAATTCGAACAATTCAGTGAACGTCACGGACTCGTTCAACGAGACGGACAACTCCACCGAACTCGAAGTGGGAGACGTGGACGTGGAGGTCATCAACGACTCCATCGTGGTCCAGGACAACGAACTGGAAGTGGACAACTCCACAGAGTACGACGTGGAAGACGTCCAGCTCAACTACGATTCCACGGTGATCCAGGACAACGAGGTCGAACTCGAGTACACCAACGTTGAGGACAACACGGTCATTGCCGACAACGAACTCGACGTCGAATACAACGACATCGACGACTCGCTGGTGGTAGCCAAGAACGATGTGGAAATCGACTAATACCGGGAGCCAACCGGTTTAGAGGCCAGCAAGGAAAGGCCCCGGCAGTGCCCGGCAGGCGGGAAACCACCTGCCGGGCACTTTCGCCGGACATTCACATACTTGAGGTCGCAAACAAAGGATCAGCTGTGACGGAAACCGAACGCATGGCCACTTTGGTGGAACAGGGCATGGAATTGGTGGGGGCAGGGGAGAGGAACGACCTTCGACGCCGGCTGGAGCAGACCCGGCGTCGTTTGCTTGACCCCAGCGTCCGCGTGATCGTGGTGGGCGAGTTCAAGCAGGGCAAGAGCCAGCTCATCAATGCCTTGGTCAACGCTCCGGTTTGTCCGGTGGACGACGACGTCGCCACCTCCGTGCCCACCGTGGTGAAGCACGGGGACGCGCCATCGGCCTCGGTGTTGGTGGCCAAGGGCCCGCAAGCACCGGAACAGGACCCTGCCACCCAAGCTGCCCCTGCGGGAAGTGACCAGCTGGAACGCCGGCCGGTCAACATCAACGAACTTGCCGCGTACGTTTCGGAAGCCGGCAACCCCGGAAACGCCAAGAACCTTGCGGCAGCCGAAGTCGCGCTGCCCCGCCAACTCCTCGCAGGCGGACTGACCCTGGTGGATTCCCCCGGCGTGGGCGGCCTCGGTTCCAGCCACACGCTCACCACCCTCACCGCCTTGCCGTCGGCACACGCAGTGTTGTTCGTCTCCGACGCCTCCCAGGAATACACCGAACCCGAAATCCGGTTCCTTCGCCAGGCCATGCGCGTCAGCCCGAACGTCCTCGCAGCGCTCACCAAGACCGACCTGTATCCCAGCTGGCGGCAGATCGAGGCGCTCGACCGGCAGCACTTGTCCGAGGTAGGGCCCGGAATTCCCCTGTTCCCCGTATCCTCGGAGCTCAGGCTGCAGGCTGCGCGCTTGAAGGATAAGGAACTCAACGACGAGTCAGGCTTCCCGGCGCTCATCACGTCGCTTCGCAACGACGTCGTGGGCAAAGCCGCCACGCTCCGGCGTCGTTCTGTGGCGCAGGACCTGTTGACCGTCACCGAACACCTCAGGCTCTCCCTCCAATCCGAACTGTCAGCGCTGGAAAACCCTGAAGGCACCCCGCAGATGATCGCCGACCTACAGGCCGCCAAACAGGAAGCCGACGCGCTCAGGAAACGCTCCTCCCGCTGGCAGACCACCCTCAACGACGGAATCGGCGATCTCATAGCGGACATGGAGTACGACCTCAGGGACAGGCTCCGGCGCATCCAACGCGAAGCCGAGACCGCCATCGACCAAGGCGACCCGGGTCCGGCATGGGATCAGTTCACCGTCTGGCTGGAGCAAAGCACGGCTGCCGCCATCTCCGACACTTTCATTTGGACCAGCGAGCGCTCCCAGTGGCTTGCCTTCCAAGTCGCCGAACACTTCTCCGAGGAAGTGGTCGCGCTGCCCCTGACCAACGTCGCAGATACGGGCGGGGTACTGGATCCGGTCGGCGAAATGCCCACCATGGAAGACGGGCGCCTGGGACCGCTCCAGAAACTCCTCATCGGCATGCGCGGCTCGTACGGCGGGGTGCTGATGTTCGGCCTGCTGACGGGCATCTTCGGCATGGCCCTGATCAACCCGCTGTCCGTCGGGGCAGGGCTTATGCTCGGCAGGAAGGCCTACCGCGAAGAGAAGGAAGCACGGCTCAAACGACGCCAGGCCGAAGCGAAGACTCTGGTCCGGAAGCAAATCGACGACATCGTCTTCCAAGTGGGAAAGCAGCTGAAAGACCGTTTAAGGATGGTGCAGCGGGAAACCCGGGACCACTTCACCGAGATCGCTGACGAACACCACCGTTCCCTTACCGATTCCGTGGCCGCCGCGCAAAAGGCCGCCGCCACCTACGCGGTGGAACGCGACCTGCGCATGAAGGAGATCCGGACCCAGCTCAAGACGGTGGACGCCCTGCACCAGGCAGCTACGCAGCTGCAAGGAAGTGCCGCCGACGCGAGGCACCCCGCACCGGAGAAGCGGCCGGCCGCACCTGAACAGCAGCAGGCTTCCCAAGCCACCGCGGTGCGGGCCGGATGAATGGTCAGGTGGTAGCCGACGCCGCAGTGTTGCTGCAGCAGGCCAGGCAGATTTACGACGGCGACGCCCGGGCGCTCGCGGTCATCGACGACCTGGCGGACCGCCTGGACGGGCCGCTGCGCATTGCGGTGGCCGGCATGGTGAAGGCCGGTAAGTCCACGTTGCTCAACGCAGTCATCGGCGAGGAGATCGCACCCACCGACGCCGGTGAATGCACACGCATAGTTACTTGGTACCGGTACGGAGCAACACCCCGTGTGACGCTCCACCCCCTTGCGGGCGAGCCCCGCACCTTGCCGGTCACCAGGGAAGACGGCCGGCTGGTCTTTCAATTGGGGGACATCCAGGCGGAAGATGTTGACCGCCTGGTGGTTGACTGGCCGGCCGCCAGCCTCAGGGACCTCACCCTGATAGATACTCCCGGCATTGCCTCCCTCTCCCAGGACGTCTCCGGACGGTCAACGGCATTCCTTCTTCCGGAGAACGCGCCGTCGTCTGCCGATGCCGTCATTTATTTGATGAGGCACCTGCACGCCTCGGACGTGCGTTTCCTCGAGTCATTCAAGGACAACGCTGCCGGGAAGTCCGGGACCGTCAACGCCTTGGCCGTGCTCTCGCGAGCGGACGAGATCGGAGCGGGCCGGATCGACTCCCTGATATCGGCCGCTGTGATCGCCGACCGCTACAGTCGGGACCAGAACCTCAAGCCCTTGGCCCTGGGCGTCGTCCCGGTGGCAGGCCTCCTGGCCCAAAGCTCCAGAACCATGCGTCAAACCGACTTTGAGGTCATGGTTGCCTTGGCCGGAATGGACAAGGCCCAACGCGACAAAACCCTGCTGTCCGTGGACCGTTTTGTCCGTTCACCGGAACCCGCCGGTGTGGAACAAGGCGCCAAGGCTTCCCTGGTTGCGCGGTTTGGGTTGTTCGGGATCCGGCTCGGGGTGGCGCTGATCAATGGCGGCATCAGCGACCCCACCAACCTGGCCCACGAGCTTGCCCGGCGCAGCGGCTTGGGCCAACTGCTTCAAACGGTCGCCGCGCTCTTCCAGACGCGGGCCGAGGCACTCAAGGCCAGGGCCGCCGTCGTGGGTTTGGAAGCTTTGCTCCGCACTGCCGGGACGGCCGGCGCAGCAGCGAGCGGGGATGCCGCCCGGCTGCTCACGGCCATGGAACGGTTGCAGGCGGGCGCGCACGAATTCCGGGAACTGAAGCTGCTGGCAAAGCTGAGGACCGAAGGCGCGGGCCTCACTCCGGAGCTCGCCACCGAAGCCGAACGGCTGGTGGGTGGCCGCGGGACCCTGCCGGCTCACCGGCTGGGAGTCGCACAGGACGCGGACGACGACGCCATCAGCGAGGCTGCGCGGGCGAGCCTGAACCGTTGGCGGCTGATCGCCGAGAACCCGCTCACCGAGCCGTCAGCCCTGGATGCTTGCCGCGTGGTGATCCGCAGCTGCGAAGGGATGCTGGCGGCTATTCCGGCTGCTGCTCCCGCCCGCTCCTGAGCCACGCCGTTGTGGCGGGGAGGAAGAGCAGGATCAGTCCGGCCGCGGCCAAAATGTATTGGGCGGCCAGCAGCACGGTGGCCAGGACACCGTCGGAACCCGGCGCAACGACGAAGTCCGAGATGATCACGGTGACCACGGCGTGCAGCAGGACCAAGGGTGCCAGCGCCCATCGTGCCCAGCTCCTGCGCTTGAAGATAATCGCCAGGAGGACGGCCTCCATGGCGATCACCAGCGCCAGCATGCACAGGCTTCCCAGGAAAACGACGGCGGTGGCGCCCTCCAGTGACTCAGCGTCACCAGCCGGGACCATGCCTTCGATGACGCCCTTGAGCCGTTCGAAATGGGAGTTCCTGCCGAGGAAATCCGTCACGATCAACGCTGCTCCGGCAACGAAGCTTGCCACCCACAAGGAGCGCGACACCTTGGCCGGACCAGGTGCCTCCGTAGCAACGGCTATGGGCGGTGGTGCGGAGAGCGTTACACCGGGACGTGGCGGAGGCGCTGGTGTGGCCATATTACCTACTTCAGCTCGTCGGTATCATGGGGGTCCGGCTCGCCATGCTTGGCCTCACCGGTAGCAAAACCTTTGCCCTTGGGCCCGCCCGTTCCCTCCGGGCCCTTGGAATCCTTGAGCTTGCGCTCCTTGGCGTCGAGCTCGGCCTTGAGCTTCTTCAGCCGTTCTTCTTCTGCCTGGTTCCGCCGGCGGAGTTCGAGGTTGCGGAGGAACTCGGGATCGTCGTCGGGGGCCGTGGGGTAGCGGCGGACGGGTTGTGCCGAAGGCTTGCCGTAGGGGCGGCCGAAGATAAACCAGAGAATGGCGCCAAGCACAGGCAAGACGATCATGACCACGATCCAGGCCGGTTTGGAAATCCCGCGGGTGGCGTGGCGGTCCGTACGGATGACATCCACAAGGGCGTACACGAAGACAACAAGGACGACGACGACGCCAACAACCCGGAGCATGCACCAAGTCTAGTCGCCCGGAGCGGTTCGCTGGATCCCCTCCAAAGGCTGTGATCAGAGTGCAATGAATCGGGCGGCTAAACTTGAAGGGTGGCTTTCCTGAAGTATTCCCTGATCCGTTTGGCGCTTTTCGTGCCTCTGTTCGTCCTTTTCCTGTTTTTGGGGACCGGAGTGTTCCTGGCAGTGATCTTTGCCGGGCTGATCGCCTTTGCCATCAGCTACCTGTTCTTCCAGAAGCAGCGTGACGAGGCCACGGCGGCCATGCGTGAACGTTTCTCCGGGCGTGCCAAACCCATGCGCACTGCGGGCGAAGTGGACGATGCCGCTGCCGAGGATGGCCTGGTGGAGCAGAACCCGGACGTATCCATCAACACGGACAAGCGGCCCAACGCCTAAATCCGGGTGAGGATCAGTCCGAGCGAGAACAGCAGGCTGTAGCCGAGGTTGATCAGGCCGGTCTGCTTGAGCACCGGAATGAGGCTCTTGCGCTTCTTGCCGTTGATCATGAGCCAGGCCGGCATGAGGCAAGCGGGGATCAGCAGCAGCACAATCAGCATCCACGGCTTGGTGGGTGCCAGCACGATGACCAGCAGGATCGCCACACCGAGCATCAGCACGTAGCTTTCGCGGGCGTGGCGGTCACCCAGCCGGACAGCCAGGGTGCGCTTGCCGGCGGCGGTATCCGTGGGAATGTCCCGCACGTTGTTGGCCATCAGCAGGGCGCACGCAATCAGGCCGGTTCCGATCGCACCTACGACGGCGGCGAGGCTCACCTGCCCTGCCTGGGTGTAGGTGGTTCCGAGCGTAGCCACGAGCCCGAAGAACACGAAGACGAACACATCGCCCAGGCCCATGTAGCCATAGGGGTTCTTGCCCCCGGTGTAGCCCCAGGCGGCCAGGACGCAGCCGATGCCCACCAGGATCAGCCACCACGCCTGGGTGATGATCACCAGGATCAAACCGCACAGCATGGCCAGCCCGAACAGCCCGAACGCGGCCCACTTCACTTGCTCAGGCCTGGCAACGCCGGAACCTACCAGGCGCAGCGGCCCCACGCGTTCCTCATCGGTGCCGCGAATGCCATCGGAGTAGTCGTTGGCGTAGTTCACGCCGACCTGGAGCAGCAGAGCCACAAGTGCGGCGAGGATGGCGTTCGGCAGCTTGAATGCCTGGAGTTCAAACGCCGCCGCGGAGCCGATCAGGACCGGCGCGATCGCCGCGGGCAGTGTTCGGAGCCTGGCTCCTTGAATCCATTGTGCAGCTGTCGCCACGTGCAGTACCTCGTGTGTTTCGCTTTGATCTTCGGTAGGGACGAATCTGTCCTATTGTCCCTGATGCAGCCGGTTGAGCTGTTCGGTCATGGCCATCCGGTCCGGTTTCCCGTTCGGCAGCATGAGCAGTTTCTTCTCCACCAGCACTGTTTTGGGGCTGAGGACTCCCAGGGCTGACTCGCGGCGGCCAGTGAAGCCCTTGATGCCGGCGGGCGTCGGATCCTCCATGGCTACATACGCTGCCACCGCCTGGCCCCACTCGCGCGAGGGGACGCCGGCCACGAAAGCTGCCGTGACGCCGTCGAGCTCTTCGAGCTTGCTTTGGATGTACGCGGCGGAGGCCTTGACGCCTCCGGTGATGATGACGTCGTCGGCGCGGCCCAGCACGGTGAGCTTGCCGTCGTCGGAGAGTTCGCCGAGGTCGCCGGTGACGTACCAGCGGACGCCGTCCTCCTCGAAGAACACGTCCTTTGCGGGAGAGCCGCCGTCAAGGTAGCCGGCCGCCACCGTTTCGCCGCCCAGCAGGATGCGCCCTTCAAGTTCGCCGGCGCCGATCCGGACCTGGACGCCGTCCAGGGGCTCGCCGTCGTACACGCACCCGCCGCACGTCTCGGCGGAGCCGTAGGTGGTGACCACCTTCAAGCCCTCACTGTGGGCGGTCGCGAGCAGCTCGGCGGAAGCGGGGGCGCCGCCCAGCAGGATGGCGTTGAAACGGCGCAGCGCGGCCAGGGCTTCAGGGGCGGGGGAGTCGAGCAGGCGCTGCAGCTGCGTGGGCACCAACGACGTGAAGCGGACCTTGTCCGTCAGCTCCTGCGCGGCGGCCGTGAACGCCTCCGGGGTGAAGCCGCTGGACAGGTCCATCACCCACGGCCTGGTGCCCGCATACAGCGAACGCACCAGCACCTGCACCCCGGCCACATACTGGAGCGGAAGTGCCAGCAACCACTGGCCCTCGGCGCGCAGCGTAATGGCCGTGCCCACGGACGACGCCGCGAGCGCATCGACCGTGAGGACGGTCGCCTTGGGTGTCCCGGTGGAGCCAGAGGTGCGGACCACCACGGCAGCTTCCTCGACGCCGGTTTCCACGGGTACGGCGCTGGGCCGGCCGTCCGCGTCGGTGACGATTTCGACGGCGGGGCCCTCGCCATGGAGGGCAGCGGACAGGGCCTTCAGGATGGGATCGATGTCCATGCCGGTCCTAGAAGTAGTAGGGGAAGTTGGACCAGTCGGGGTCGCGTTTCTGCAGGAAGGCTTCCTTGCCCTCCACGGCCTCGTCCGTCATGTAGGCCAGGCGGGTGGCTTCACCGGCGAAGACCTGCTGGCCTGCCAGTCCGTCGTCGGCCAGGTTGAATGCGAACTTGAGCATGCGGATGGCCTGCGGGGACTGGCGGGCGATGTCCGCAGCGTACTCCAGGGCTACTTCTTCCAGCCGTTCGTGGTCCACCGCCTCGTTGACCGCGCCCATGCGCACCATGTCCTCGGCGGAGTATTCGCGGGCCAGGAAGAAGATCTCGCGCGCGGCTTTCTGGCCGATCTGGCGGGCCAGCAGCGCTGAGCCGTATCCGGCGTCGAAACTTCCTACCGTGGCGTCCGTCTGCTTGAACTTGCCGTGCTGGCGGGAGGCGATGGTGAGGTCGCTGACCACGTGGAGCGAGTGGCCGCCGCCGGCCGCCCAACCGTTGACGACGGCGATCACCACCTTGGGCATGGTGCGCATGAGGCGCTGGACTTCAAGGATGTGGAGCCGGCCGGCGCGGGCGGGGTCAATGCTTTCTTGCGTTTCACCTTCTGCATAGCGGTAACCGTCCCGGCCGCGGATCCGCTGGTCGCCGCCGGAACAGAACGAGTGTCCGCCGTCCTTGGGGGAGGGGCCGTTGCCGGTGAGCAGCACCGTTGCCACGTCGGGGGTCATGCGGGCGTGGTCCATGGCCCGGTACAGCTCATCCACGGTGCCGGGGCGGAACGCGTTGCGGACTTCGGGCCTGTTGAAGGCGATCCGGACGGTGGGGAGGTCCCTGATTCCGTCAGCCGTGCGCTCAACCTGCCGGTGGTACGTCATGTCCTTGAAGTCGTCGAAGCCGGAAACGGTGCGCCAGCGTGAGGGGTCAAAGACGTCGGAAACCTTGGCAGGGAGATCGTTGTTCACAGTCCGAGTCTAGTAACGCTCCTCAGCTGATGCAGAACTCGTTGCCTTCGGGGTCGGCCATGGTGTGCCACTCGTGCGGCCCCTGGCTGGCGGTCCACAGATGGGTGGCACCGCGCGCTTCCAGTTCCTTGCGGACCACGTCCTTGTCCCGGCCGTCCAGGCGCACGTCCCAGTGCACCCGGTTCTTGACGCTCTTCGGGTTCGGGTCCGTCTGGAAGAGGATCCGCCGGCCGGTCTTGGGATCCTTGTCCTCGGCCGGAACGATCGCGCAGCCTTCGGCCCACACCAGCTTGCCGTTGTGCGTGATGGTTTGGTCCTCGGTTGCATAGCCCTTCCGGATCATGGACCGGATGAAGTCCTCGTCCTGCGGCTCGACCGTCCATTCGAGGGTCTCGGCCCACCAATCGGCGAGCTCGTGCGGGTTCTTGCAGTCCACTACCACCTGGATGTTGAGTGTCATGTGCTCCAAGCTAATCCCGCTGCGGGTGGCCGGGTAGGACTTTGCGGTCACCTTCCGTCCGGGTTCCCCCAACTGGGTCGCATTTGTGCGCGTTTTCAGGGCTGTCATGTCTCATGACCTTGTAGACACTTCATGTCTCATGACTTCGTGGACGGTTGTTGTCTCACGACTGTGTGGACACTTCGTCTTGGGACTTTGTTTGTCGGCCTCTGCGGGGCGGGTACTTTGTTCGTTTCTTGCGGGTGCCTTGTGGGTCTGCGACGACTCCTGAGGGTTTTCCGTTGCCGACGTAGGTGGTTCCGTGCGGAGGTCTGGGGTGAGTGATGATCTCGGTGCCTTGTGCTCCGAAGAACATGATGGTGGTGTCGTCGTAGATGATGTGCACGGTGGTGCCGGTGTGTTCTTTGCCCATTTTGAAGTGGGTTCCTAGGATCGTCACGGACCCGTTCCGGTTCACTGTTCGGTGCGCGCTTTGCCTGTCCGTTGCGGGCGTGACTTGCTCAGGAACGGTTGGCGGGGGCGTTTTCGGGGTGGCGTTCCAGGCCTCATAGGGCGTCGTTCCCGCGGGTAGGCCTTGATGTTCGCGTTCGTTGTTGTAGTAGAGATCGAAAGCGTCGACCTGCAGTTGCAGGGCAGCCATTGAAGGGGCCGGGAGTTGCCTGTGCAGGTATCGGTGCAGGGTTTGGTGGAAGCGTTCGTTCTTGCCTTGGGTGGTGGGTTTGTAGGGTTTGCCCGTTATCGGTTCGATGCCTTTGGCTTTGAGGAACTCCACGAGGGCCCCGGTGCGGCCGCGGCGGGTGGGATTCAGTGCCGAGCCGTTGTCGGAAAGGAACTTCTGCGGTGCTCCGTGGCGTTCGATGGCCTGGGTAACGACGGCGATTGCGGCGGCGCTGGTTTCGCCGGGTGCGACCAGGGACGCCAGCGCCAAACGCGAATGATCATCGATGAGTTGGAAGATGGCTACCTTCTTGCCGCTGGCGAGCTGCCATTCGGTCGAGTCGATTTGCCAGCACGCGTTGGGTTGCGGATAGACGAACCTTTTGTAGGCGCTTCGAGGCTTCTTCCGCGGTTCGGGCATCACGACACCGGCCCGGGAAAAGATCCTGGCCACGGTGGCACGCGAGGGCGGTGTGAAGCCTTGTCGTGAGAGCTTCGCGATGACAGAAAGCGGACCGTGGTCCTGCCCGCTCTCCTGCAGTTCCGCCCGGGTACCGAGCAGCAACTCGATCATCGCCTGTGGGGTCAGGGCCGGCATGGTTCTTGGAATCGTGGGCTTTTTCTCCAATGCCTTCACCGGCCCCACCTCGGCAGCCGCCGCCCGGACCCGGTAGAACCAGGCCCGGGAGACATTGTGCTTCCTGCAGAACGCAGTAACCGCGCCTCTGGGCGAATCCTCGGACCACGTTGCCACAGCATGCCGGATCTTGATGTCCGGTTGGGGTTTGCTCATGCATAGCAGCAAACCCGCAAGCTAAGTGTCCACGATGTCCTGAGACAGAGTGTCTACGAAGTCATGAGACAGAACTGTCTATTAAGTCATGAGACTCCACACGCGTTTTCAGGGCTCAAAACGTGCACAAATGCGACCTGGTTGGGTGGTTTGGGGGTGCGGTCAGTTGGTGAGGAGTTCCGCGGGGATTGCGTAGATCAGCACCACGGCGAGGAGGTTCTTGGTCGCATGGACGAAGTAGGCGAACATGAGGTTCTTGCCCGTCCAGACGTAGACGCCCACCAGGACCACGGCCATGCCAAGGTACGGCGCCAGCGCAGACAACTCCAGGCCCTCGCGTCCGATTGTGTGGATCGATGCGAACACCACGGTGGAGATGGCGCAGCACACCCAGATGTTGACGTACTTGGACAATTTCCCGATCAACAAATGCCTGAAGAGGTATTCCTCGACGAACGGTCCCACCAGCACCAGCAACGGAACCATCAGCCAAGCGGGCACCTGCTGCAGCAGGCCTTGGATCCCCAGTTGGTTCTCGGAACTCTGCGCGGTCCCCAGCGCGGCCACCAGGAGCGCGGTGAGGATCAGCATCGCCACCACCGCCAACGGCACCATGCCCAGCGTGAACCACGGCCGCGTGCCCAGGATTTTGAGGTCGCGACCGGCCACCCGCCAGGCAGAGGCTACGGCGAAAAGCCCGACGGCGGCATAGAAGACCGCGTTGACCGCGTAGGACGCTGTGGCCGGCTCGGGAAACAGCTGAAGCATCAGCCGCTCGACGGACGCGCCGAAGAACGTGAAGTACAGGGTAAAGCCCACGTATGCGGCAACGGCGGCAGCGTCCAAGGCATTGAACCTGTAGAGCCTTGTCTGCGTGGAAATTGTGCCCATATGAACAGCCTAGCTTTGCCGCCCGCAACCGGGGGCCGCTACAATTTTCGGTATGCCTAACTTTCCGTTTCGACTCGCCAAAGTTGTCCGCCGTTTCGTTGCTTTCCTGGCCTCCATTGCCGTGGTGCTGGGGCTCTCGGCCTGCGGTGGCAACTCCACTGCGAGCAACTCAGACAAGCCCGTTGTACTCACCACCTTCACGGTCCTTGCAGATATTGCAAAGAACGTCGCCGGAGACAAACTGCAGGTGGAATCCATCACCAAGGCAGGCGCGGAAATCCACGGCTACGAGCCCACGCCCGGGGACATCCGCAAGGCGGCGCAAGCGGACCTCATTCTGGATAACGGGTTGAACCTGGAAGCCTGGTTCGCGCAGTTCGTCGAAGGCCTGGACGTTCCCCACGCCGTAGTCAGCGAGGGCGTGAAAGTCATGGACATTGGCGAAGACAGCTACCGCGGCAAGCCCAACCCGCATGCCTGGATGTCGCCGGACAACGTCCAGATCTACGCAAACAACATGGCCAAGGCCTTTGCCGGCCTGGCTCCGGGGCATGCCTCCGAATTCGAAGCCAACGCCAAGGCCTACAACTCCCGGCTGCAGGAAGTGAAAGACGAGATGGTGTCCAAGCTGTCCGTCCTGCCGGAAAACCACCGGGCACTGGTCACCTGCGAAGGGGCGTTCTCCTACCTGGCCCGGGACGCCGGCCTCAAAGAGGTCTACATCTGGGCCGTAAACGCTGAACAGCAAGCCACGCCGCAGCAAATCGCCCGGGCAATCGGGTTCGTCAAGGACAACCAGGTGCCCGCAGTCTTCTGCGAATCAACCGTGTCCGATGCACCCATGCAGCAAGTGGTGGGAGCCACCGGAGCGAAGTTCGGCGGAGTGCTGTACGTAGATTCACTGTCTGAAGCGGACGGCCCCGTGCCCACGTACCTGGACCTGATCCGGCACGACGCCAAGATCATCACCGAGGCCCTCACGGGAGGAACGGCATGAGCAGCCCGGCTATTGCTGTTGAAAACGTCACCGTCCACTACGGCGAGGTGCTCGCGCTGGACTCGGCATCGCTGACCCTGGAACGCTCCCGCATTTGCGGCCTCGTGGGCATGAACGGCTCGGGAAAGTCCACGCTGTTCAAGACCATCATGGGCATGGTCAAGCCGGACACCGGGCGGGTCCTGGTCAACGGCCACCCGCCGGCAAAGATCCGCAAAGAGGCGGGCATCGGTTACGTTCCACAAAGCGAAGAAGTGGACTGGGCCTTCCCGTTGTCCGTCCGCGACGTAGTGATGATGGGCCGCTACGGGCATCTGGGTTTCACGCGCCGGCCCCGCAAAGCCGACCGCGACGCCGTCGAGCACGCCTTGGAACGCGTGGAACTGGCTGACTTTGCCGACCGCCAAATCGGGCAACTGTCCGGCGGGCAGAAGAAACGCGCCTTCGTGGCCCGGGGCATTGCCCAGGACGCCACCATGATGCTGCTCGATGAACCGTTCGCCGGGGTGGACAAACGCTCCGAGGCCACCATCACCCGGCTGCTCAAGGAATTGGCCGCCGATGGCGCCACCATCCTGGTCTCCACCCACGATCTCCATGCGCTCCCGCAACTCTGCGACGAAGCAGTCCTCCTCATGCGCAAAGTACTGATGCACGGAAGTCCGGACGTGGTGCTGCAACCGGAAAACCTGGCCATGGCTTTCGGCCTCGACGTCATGAACAGGGGCTGAGATGGAATTCCTGCTCGAACCCCTCAGCTACGACTTCATGGTCCGTGCCCTCGCCACCACGGCCATCGCCGCAGTGGTGTGCGCCGTGCTCAGCTGCTGGCTGGTCCTCATCGGCTGGTCCCTCATGGGTGACGCCGTGTCCCATGCGGTGCTTCCCGGCGTCGTGCTGGCCTACATCGTGGGTGCGCCGTTCGCGCTGGGCGCTTTGGTGTTCGCGCTCTTGGCGGTGACCCTCATCGGCGTTGTGCGGAACACCAGCCGGGTCAAGGAGGATGCGGCGATCGGGATCGTCTTCACCTCACTCTTTGCCTTTGGCCTGGTGCTGATTTCCGTGACGCCCAGCCAAACCGACCTGAACCACATCATCTTCGGCAACCTGCTGGGCGTAAGCGTCCCGGACCTGATCCAAGTGGTCATTCTCGGGGCCGTCGCCTTCGCTATTTTGATCCTCAAGAGGCGGGACCTGACGCTCTACGCCTTCGACCCCACGCACGCCCACGCAATCGGCCTCTCGCCACGGCTGCTGGGCGCCCTCCTGCTGGGATTGCTCGCCCTGACCTCTGTGGTTGCGTTGCAGACCGTCGGCGTCGTCCTGGTGGTGGCGATGCTCATCATTCCCGGCTCCACGGCCTACCTGCTGACGGACCGTTTCAACCGGATGCTGGTCATTGCCCCCGTGATCTCCGTGGTGTGCTCCGTGGCGGGCATCTACCTGAGCTACTACCTGGACACCGCCTCGGGTGCCATGGTGGTGGTCACCCAAGGTGCGGTGTTCGCCGTCGTGTACTTGTTCAGCCCGCGGCAGGGGCTCATCGGAACCCGGCTCGCGAAAGCCCGGCGGAAGCGGGCACTGGCCGTCTAAGGCCTTGACGCGCCCGCTTCCCAGCGGGCAGTCTGGACCGATGAAGTCTTGAGAGCAGCCACTATCCGGCTGCATCCCCCGTACACCCATGGCCACCTGCCTGCTACGGACTCGCGAGGACACCTCATGACTGACCACCTGCACCTTTCCGGCGTCTCCCACGGCTACGGGGACCGCCAACTTTTTGATGCCGTCCACCTGGTGATCCCCCACGGCGAGCATGTTGCCGTCGTGGGCGAGAACGGTGCCGGTAAATCCACGCTGCTCCGCCTTCTGGCCGGGGTCGAAACGCCCGACGACGGCGAAGCGGGCTTCTCCGGCAACCCCGCCTACCGCGTGGGTTACCTCGCGCAGACACACGGGATGGCGGAGTCGCTGACCGTGGGGGACGCCATCGACGCCTCCCTTGGTGCGCTCCGTTCCCTCGAAGCGCACATTGCCGAACTGGAACGCGGACTGTCCGAGGCCGACACGGAGACGCTTGAGCTCTACGGCAGCCTGCAAACCGAATACCAGCTCCGCGAAGGGTACGCCGCCGAATCCCGGGTGGAAGCAGCGCTGGACAAGCTGGGGCTGGGAGGCGTGGACCGCCGTCGAACGCTTGGCTCCCTGTCCGGCGGCGAGCAAGAGCGGGTAGCGCTCGCCTGCCTGCTCGCCGACCCCGCAGAAGCCCTGCTCCTGGACGAGCCCACCAACCACCTCGACGCCACCGGCACCGCCTGGTTGGAGTCCCGGCTGGCTGCGCACCGGGGAACCGTGGTGGTTGTCTCCCACGACCGCGTCCTGCTGAAGAAAGTTGCCAGCACCATCATTGAGGTGGATGCTGATCGTCGCTCCGTGAACCGCTACGGAAACGGCTACGACGGCTACCTTCGCGAGAAAGCTGCCGAACGCGCCCGCTGGGCCCAACAGTATGAAGGCTGGGTGGACGCCATCGCCGCCGAACGGCTTCAAGCGGCCACCGTGGCGGACCGCATGGGCTACGGGCGCAGGCGGGACAAGGACAAGATGGCCTTCGGCTTCAAGAGCGGCACGTGGCAACGGGCGGCCGCGAGCAAAGTCCGCAACGCCCAGGAGCGGCTCCGGAGGCTCGAGGAAAACCCGGTGGACCGGCCTCCGGTACCTCTGAAGCTTGCCGCTCCCTTGGGCTCGGTGGCCGTGGACGTCTCCGAGCCGGCCCTGGAAGCCCGCGGCGTCAGCGTTCCGGGCCGTCTCCAGCCCACCGACCTGCGGGTGGAAGCCGGGCAGAAGGTCCTCATCACCGGCCCCAACGGTGCCGGCAAATCCACCCTGCTATCCGTTCTGGCCGGTGTCCTGGAACCAGCCTCCGGTTCCGTGGCTGCACCAGGCAGGGTCGGCTACCTGCAGCAGGAACTCGACGTGCCTTCCCGCCCGGAGCTGCGCCTGCTCCCGGCCTTTGCCGCCGGGCTGGGCGGCACCATCGATGACCATGCCGAGGACCTGTTGCGGCTGGGGCTGTTCCGTCCCGCGGAGTTCCATGTGCCGGTTGGAGGGCTCTCGGCCGGGCAGCAACGCCGGCTTGCCCTCGCCCGGATCCTGCTGGGCGGCTACGACACCATGATCGTGGACGAACCCACCAACCATCTGGCTCCCGTGTTGGTGGAGCAGTTGGAGGCGGCGCTCGCAACCTTTTCGGGGACCGTGGTGATCGTGAGCCACGACCGTGCGTTGGGTGAGTGGTTCGACCGGTGCGCGGCAGGTGCGGGTGGCGCCGGTGCGGCCGGAACGTGGGTCCGGTACGGCATGCGGGACGGCGGGTTGTTGTAGTGGTTCCTGCCCTGCTCAGGAGCCCATTTGTTGCCTTCGTCACGGGTGCCGCGTCACATGCCGTAAGATAGACGGGTTGCGCGAACGTTCGACGTTCTGCGGTCCACGTCACAGAACGGGATTCCCAAAGGGGAAATCTCCGAATTTCCTGTGCCTAAACCGCCCGTGCTCCGGCACCGGGCGCAGCCCCCTACAGCAAGACCCCAACCCACAAGGAAACAGCTGTGCCGCAAAGTACCCCCACAGACCTCAAGCCCACGGCCCCATCCACGGCCGCAGGCTCCACCCTCAGCGCAGAGGGTTACCAGAAGACGCTCAGCCGCCGTCACGTGACCATGATTGCCATGGGCGGCGCGATCGGCGTTGGCCTGTTCATGGGCGCAGGTGGCCGTTTGGCTTCCACCGGCCCGGCTCTGATCTTCTCCTACGCCATTGCCGGCGTCATCGCCTACCTCCTGATGCGCGCCTTGGGCGAACTCATCATGTACCGCCAGACCTCGGGCTCGTTCGTGAGCTACGCCGGTGAAATGTTCGGCAAGAAAGGCGCGTACCTGTCCGGTTGGATGTACTTCATCAACTGGGCCATGACCGGCATCGCGGAACTGATCGCGATCGGCCTCTACTTCCAGTTCTTCTTCCCGAATGTTCCGGTTGAACTCTCCGCCATCGCAGCGCTGGTGCTGCTGGTGGCCGTGAATCTGTTCAGCGTCAAGGCCTTCGGTGAATTCGAATTCTGGGCTTCCTGCCTCAAGGTCGCCGCGATCGTGATCTTCCTGGCTGTGGGCACCTTCATGGTGGTCACCAACGCACAAGTGGGCGACGGCAACGCTTCCGTAGCCAACCTCTTCCACTCCGACGGCGGGATGTTCCCCAAGGGCGGCCTGGTGATGATCCTCGTCCTGAACGCCGTGATCTTCGCCTACAACGCAATCGAGCTCGTGGGCATCACCGCAGGTGAGATGGAGAATCCGGAACGTGAAGTTCCCAAGGCGATCCGCGCCGTCGTCTTCCGCATTGTGGTCTTCTACGTCGGTTCCGTGACCCTGTTGGCCATGCTCCTCCCGTCCGACCAGTACGTAGCCGGCACGTCGCCGTTCGTCACCGTGTTCGGTCAGATGGGCCTGGGCTGGATGGGCGATGTGATGAACATGATCGTCATCACCGCAGCGCTTTCTTCCTGCAACTCCGGCCTGTACTCGATCGGCCGCATCTTCCGCACCATGGCCAACAACGGGCACGCTCCGCAGTGGCTGACCCGGATGTCCTCCCGTCACGTGCCGTTTGCGGCCATCCTGGCGATCGGCGGCGTGTACCTGGTGGGCATCCTCCTGAACATCTGGCTGGGTGGTTCGCACGCGTTCGACCTCGCGCTGAACACCGCTTCCATTGGCGTGATTTTCACATGGGGTTCGATCTTCGCGAGCCAGATCGCGCTGCGCAAGAAGCGCGGTAACGTGTCCTCCCTGCCCATGCCGGGCTCGCCCTGGACCAGCTGGATCGGCCTCGTGGCGCTGCTGGCCATTACGGTCCTGATCGGCTTCGACACCGTCACGGACAAGACCACCGGCGACGTCTTCCTGCTGGGCCTCTGGACCTTGGCCACCATTCCGTTCTTCGCAGTGGTGCTGTGGCTCGGTTGGCAGAAGGTCAAGAACAACCAGCCCAAGAGCGAGCTGTTCTCCTAAGTAACTGACTGGCAATAGGGGTTGCTCCGGAGCCTCAGAACAACCCCTATTGCCAGCTACTTGGGCGTCCACCCGCGCTCCTGCATCGCGGCCAGCACCTTGGACACAGCAGACCTTGCGTCGTTGCCCATGTGCCGTTTGGATATCCGCACCAAGTGCCAGCCCGCACGGCTGTAGTCTTCCTCGCGCTCTATGTCCCGGACAATCTGCGCGGGCTCTGAATGCCCCTCGCCTTCGTACTCAACGGCGACGCGCTGTTCGCGGTAGCCAAGGTCGGGTTCACGTACGACGCCGAAACCCAGTTCCGTGGGATGGTTGAGTTCCGGTTCGGGCAGCCCGGCCCGCTCAAGTGCCAGCCGGAGTCGCGTCTCGGGCGCTGAATCGGCGCCAACCCTGGCCTGTTCCAAAGCCAGGCGCGCCTTGCGGATTCCGGGTGTTCCCTTGTGCCGGTCAAGCATCTCTTCCAGCTCCTCACGTGTGCAGTACGGTTCGCTTCGGTCCTCGAAGGCCGGCCTCGGCCTCCTGAGCAGATGATCGGCCACGACTGTGATTTCATCGATGGTCATCCGTCGGGCGCAGTCGAGCCATGTGCGGGGACGGGTGGTGATGAGCAAGCCATTGAGGTTGGTGATTTCATCGTCGAAGAACTGGCCCACATGCCCTTTGACTCCCTTGCGCCGCGGGATGGCCATGGTGTCCGGGCGTGAGATGTGGATGGTGGTTTCATGGCTGCCGGGCAGGAAGCCCGGAAACGCCCACAAGACAAATGCCGTGGCGTGCGAGGCCGCCGAAAAGGGAGTGATCACCGTGAAAGGCCGAACGATCTTCGGCAGCCCGACTTCACCGTTCGGAGGGGCCCGAATGCCCCTGCTTGGTGCCCCAAGCGCGCGGTGCCTCCAGCGCTGACGCGAGACGCCGGCGTCGAGCGCTTCCTGCCATGTGAACGGAACTGACGACAGGGCTTCCGGCAGTGGTTGGGGGAGTCGCATCTCCTCATGCTGGCAAACCTTCCGTCAGCGCGGGACGTTATCCACAGCCTTCGCGCACGGAAGCCCAACTGACTGGCAATAGGGGTTGCTCTGGAGCCTCAGAACAACCCCTATTGCCAGTCAGTTGGGAGTGTCAGTGCCCGGGTCTAGGCTCGATGTATGGAACACACCACCACGCTGACCCAGCACATCAATGCGAGCCCGGAGAAGGTTTGGGCGGTCGTCTCTGACATTCCCGGTTCTGCCGCCACGCTGTCCGGCATCGATTCCGTCCAGATGCTCAGCGAGGGCCCGTACGGCGAAGGAACCCGCTGGAAAGAGACCCGCACCATGTTGGGCAAGCAGGAAACCGTGGAAATGTGGGTCGCGGAAGCCGATCCTCCGCGGAGCACAACGGTCAAGGCACACCAGGGCGGTGCCGCCTACACCACGCGCTTCAACCTTGCCGGGCGCGACGCCGGAACGGACCTTACGGTGACCTTCGGGGCAGAGGTCCTGAAGCCGACTTTCTTGAGCAAGGTGGGCATGGCCCTCTTCGGCAAGCTCGGCATGAGCTTCACGCGCAAGGCGTTGGGCAAGGACCTTGCCGAGATCGCTGCCAAGGCGGAGTCGCTCTGATGGCGGCCGGCAAGGTTGCTGCACCCAAGGTCCCTCCGGTGCGGTTGGATGAACTGCGCGACGACGACGCCCCGGACTTCCAGCGTGGCGAACGGTATGACGGGATCCGGTTCACCCGGGCCTCCGCGGACGGGGAAGAGCTGAGCGGAGCGGACTTCATCGAATGTGAATTCAACGGTGTCTCCTTCAATGAAGCCCAGCTGCGGGGAGCAACTTTCCGCGACTGCATCTTAGCCGAGCCGTTCGCCCCGGTTTTCCCGGCTGCGAGGACATCATGGCAGGACGTGGAGATCACCAATCCCAGGTGGGGCTCGGCCGAACTTTATGAGGGAAGTTGGCGCTCCGTCCGAATCGACGGCGGCAAGCTGGACTTCGTGAACCTGCGCGGCTCCAAGCTGGTGGACGTCCAGATCTCCGACTGCATCATCAATGAGCTGGACCTGGGCGGGGTCACGGGAACCCGGGTGGCCTTGAAGAACTGCACCATCGGAACATTGGACGTCACCGGGGCCAGGTTCAAGGATGTTGACCTTCGCACTTCGGAGTTCCGCGGGATCAACGGGTTGGCCGGCCTGACCGGGGCGGTCATCGATGACTACCAGCTGAACTTGATGGCTCCTTTGCTCGCCAGTCACCTTGGAATCCGTGTGATTTAAGGAGGTGTGAGGACCGTCATCTGTTGACCGGCCGCGCCGGCCGTGTAATCTTTATAGAACGAACGGTCGGTATATTATTCCGTGCCGGCCCCTTTCACTTCGCGAAGGATGTTCTCATGGTCGAGGCTTTTCTTGTTGGTGGCGCACGGACGCCGGTCGGACGCTATGGTGGGGCACTTTCCTCTGTCCGGCCCGACGACCTCGCCGCCCTGGTGGTCCGGGAAGCAGTGGAACGCGCCGGCGTCGACCCCGACTCCATTGACGAGGTAATCCTCGGCAACGCCAACGGCGCGGGAGAGGAAAACCGCAACGTGGCCCGCATGGCCACCATCCTTGCCGGACTTCCCCTCCACATCCCGGGCATTACGGTCAACCGGCTCTGCGCTTCAGGCCTCAGCGCGATCATCATGGCCAGCCAGATGATCAAGTCGGGGGCTGCGGACATCGTGGTTGCCGGTGGCGTTGAATCCATGAGCCGCGCCCCCTGGGTCCAGGAAAAGCCCGCGACGGCCTTCGCCAAGCCGGGCCAGATTTTCGATACCTCCATCGGCTGGCGCTTCGCCAACCGGCGCTTCACCAAGGGTGATCTCTCCCGCGACGGCAAGATGACGTACTCCATGCCGGAGACCGCGGAAGAAGTCGGGCGCGTGGACAACATCTCGCGTGAGGACGCCGACGCTTTCGCCGTCCGCTCCCACGAGCGTGCGCTGGCTGCTATTGCCGGCGGCCGTTTCAAGGAGGAGATCGTCCCGGTGACGGTCAAGACGCGCAAGTCCGAGACCGTCGTCGACACCGACGAAGGCCCCCGCGAAGGCACCACCATGGACGTCCTGGCCGGGCTGCGCCCCGTGGTCCCGGGCGGTTCGATCGTGACCGCAGGCAACTCCTCCACCCTCAACGACGGCGCCTCGGCCATCATCGTTGCCTCCGAGGCCGCCATCAAGAAGTTCGGCCTAACGCCGCGTGCCCGCATTATTGACGGTGCCTCCGCCGGCTGCGAACCGGAGATCATGGGCATCGGTCCCGTACCCGCCACGCAGAAAGTCCTCGCCCGCACCGGCCTTTCCGTGGAGCAGCTCGGCGCAGTGGAGCTCAACGAGGCCTTCGCCACGCAGTCGCTGGCGAGCATGCGCCGCCTCGGCCTGGATCCGGACATCGTCAATAACGACGGCGGTGCCATCAGTTTGGGCCACCCGCTCGGTTCCAGCGGCTCGCGTATTGCCATTACTTTGCTGGGCCGCATGGAGCGCGAGCTCGCCTCCCAGACCGGCCCGAAGCTTGGCCTGGCCACGATGTGCATCGGCGTCGGCCAAGGTACGGCAATGTTGCTGGAAGGCGTGTAATGGCCCTCAACAAGGAAGACTTCAGCACCCTTCTGCTCGAGGAACGCGAGGACCGGCTCACCGTCCTGCTGAACCGCCCGGAAGTCCGCAACGCGATCGACCAGAAGATGGTGGATGAGCTTCACGCGGTCTGCGCCGAGCTGGAAAAGAATCCCAAGATCCTGATCATCGCCGGAACCGACGGAGTCTTTGCCTCCGGCGCGGACATTGGCCAACTGCGCGAGCGGCGCCGGGACGATGCCCTTCAAGGGATCAACTCCACCATTTTCGCCCGGATCGCCAAGCTGCCCATGCCCGTCATCGCCGCGCTTGACGGCTATTGCCTGGGTGGGGGAGCCGAGCTGGCTTATGCCGCCGACTTCCGCATCGGCACTCCGAGCGTGCGCATCGGCAACCCGGAAACGGGTCTTGGCATCCTCGCCGCGGCAGGTGCCACCTGGCGGTTGAAGGAATTGGTGGGCGAACCGAAGGCGAAGGAGATCCTCCTGGCCGGTACGGTGCTCCGCGCCGAAGAGGCATTGCGGATCAACCTCATCACCGAGATCCACGAGGCCCCGGAGCTCATGGACGCAGCCCACAAACTGGCGGACCGCATCGGCCGGCAAGACCCCCTGGCTGTGCGGATCACCAAGTCGGTCTTCCACGCACCGGCCGAAGCACACCCCCTGATCGACACCCTGGCCCAAGGGATCCTGTTCGAATCCCAGGCCAAGTTCGATCGGATGCAGGCCTTCCTGGATAAGAAGTCCGCCAAGGCCAACGACGCCACCTCTCAGGACAGGAACCGGAAATGACAACAACACCCGCCATCCCGAACGTCGTCGGAGTCCTGGGCGGTGGCCGCATGGGCGCAGGTATTGCCCATGCCTTCCTCATCAAGGGTGCCACCGTCGTCGTGGTGGAACGTGACCACGAGGCCGCTGCCGGTGCGCACAACCGCGTGGCCGAGGCCGTAGCGAAGTCCGCTGCCCGGGGCACCCTCACGGACTCGCCGGAAGAGGTCCTCGCCCGGTTCAGCACTTCCACGGACTACGAGTCCTTCATTCACTGTGGTTTGGTGGTGGAGGCCGTTCCCGAGGACTACAACCTCAAAGTCACGGCGCTGCGGTCCGTTGAGGAGCACCTGTCCGCGGATGCCTTCCTGGCCTCCAACACGTCCTCCCTCTCCGTGACCGGACTGGGCCAGGAACTCCGCCGTCCCGCCAATTTCGTGGGCCTGCACTTCTTCAACCCCGTGCCGGCGTCCACCCTCATCGAAGTGGTCCTCGGCAAGGAAACCTCGCCCGAGCTTGCTGCCGCGGCGAAAAGCTGGACCGAGGCACTTGGCAAGACCGCCGTCGTCGTCAATGACGCCCCCGGGTTCGCGTCCTCGCGGCTGGGCGTGGCAATCGCACTCGAAGCGATGCGGATGGTCGAAGAAGGCGTGGCGTCCGCGGAGGACATCGACGCCGCCATGGTGCTTGGCTACAAGCACCCCACAGGCCCGCTGAAGACCACGGACATTGTTGGCCTGGACGTCAGGTTGGGGATCGCCGAGTACCTGCACTCCACCCTCGGTGACCGTTTTGCACCGCCGCAGATCCTTCGGGACAAGGTGGCGCGTGGGGAGTTGGGGCGCAAGAGCGGCAAGGGCTTCTTCGACTGGACGGACTAGCCCGGGCCCACCCAACTGAGTCGCAGTTGCGCGCGTTTAGAGCGCTCTAAACGCGCGCAACTGCGACCTGGTTGGGTCCGTTAGGCTGACCGAGTGACTGCGATTGAACCGATCACCCTTAGAGGCCACTTTGTAACCCTCGAGCCCCTCGACGCCTCCCATCACGACGGTCTGGTGGAGGCCGCCCGCGACGGCGAACTCTGGAAGCTCTGGTACACGTCCGTGCCAACGCCGGAGGGCATGGCCGCCGACATCGATCGGCGCCTTGCCCTCCAGGCAGCGGGTTCCATGCTGCCGTTCGCGACGCGGCTGAACAGTACCGGCAAGCTCATCGGCATGACGACGTACATGAACATTGACGCCGACACTCCGCGCGTCGAGATCGGGTCCACCTGGAACGCGGCCTCAGCCCACGGAACGGGCACCAACCCTGATTCCAAGCTCCTGTTGCTCCGGCACGCTTTTGAAACGTTGGGATGCCCCGCGGTCGAGTTCCGCACGCACTGGCTGAACCACCAGTCCCGTGAGGCGATCGCGCGCCTTGGGGCCAGGCAGGACGGCGTTTTGCGGAGCCACTCCCGCAGCAAGGACGGCGCCCTTCGCGACACAGTGGTGTTCTCCATCCTCGAACACGAATGGCCGGCGGTCAGGAACGGCCTGGAGTACCGGCTCTCCATGCACCTGGCCCCGAGGGGTTAGCTCTCAGGCCTAAACACGCGCCAAAGCCGCGAGATCTCACCCTTCGGCACGGCTAGCATGGCTTCCATGGATGGGAACGCCGCGGCAGGCCGCTTACAGGCCGTCGATTGGGACGGTGCGGTCAATGCTTGGCGCATTGCCGGGGACGTGTACCGGATGGGGCGCCACGAGTGGGTAACGGAGGCCGGCTGGCGCCAAATGTACGACGACGGCGTCCGCACCGTGATCGACCTCCGCGCCTCCCGCGAGCGGCGGCAACGCGACACCGATCCCCAGGTTCCGGACGACGCGAAGGCGCGGATCGCCGTCGTACATTGCCCTACGGAAGACCCGGACCACAGCGACTTCGGCACCACCTTTGGCCCCTACCTCAATGAGCCCGGACAGTACGCGGAGTACCTGGCAATGTTCGGGGACAAGATTGCCCGCGTGTTCAAAGCGATCGCTGCGTCTCCGGGCAAGGTGGTGGTGCATTGCTCGGCAGGGCGGGACCGGAGCGGCATGATCGCACTGATATTGCAGCGGCTGGCCGGCATTGAGGACGGAGAGATCCTGCGCGGCTACGAGCTTGCGGCCCGCGGTATCAATGAACGCCACCGGACCCACGGTGCGCCGCATGCCCATGATCCCTACCTTCCGGACCGGGATTTGGAAGAGCTGTTGGAGCGGCGGAGGGATGCCCTGCGCCGGTTCCTGGACGAGCTGGACGCGCGCGCATACCTTGCGGGGCACGGCGTAACGGAGCAGGAAATTTCGGCCCTTGTTGCGAAGCTCCATTCCTGGCCCCAGCGCGCTGCTAGCATGCAGGATTGATCAACATCCCCAACTGAATGGACGAGCCATGACCGCCCGCATCACCATCGTGACCCGTACCAAGAACAGGCCGGTCTTCCTGGCCCGCGCGTTGGACGACATCTTTGCCCAGACTTTCCAGGATTTCGAGTTGGTCATCGTCAACGACGGCGGCGACCCGGCCGCCGTCGAACATCTCACCTCGCAGCGCTCACAAGCTGAGCAGGCGCGTATCACCACGCTTCACCATGCTGAGTCTGTGGGGATGGAAGCGGCGTCGAATGCGGGAATCAAGGCCGGCACCGGCGAGTTTGTGGTGATCCATGATGACGATGATTTTTGGGCGCCCACTTTCCTGGAGCGAACCGTGAAGTTTTTGGATGACCCGGCGCATGCCTCGGACGCGGGAGTCATGGTGCGGACGGAAATTGTCATCGAGGAGGTTGCAGACGGCAGGATCGAGCCCGTCCGGCGTGAGATCTTCTGGGCCGACCTGCGTCAGATCACCCTTGCGGACATGCTCCGGATCAACCGCGCGGTACCCATTTCCTTCCTGTACCGCAGGAGTCTCCATGACGCGGTGGGGTATTACAACGAGGATCTTCCCGTGGTGGGGGACTGGGAATTCCACTTGCGCGTGCTGAGCCATTCCCGCGTGGGGTTCATCGATGGGGAACCGCTGGCGTTTTGGTCGCAGCGGCCGGAATCGGATGGGCATGACGGCAACAGCATTTTTGCCAAGGCGGCGGAGCATGCCCGTTACGATGCCCTGGTCCGTGACGATCATCTGCGGAACGAGGTTGCCCAGGGCGGCATGGGGACGGTGCTCTATTTGTCCCGCGTGCTGGCCGAACAGGAGGAACTCATCCGGGCACAGGAGCGGCGGCTCGATGAGACCGTTGCCAAGCTGGACCAGGTCCTGGGGCGGCTGGATGCCCTGAACCAGACGATCATTACCCGGACCAGCGTGGGGGAGTTCCTGAAGAAGCCACTGCTGTTGGCACGGAAGCTGGGCAGCCGGAGCTGATCCTTCTCTCACATCCCGCCGGGTTCTGAGCGTCCCTCTCTCACATCCCGCCGGGTTCTGAGCGTCCTTCTCTCACATCCCGCCGTGTTTCGGGCAACCCTCTATCACAATGCGCGCAAATTCCCGCTGTACTCTCCGGGGCATTCATGTAGTCTGTATATATTACCGAACGGCCGGTCAGTAATGTTGGTCCATCCGACATTCGACCGTGCCGCTTTCATGTGCCTCGGAAGGACCCGTCGACGATGACCACTACAGCAGTCGCCCCGGAAACCACAGACGTTGCCACCGTCCCCAGCTACGTTCAGGACGCGTGGTGGACCCCGGCGCCCGAAGCCAAGACCGTGCCCGTGCGTGATGCCAGCACCGGCGAAGTCCTGGCCAACGTGAGCACCGACGGCCTGGACCTTGCCGCCGTCGTGAACTACGGACGCACCACGGGCCAGGCGGAACTCGGCAAACTGACGTTCCACCAGCGCGCCCTCAAGCTCAAGGAGCTGGCCCAGTACCTGAACGGCCGCCGCGAAGAGCTCTACGCCCAGTCCTCGCAGTCCGGCGCCACCAAGATCGACAACATGATCGACATCGACGGCGGCATCGGCGTGCTCTTCACATTCGGTTCCAAGGGCCGGCGTGAACTGCCCAACTCGCAGGTGATCGTGGACGGTCCCATGGAGGTCCTGTCCAAGGACGGTTCGTTCGCCGGCGAGCACATCTATACCCGCATTCCCGGCGTAGCCGTCCAGATCAACGCTTTCAACTTCCCGGTCTGGGGGATGCTGGAGAAGTTCGCGCCGTCCTTCCTCGCCGGCGTGCCAACCATCGTCAAGCCGGCAACGCCCACGGGCTATGTCGCCGCGGCTGCCGTCAAGGCCCTCGTCGAATCCGGCATCCTTCCCGCAGGTTCGCTCCAGCTGATCTCCGGTTCTGCCCGCACGCTCCTGGACGAACTCGATTACCGCGACCTCGTGTCTTTCACCGGTTCCGCCGCAACGGCCAAGTCGCTGAAATCGCACCCTAACGTGGTGCAGGGCGGCGTCCGCTTCACCTCGGAGACGGACTCGCTGAACGCGGCCATCCTCGGCCCCGACGCCCTCCCCGGCACCCCCGAGTTCGACGCTTTCGTCAAGGCCGTCGTCACCGAGATGACCGTCAAGGCGGGCCAGAAGTGCACCGCCATCCGCCGCGTGCTCGTCCCCAAGGAGTTGACCTCCGAGGTCGCCGCAGCCATCGGCGCCCGCATCAACGAACGCGTTGTGGTCGGTGACCCGCGCGCCGAAGGCGTCACCATGGGCGCCCTCGCCTCGCTGGAGCAGCTCGCCGATGTTCGCGCGGCCGTCCAGTCAATGCTCGACGCCGGCGGTGAGCTTGCGTACGGAAGCCTCGACTCGCCGTCGGTCACCTCCGTCGGCGGCACCGTCGGCGTAGTGGAGGACGGCGCCTTCATGGCTCCGGTGCTCCTCAGCTGGGCTGACGCGGAAGCCGAAGAAGTCCACTCCCTCGAAGCCTTCGGACCCGTCTCCTCAGTGCTTGGCTACACCGACCTCGCCGACGCCGTGCGCCTCGCTGCCCGCGGTTCCGGCTCGCTGGTGGCCTCCGTGTGCACCAACGATCCCGCAGTGGCCCGCGAACTGGTTACCGGCATCGCAGCCCACCACGGCCGTGTCCACATGCTCAACCGCGAAGACGCACGCTCGTCCACCGGCCACGGTTCCCCCGTTCCGCACCTTGTCCACGGCGGTCCAGGCCGCGCAGGCGGCGGCGAAGAACTGGGCGGCATCCGCTCCGTGCTGCACCACATGCAGCGCACGGCCATCCAGGGTTCGCCGAACATGCTCACCGCCGTCACCGGCCAGTGGCACACCGGAGCCGACCGGAACTTCACCATCGAAACCGAGGGTGAGCACCCCTTCCGCAAGCACTTGTCCACCCTGCGGATCGGCGATGCTGTTCGTTCCGAGCTCCGCGAGGTCACGCTGGAGGACATCGCGGCCTTCGCAAACTCCACCGGCGATACCTTCTACGCGCACACCAACCAGGAAGCCGCCGAGGCCAACCCCTTCTTCCCGGGCATCGTGGCCCACGGCTACCTGCTCCTGAGCTGGGCTGCGGGTCTGTTCGTGGAGCCGGCTCCGGGTCCCGTCCTGGCCAACTACGGCCTGGAGAACCTGCGCTTCATCACACCGGTGGCCGCGGGTGACTCCATCCGGGTGACCCTGACCGCCAAGAAGATCACGCCGCGTGAAACGGACGAGTACGGCGAGGTTGCCTGGGATGCAGTCCTGACCAACCAGAACGACGACATCGTAGCCACCTACGACGTCCTCACCCTCGTGGAGAAGTAACCCTCTATCACTTCCCGCCGGGTTTGAGGGGTTCCTCTATCGCTTCCCGCCGGGTTTGAGGGGTTGCTCTATCACTTCCCGCCGGGTTTGAGGGGTTGCTCTATCACTTCCCACCGGGTTTGAGGGGTTGCTCTATCACTTCCCACCGCGAACGACGAAACGCTCTCCCAACAAGGAGAGCGTTTCGTCGTTAATCTTTATAGCTGGTATTCGGCCTGCTGCCCGAGCGTTTCGTGGATGCAGAGGATGTTGTTCTCCGTGTCCATAAACCAAGCGCATTTCTCGGCTTCAGTAGTGCAAATATGGTTTTCCGTCTTGAGGCCGGGCTCGTCATAGTCCTGGAATGAAACGCCCCTGGCTTCCATTTCAGCGACCAATCGCTCGATGTCGTGGACCTCAAAACTCAGTGCGGTATGGCTTGAGTGCATGCCATCCGTGATGGGCAGCAACTGCAGCATCGCGCCGCCGTCGTTGCCGAACAAATCATTTCCGTCCCAGGTTTTCCCACGGTGTGGCAGGCCGAGCTTTTCCGCGTAAAAAGCGTGCGCGCGGCTCATGTCATCGACGGGCAGGACAGTTGTGGCTGTGTTGAGGGCTAGTTGCATGATGGCCACCTCCTACGCTGAAAATCCTACGCTCGCAACGGCTCCGGAGACCTTACGAATTTCTGTCGCGTCCGGGGCGGGTCGGGAAATGATAGAGGGGCGCCGGGAAGGGGGCGGGAGGTGATAGAGGGGCGCCGGGAAGGGGGCGGGAGGTGATAGAGGGGCGCCGGGAAGGGGGCGGGAGGTGATAGAGGGGCGCCGGGAAGGGGGCGGGAGGTGATAGAGGGGCGCCGGGAAGGGGGCGGGAGGTGATAGAGGGGCGCCGGGAAGGGGGCGGGAGGTGATAGAGGGACGCCGGGAAAGGGGCGGGAGGTGATAGAGGGACGCCGGGAAAGGGGCGGGAGGTGATAGAGGGTCAGGCGGCGGCGTGGAGGCCGTCGAACGCCATGGTGATCACGTCATCCGCGAGCTTCTCCGGGGACAGCGAGCCGCCGGGCTTGTACCACTCCACGATCGAGTTAATGGTGCCGAACAGGAGCCTTGTGACCGTGCGGGGATCGATGTCCTGCCGCAGCGAACCGTCCTCGCGCGCAGCCGAGATGAGCGCAGCCACCTTATGGTCAAAGGCACGACGGCGTTCCAAGGCGTCGCGCTCAATGTCGGTGTTCCCGCGCAGGCGCAGGAGCAACGTGACGAAGGGGAGCCGTTCCACGAGCACTGCAATGGTTTGCCGCAGCACGAATTCCAAGCGGGCGTCGGCGGGGCCGGTCATGGCCTCGGGTTGCTCCAGGATGGCCTCCAGGCCGCCGAGGGCGTGGTCCAAGGCAAGCTTCAGGAGGTCGCCCTTGGAGGGGACGTGGTGGTAGATGGCCGACTTCGAGATTCCGAGGTTTTCGGCCAGGATGCCCATGGACGTTGCGTCGTACCCGTGGCGGTTGAAGACGTCGACGGCGATGCGGAGCACCGACTGCTGGTCGTAACCGGGCCGTCCGCGCTTGGAGGTTGTCTCAGTTGGCATGGTGGCATTTTCTCACGATCAGTGGGCGGACCTGTCAAACCGAAGACGCCCCGTGAAGTACCCGGGGCGTCACCGGGAAGACTAGGCCTTGGGGCGAAGGTCGTAGATGCGGCGGAGCTTGCCGTTGGAGCGTTCAAGTGAACCGGGCTCAACGACGTCCACTACGCACGATGACCCGACGTGAATCTTGATCTGCTCGCGCAAGGCGTGTGCCGCCGTCGTGCCTGCTTCAACCGGAACGTTCTCGCGGCGCTCGATCCGTACCGTCAGGGAGTCCATGCGCTTGCCTTCGGGCCGCGTGAGCTCGAGCTGGAAGTGCGGGCTGAGCTCCGGGATCCTCAAAGCGATTTCCTCGATCTGGGACGGGAACAGGTTCACGCCGCGGAGGATGATCATGTCGTCGCTGCGGCCGGTGATGCGTCCCATGCGGCGGTGGGCCGGACGGGCCGTGCCGGGGAGCAGGCGCGTGAGGTCCTTGGTGCGGTACCGGATGATCGGCAGCGCTTCCTTGGTCAGGGACGTGAAGACGAGCTCGCCCGGTTCGCCGTCACCCAGGACGCGCGTGTGGTCGAAGGGATCGATGATTTCGGGGCGGAAGTGGTCTTCCCAGATGTGGCAGCCGTCCTGGGTTTCCACGGCTTCGCCGGCGACGCCGGGGCCCATGACCTCGGAGAGCCCGTAGATGTCGCAGGCCTTGATGTCCATGGTGACTTCGAGCTCGCGGCGCATCTCCTCGGTCCACGGCTCGGCACCGAGGACGGCGTACTTGAGCGACGTCGACTTGGGGTCGATGCCCTGTTGGGCCATGGCGTCGGCGATGGTCAGCAAGTACGTGGGCGTGGCCAGGATGGCATCCGGCTCGAAGTCCTGGATGAGCTGGATCTGGCGCTCGGTCTGGCCGCCGGACATGGGAATGACGGTGCAGCCGAGGGCTTCGGCGCCGGCGTGTGCGCCGAGACCGCCCGTGAACAGGCCGTAGCCGTAAGCGTTGTGGACCTTCATGCCGGGGCGCACGCCCGAGGCACGCAGCGAGCGGGCAACCAGCGTAGCCCAGTTGGCGAGGTCGTTCTTGGTGTAGCCCACCACGGTGGGTCGGCCGGTGGTGCCGGAGCTCGCGTGGATGCGGGCAACCTGGTCTTGCGGGACGGCGAACATGCCGAACGGGTACTCCAGGCGGAGGTCTTCCTTGGTGGTGAAGGGGAACTTGCCAAGATCGCCCAGTTCGCGCAGATCGCTGGGGTGGACGCCGGCTTCGTCGAACTTGCGTTTGTAGAGCGGCACGCGGTCGTAGGCGTAGGCGACAGTGTGCTGGAGGCGGCTGAGCTGCAGGGCCTCGAGCTCGTCGCGGGAGATGGTTTCCTCGCGGTCCAGTCCGGGAACAGCGGCTGCCTCCGGGGTGGCTGTTGCGGCGACGGTGTTCTGTGTCATGGCTTCCTACTTCTTGGAGATGGTGCGGCTGCGGCCACGGAACTCTGCAATGAGTTCGCCGGGTTCGGTGATGGTGGGGGAGGAGGACTCGTCAGCCGCGTAGAGCTGGATGTCGTACAGGCCGCTGCGTCCCGTTGTGGCACGGCGGTTGGCGACGGCGGTGATCACCTGGCCTTCGAAGGCCGGCTTAATGAAATTGATGTCGACGCCGGATGCAACCGTGATGGTGGCGGCCTCCTCGGGCGTCGGGCTGGCCGGGTTGCAGGCCAGCGCGAAGGCGGTGTCACCGAAGGCGAAGATCATTCCGCCGTGTGCCATGCCGAAGCCGTTGAGCATTTCCTGGCGGAGCTTCATCCTGATGGTGGCGTGTCCGTCGTCGACCTTGAGGACCTCGATGCCCATCCATTCGGACGCATAGTCGTTCGTCAGGATGTGGTGCGAAGCACCGGAGAGGGTTGTTTCAACCATGCGTCATTGCCTCCAGCTTTATTTACCGAATGTTCATTAGGTAATCCCAGATCGCGCCACGTGTCAAGACTGGACAAAGCTCCAGGGCCTGAACTGGACATCCTTTCGGACCGGCACTGTAGCCTCGAAGACATGCCCGATATCGCGCTCCCGATCATCACCAAACGCCTCATCTTGCGGCGCTTCGAGGCCGAGGACCTGGAACGCTTCCACGCCTACCAGTCCCTCCCCGACACGGCGCGGTTCCTTTTGCGTCCGCCCCTGAGCAAGACCAAAGCCATGGAGGTGCTGGGGCGCTACGCGAACTTCGAATTCAAGCAGGAGGGCGACTGGGTCTGCCTGGCGATCGAGCGGCAGGATGAGCCTGGGCTGCTGGGCGAGGTGGTGCTCAAGTGGTTGGAAGGGCCGGGGCAGGCAGAGGTTGGCTGGATCCTGCATCCTGATGCGAGGGGCCAGGGAATCGCCACGGAAGCCGCGGAAGCCGTGCTGGACCTGGCCTTCGGACTCCTTGCCTTCCATCGCGTCGACGCCAAGCTGGACGCCCTCAACCACGGTTCCGCGGCGATCTGCGAGCGCATCGGCATGCGGCTGGAGGCGTCCCTCGTGGACATCTGGCACTACAAGGGGCAGTGGGCCACCGAGAACATCTACGCCATCCTCGACTCCGAGTGGCGTGCCCGGCGCAACGGCGAGTAGCCCCAAACCGGCGAGTAGCCCCAAACCGGCAGCCGGCAACCAAGCCGGCAGGCCGCCGTCGTGCTCCTAGTTGTAGTTCCCATGGAGGTTGTGAACAGCGTGGCGTGATGTAAAAGGCGAAAGCCTCCGGTATCGATTTGGGTTACCACACTCATCTCGACGCCAGGAGGCTCTCGTTGTCCTACGTTACCCATGCCAACGCCGATCTGACACCTAAGGCCAGGGCGAAGCTGGCCCGTTTGGTCGTTGAGGAGGGCTGGACGTTGCGCCGGGCCGCGGAACGTTTTCAATGCTCACCAGCGACGGCCAAGAAGTGGGTGGACCGCTACAGGGTCCGTGGTGAGGACGGCATGGCTGACGCGTCCTCCCGCCCGCGGCGGAGCCCGAAACGCACCCCCGTACGCACCGAACGCCGCATTGTGGGGTTGAGGTTCAATCGGCGGTGGGGACCGCACCGGATAGCGGCCCACCTGGGCTTGGCCCGCTCCACCGTCGGCAAGGTGCTGACCCGGTACCGGATGCCCCGGCTGGCCTGCCTGGATCAGGGCACCGGTCTGCCCGTTCGCACACCTGCACCGCAGCGCTACGAGCACGAGAACCCCGGAGACCTGATCCACGTGGACATCAAGAAGCTTGGGCGCATCCCCGACGGCGGCGGACACCGCGCCCTCGGACGCGCCAAGGGGCAGCGGAACCGCCGTGCCGGGACCGGTTATGCCTACCTGCATCATGCCGTCGATGACCACACCCGGCTCGCGTACTCCGAAATCCTCAACGACGAAAAGAAGGAAACGGCCGCCGCCTTCTGGCTGCGAGCCGCCGCATTCTTCGCCGCCCACGGCATCACCGTCAAAGCGGTGCTCACGGACAACGGGTCCTGCTACCGCTCCCGGACCTTCGCAGCAGCCCTGGGACCGCACCTCAAACACCGGCGCACCCGCCCCTACCGACCCCAAACCAACGGCAAGGTGGAACGCTTCAACCGCACCCTCGCCACCGAATGGGCCTACGCCCGGCCCTACACCTCAGAAACCGAGCGCGCCGCCACCTACCCGGCATGGCTCCACCATTACAATCATCACCGAACCCATACCGGCATCGGAGGCAAAACCCCCATCAGCCGCGTTCACAACCTCAGTGGGAATTACACCTAGTCCGCCACCGGCCAGGTCTTGTGGTGCCTGAGCTGCTCAGTGAGTACTTCCTCCGAGAGCGGCCTGCTGAAGTAGTACCCCTGCCCGCTGGTGCAGCCGATGCTGAGCAGGTACCGGGCCTGGTCCCCGGTCTCGATGCCCTCCCACACGGCGCCGAGCCCGCAGGCGCGGATGAGTTGCAGTACGGCCGCCAGCAGTGCGGGTTGGGCGGGATCGCTGCCGAGTGCGGAGAGCAGGGAACGGTCCACCTTGACGGCGTGGACGGGCAGCCGGCGGAGGTAGTCGATGGACGAGTAGCCGGTGCCGAAGTCGTCGATCTCCATGCCGACGCCGAGCCGTTCCAGGCTGCTGAGGGTGTACCGGTCGAGGTCGTTGCCTTGGATGACGGCGCTCTCGGTCAGCTCCAGGACCAGCAGCGTGGGGTCGAGCTTGGCTGTGGACAGCGCGTCCCGGACGTCCTCCACGAATTCGAGCCGCTGCAGGTCCGCGGCGGAGACGTTGATGCGCATGTTGAAGTTGTGGTGCGCTGTCAGGGGATCGTTGCGCCAGCGCTGCAACTGCTCGACGGCGGTGCGCAGCACCCAGCCGCCCAGGTCGGAGATGAGACCCGTTTCCTCGGCGATGGGAATGAACTCGTCCGGCATCACCATGCCGCGCGTGGGATGGTTCCAGCGGACCAGGGCTTCCACGCCCTCGATTTCGCGGGTGTCCAACCGGACGATGGGTTGGTAGAACAGCACCAGCTGGTTGCCGGCGATGGCTTCCTTGAGCTCGTTGACCAGCTGGTTCCTCAGCTGCCGGGCATGCAGCATGGCCGGTTGGAACGACTTGAGGCGGCCGCGGCCCTCGGCTTTGGACTCGTACATGGCAATGTCCGCTTCCATCATGATTTCCTGGGCGCTCTGCCCGGGTGCGGCCATGCGAAGGCCCATGCTCGCTCCGCAGCGCACGTGGTGTCCCTCGATTTCCAGGATGCCGTCGACGGCGGCAAGCACCCGGTTGCCGATCGATGCGGCAATCGCCGGGGTCACGTCGTGCAGGAGGATGGCGAATTCGTCCCCTCCCATGCGGGCGACGATGTCTTCGTCCCGCACTGCGCCGGTGATGCGCCCGGCCACTGTTTCGAGGACCTTGTCGCCGATGGTGTGGCCCAGGGAGTCGTTGATGCCTTTGAAGCCGTCCATGTCCAGCAGGAGGATGGCCGGGCGCTGCCCCTGTGCGGCGGCTTTCTCCTGGGCGTCGGTGAGGGCCGCGGTGAACGCTGAACGGTTGCTGAGGCCGGTGAGGGAATCCGTCATGGCCATGTGCTGCATCTCGCGGTGCGCCTCGTGCAATTGCCGCGTTCGAGCGGCGACCCGCTGCTCCAGTTCCGCGTAGGCGATCTGCAGGTCTTCGGCCAGGAGGTTGGTGCCCATGATGACGGCGTCGATCTCGTCCCGGGCGTCCGAGACTTCCATCCGGGCGTCAAGGTCGCCGGCAGCAAGCCTGACGATTCCGTCCAGGAGCTTGCCCAGCCGTGGGTCCTTCCCGGCTATTGAGTCCTCCTGCGGCACCTGGTCACCCCCTGTGTTGGCCGCCCCGATCTTTCGCAGCACTGCCAACATTATCGCGGAGGTAGTCATGCACGGCAGAACTGCGCTCGGGCAGGGCTGATTGGTCGAAGAGACTCGCGGACTTATCGAACACCGCCTCGGCATCGTCCAGCCGGCCCAGTGCCAGCAGGGTCCTGCCGAGGAGGAAGTGTGCTTCGGCGGCTGTCTGGGTGGCAAGGATGGAGGATTGTGCGCAGAGCGGCTCGAGGATGGCCAGGGCTTCCTGCATGTCCTGGTTGAGGTAGTTCCAGCGGGCGCGGACCAGGGACATCTCCAAGTGGTCCCGCTCGGAGCCGCCCACAATGTCTGTGGCCATCTCCGCCCGCTCGATGCAGCGCAGGGTGGCAGAGTCCAGGAGCTTGGCCTGAAGCCGCATCTCCGCCGAGGCCCGGTTGAACCGCGCCCACAGGTCCACGTCCTTGGAGGGGGACAGGCGTTCGGCCGCGAGGTCGTGGTACATCCCGCCGTCGGCAACCCTGTCCGCCAGGAACGCGACGTTGCCGATGACCCAATAGCCCTTGCCTGCAGTGTCTTCGTCAACATCGGCCAGCAGGGTTTCCAGCTGCAGGCATTCGCGCCAGGCGTCCTCAAGCAGCCTGCTTTCGGCCAACGCCGCGATGAGTGCGCGCTGGGCGAGGATCTGGACGTGCAGCAGATCGGGGTCGCCGGCGGCCAGCTTTGCGGAGTCCGAGGCCATGGCAGCAGCCTCGGCCAGGCGGCCCAGTCCCTGGAAGGCGACGGCCACCATGGTCCCGGCCTTCGCGCCGCGCTCGGAGGAGGTGGATGTGAGTTGGTGGTTGTTCAGCTCGGTTGCGAGCCGCAGGTATTCTTCGATGCTGCCTTGGTCCCGGCGGCATTCTGCTTGGAGGTAGAGCATTTCCCACCACGTGTCGTCATCCCCGGCGGCAGCGGCCAGGTCAGCGGCGTCACCGGCGAGCTCGAAAGCCTCGTCGAATTTTCGCTCTTTCCATTTGGCACGTGCATTGAGCCCTGCTACAACGTGTGATGCCAGGTGGGGACTCTGCATAAACCCATTATCCATGTCATTAGCATTGAAAAGCTCGTATAGTTTGCCCCGTGACATTGTTCAAGTCACACACTCAAATTCGCATCAGAACGAAAGGGCACAGCGGATGAAGAAATTTGCGGCAACCCTGCTCATGGCGGCAGTCCTGGCAGTTACAGGATTCGCTGCTCCGGCTAACGCCGAGCCGTCGCAGGACTCCACGGCAATCGGCTGGTGGCCGAACAGCGTCACCACCAAGACAAACACCACCAGCATCGGATGGTGGCCGAACTAAATTGGGGGGACGCCTGAAAAGGCCCCATGACGCAATTTGATGCCCCGGGTTGTTACCCGGGGCATCTGTTTTGTTTCGATATGTGTCGCGGATTAGTGACCCTCACCGTCAGGACCGGCCGGAGTGCTTGACTGGGCTGTCACACGCCGAGGCAGGGGTAAAAACCGACGACGGCGGCACTCACTTGTTGCTTACGGCCCGCCGACAGGGAGCTCAATGGACACCGTGGTCCCTGCCCCCAGGGTGGAATCAAGGTTCAGCCGCCCCATGTGCCTGCTGATGATGTCGTGCGCGATCGCCAGGCCCAGCCCGCTGCCGGGTACGGCCGCCGATGTTGCGTTTGATGCCCGGTAGAAGCGGGTGAAGATGTGGGGCAGGTCGTGTTCAGGGATGCCAAGGCCCGTGTCCGCCACGCGCACCAGTGCCGCGTGTCCGCCGTCGTCCGTTTCCTCCAGGACGCTGGTAATCCCGACCCGGCCACCCTCCGGGGTGAACTTGATGGCGTTGGCCACGATGTTGGTGAAGACCTGCTCGAGTTTGGCTTCGTCGGCGGTGACCTCGATGTCTTCGGAGGCTTCAACGTAGGAGATGTCCACGTGCCGGGACTCAGCCAGGGGCCGGAGCGTGGCGACAACAACCTGCAGCAGTTTGTCCACATCCACGGGTTTGAGGTCCAGGTTGCTGCCGTCCTGCATGGAGACCGTCAGCATGTCTTCAATCAGCCGCCGCAGCCGGTCCGAGTTCCGGGCAATGACGTCCAGCATTTTCTTGATGCCGTCGGGGACCGGGCCGCCTGAGCCGTCGCGGATCATGTCCAGGTAGGCGGTGATGGACGTCAGGGGAGTCCGGAGTTCGTGGTTGACGGTGGCCAGGAAGTCCGTCTTGGCCTTGTCCAGCTGCCTCAGCTGCTGCAGGACCCGTTGCTGGGCGCTGATGAGGTGGCCCTGGATGAGTCCGTGGGCAACGTTCCCGGCCACGTGCTGCATCAGTGAGAGTTCGGGGCGGGTCCAGTCATGGATCCGGTTCTCGGTGCACAGGAGGACCACGCCCAGCGCCGAGGCGCCTTCGCCAACCGGGAGGATGACCGTGGAGACGGGCTGCAGTTCCGGAGACCATTCGCGCAGGGCCTGGGTGATCCTGGAATCGGGCTCCTCGCGGTGGTCCAGGACTGTCATGGCGTCCGCTTCGGTCCACAGGCGGTTGGATAGCTCTGCGATGGCGTTCTCGCTGTTGCCGAGCTTGGCGGGAAGCTGTTTGGTGCCGGGGGCGTTCCACTGTGCCCGGATGGAGGGGACGCGCTCGTCACGGAATGTGGCGAACCAGACGTGGTCCACGCCCAACGCTTCGCCGAAACCCCGGACTACGTGGTCGGCAATGAGCTGGGGGTCGTTGGTTTCACGGATCGCGGCGGACACGTTGCGCAGGTTTTCCCGCAGGGCCTCCATGTGGTTGCGCGAGCGGGAGCGTTCCCTGGACCTGCCGATGAGGGTATTGACCCTGTGAACCAGCTCGTCCGGGCGGACGGGGTTGATGACGTAATCCACCACCCGCCACGCCTCTGCTTCCTCGAGGTCCACGGAATCCCCGGCGTTCAACAGCAGCAGGACGGGGATCCCGGGACTGCGCAGTCCGTGGGCGAGGGCGTTCTCCACCACCACGATCGAGGGGTGGTTGTGTTCGAGGCTGATGGCCAGTGAATCAGGGTTTGAAGCAGGGAAAACCTGGAAGCCGGCAGCGGTGAGGGCGGCCGACGTCGTCGTCAACCGTCCCACGTCCGAATCCAGCACCACGGCCGTGAGCGGAACGTGCTGTACTTCGGCTCCGTTGTGAACCACTGAGCCCCTTCCGTTACAACTTTTGTTCCACGGTTTTACCAGATGTTGCACACCTTATCAGCGCATCCGCAGGTCACGGCCCGGCATGGCCAAATGGGTCGCGTCCCGCCTCTTTACTTTGGGCACGCGCTCGGGAAGTGTTGATGTGTCGGGGGAGGAACCAGCGGTGCCCCGGTTACGGAACGTCGAGGAGCACGGTGGAGCAGGCAGCAGCATCCCAGGATTACCAGCCCGTTGATTTTGAACTTGAGTTGGAGGAACCGGGCATTCTCCGGCTGACGTGGCCCCGGGGAGCGAGCATCAAGGAACGGGACGCCCAGCGGGCCATGGACCGCGTGAACGAAATTTGCGGCAAGGACCGGCATCCGATGATCGTGGACATGGCCACCACCAACGATGTCACCCGCGGCGCCCGGTCCGTCTTCGCGAAACCGTGCCAGGCCTCGCGCATCGCATTGTGGGGGTCGTCGCCGGTGGACAGGGTAATCGCCAATTTTTTCATCGGCATCATGAAGCCCCCGTGCCCCACCAAATTTTTCACGGACGAAACAGAAGCCCTCAACTGGCTGATCAACGCGTAGGCGCCCATATATTGGAAGGATGCTGACTGCTTTCCGCAAGTACCTGCTGGTTCCGCGCCTCATCAGGCTGTCCTCCGGGGCGCCCAAGGACCCGCAGACCGCATGGGACCAATACTGGGGCAAGGTACGTTCCACGGGAGCCGACGGCGATGTCCTCTGGGATTCAGGCAACAGCCATGAGGCCGAGAGCTACCTGCCCAAACTTGCCTTGCTGGATGCGGACCTTCCGTTGGTGGACGTCGGCTGCGGCAACGGCAGCTTCACCCGCCACTTCGCCCCGCATTTCCCGCACGCTGTGGGCGTGGACTACTCGGCAAACGCCGTTGAGCGGGCGCGGCGCGAATCGCATGAGTGGCCGACGACGTCGTTCGCCGTTGCGGACCTCACGGCACCCGGCGCGTGGCGAACCGTAGGGACGGCGCTGGAAGAGGCGGGCTTCAGCGGAGACGCCAACGTGTTCATCCGCGGCGTGCTCCATGTCCTGGACCGGAAAGGCCGGGCTGCTTTGGCAGCGAACTTGCTGCCGGTCGTGGGCCGGCGAGGAACGGTGTTCCTCGCGGAAACCAACTTCCGCGGTACCCCCGTGGACTACGTCAGCCACCTTGGCGCGACGCGGCATTCCATTCCCGCGCCGCTGGAGTGGGCCATCCGTGGCCTCCCCATGCCCGGGCGCTTCGGTGCCGCTCAACGGCGCAAGGCGTTTCCGCCGTCGGACTGGGACCTGGTGGAGGAGGGGGCGGCGAACATCGAAACCCGGCCACTCAGCAACCCCGGGCGCCCGGACGTGATCCCCGGCTATTTCGCCATCCTCCGCCCCCACCAACGCAACTAGGTCGCATTTGTGCGCGTTTTGACGGCTCTAAACGCGCACAAATGCGACCCAGTTGGGTGCCGGGGAGACTTACTTGAGGCCGGCGCCGGGGAGGAGTTCCGTCGCGCCGAGGGAGTCCGCCACGAACGCGTAGTCCCACGCACGCTCACGCCACTGGACGTACCTGCCGGAGGCTCCGCCGTGCCCGCCATCCATCTCGATCTTCATCACGATCGGCTCTGAACCCGTGGACGTCGACCGCAGCGCCTGCACCCACTTGGCCGGCTCCACGTACAGCACACGGGTGTCGTTGAAAGAGGTCACAGCAGCGATCTTCGGGTAAGCCACGGACCGCACGTTTTCATACGGTGTGTAGGACTTCATGTACGCGTAGGCCTCGGGGTCGGTGATCGGGTTGCCCCATTCTTCCCATTCCAGCGCGGACAGCGGGAGGTCCGGATCCAGGATGGTGGTCAACGCATCCACGAACGGCACCTGGGCCACCACGGCCGCGTACTTCTCCGGCGCCATGTTCGCGACGGCGCCCATGAGAAGGCCGCCCGCCGAGCCACCCATTGCGGCAATGCGGTCAGGGGCAACCCAACCGGAGGAAGCCAACCAATCCGTGGCCGCGATGAAGTCCGTGAACGTGTTCTTCTTGGTGAGTTTCTTGCCGTCGTCGTACCAGTGCCGGCCCAGCTCTCCACCACCGCGGATGTGCGCAATCACCATGACGATCCCACGGTCCAGCAGGGACAACCGCGCCACGCCGAATCCGGGATCCATGCTCACTTCGTACGAGCCGTACCCGTACACCAGGCCGGCGCCCGTTCCGTCCTGCTTGACCGAAACGTGCCGCAGCACGGACAGCGGGACCCGGGTGCCGTCGTCGGCGGTCGCCCACTCACGGGTGGCGACGTAGTCGGCGGCGGAGTAGCCGCCCAGCACGGGGCTTTCCTTGCGCAGCAGGAGTTCACCGGCGGGAGCATCCGAAGTGGGCAGCACAAAGTCGTAAACCCGCGACGGCGTGAAGTAGGACGTGTAGCCGATCCGGATGACCGGAGCGTTGTAGTCGGAGCCGGAGACACCCGCGGTGTAGAGCTCCTCGTCGAATTCAGGCTCCACCGGGGTAGCCTGCTGCGGCGTCCCCAGCCCGGCGAGCGGCAGGACCTGCACGCGTTCAATGGTGTCCTTCCGGATGGACAGCACCAGGTGCGTGGCGGTCACGCCGGCGCCGTTGACGCGCACGTCGTCTGAATGTTCGACGACGGTACGCCAGTCCTGCCCGGACAGCGGCTTGGCCAGTTCTTCAGGAACCACCAGGCTCACCATGGAGTTGATGGCGTCCTTGTTGTGGGTGAGCAGGATGGTCTCGCGACCGTCCAGGAGGAAGGGCTCGGCCTCGTAGAGAAGGCGCTCGTCACGGGAGATGACGGTGGTCAGCCCGGCGTCGTAGTCGTCGAAGCGGAGCAGACGGGTTTCGCTGTACTCCGAGCAACCGATGCTGAGCACAAGGTGGCGCCTGTCAGAGGCGAGGTCGAAGCCCAACCACATGGCGACGTCGTCCTCCTGGTACACCACCTCATCCTCGGTGACGGGCGTCCCCAGGACGTGGGCCTTCACCTGGTAGGGGCGCCAGGATTCGTCCACCACCGTGTAGAAGAGGCGGGTTCCGTCGGGGGAGAAGGCCACGCCGTAGAAGACGTTCTCGATCACGTCCGGGAGGAGTTCGCCGGTGCGGAGGTCCTTGATGCGCAGCGTGAAGCGTTCGTCGCCGGCGTTGTCCACGGCGTAGGCGTAGAGGTTGCCGTCGATGGTGACGGCGGCACCGCCAACGCTGAAGAAGGGCTTGCCCTCGGCCTCGACGTTGCCGTCCAGGAGGATCTCCTCGCCGGCAAGGGAAACACCGGGTTCAACCGACGGCGGAGTCCAGTCCGCCACGCGGTCTCCCGTGTCCTGGGCGCGGACGCGGCACTGGATGGTGTATTCCTTGCCCTCCACGGAACGGCTGTAGTACCACCACCCGTCCTTGCGGCTGGGCACGGACAGGTCAGTTTCCTGGGTGCGGCCCTTGATCTCCTGGAAGATCGCTTCGCGCAACGGCTCCTGGTGTGCGGTCACAGCTTCCTGGTAGGCGTTCTCAGCCTTGAGGTGTTCAACCACCTCCGGGGATTCCTTGTCCCGGAGCCACTCGTAGTTGTCCACGAAGACGTCGCCGTGGTGTTCGCGACGGGTGGGGACACGCTTGGCAACAGGGGGTTGGGGTGAGGAAGCCGGGGCAGGAGCAGGCGCGGAAGAAGTGTGGCTCATGTGGCCACTCTATCGCCCAAGTAACTGGCAGTAGGGGTTGTTCCCAGCGCTCAGAACAACCCCTGCTGCCAGTCAGTTGGGGAAGGAACTACGGCTCGCTACCGTCACCCGGTTCCGGCCGGATGCCTTGGCTGCGTACAGGGCGAGGTCGGCATCCTTGAGGAGCTGCTCTGTGCCCGAACGGTGCCCCTCGGCATAGGAAGCCACTCCGGCGCTGATGGTGAGGACGCCGTCAGGATCACCCGTGTGCTCGATCTGCAGCGCGTGCACCGCCGAACGGATGCGCTCCATGACACCCTCCGCGCCGTCCGCGTCCTGCCCGTGCAGGAGCAGCAGGAACTCCTCGCCGCCAAACCTGTAAACGCCGTCGGTCTCCCGCACCGCCCCGGCAAGCGTCGAGGCGATGGCCACCAGCGCCGCATCACCGCCAGGGTGCCCGTACAGATCGTTGTAACTCTTGAAGTTGTCCACATCCACCATCGCCAAGCAGAAATCGTGGGGCTCGGTCCGGTCCTGCAGCTCCGCGAGATCCTCGGTGAGCTTGAGCCTGTTGTGCAGCTTGGTGAGGGGATCCGTGCGTGCCTGCTCGGTGAGCGCCGAACGGTAACGCGCGAGGTCCGCGTGCAGCGAGGTGATCCGTTGCGCGGCCAGCAGCCTGATCCGCAGGTTGAACGGGTCCAACGGCTTGGTGACGTAGTCGTCCGCCCCTGCCTCCATGCCGGCCAGCACATCATCCCGGGAACCGTGCGAGGTCACAAGGATCAGGTAGGTGTAGGAGTCATCCTCCGACTCCCGGATGGCCCGGCACAGGTCCAGGCCGTTCAAACCCGGCATCATCAGGTCCGTCACTACAGCCCCGGGCTGGTGCACCTGATACAGCTCCCAGGCTTCGTCGCCGTCCACCGCCACCACGCAATCGTGCCCGGCCTGCTCCACGGCGGCTTTGGTGATCATCCGGGAAATCAGGTCATCGTCCGCGATCAGGACTTTCATGGGGCTCCCAACAACGTGCGCCCGAGTTCGTCTTCCGCCCGGGCCAATTCTGCTTTCAATTCCTCAAACACGGGACGGCCCATCGGCTCCAACGGGGCCGAGCCGGACCCGCCCAGCTGTTCCAACCGCTTGGACAACGCCGACGCCCCCACAGCACCAATGCTGCCCGCGGCACCGGCCAGCTTGTGCGCCGCCGACCGGAGCAAGCCTGCGTCGTTGCGGGACAGAGCCTGGTCCAGGACGCCGAGCGCCCGGTCCGCCTCCTCCCGGAAAGCCGCGACGGCGTCGGGCAGCAGCCCGGGGCCGAGCTCGCGAAGCAATTGCACACGGTCCGGGTCAATGGCCGGAGCGGCGCTCGCCGGGGGTGTAGCGCCCGCCTGAGATGTAGCGCTCGCTTGGGATGTGGCGCTCGACGGCGTTGCTGCCGCCGGCTGCTGCGGGTCGCCGGCCAAGGCCTGCGGCACCCACTTGGCCAGGGTCTGCCCGAGCGTGTCCACGTCCACGGGCTTGCTGATGTAATCGTCCATGCCGGCGGCGAAACAGCGCTCGCGGTCCTCATCCAGGGCCCCGGCGGTCATGGCGATGATGGGGACGCGTCGCCCGGCGGCGTCGCGGGCCCGGATGGTGCGGGTTGCTTCGAATCCATCCATGACCGGCATGTGGCAGTCCATGAGGATGGCTGCGTAGTCCTGGGTGAGGGTGGCAGCAACGGCTTGTTCGCCGTCGTCGACGATGTCCACCTCGTAACCCAAACGGTTCGCCATGCCGCGGGCCACCAGCTGGTTGACCTCGTTGTCTTCGGCCACCAGGAGCCTGCCAAGGCTCCCGGCCGCCGGCCTGGGAGAAGCGGCCTTCGCGGGTGCCGGGCCTGGAGTCTTCCCGGCAATGAGCCGGAGCAGCCGGTTGTAGAACTCGGAGCTCCGGACCGGCTTGGTGAGGTATTCGCGGATGCCTGCGGAGGTGAGTTCGGCTTTCTCCACGCCCATGGTGGAGGTCAGCAGGATGATGCCCGGAGCGTGTGTGCCGTTGCCTTCCGACGTGAGTTGGCGGGCGAGCTGCAGGCCGTTGGTGTCCGGCATGCACATGTCCACCACTGCGAGGTCGTAGGGTGAATGGGCATTGGCCGCCGCGCGGTATTGTTCCAAAGCGGTCCTGGCGTCCGGCACAGCCACCGGGACCATGCCCCAACTGGCCAGCTGATTCTCCAGGACCAGGCGGTTGGTGGAGTTGTCGTCCACTACCAGGACCCGGCGGCCTGCCAACGACGCCGGAACCGCCGCGGTGTCCGCGGGGACCGGGCCGATCGGCAGCTCCAGCTCGAACCAGAACCGGCTGCCGGCGCCCTCCTCGCTGGCCAGGCCGATTTCACCGCCCATGACTTCCGTGAGCCGCCGGGAAATGGCCAGCCCCAGGCCGGTTCCGCCGTAGCGGCGCGTGGTGGACGCATCCGCCTGGGCGAAGGATTCGAAAAGCCGTTGGTGGTCCGCTTCGCTGATGCCGATTCCGGTGTCCCGGACTTGGAAGCGCAGGGAAGCTTCACCGTCGTGCTCCTCCAAGAGGGACACCTGGATCTCCACCTCACCGGAGGGGGTGAACTTCACGGCGTTGGAGGCAAGGTTCAGCAGGATCTGGCGGATGCGTCCGGAGTCGCCCATGAGCCGTGGCGGGACGTCCGGATGGCAGTAGGAGATGAGTTCCAGGTCCTTGCTCTGCGCCGCTTCGGCAACGAGTCCGGCCACCTCTTCCACCAGTGCCCGCGGATCGAACGCGGTGACGTCCAGGTCCACTTTGCCGGCTTCCAGCTTGGAGAAATCAAGGATGTCGTTGATGAGGGTGAGGAGGACCTCTCCGGCACCTTTCACGCCCTGTGCGTATTGGCGTTGGGCTTCGTTCAACTCGGTGTCCATCAGGAGGGACGTCAGCCCGATGACGGCGTTGAGCGGCGTGCGGATCTCGTGGCTCATGGTGGCGAGGAACTCGGACTTCAAGCGGCTGGCTTCCAACGCCGTCTCACGTGCACACAAGAGCTCGGCTTCGGCGGCCCTGCGTTCGGTGATGTCCCGGGAGATGGTGGCGGCGCCCCTGATCCCCGTGGCACTGCGGACAGGGGACATCGTGATGGAGACGGGAACAAGCGTCCCGTCCGAACGCCGCCGGGTGGATTCGTAGTTCTGCACTGTGCCTTGCGCCGCCGTGATGGCGAGGGCCTCGGCTTCCTCCTGGCGGAGTTCGGCGGGGATGAAGAAATCGCTCTTCCTGCCGATGGTTTCCGACGCCGGATAGCCGTAGATGCGCTCGGCGCCCGGGTTCCAGCTGGTGATGGTGCCGTCAGGGTCCTTGCCGATAATCGCGTCGCCGGAGGAGTTGACGATCGCCCCCAGCCCTTCCAGTTCGGCGGTGCGTTCGGCAACTTTGCTTTCGAGCTCACTGGTGAGCGTGACGTTCTCGACGACGATCAGCACCTGGCGCACGATGACGAAACTAATAGTCACCAAGCCAGTGATGACCAGGATCGGCTCAAAGCCGATGGCCCTGCTCCTGGAGAAGAACACGGCACTGAAAACCGGCAGGTAGGGGAGCAGTTCCAGCATCGCCGCGTAGGCACGGCCGTCCTTACGCACCTTGTCCGACGCCGGAACAAGGGGGCTGAGGGCAATCAACAGCAGGGCGGTCACCCAGCCGAAAACCAAGGGCGAGCCCGTGACGCCGGTGACGCCTTCAAGGGTGAAGCGCACATAGATCAGGTCCGTGCCGGCGAGGATCCAGAAGCCCACCCCGAGGCAAAGCCACGGCAGCCGCCTTCCGCGCACCGCCCGCATGGTCAGGACGATGACCACGGTCACCATGAACACGTCCGCTATGGGGTAAGCCATCTGGGTGGCCTGGGCGAAGGGGTCCTGGTTCGGAATTCCTGCCAAAGGTCCCAGGACGGCACTCCACGCTATGAAGAACGTGGAGCTTGCCACCACGCCGGCATCCAGGATGGTCCGTTTGAGGGAGAGCCGCCGGCCCTTCCCCCTCAACAGCAGGGTCAGCCCAATGGCTGCGGGCAGGGCATACCCGATGAAGCCGATGTCGGCGATGGAGGGGAAAGGGTAATCGTGGTTAAGCGTGACGCCGTTGACGGTCCAGATGAGCTGGCCGGCAGTCCACAAAGCCAGCCCGGCAACAACGAACCACCGGCCCGTGGCGTGGCCCCGGCGTCGCACGGCCGCCAGGGTGTGGGCAGTCAGGGCAGTAAGTGCGGCAGTCAGTATTGCCAGGTCGCCCAGCAATTGCGCCGTGGGAGAACCGATGCCGCTGGCGAGACCGGCCGACAGGAGCACAAAGCATAAAGCTGCGGCCGTCGAGAAGAGCCGGATTGTTCGTGCGGTGACTCTGCGCGACGGCAGAACTCCTTGCTTCACTCCCGCCACTGAACCCCTGCCTTCGACCGTGGCCCCACCCAAAAGCGAACAATGCGCGTACAGTCCGTTGCGCTGTGGTGATCATACGTGGGTGGGCCAGCTTCTTGTGGGAATATGCGTCAAGATGTTCCCGCCTACTTGGGTGTTGGCGTTCCCTGCAGCAACTTGGCTAGCTCAGCGTTGGACAGCTTGGCCCACGCTGTCTCGGAGGACCCCTGCAATGCCGCCTCCGGGCTTTGAGTTTGCACCCACCATTTGGCCTCGAACACGTATGGGCCAAACATCACGCGATCGCCCTTCTTGTACACGGTTTCGGCCGACCATACAGGGTAGGTGCCGGCAGGAGCTGTGACCTCTGGTTGCGGGCGATCCCCCGGGAGGACGGGGCCGATCAGCTGCCAGGGAGCTGCCGTGCCGGCAGCTACGGGGTTGTTGGGGACATCGTTCTTGGTCCACCACTTCGCTTCATACACATTGCCGTGCCACACTGTGCGGTCCGACTTTACGTAGGCGTTGGTAGGTGACCAGATGGGGTACGGGCTGGTGGCGGGATCGTCGACGACGGGCGCTGCGGTTGTAGTGGTTGTCGGCTCCGGAGCGGGTGACGTTGCGGTGCTGACGGAATCCCGTTCCGCGCCAAGGATGCTCGAGAACAAGCCACCTGACTGCGCCACGCCGCTGCAGGCATCTGAGACCACCGTCAGCGTGGGGTAGTTCGGTCCGCATTCGACATCCCTGTTCAGGGACCACATGGACATACGCCCTACGCCTTTGCTTTCCGCGAAGTCGTGCAGGCCCTCCGCGTCGGCGACGGTGAAGACGTCGGCCACAATGTCATTTTGGCCGATCATGGGGGTAAGGCCGATCTTGCGCCACAGGGTTTGCGCACCAAGGTCTTGGTTGACCGACGAATAGATTTCTCCCAGTTGGGAGTGGGTTGCCTCTGCTGCGGCAATTGACGCCTGCAGCATGGTTTGCCCTGCGACGCGGCTGGCACCGTAGTCCATGGTCATGACGTTGACGCCCGCAAGGTCGACGCCGGCTGACAGCATCTGCTTGACGGCGGATGTCCCCTCGGCCGTCAGTCCCGTAGGAGCCACAGGGAGCGTCAACCATACGGAGAGGTCCTGGGCGTTTTCCCGGCGTTCCTTCTGGAGTTCGCTGATCACTTTGGCCTGCCGCGTGAGTGCATCGACGTCGGATAGTGCGGCTCCTTCGATATCCAGGTCGATGGACGTCAACTCGTATCGGTCCACTACTTGTGCATAAGCGGCCTTTAGCCGGGCGGCGTCCCTGCATGCCGTCGCCAGTTCCTTGTTCGACAAACCGCCGAACGAGACGGCTACGCTGCCTCCGGCCTGGCGCAACCTTGCAATACGGCGATCCAGGTCCAGGTCTTCCCCTGCCGCATCAAGGCTGTAGAACGTACCCCACGACGGCGTGCAGCCATCCTTCGGGTCGGCGACGATGAACGAGAGGACCACTGATTTGGTGCTCGCCGTCGATGCCTGCTCGAAGGCATACCTCGGGGTCGCCGTGACGTCGACATACCCCGCGAAAGTGGATGGTGAAGCAGCGGCGGCCCGGGCATCGGAATAGTTGTGCCACGTGGTGATGCCGGCAGCTACCAGCCCTCCAATGACGAGCGATAAAACGGAGAGCCGAAGGATGGACAGTTTCCGTCCAGGGAAGTATTTCGACATGGATCACCCAACGTTGACACTGAAGTTTGATGCGAAGCAGGGGCAAATGAATACCGTGAGGTTCCTAATAAGACCTCGATTGTCAAGCCTTAAAGACAGGAATCGACACGGCGCAAACCTCCATTAGTATAAGGGGTAAATCGATGTGACTTGACAAACGGACGATCACGTCTTTCCGGATAGCTGGCCTTGGCCTTGCATGCAATCTGATGGGGAACTATGACGGACCAACTGGTGGATTCACCTGACCTTGTGCCTAATTCGGGCACGGCTATCGATGAGCCATCGGAGGCTAAGGGGCGCAAACGCCAATGGGGATCGGAGCGCCGTTCCGAGCCGCTCCCGATTGTTCACCCAAAGCCTTCCGCCCGGAAGATCGTGCTGGGCCGGCTTGCCATTTTGGTCACTGTGGGCGCGTGGATGTATTACGTCGTTTCCACCATCATCCGCGAGTTCATTAATAACCCGAATCCTGGTTTCCGTTTCACCATCGAGTCCGTTTCCTATGTGGTGGTAGTAACTTTCCTGACGTTCTCGGCCCTGATGTACCTGATGGCCAGGCAGGGCGCCCTCTACCGCTTCAGGGAACACCGCAGGGTCCCGCGGGGTGAACTGGACAATCACTTTGCCGATTACCAGCACGGCATCACGGTGCTCGTACCTTCTTACGCCGAAGAGCCGGGGGTAGTGAGGGCCACGTTGTGGTCGGCAGCCCTGCAGGAATTCCCTGACTTGCGTGTGGTTCTGCTGCTGGACGATCCGCCCAACCCCACTGACCCGGAAAAGGCCCGGCGTCTTGATGAGACAAGGGCGTTGGCCGGCCAGATTGAGAGGGCGCTATCTGCACCAGCTGCCCGGGCCAACAGTGCCTTGGCGGCTTACCGCGCCCGCAGGAACGGGCCGGTCGATCCGGCTGCCGGCAGTGCGTCTCCTGCAACCAAGAAGACAGGGAAGCAAAAGGGCGCACAACAAAAGCTCCGGGACCTCGATGAGCTGGACTTGCTCATTGCCGAATACGAGGCTGCAGCCGAATGGTTGGAAGCCATGGCGGAGGCAGAGTCAGTCCACGACCATGTGGACGAGTTCTTTGTGGACCTTGTGATCATGGGCCTGGCGCGCGAATTGCGCTTGGTGCTCCTGGCCCTGACATCGGCAAAGGCCCAGGGAGCCCTGCCCGCACCTGAGCGAATGGAGCAGCTGTACCTCAGGCTCACATGGATATTCAATGGCCGCTTGGAGTCGTTCGAGCGCAAGCGTTATGCGAGCCTTTCCCATGAAGCCAACAAGGCCATGAACCTGAATGCCTACATTTCCCTCATGGGTCAGCGTTGGCGGAAGGAAGAAGCGGGCGGAGCCACATTGCTGCGTCCTGCTACTACGCCGCTCGAAGATGACCTTGTGGTACCGGACAGCACCTATTTGCTGACCCTTGACGCCGATTCCCTGCTGCTCCGGGATTATTGCCTCCGATTGGTGTATTTTCTCGAATCGGCAGGAAATGAACGTGTAGCTGTAACCCAAACTCCTTATTCGTCGTTCCGTGGAGCTCCAACGCGAATTGAGCGAATTGCGGGCGCCACAACAGATATCCAACACATCCTCCACCAAGGAATGTCCTATTACGGGGCAACTTTTTGGGTGGGAGTCAACGCCATTATCCGCAAACGCGCGTTGGAAGACATCGTGGAAGTGGAGACGGTTGGCGGCTTCGAGGTGCGTACCTACATCCAGGACCGCACTGTCATTGAAGATACGGAGTCGAGCATCGACTTGGGCGCCCACGGGTGGACCTTGGTCAATTATCCGGAGCGCTTGAGCTACAGCGCTACACCGCCGGATTTTGGTTCCCTGGTAGTGCAGCGGCGGCGCTGGGCCAATGGAGGCTTGCTGATCCTGCCCAAGCTGTGGAACCAACTGTCGCAGCGGCGACTCCAACGCGAGAGGATCCTCATTCGGGAAGTCCTCTTGAGGGTGAACTACATGGCCTCTATCTGCTGGGCCAGTTTTGGGCTCCTGTTCCTGCTGGCCTATCCCTATGACAGTCGCTTGCTCAGCCCTGCTGTGTTTGTTGCCGCCCTTCCGTACTTCCTCTGCATGGGATCCGATCTTCGCGACTGCGGGCACCGGTTCAGTGACATCTTCAGGATTTACGGTTTCAACCTCATCCTCTTGCCGGTGAACCTGGCCGGCGTGCTCAAGTCGTTGCAGCAGGGGCTCACGGGGGACAAGATTCCGTTCGTCCGCACGCCTAAGGTCAAGAACCGCACCGCTGCCCCGGCCATCTACGTCCTGATCCCATACCTCATTGTTGCCTTTTCCCTGTTGACCATCTGGCGGGACTGGCAGCAGGGAAACTGGGGCAATGTTGCGTTCGCTACGCTGAATGCGGTGCTGGCCATGACGTGTATCCAGGCCTACATAGGGCTCTGGAACTCGGTGGTGGATATCTCCTTGGGTGCACTCAACTGGCTCTACGTCAGTCCGAAGTCGAAAGCAGGCAAGGAGCCGGTGGTGGTACCCAAGTCGGCGGAGGAAGTGGATTGGGAGTCGATCCTGTACCACGGTGACCGCAGGCTCAACCGAGACCTCCGCGGCGGAACTGATCGTCGCCGCATCTCACTGCGATAGCCTTCCAGCAGCCCGGGCCCGGCACGTGCCGGTCCCGGGCTTTTTCGCGCCCACTGACGAAAATCTGCTGGATCATTTGGTCCGGCACGGACTGGTTCCTTGGATTCCCGGGGCTTCGCCTCAGCTAAGCCGCGGATGATCCGGCAAATTAAGGGCGAGCCCCACCAAGGCGGCCAAAAGCTTGACTGAAAACCTCCCCTCCGCATATTCTGAACGAACGGTCGGTAATTTATTAGGAGCAACCATGGCAACGCAGAATCTGCAGTCTGTGCCCGTTGAGCTGTCCCCGGAGGAGCAGGAACGGGAGGCGGCTGGTCAGGCGTACTTTGACCGCATTATCTCGGAGGACTCGCGCATTGAACCGCGGGACTGGATGCCGGCGGCTTACCGCAAGACTTTGCTGCGCCAGATCTCGCAGCACGCACACTCGGAAATCATCGGCATGCAGCCGGAAGCCAACTGGATCACCAGGGCACCGAGCCTGAAGCGCAAGTCCATCCTCATGGCCAAGGTCCAGGACGAAGCCGGCCACGGCCTTTACCTGTACTCGGCTGCCGAGACCCTGGGCCAGTCCCGGGACAAGATGACGGAAGACCTCATTGCGGGCAAGGCCCGGTACTCGTCCATCTTCAACTACCCCACGCTTTCCTGGGCGGACATGGGTGCCATCGGCTGGCTGGTTGACGGCGCAGCCATCTGCAACCAGGTTCCCCTCTGCCGTGCATCTTATGGTCCTTACGGCCGCGCAATGGTGCGCATCTGCAAGGAAGAGTCCTTCCACCAGCGCCAGGGCTTCGAGATCCTGCTGGAACTCTCCAACGGAACGCCGGCGCAGAAGCAGATGGCACAGGACGCAGTGAACCGCTGGTACGCGCCGTCGCTGATGATGTTCGGCCCGCCGGATGACGATTCACCCAACTCCAAGCAGTCCATGGCGTGGAACATCAAGCGGTTCAGCAATGACGAGCTGCGCAGCCGGTTCGTCGGCATGATGGTGGAGCAGGTCAAGGTCCTCGGCCTGACCCTCCCGGACAAGGACATCCGTTTCAACGAAGAAACCAAGAAGTGGGAGCACGGACCCCTGGACTGGAATGAGTTCAAGGAAGTCCTGGCCGGCCGCGGTCCCTGCAACTCGCAGCGCATTGAGCGCCGCCGTGAGGCACACGAAAACGGTGCCTGGGTTCGGGAAGCTGCCGCAGCCTACGCCCGCAAGCAAGCACAGAAAGCGAACGCAGCATAATGGCTCCCCACGGAAACCCGGAAGCTCCGGCCAGCGCCGCCGGCGAAATCAACAGCGAGGCACCCAAGGTCGCCGCTGCAAACAGCACGACGGCGGCACCCGCCCCGCGCGCGAACGTCACGTCCAGCGAGGCCAAGGAAGAAACCCCCTGGTCCCTCTGGGAGGTCTTCGTCCGGTCCAGCCGCGGCCTGTCCCACGTGCATGCAGGTTCCTTGCACGCACCGGATGCCGCCATGGCCCTCCGCAACGCCCGCGATCTGTACACCCGCCGCAACGAGGGCGTGTCCATCTGGGTTGTCCCGGCCGAGGCAATTGCCGCCAGCGATCCCGATTCCAAGGGCTCGTTCTTCGAATCCCCGCAGGGCAAGGATTACCGCCATGCGACGTACTACACCAAGAGTGAAGGCGTGAAGCACCTGTGACTGACAAAGCAACTGACTTCGCCATCGAAGGCCACGGCGATATCTCCGTGGGCGTCTCCGGTGCGGGGGCGTCCGGTGACGGTTCGGCCAGCGCCACCCGTATCACCCCGGGCAACGCCCTGCGTCCCGAGGACATCGCCCTTGAGGTCCGCCGCGGGGAAGTAAAGCCCAGCGAAGATGTGGCCGAGTACGCACTGCGCCTGGGCGATGACGGACTGATCCTCGCCCAGCGCCTGGGCCACTGGATTTCCCGTGCTCCCGAGCTCGAGGAAGACATCGCCCTCGGCAACATTGCACTGGACCAATTGGGCCACGCACGGTCCTTCCTGACCTACGCCGGTGCCGCTTGGGACAAGTCGGAAGACGACCTCGCCTACTTCCGCCGCGAGCACGAATTCCGTTCGGCCCACCTCTTCGAGCAGCCCAACGGCGACTTCGCGGTGACCATCGCACGCCAGTTCATTGTGAGCTTCTACCAGTACCAGCTCTACACGGCGCTCACCGCGTCCACGGATGCCACCATCGCAGCCATTTCTGCGAAGGCCGTGAAGGAAGTCGACTACCACCGTGACCACAGCGCCCAGTGGGTGCTGCGCCTTGCCGGCGGTACGGATGAGTCGCGCGAGCGCATGATCAAGGGCCTGACCCTCGTATGGCCGTACGTTGATGAACTCTTCGAAGACGATGAGCTCACTACGCGCCTCGCCGAAGCAGGCGTTGCCGTCCAGCCGTCCAGCCTGCGGGCAGAGTTCGACCGCCTGACCGGCGAGATCCTGACCGAGGCCGAGCTGGAGATCCCTGCCGTTCCGCAGGCTCCGGGTGGCGGCCGTCGCGGTAAGCACTCCGAGCACATGGGGTACATCCTGGCCGAGATGCAGGTCCTGGCCCGCGAGCACCCCGGCGCGAGCTGGTGACCACCATGGCCACGGTAAGCTCCTTGACCGCCGCGGAACAGCATGCGTGGGACGTCGCGTCCACCGTCTGCGATCCGGAGATCCCGGTCCTCACCATTGAGGACTTGGGGATCCTGCGCGGCGTGCGCGTTGTCGAGTCCCCCGAAGCAGCTGCTTCGGGAGGCGGGCACGACGGCGGCCCGGCGGCTTCCGCCGTCGAGGTCACCATCACGCCTACGTACTCGGGCTGCCCGGCCATGGACGCCATTGGCGATGACCTGCGGAAGGCTTTCGAAAAGGAAGGCTACGCGAAGGTCGACATCAACCTGGTCCTGTCCCCGGCGTGGACCACTGACTGGATGACCGAGTCCGGCAAGGCGAAGCTTGAGGAATACGGCATTGCGCCGCCCTCGGGCCGGGCCGCCGCCGGTGGCCATTCCGGTCCTGTCCGTTTGAACCTGGCCGTGAAATGCCCGCAGTGTTCATCGCTGAACACCAAGGAACTCACCCGCTTCGGTTCCACGTCCTGCAAGGCACTGTTTGTCTGCCAGGACTGCAAGGAACCGTTCGACTACTTCAAAGTCCTGTAAGGAAGAGCATGACCACCGAAACCCAGACGGCCAGCCGCCGTCGTGCGTCTTTCCACAACCTGACCGTCTCGGAAGTCCGGCGCCTTACGGACGACGCAATCGAGGTCACGTTTGCGGTTCCCGCCGAGCTGGCAGGCCAGTACGACTACCTGCCCGGCCAGTACGTTGCCCTCCGCGCGTCGCTGCCGGGTGAGGACGGTGAGCTGCACGAGGTTCGCCGCAGCTACTCGATCTGCGCCGAACCGCGTACGTTTGGCGACGGCAGCAGCGAGATCCGTGTGGCCATCAAGAAGGACCTTGGCGGCATCTTCTCCACGTGGGCCAATGCCGAGCTGAAGGCCGGGGACACCTTGGACGTCATGAGCCCGCAGGGTGCGTTCATTTCGCGGCACGGCAAGGACGGCGCGTCCGTGCAGCACAACGTCATGAACTCCATGAACCACCCGGAGGAACTGGCGGGGGAGCCGGGCAATTTCGTGGCCATCGCAGCGGGTTCGGGCATCACCCCGGTTATCGCAATTGCCCGCACGCTGCTGGCCGCCAACCCGGACACCACCTTCGATCTCATCTACGCCAACAAGGCCGCCATGGACGTCATGTTCCTGGAAGAGCTGGCGGACCTGAAGGACAAGTACCCCACCCGCCTGGCGCTTCACCACGTCCTGTCCCGTGAGCAGCGCATTGCGCCGCTGATGACGGGCCGCATCGATTCGGAGAAGCTGCAGGCGCTGCTGTCCTCCGCGATCCATGCCGAGGATGTGGATGAATGGTTCCTGTGCGGGCCGTTCGAGCTGGTCCAGTTGTGCCGCGACACCTTGGCTGCGCGCGGCGTGGAGCCGGAGCACGTGCGCTTCGAGCTGTTCACCACGGGCCGCCCGGACCGTCCTGAAGGCAACGCCGGCCGCCCGGTTGTGGAGGACGAGTCGCAGGAGACCTACAAGATCACCTTCAAGCTGGACGGCCTCACCGGCGACGTCGCCAGCCCCACCCACGCCCGGGAATCCATCCTCAACGCAGCCTTGCGCGTCCGCCCGGACGTTCCGTTCGCTTGCGCCGGCGGCGTGTGCGGCACCTGCCGCGCCAAGGTGGTTACGGGTACCGTGACCATGGATGAGAACTACGCCCTTGAGCAGGACGAGTTGGACAAGGGCTACGTCCTCACCTGCCAGGCCCACCCCACCAGCGAAGAAGTTACCGTCGACTTCGACGTGTAAGGAGTCCCCATGATCGAGCTCTCCATTGCCAACGGCATCGCCGAAATCGTCCTCAATGCCCCGCAGAAGCTGAACTCGCTGGACGAGGCCGCGCTGGCCGAGTTGGGCAAAGCGTACGACGACGCTGCTGCCGCCGCCGAACGCGGTGAAGTCCGGGCGCTGCTGCTTCGCGGCGAGGGGCGGGCCTTCTGCGCCGGGCGCGACATCGCCGGCGTGACCCCGGAGACCGACGACGCTCAGGCCTACCTGGGCGGGCTGGTGGAGCCGCTGCTGAAGAAGATGGCCGCGTTCCCGGCACCCACGTTCGCAGCTGCGCACGGTGCGTGCCTGGGCGTCGGACTCGGGCTGCTGCTGGCCACGGACGTGGTGTACGTGGCGGAGAATGCCAAGTTCGGCTCTCCGTTCGCCAAGCTCGGCGCAACGTTGGATTCCGGCGGGCACTGGTACTTCGCCGAGCGTTTGGGCATGCACCGCACCTTGGACCTGATCTACACTGCGGACCTCATTTCCGGGACCGAGGCCGTGGCACAGGGCATGTTCAGCAGGGCCATGCCGGATGACGCTCTGCTGCCTACTACCCGGTCCATCGTGGAGCGCGTGGCTTCCGGTGCGACCCAGGCGTTCGTCGCATCCAAGGAGTTGGTGGCCCACATCCGCGATCAGCGCCTTGGCCTGTGGGAGTCCATGGCCGAGGAGAACACGGAGCAGGCACGCCTCTGCAAGACCGATGACTACGCCGAGGGATTCCGGGCGTTCCAGGAGAAGCGGGCGCCTGTTTTCAAGGGGTAGTTCTTCTGTACGGATTGATTCCTCGCAGGGTTCTCCAAGGTCCGTCCGCCTACGATGGTCAGCATGGAATCCGTCCGTGAGGCCCGCTCTGTTGCCGTGGTGATCAATGCGGCTTCACGTCGTGGGGCCGCAGCCGCGACGTCCGCCGTCGATTTCCTCAAGCAGGCCGGCGTGCCGGTTTCCGCGGTCCATCCGGTGACCTCGGGCGCGGAGGTGACGGGTGTGCTCGATCGGGTGGCAGCGGAAGAGCATGACCTGGTGGTTGTGGGCGGCGGCGACGGCACGGTGAGCTACGCTGCCGGGTTGCTTGCCGGGACTGACACCGTGCTCGGCGTGCTTCCGCTGGGGACGGCCAATGATCTTGCCCGGACACTCGAGATTCCCAACGGCCTCGCGGAAGCCTGTGCCGTTATCGCCAACGGGAAAGTGGTGGACATCGACCTCGGCCGGGCCAACGGGCAGCCGTTTCTTAACGTCGCTTCCGTTGGTCTTTCCGTCGGTGTCACCCAGGCACTCAGCCCCGGGCTCAAGCGACGCATCGGTCCGTTGGCCTATGGCGTCGCCACCGTTCAGGCCTATGCCCGTCACCGGCCGTTCCGTGCCCGGCTGGAGTTCCCGGACGGCGACCACCCAACACTGGAGCTGGAGGACCTGCTCCAGGTCGCCGTGGGAAACGGCAGGCATTATGGCGGCGGCAATACAGTTTCCCCGATGGCCGGGATCGACGACCACACCCTGGACATCTACGCCATTCTTGCGGCGCCGCTGAGGGAACACGTGAAGATTGCGCGACTCCTCAAAGATGGAAGCTTTGTGGACCATGATCGTGTGTACCACTTGGAGACCAGAAACGTCCGGCTGGTCACCCACCCGTCCATGCCGGTAAACCTCGACGGCGAGATCGCCACGGAAACGCCGACGGACTTCACGGTCCAGCGCAACGCGGTCCATGTGGTGGTGCCGCAGGCGAGTACGGGGGCTACTTTTGAGGGGCCGTCAGGAAAAGCATGTCCAGCGTAATCCGGAGGTGGCTTCGCGCGGCCTTTGTTGCGTACTTGGTGCTGCTGGCCATTGTGGTATTCCTCCCGTCGAAGGAAGCCAGCACCGTTACCGGGTTCGTCGGTGTCATCGCTGGACGGCTTGCTGCACTGGGCCTTCCCTTCAAAGAAGCAGCCATTGGGGTGGAGTTCGTATCCAACATCGTCATGTTCGTCCCGTTCGGTTTGCTGGCCACTTTCCTTTGGCCGGGCCGTTGGAACTGGTGGCGGATGCTGCTTCTCGGCGCGGCCACGTCCACGTTCATCGAGATCACGCAGCTGATCATCCCGGGGCGTGTCACGGCCCTTTCAGATGTCATTGCCAACTCGGCGGGCGCGCTTATAGGTGCCGTTGTCGCCAGGCAGGTCTACCGGGGTTCCGAACAATAGGGGTGCTCGCAGGGGATCAGTACAAACGCCAAACCCCGGCGTCCGCTAAGCGGGCCGGGGTTTGCGGGGTAGTTGTTGCTGAGATTGACAGGGGGCTAGTTGCCTTTTTCCAGAGCGTGAGCGGTGACGTACGCGCCCAGTTGGTCCTTGGAAAGTGCCTCCGCAATGTCAGAGATGGCTTGGTTGTCGGCCACCACTATTGATTGGCCATCCGGGGAGCTGCCAGTCCCAAGGGTCGGGAGGGTAAACATGACGGTGTCGTTGGCTCGGAGGTCCTTCATCCCAACGGCCAGACTTCCAATAGCCCCAGCGTCAAAGCCCTTGTCCACGCTGACGAACGGGGACATGGCCGAGACCATGTTGTTGACGGTCACGGGGTTCGTGAGGGTGTCCCTCGCGATGATCTTGCTAATCATGGACTTGAGGTAAGCCTGCTGGTTACGGACGCGCTGGTAGTCGCCGTCGCTGAAGGACTTGCGTTCACGAACGAAGGCCAAGGCTTCGTCGCCGTTAAGTGTCAACTTTCCGGCATCGTAGAAATGCCCCTTCATGGGTCCTGAAGCCGGAGCGAATGGGATCTTGTTGTTTACTTCCACGCCGCCGAGGGCGTCGGTGAGGCCCTTGAAGCCTTCAAAGTCGACCATGGCGACGTGGTCAATGCGCTGCTTAAACAGCGATTCTACGGTCTGGACAACAAGAGGAACGCCTCCGTAGGTGAGGGCGGAGTTGATCTTGGACTGGCCCCTGCCGGGGATGTCCACCCAAAGGTCACGCATCAGGGAGACGGCGTAGACGTTTTTGCGGTCGGCAGGGATATGTACCAACATCAGCGTGTCCGACCGCTGGTCGGTGGATGCGTCGGTTTCCAAGTCAACCTGATCGGTTCCGCGGCTGTCGCTGCCCATGACCAGGATGTTCATGGCCGCCGTACCGTTGACCGGCTCAGCCTTTTGGGGTCGCGTTGACTCCTCGGGGAATGCCGCGTCAATCTTGGTGGTCCCGTTGTTGAAAGTCTGTGCAAGGTTGAAAAGGTACAGGCCACACACAAGTCCAATGACCACTACGGCGGCTGCGAAGCCCAGCAGGACGTTACGGGCGGTCTTGTTACCACCCTTTTGGCGTCGGGGGCGCGAGTCCGCCGGGGGGTTTTCGGTATTAGTAGGGAGCGTCATTTGTTCCTTGATGTTGGCAACAGCAGAGATGATTCTAGCAATTTTGTGGTATCGGGTTATCCGACGGCTGCTTTCGCAGGCGTTGGATGCACTGTTTCCGTTGAAGATCCCCGCTCGTTGGAGACCGAAATCTGGTAGGCGGTGTCCGTGGGTGGGGCAGTTTCTCCAAGGTCGATCGTCACCGATTGGAGTAGCGGATTGAGACCTTGGTCTCTACCAAAGGATGCCTTGACCACTGCCGGTTGGCCGGTGGTGCGATGCTTGTCGCCCTTTTTGTCGATGAATTCCAGGGCATAGGAAATCCCTTCCAGATTGAATCCGGTTACCTTTACCGCGCCGCCATTGGCCACATCACTTGAGATATCCGTAATGAGGGGAATGCCCAATCCCTTCTGGAGATCTTCCTTCAGCGGCGGATTCGTACCCGAGCAGGTGAAGTAGGGGTCCCACATGAAGGAGATGATTTTCCCGGCCGCTCCCATCTGCTGGAGTTGGCGATCGACCCTGTCTATCGTTGTTTGCCCGCGCAAGCTCTGCTCGCAAGGGTTTGCCTCCGTGGCCGGCGCCATGCCTTCCAAGTTGGCCCACAGTTCTGCTTGGGTGCCCTTGACACCTTCTGCAGCCGCCTCGAAGTATTCGCTGTTCGGTGCGGCGTACTTGCTTCCCCACGTTCCCCGGCCAACAATGCTGGCCGCAAAACTGTCCACCTTGCCCCCGGCTTCAGTAGCTCTGTAGGCCGCGCCCTTGCCGGTTCCCATTCCGTCTTGGATGGCTATGGACAGTTGCAGCCCGCTTGCAGTCCCGGCGAGTTTCCGAGCACCCCTGCGGGCGTCCGCTGGCGTGATGGCCGCGGAACTCCTCCGCGATTCAATGTAGGGGCTCACAATCGCGGACCGGTCAGGAAGCACGCGATGAATGGCTTTGTTCTGCATTGCGTAGAGCGACACCACGGGATCGAAGAAGGAGTTGTCCGTGACAGGCATCTCAAAGTGGTGATAAAAGCCCGCGAGGCCTGCCACGTCATTAAGATCGGCCTGGTAGCGAAGGAATCGTTCGGTAAACAGCTGGAGTGTGTTCTGGTAGCTGAGGTCGGGCAGGTACTCAAAATCTGTCCGTTTGGCGGGCGCCGGCAATCCGGCGTAGAACCGCATGTTCAACTTGGTTGCGGCTGAGGCCACTGAAATGGTGGGATCTGCCGCCGTTGAGGGACTGCCGCCTGCCACAACCAGGTCATAGACGCCGTCTTTGGCTGTGCAACCGCCATTGTTGGAAGGGAAAACCATCACAGTGTAGGTCCTGCCAGGTACCTCAACGAGTCGGTCATTCGGGCACTGGAGCGCAGGTTTGCCCCATTGGCCTCCATCCGAGAAGGTGAAGTACCGGCCGATTTTGAGCTTGGAGCCAATAACTTCCCCGCAGTTCTCGCCATTGATCTTGCAGTCCGTGGGGAGCGTCGCCAGTGTGGCGGGGGATAGCACCGAGCCGAACGTGATGACGGTGTCGCCGCCGACCGACTTGATCTCTTCCAGTTTCTTCTGGTTCCTGGCATCAGAAGGGGCTGAGTAGATGAAGTATCCGCTGATGGGGTAGTGCGGTAGTTGAACTGCTTGTGGGGCCTCGGCCTGCTCCGCGGGTGGGCCTTCAGGAGGGGTATGCCCACTCAATCCGTTGACGACCAGGAACACCGCGAGAATGGAAGCCAAGGAACCAGCGGCCAACCACCACCTGAAAGGACGCCTGTTCCTGCTGTAATCGCTGGTAGGGGGCATGCGTCCTTCGGTCTCCAGATCTTCGGCAAGTTGGTCGCAAAATCAGCGGAAACAAGATACAAATCGCGCTTCTTCCAGGCGGCAATAGCGCGGGCTTATAGCGGGCTGGAGGGATCCCCGCTGAGTCGGGATCTAATCCATACGATAAACTAACCCGGAGTGCCTTCCTGAATCGGACGATTCCCCGACCGCCTGTCTCAGCGGTCGGAGAAATAGGGCGCCGTAAAACGAGCTAGGTCAGGACTATAGGGGGAACGTTGAGCACCGGAATCAGGCGTGTTCGAGCCGCAGGGCTGGCCTTGCTGCTCGGTACCTTGGGTTTCTTGGGAACTCAGCCAGCATTGGCTACGGAAACCAACCCCGTTCCTGCACCGTCGGACTCCCAGAGTCCGCTTCCCGAACCGACCTTCCCCGAGGTGGTTCTTCCGCCTCTCACAGATCCCGTTCCCGTAGAGCCTCAGCCGGAGCCCAGCACAGACCCGGTACCCCCAGTCCCAAATGTTCCGGCTCCAGCAGAGCCCGTTCCAGCCCCCGTGGTGCCTCCTGCCGGTGAGCCCGCTCAGCCACCGCCCGTCGCACCGGCCACACCAGAGGTCCCCCCGGCTCCACCTGTATCAGAGCCTGGATCCTCTGAGCCGGAGAACTACATCGTCGAGCCCCTTGTCCCCACCGAGGAAACCAGTTCGGCTCCCGCTGTGACCACGCCGGCTCCGACGCAGTCGCCCACGAAGGCAGCGACGGCGCCTCTGGTGGCAAGCGCGGAGGTGGCGGGCCCCCTGAAAGCTGCCTTGGCTCCTGTCGCAGAGAACAATCCTTTCGTTCAGGCTTTGACTGTCGCTGTGCTGCTGCTCTTGGGCGCAGCCTACTTCCGTGCACTTCGTTCCAAAGGGATGCCCCGACCTCGTCTCAACGGCAAGTAGCTCATGAGTAGTTCCCGAACAGGGGACGGCAGTCTTAGCAACGATGTGCCGAATCCTCCGCGCCTTATGGTGCTCACACACTCTTACTGGCCGGAGCACAGCCCTCCGCAACGTAGGTGGTCGTCACTGACCCGTGAGTTCATCGGGGCTGGCTGGGACGTCGAAGTGGTGACGCCGGTGGCTCACTACCCGAACGGCCGCCGCGATCTTCCCCGCCGCCATGCAGGCTATGCCTTCGGCCGGCAATCAGGCCCGCACGGCGAACGGATACGGCGCGTCCCGTATCTGAGGCACTTGGGCAGGTCTCCTGTTGCTCGTCTTATTGACCAGCTATTTTCAGCGATCCTGTCTGTCCCGGTCGGCTTGGGAGGAAAGAAGCCGGACGCCATTCTTGCGACGGCACCCAGCCTTCCAACCTTGGCAACGGGATATGTTCTTTCCCGGTTCCGCAGGGTGCCCCTCATCGTCGAAATGCGGGATGCCTGGCCGGACCTCGCCCGGGATGCTCGCCTGGTGCAAGGCAGCGTGAAGAGCCTTGTAGAACGGGTCGTCGAATTTGTGCAGCATCGAGCGGACATGGTTGTCACCGTCACTGAGGGGTTTGCCCAAACGCTGCGTGACAGGGGCCTTCGGAACGTTGTTACGGTAAGCAACGGCTTGGACCTGCATACGGTTCCGTTTTTGGATCCTCCTGCTTTGGAGCGGGACGTCTTCCACGCCCTGTATTTGGGCAACCACGGCAAGAGCCAGCGTCTGGATATCCTTATCCGCGCCAGTGCCCTGCTAGGCGAGGGCTTCCACCTCACCCTGGTGGGTAGCGGAACCAACCGGCAACAGCTTGTGAAGCTTGCCCGGGAACTCGACGCTCCTGTCTCTTTCTTCCCCTCACTTCATGGACCCGCGGTGCTTGAGAAGTACAGTGAGGCCGATACCTGCATCGTGTCATTGCGCGACGACTGGAAATCCTTTGAGACCACCGTCCCGTCCAAGACTTACGAGGTATTGGCCGTGGGACGTCACGTGACGGCGATCGTGAAGGGTGAGGCCAAACGGATTATTGAAGACGCCCGGGGCGGAGACGTCGTGGGCGCAAGCCCTGAGGCAGTTGCCCAGCTCTGGCGCGATCTGTCCCAGGACCGTGCCCGGTTGGCCGCGGGGCGAAGTGGCCGTGAGTGGGTTAGGAACAACGCAGATTACGCGGAGCTGGCCCGCCAGTACATGGGAAACATTGCCAGTCTGCTTGGCCGTGACACCTGCATCCCAAGCCGGGAGAAGATTTCATGAGCATCTTGAGGAATGTCAGGCTTGCCGCCACCACAATCGCGGATCACCTGACTGAGGCTCCTTTCGTTCTGGCACTTCAGATACTTAGGCGTTTGCCTTCGACTATCGTGCGGCCAGCCGCGTCCGGACTGGCGTCTCTCGCTTCGCAGTCCAGCAGTGCTGCCTTCTTACTCGCCAGCCACGTTGCCGGTGACGACGCCGGACTGGAGCGCCGCTTTGACAATGCCTTGAGGTGTGGCACCACCCCAGAGCACGCGCGCAAGGCAGCCGAAGTGGCTCTAGCCGCCGGCCGGACCGAGTGGGCGGACAGGTTCCTTTCCTGCGCAACTGAGAGTACGCAGCTCGCGGCCACCACCGCACGGCGTAGGTGGTACGACGGCGACATGACCTCCGCCGTCGACGTCTTGCGAGGGCAGCCCGGAAACGCCTCCAAGCAGCGTCAACGGCTCGAATCGGAGCTCCGGGTTTTCCAGGGCTGGCGGCCATCCTTGGCCAGCACCAGCATGCAGCCGGAACCACGTCGGGTCCTTCATCTCCTGACGAATTCCGTGCCTCATACGGGAAGTGGTTACGCCCGACGCAGCCACTCGATCCTCAGCGCCCAGGCGCGGGAGGGGTGGGAACCCTTGGCGGTCACACGTCTGGGGTACCCGGTCCAGATCGGTGTGCTGAACGCCCGAGATGTGGACGTAGTGGATGGTGTCCGGTACCAGCGGCTTCTGCCTGCAGCCATGGCCAAATCGATGGACGGACGGCTGCAGCAGCAGGCCGAGGAACTTCTCCAAGTGGCCCGCGAGTTCCGCCCCAGCGTCCTTCACACCACCACGCACTTCGTCAACGGTTTAGTAGCACGTGAAGTCGCCAACGCACTGGGAATTCCGTGGGTTTATGAGGTCCGCGGCCAGTTGGCTGATACTTGGGCGTCCACTCGCGATCCAGAGGCAAAGTGCAGCGAACGATACCGGCTTTTCACTGATCGGGAAGCCGACGTCATGCGTAGTGCCGACCTGGTGGTCACGCTCGGAGAGTCGATGAAGCGCAACATTCTGGCAGCAGGAGTCTCTGAAGAGCGGATTCTGCTGTCTCCCAATGCAGTGGGCGGCGCCTACCTTGGTGAACCACTGACTCATGCGGAAGCCCGCAGCGCCTTGGGGCTTGAATCGGATGCCCTGTACATCGGAACCGTAAGCAGCCTGGTGGATTACGAGGGCCTTGAGGATCTGGTCACATCATTTGCTTTGCTGGCGCCGCGACTGCCAAAGTTGAAGCTGATTGTAGTGGGTGACGGGACGGCTGCGCCGGCCCTCCGCGATCAAGTCAGACGGCTGGGCCTTTTAGAGAGCGTCCTTTTCCCAGGACGGGTCCCCGCTGACAAAGCACAACTTTTTCATCAGGCACTCGACGTTTTCGTTGTGCCCCGGAAGGACCTGTTCGTGACCCGTTCCGTTACGCCGCTGAAGCCTGTTGAAGCTCTTGCTTCGGCGCGGCCCGTGGTGGCCAGCCGCTTGGACGCGTTGGAGGAGATAGTGCGCGACGGCGTCAACGGGCGGCTTGCCGAGCCCTCGGATCCCGAGGGGCTGGCTGAGGTGTTGTTGGATTTGCTTGAGGACAACGGCATGCGTCGGCGTCTTGGGGCGGCAGGCAGGCAGCAGGTTCTGGCGACCCGCACTTGGGAAGCGAACGCGAAGGCGTGCGTGCAGGCCTACGAAACTTTGGCGTCTAACTATACGAGGAGGGCCAGCTGATGTCGGCTAAGAAGGCAGTCATGCCAGAGCCAGCAGTGGTGCAGCCGTTGGCTGTCGACATGCGGCGTCTAACGCGCGTTGGCGCACGGCCGAAGTTCCTGGATTACTTGGTCCAGCTTTGGGATTTCCGCGATTTCATTTTCTATGATTCGCGGGCCCGGGTACAGAGCGGTACCCGCCGAGACCGCCTGGGCAGCGCCTGGTTGTTGCTCAACCCGATCTTTAGTGGACTCACGTACTACGTAATGTTTGGCCTGTTGCTGCAAACAGGCCGGGGTATCGACAACTACATCGGATATCTGGTCATTGGCGTCTTTATCTTCCAAGCCTCTGCTGGCGCCATCACCACCGGCGCAAGGTCGATCCATAGCAACAAGGCTGTGGTCCAAGCCTTCAACTTCCCAAGGGCAACCTTGCCCATCGGGGCAAACATCCGCGAGATGATGGCGAACGTCCCCTTGATTCTCGCAATGCTCTTGATCATCACGATCGTCCCGCCGGTAGAGAAGATTACCTGGCTTTGGCTCATGATTTTGCCCGCATTGGCGCTTCAGTCCATCTTCAACCTGGGAATCGGGCTCATCCTGGCGAGAATCATTTCCCGGGTCCACGACGCTACCCACCTTCTGCCGTTCTTCATTAGGGCATGGATGTATGGGTCAGCCATCTTTTACTCGTACGATCGCTTCATCACACACCCGGAAATCCTGGCGGCGATGAAGATCAACCCCCTCTTCAACGTCATCGATATCATTAGAAACTGCATACTTTACGCGCAGCCACCTACCTGGCAGTCTTGGGCAATTCTCGCTGTGTGGGCGCTGGCAGCCCTGATGATTGGCATGGTCTTCTTCTGGCAAGGGGAGGAATCCTATGGTCGTGGCTGAACAGGTATTGGATGTTGAGGGTCATCCTTGTGTAGTGGTGGACCGCGCAACCATGGAGTACCGGGTGGTAACTACGGACTCTGACGCGGTCGCCCAGGAACGCCGCGAGACCAGCTTCTTTCGGAGACTGACCCGCCGTCCAAACACTGTGACAGTCCGCGCCTTGCACGAACTGTCCCTTGTTGTGGAGCGCGGTGAGTCCGTGGGCATCATCGGCCGCAACGGCTCGGGCAAGAGCACGCTCATGAAGCTCATCAGCGGCCAGATAAGGCCTTCTTCGGGAGCGGTCTTTGCATCCAGTACACCGATTATGCTCGGAGTGAATGCCGCCCTCGTCGGTGATCTCTCGGGCCATCAGAACGTGGTTCTGGGTTGCCTTGCCATGGGTATGAGTAGGCGCGAGGTCAAGGAAAAGTTCACGAGCATCGTCGAGCTCTCCGGTCTCAGGGACTCCATCTACCTGCCGATGAAGTCCTACTCCTCCGGGATGGCATCGAGGCTGCGCTTCGCGATTGCTGCCAGCATTGACCCGGAAATTCTGTTGGTGGATGAAGCACTCAACACAGGCGACGCGCAGTTCGGAGACCGAAGCAAGCGCCGGATGGACCAGCTTCGGGAACAGGCCGGCTGCGTTTTCATCGTCAGCCACTCCCTAGAGACCATCACCAGCATGTGCAGCCGTGTCGTGTGGCTGGACATGGGGCACATGATCATGGACGGGGATCCGGAGGAAACCGTGAAGACGTACCAAGACTTCACGGGAAATCTTGCCAGGGGCAACGGCATCACAGCCGCAAGGATCCGGGATGAAGCGCGAGCGGCATTACAGATGACGGAAGTATTGGCCAGAAGCAAGATGCGTAGGAGCCGAGCATGATCTATACGGTTGATAACTTGCGGAAGGCTGCTTGGCACTTGCGATCCGGCGGTATCCGCCAGCTCCGCACGTGGCACAAGCGGCAGCGTGCTTTGTCTGCGGCTAAGGCGTCCAGGAGAAATATCGGTGCCAGAACTGCGAAGCCCAAGGTCGGCACGCAGACACGCCAGCTGACCTTTCCGGCCTATGACTACCCCAGCATTGCTGCGCGCAGAGCCGACCTGACAGTCGCGGTCATTTTGGATAACTTTTCTGCCAAAGCGTTTGCCTATGAGTGGAACCTTGTGTTCTTGGGCAAGGACCGCTGGCGTGAGCAACTTGAAGAAAATCCTGTGGACTTCTTGTTTGTGGAGTCGGCATGGGAGGGGAACGACGGGTCATGGCGCTACCAGTTAACTGGCGCGAGCGGTCCGAAACCGGAGTTTCTGGCTCTCATGCAGTGGTTCCGGGAAAACAACTTACCCACGGTTTTCTGGAACAAGGAAGACCCGCCGCATTTCGAAGATTTTCTGCCTGCGGCACGTGAATTTGACGTCGTACTTACTTCGGATGAGAACAAGCTCCCGGCCTACAGGGAAGCGCTGGGACACAATCGCGTTGACGTCCTACCGTTCGCTGCGCAGCCGGCCATTCACAACCCGGTGCGCCCCCTAAAAGGACGACACTCTCGCGACGTGGCGTTCGCAGGTATGTATTTTGCGCACAAGTATCCTGAACGGCGCGAACAGATGCAGGTGCTGCTTGAGGGGGCTATGGAGGGGTCGGACAGGGTCAAGCATGGCCTCGAAATCTTCTCCAGGCAACTCGGCGGTAACCCGGATTATCAATTTCCTGCCCCTTATGACTCACGCGTTGTGGGTTCGTTGAGTTACGACCAAATGTTGTCTGCCTATAAGGCCTACAAGGTCTTCCTGAATGTCAACTCAGTGATCGATTCGCCTAGCATGTGCGCTCGGCGAATCTTCGAAATCACAGCATCTGGCACGCCCGTGGTCACAATGCCGAGTCCTGCATTGCCGAGGTTTTTCCCGGCAAATGAGATTCACAGCGTAGAGACAAAGGACGAAGCGGCCAACATCATCAGGGCATTGATGAGGAGTCCGGAACTTAATGATCGTTCCGTACACAGGGCACAACGCCGTATCTGGGCCGAGCACACCTACGCTCACCGGGCTGAAAAAGTAATCGGGCTGGCACTGCCCCATAGGATTCGACCGGTAAAGCCTGAACTTGTCAGCGCTTTGGTGTCAACAATTCGGCCGCAGCAGTTGGAGCACGTGTTCCGTACAGTCGGCTCGCAGTTGGGTGTTGAGGTTGAGCTGGTGCTCCTGACGCACGGGTTCAAACCAGGTTGGTGGAAAATTCGTAAGTTGCGGCAAAAGTACGGTGTCTCACAGGTAAAGCTTCTCCAGGCACCTCGAACGCTTAGCCTTGGGGCATGCCTGAATCTTTGCGTGACCGAGTCAACTGGGGCGATTCTCACCAAAATGGATGACGATGACTATTACGGTCCGCACTACCTGAGGGATCAAGCCAATGCCTTAATGTATTCCGGGGCGGACGTGGTCGGTAAGCTTGCTCATTACATGTACATTGAGAGCCGGAACGCCTCGTTGCTGAGGTTTAAAGGCATGGAGCACCGCTTCCACCACATGGTGATTGGAGCAACCATCATGGCAAAGAAGTCGGTCTTCGAACGCCATCAATTCGAGGAAATCGGCCGTGGTGAGGACACCGCTTTTTTGCGCTCCGTTAGCGAGGGTGGCGGGACCATTTACGCATCCGATCGTTACAACTACTACGTTCAGAGGTCGGGATCCGGCCACACTTGGACTGCATCTGACGACCACCTCCTGTCCATTGGAGACGTCGAGTTTTGGGGTAACCCGACAGAGCACGTGACTGTCTGAATTCGTACTACCCAATGTTGGGAGCATTTTGAATACCATCAATCGTGTCGCCGTCATCGGGCTGGGTTACATTGGCCTCCCGACGGCCGCCATCCTGGCGACGAATGGCATCGATGTCGTCGGCGTCGATGTCAATGAGCGCACTGTCGAGGCGGTCAACGCTGGCGAAGTACCATTCGTCGAGCCTGATCTTGGAATCCACGTTTCCGGCGCGGTGAGCCAGGGACGCCTCAAAGCTACAACCTCCACTCCCAAAGCCGATGCCTACATTGTGGCTGTGCCGACGCCGTTCTACGAGGACCGCTCTGCTGACCTGAGTTACATCGAGGCTGCGGCACGCGGAATCGCACCTCAACTGCAAGGCGGCGAGCTCCTGATCCTTGAATCGACATCACCCCCCGGTGCCACCGAGCATATGGCCAACTACATTCTCAAACTTCGCCCGGACCTGAGCATTGATGGCTCGAATGGGCGACCGGCTATCCTCGTAGCTCACTGCCCTGAGCGGGTCCTGCCCGGGCGGGTGATGATCGAACTTGTAACCAATGACCGAATCGTCGGAGGCATGTCTCCAGAGGCCGCTGAAGCCGCCAAGAACCTGTATGCAGTCTTTTGCCAAGGAGAGATCCTCACGACGGACGGGGTTACTGCCGAGATGGCAAAACTGGTAGAAAACTCCTATCGCGACGTCAACATTGCCTTCGCAAATGAACTGTCGGTAATCAGCGACAAGCTTGGCATAGATGTGTGGGAACTTATTCGTCTTGCAAATCACCACCCGAGGGTAAATATCCTCCAGCCAGGGCCGGGCGTGGGTGGGCACTGCATCGCCGTAGATCCTTGGTTCATAGTCGCTGCGGCGCCTGAGGAAGCAAAGCTGATCAGAGCAGCGCGCGACGTAAACGACGCGAAGCCGGAGTGGGTGGTTCAAAAGGCCGTTTCGGCGCTTGAGGGGCTGGAGAGCACAGGAGAGGTCGCGATTCTTGGCTTGGCCTTCAAGGCTAACATCGATGACCTTCGAGAGTCTCCGGCCGTTCAGATCACAAGCATGATTGCGGACAGGCTGCCTGACCGGCGCATCAATGTAGCGGAGCCCCACATAAACATCCTGCCGCGGGCTTTGTCGCAGAGCGTCAACGTGGCGTTAACATCTCCAGAGGAAGCTATCGAACGTTCCGGCGTGATTCTCCTCCTTGTGGATCATGATCAGTTCCGGGGATTGGACACGGGGATCATCGCGGGAAAAAACGTGGTGGACACCCGGGGGGTCTGGCAGGACAGAGCCACGCGCTGATTGCTTCTCTTAAGCGGCTGGTGCTCAGTTGCCGTCCACCGCGGAAAGTGGACGCCAACTGAGCACCAAAGGAGCGGTACTACTCCCAGAGGACGTTTTTATGCGTGAGCAGAGGGGGCCGTCGGCATGCCAGAACCGATGCTGGCCCCAAGAACGTTCATGCTATAAAGAATCGGTTCTTAGCCGTGAGTTCGTCGAGGCGTTTGCACCATGCCGCTCGTGCCAATCCGTCTTCGGCGAGATCAAGCTCAGCTTCTAGCTTGTTTACGTCGATGACGAATTCATCGCGAGCATAGATGAAATCATCTTTTGGCTCGAAGGACGTGCGATCGGATTGGGCTTGGCTGTAGGCATGTACAGACGGCCGAGTCCAGAAAATTCCGGTGCCAACGACTCGGCCGGGAACGCCAGCCGCCGTTGAATTGGAGGGGACAGTTTTCGTAATCAACGCCCGCGCCGCCAAAATGCTTCCGGAACCTACTCGGGCACCCTTCAATAACAGAGTGTCTTCCCCGAGCCAGACGTGATCCCCCACCCAGATGGATGCACTCGGATTGATGCGTTGGTGGTTGCCAACGGCGTACACAAGATGAGGGTCTGCTGTTCGGAACGTTACCCTCGACGAGAACATTGCATCACTACCGATGATTACGTGCTTCCGCTCGGTAGGAAGAAAGCGCGCTTCGGATGTGAATGAAGCTCCAGGGCCTATGTACAACACAGACTCCTCGAAGACGGACGCGACCAAGCGGGCAAACCGCGGCGACTTCCGGATGTGGATAACGGCATTGCTCCCCAGGAATCGCAGCCTCGAGTTCCTGAGCTTCACGCCATCCTCAACATAAAGGACGTTACCAGTCCCTGCAAACTCAACTGTCGAATTAATAAACTCTGATTCGGGGGCCTGATTGAGGTGCACGTGGTTGTTGCTGATGTTAGCAACGTCTGTGTAGGACCTAATGACTTGTATCGTTTTCGGTGAGTCCGCCAAAATGGCAGAACCCTGGTTATCTTGCATTCGACAGAAGCGCTTCCTTCTCATGAAGCGCAGCACTGCTAGTACCGTTGGCTTCAGGCTGTGTTGGGGACGCCGCTACCACCTGAGAGTTCTTCCAGTCCACCTGTGACAGCAAAGCCATCGCCATTTGGCGCTTTGAACTGTCGTGGAGGACGATTCTCAGGCGCTCAGCGCCCGCCTTTATTACAAAGCGTAACGCAACCAAATCGGCCAGGTTCCAGTTAGCCAACGGCTCGACAACCGCTACATAGGACGTGCGGTTCTTTCCGTTGGCTTCGAGCATTGTGTCTACCGACAGGGCTGCATCCTTAACGAAATGGACTTCCATGGTGTCGCCGGCCGGGTCAACCTCATAACTGCGGTATCGGTACTTGCCATGGGTGTCACCATCGAGCACGACATATTCTCTGGGACTGGTGCTCGTGAGTACCAACTCGTCGAACGAAAGGACGGCCCCGGGGCTCTGCTTGGGGCCCCTCGTCAGCGGCTCGGGCAGACTGCTGGTCCAGCGGCTTCCGTTCGCTTCCAAAGCGGTGAGTCCGGACATAGCCTCGATCGGATCGTACGCAGCAGCAAGAACCTGCGAATCGGAGGTGAACTTAAGGAATTGGTATGAATGCTCGGTTAAGAGATGCATGAATTTGGTGCGTCCAAGAGAACCTTCCAGGTACCAATTAGCACCCCTGATCTTCGATGCTTGGTTATCGACGCGTGCCTGCGCAAGGACGTTTCCGCCTCGAGCGTAGGAACGGATGTTTTCACACCGGAAAGTTTTGTTCTTCGCGCCATGCAGGAAGTTTCGCATAATACCGAGCATGGACGGCAAAGCTGCCCTTGCGACGGCAGAGTGACCGCCGTCGACTCGGTACTTGGTCAGGTTAGGAACGTCATGGGCAAGCTCAATCAAAGAGTGGTTGCTGAGCTCATCTGAGTTGGTATAGAAATAATCAATTTTTCGACCCTCAGCGAAATACTGGCGCAACAAGCTTTCCGGTTGCTCAGAAGATCGGATGGCATTGTTCCTAAAAAGATTGTCCCTGAAGAAAGGCTTGTTGAAATAGTAAGGCAGATTCATCTGAGGAACAGCTAATAGCAAATGGGCTTGAGGGAAGTCTTTTGCATAGTTAATGGCAATGCTTCCGCCCTTCGAGGCGCCGAAGAAGAGCATCTGTGATTCGTCGATGTTATGTTCACTACGCAGGCCGTCAAGAACGCTCCAGACGCGTTCATAGAGCGAGCGCCCGGCGCTGTCGACCATCATGTATGAACCGGCCGCAAGATAGCGATCTTGGAAGCACACCATCATGGTGTCTCGCAGGTCAGCTTCCTTAATGTCCTTGAGGTAGCTGACGGCGTACGAGATGCGGGAAGTCGAAGGACCAAACCCTGGAAAAGTTATGAGCAACTTCTTGGGGTTGACGGTATTACCGCGAAGAGAATAAAAAACATCGCCATACTGTTTGACTCCGTACTGGGCGTCATACTTGACCTGCTGGGGAGTGGTAAATGCTCCCCGGCCGATCTTGAGTTCATAAGGAGCGTTGATATCTAGCTTGAACTCCGTTACGTCGCTGGACGTAACCACAATGTTTCTGTACTCCAAGGGGAACCCGCGTGCTGGGGGCTCCACTTCGTTGCCGTAGACAACCGAAGAACCTTGGAGCAACCGGAACGGTTTCCCACGATGTTTTTCCCATTGCTTTATGGTGAGTTTCGCGAAGTACAGGCCGGGCGGGAGGCTCTCCGAAGCTAGGCGCCTTACGCTGCCTTCCAGGCCTTTGGTCTTTACGTACTTGTGGACGACGCTGTCTGCAGGCGACGCAAGAATCCTGCGCGCGACGTCAGTGCCAAATTTTGAGTATGCCGCAGCCTTACCCAATTCGGATATGCGGTGCCGGGCTTCTCGGACTATCTTCATCAGAGACTCAACATCCTCTCTACGATCGTCGAATTAATTCGCGCGGGATCCACACCTTTGAAGAAGCGAGATCGTCGATGGGCGTACTGGTCATCCAATTGAAGGTAGTGCCCGTTTACGATGTGGTTAATCAAGTCAGAATGCTCCAGGAACACAGGTCCCAAGCCGTCTTTCTTGAAATCCAACCTACCTTCATAGGGTTGGTCGTTGAAAAAGTCGACAGCATCCCACTGGTAGTAGGCAATCGGTGTCCCAATGAACGCAGCGTCGATTACGGCGGAGCTGTAATCGGTGAAGACCATCTCTGCAGAAGAGATTGCCTCGCGGTAGCTAAGATCTGACTTGATGACACGGTCGGAGAACCGGAAATGGCTGGCGCGTTTCTCAACGTTTGGGTGCAACTTGACGTGCAGAGTTCGTCCCGTTCTTTCCAGGAACCGCAGAAGGGACGGATCCGACAAAATGGCATCGATGGACTTGAAGTAGCTGGACTGCGTGAAGTGTTCGGTGGATGACTGATGCAGGTTGAACCGCCATGTTGGCAGGAAGAGCAGATGTTGGTCGGTATGCTCGGCGCGGGCTAGTGATTCCATGCGGGGCAGACCCGAGTTGAGTGTCTCCACCGGTGCGAATTTGCTCAAATAGTCGGCTTCGACCTGACCGGTGGCCACGAATACGTCGAAGTACTTCGATAGGACCCAGTCGGTCATGTCGTTCAGTTGAACCCCGTGTTGAAGGTAAACGAACCGGGAGTTCGCGAAGGATTTTCCTTTGTATCTGATGTTGTAAATCTGTGAAGAGACAACAAGGTCTGAGATGAGGAACTTTTCATAGAACTCGGGAGTGAAGATGGGGATCAATTTGAACCCTTTAGCCCGCAACCTTTCCCAGTCCTCGGACTTGGGATTTATTGCAAAGTAAATTTCCTCGTACTCAGGATGATTTTTCATAAAGTATTCGTACAAATGTTCCGCATTATCATCCGCCTGAAGCGGGCGGTCGAAAAAGAGCATCGTGGAATACGTATCGATCGGGCGACTGTAAAAGTCATAGCTTGCAGGTCGAAAGAAGCCCGGTCTGTAATTGCGCGGAACATAGGCTTTTTCGATAGTAAGGATGTCATCCCCCAAGCGCAGTCGATACAGCTGAAGAGCTGATTCCTGGGCTTCGCCCTCACGGAAAACGAGATACGAATCCCCTTCGCTGAGCTGCTTGTAGAGGTATCTCTCTTCCGGTTCGTTCAGCCAGCGTAGCCAGGAGCCCTCGAACGGCTGGAGCGGATCTAGCAAGCTGGCGAACTCTGCGAGATCGAAAGCGTGTATGACATCGCGGAGATGAGCCAAACTGACGCCTGAGACTTTTTGTGCCCTGAGCCCCCGAAGAAACGCGGCGATGAAACGAACCAGGTGAAGGCGCACCTCGGTCGATGACGATGAGATGAGAGGCACCAATCTCGTTACGTCATCGCCAAGTTGGAGGCCGATGGCAGCTTTTGTCTCGGATGCGACGGAGAAGCCCGTGGGCAACGGCTTAATTACTCCCAGCGACCAATACAAGCGATAGCTGATGTAGAGACCGGCGCGGTCTATGTCACCGATGGCCTCCAGCGCATCCGCGAGTCGTCTGGTGTTGAACGCGGTTCCGAAAACATCTGTGTCCCGGCCGTAGTGGTAGTTCTGGTCGATTTTGGTGGCCGCTACGTTGTTTGGAATGGGGCCCGTGTAGACGACAGGTTCGGCGAGGTAAACCGTGCGGGTTCGGAGGTAATCGAGCATCGTCGTCACATAGTTTGTTGACAACTGGTGGGAGGTCCTCATGAAGACCACATACTTACTATCGATTTCGGCGCAGAGCCTCGCTATGCTCTTAGTGGTTAACGGCTCAGCGATGTGAAGAATCGTAAATTCAGATTCCAAGCGGAGCCGGGCAGACACGAGGCGTCTGTACATGACAGATTCTCTGTCTAGAGTGCCCGACTCTTCGAGGACGATCGTAAGCAAGGGTGATGAGTCGGCCATCTATGTCCTAGTGAATCGAGGGTGCGGGACGGGCGCCGAACTGTCTGTGCATTTTGTGGCGCCCGTGACTGAAAGCACGAAGGAACTCGCCAGTCCCCCAAGATGCGCAGTCAGCCTCGATTATACGTCATGTCGATGTTCGCTCCCTTGCCCAGCACGTTTCCCACGTAAAGGTGTGATCTGGAATACGCTTTGCCTAATCATTCCGTGGTCTAGGCCGAAGATAGGCTGCACCTGTTCACCCGACCTTCATTCACTGTTAGACGCCGCTACAGACTGCTTTGGGACTCTTTCCTCATAACCAAGCGATGAAGGGAAAGAAGATGCGAATTTTCCAAATCGGTGATCACTTCCCGTGGGAACTGTTGAGTGTCAGTGAGGAGTGCTCGGGCTCGTCGATGGGCCGGGGCAAGAAAGTCCTGTGTTCGCTCGCGAGCGAACATGATGGCCACCACGTCGCCGTGGACGCAGCATCGCGCCCGGAACTTGCGGGCACCGCCGCTGGGGGTGACCTCGTGGACTTCTGGGAGGAAGCCGCGTTGTCAAGCTTGACTGTTGTGCGGACTTGGCCGGCAGCTTGAAGCTAACAAGTGCGCTTCTTACCCGGCGCGCCCGCTTCGGATCCGATTGGTCGGCCGTCACGACTGGCGTATTCATTGATGAGGAGAGGCTGGCCGGACGTTGCTAGTCTAAGGGATGGTGCTCGACCACGACTCACATAGGGCGCACCGGCAATTTCGGGAGCCAACGCTCTGGATCAACGCGAACGCACGGTTTAGGTCGATGACAGCGCCCCGCTGTCATCGGCATAACGCGTCTTAGTTGTTCCAGGGGGTTCTGGCATGTGGAAGGAACCAGCCATCAAATCAATGCTGTCGAGGCTCCGCGGCCTCAGTGTCCAGGTGCAAGATCAAATTTCCAAGCCTCACGTCATAGCGGAATCGTTGCCGACCGTTTCTGATGACCCGGACGAGGTGTTTGGGGACCCGGCAGTGGACATGACTTTCGACTTCGCGGACACGTGCGCTTTACCGGATGGAGGCAGCACTCGTAAACCTCAAGTGGCGACTATTCTTGGCCCTCTGTCTCAGCAGCTGTGGTCCTATGAGTGGGACTGTGTCGCGGTACAGCCCGATACATGGCGAAAAACTTTGGATAGTGCTCAAGTATCGCTGCTCTTTGTCGAATCCTCCTGGCTGGAGACCAATGGCGCTTGGGCGAGCTCGCCCGGAAGCCCGACCGCTCGCCGACAACTCCTAACCAACATTATTCAGTGGTGCCGATCAAAGGGCATCCCGGCGGTGTATTGGTCACGGGACAGCCGGCCGAATCATGTAGACCTCACCCACGCGGTGGACGTGTTCGACAAGATATTTATGACAGACGGAGCGCTCCTTAAGGAGTACGGGGCACGCTTCGGCGATGAGCGATTCGAAGCCTTGGGATACGCGGCCCAGCCGCGGCTTCATAACCCTGTCAGGCTGCGGGGCCAGCATCAGAACCGGGGCATCGGGATAGTTGAGCGAACAGGTGCCAAATTGGCAGATACTGGTGTTGGATACCTCGTTGATGGGGCCAGCGACACTGCCGGCAAGTGGGGAACTACCCTCGAAACATTCTTTGAGCAGGGCCCGGACAGTGCGGTGTCCTTGGAAGTATCAGATGCAGTGGCAAACCTGCCTTATGAAAAGGTACTCACCGCCTATAAAGCGTTAAAGTGCCTTCTCTCATCAAACCCGCGCGAGATCATCGAGGCGACCGCTGTCGGAACCCCAGTGGTTGTTCCGGCCGGTACCGACTGTCTCGTACCGGTCGAGGAACTGCTCATCACGGAAGTCCATGACCAGGTTGATGCGGCCAACGCTACCCGTGCCCTCATTCGAAGCCGGGAATTACGCGATCGTGCCGTCCACTTGGGCCAGCGGAAAATCTGGCAGGGTCATACATACGCTCATCGGGCGGCGCAGGTCCTGGAATGCAGCGGCGTCCACTCCCGACCTCTTAATGGTCGCAGTATGACGGAGGTACCGCAGGTGTCTGCTATAGTCCCCACGATCAGGCCAGAACGGATCAGCGACGTACTAACGACGATTGGCCAACAGGCAGGTGTCGACATTGAGCTGGTTCTTTTGGCCCACGGGTTTGAGCCGGACGAGCATCAACTTCGAGTCGAGGCCGCTGACAAGGGCCTCGAAAACTTGGTCGTCCTCCAGCAGTCTCGATCGACGCCACTAGGAGCTTGTCTAAATTTGGCGATTTCAGCATCGTCGGGGACATACATTGCAAAAATCGATGATGACGATCTTTACGGCGCCAATTACATGCAGGACCAGGCCGCCGCGCACCGCTTTTCCGGAGCTGCCGTCACAGGCAAGCGGGCCCACTACATGCACCTTGGGGAAAGCAACGCAACCCTCCTGCGTTTTGCCGAGTTTGAACACCGCTTCACTGATTTCATTATGGGTCCCACGATATTTGCCACGCGCGAACTCCTCAGGGAGATTCCATTTGAGGAGTTGAACCGCGGCGAAGATTCGGAGTTTCTTAGGGCCGTCGTTAGGTCTGGGGGGAGCATTTACTCCTCCGACCGCTTCAACTTCGTACAGATGAGGTCTGGAGCGGGCTCAGAACATACTTGGTCCGCAAGTGAACGCGAGCTTTTGGCTACCGGAGAAGTCGTATCGTTCGGGCTCAACGAGCAGCACATGATGTTCTGAGCCGCGCAGCCCACGCATCAAATTATCGTTTGCCTACGTCTCATCAAGAGAGCTCGTTTCAGCCTTCAATCTTGGGGGTATGTGGGTGTTATGGAAAATTTGAATGAGGGCGACGTCGTCTCGCCGGATTTACTGAGCGTCACCATCAATTGCAGGTCCAGCACCGAGATAGGTAGTCAGACGTACACGTGTTCCCTGCAGGGGGAGCATGACGGGCTTCATTTGGCGGTGGATATACGGCCACTTCCGGCGGTATCCGGCGTCGATTCTTCACTTCCCGTGGAAGACCCAGTAGAACCCGCCAGCGACCCTGATGAACTTGTCGTCGTGAAGCGCTGGGCCTAAGCCCGAAGGCCGAAAATGCTGCCGAACTTCTCCTTATCAGGTCATCTGCTCACTTAGTGCTGGTCATGCCATCCAGTGAGTTGTTCGAAGATAGGAACGTCTTCAGCAGTGAGATTCCAGAATTGTTCGGTGGTCTCAATGCTGCTTGCGTCTGGCTTATACGCAGGTTTCGCCATAGAGAGGTGGGGGCGTTCCCAGGCCACATCTTTCCGGACGACCTGAGCAGGTGCTCCCACTGCGATGACATTATTGGGAATCGGCCCCGTAACAAGGCTTCGGAATCCAATGACTGAACCGTCCCCAACCCGCGCCCCGGCAAGAGCAACCGATTGGGCACCGAACCATACGTGGTTGCCGATGATGACATCCTTGGCGGGGTTGATGCGTCGGCCGGTCTTTACGTCGAAGATGGGATGGCCATCGTCGGTTCGGAACTGGTTACTGCTGGCGACCAGAACATCGTCGCCGAAACTGACAGTGGCTCCTTCGACGGCGGTCACCACGGGCATGCTGGTGGTAGTGAAATCGCGGCCAATCTTCACGGTCGCGTCTTCTCCTATACGAGCGTTCAAGCTAAAGGGACTCCGGCGGCTGGGACCTATGATCAAGGTCCCGTTGTCACAGTCGAAAACTACGCGGAGCGCAGCGATGCGAGCCCCCTTGGCAACCATAATGCGATTGTTGCGCCCTCGAAAAGTGACCTGGATATCGGTCTCGATCTCGTCGGGGCACTGGACCATGTTTCCCGACTCATCCGTATAGTCAACCAGCGAGGTAAGTTTCTTCACAGAGTGAAAGCGTACCGGGCATCCGCCCGGAGTTATTAATTGCCGTCACTGAGAGCGTCCTTGGGGCTCTGCGCTAACGAGATTCACCTGACCACGGGTCTTGTTACGCGAAGTCTGCAATTCTCGTGCCGACACCCAGCAGTTGGGCTACGGCAGCGATGGTCCGCTCGGCAGCTTTGCCGTCGCCGTAGGGGTTAACGGCGTTGGCCATGGCGTCGAAGGCGTCCTGCTGATTGAGAAGGCGGTCCACCTCTTTGACGATCGTTTCCTCGTCGGTTCCAATGAGCGCAACGGTTCCGGCGTGCACCGCTTCTGGACGTTCAGTGTTATCACGCATCACCAAAACAGGCTTGCCAAGACTGGGGGCCTCTTCCTGGACTCCGCCGGAGTCAGTGAGGACGATGTGGGCCACAGAAAGCAGGCGCGTGAATTCGCCGTAGGCCAAAGGTTCCGTCACCAGAACATTCTCCTTACCTTCCAGCGCAGGCAGAACGGCTTCGCGAACCGCAGGGTTCTTGTGTGCCGGCAAAAGCATCGTGTCGCCTTGGTTCTCACGACGGTGGGTGGTCACCAGGAGAATCCGCCGGCCGCTTGTAGCGAGCTCCTCAAGCTGCGGATCTCTGAACGGGATCTCCTTGTCGACGGTGGTGAGCAGGGCATCAATCACGGAATTACCGGTGACTACGATGTCCTCTTCTGCGATACCTTCCGAAAGCAGGTTGGCTTTGCTGGTGCTTGTCGGTGCCAAGTGGAGGCTGGCGATCTGGCTTGTGATTTTGCGGTTGGCCTCCTCGGGGAACGGAGAGAAAAGGTCACCGCTTCGGAGACCAGCCTCAACGTGGACCACCGGGATGCCGTGGTAGAAGGCGGCAATGGCGCCGGCCGTGGAAGTGGTGGTGTCACCTTGGACAATGACGGCGTCCGGCTTCTTTTCCGCGAAGAGCTCGTCCAGACCATCGATGGTCCGGGTCATGATGGCGGAGAGGGACTGCCGCTGCTGGAGGATGTTTAGGTCATGGTCCGGTTCGATGCCAAAGAGTTCGTTGACTTGGTCCAACATCTCGCGGTGTTGACCCGTAACAGTCACGATGCAGTCGAACTCAGCAGATTCTTTGAAAGCACTGACAATCGGAGCCATCTTGATGGCTTCGGGACGGGTGCCGAAGATTGGCATGACGCTGGGCATGGATTTCCCCCGGAGTTACTTTGAGTGACTCTTGATGCTACCTTGCCGCGATTGTCAGCCCGAATAGGTCACTGGGACTGCGTCGGTCTACTGTCCAAAGATCAAGGTCAGGGCGAGAACGGGGATGGTCACTGAGACAAGGACCACGATTGCCAAGGCAATTCTCCGTTTACGCTGCAGCGCTGCCTCTTCAGCTGAGACAGCGAAGTCATCGTGCTGAGCTTTCGGCGTCTGTCCCGTGACCGGTTGAGCCACTGCAAGGATCGCACGCCCATCGGCTTGGCCCTTCGTCCGGACTGCTGGGAGGAGGCGGGCCTGGGCTGTCGCTCCGAGCATCTGGGAGGCTGGGAGCTCGGCCCGGAGACGCCGCTTGCGGAGGTGCCGCGGAGCTGGCAGTACGGCTGCCGTTTGCCGGATTTCGTCCGTCACGTCGCACTCCTCAGCTATGGCGAATCAATCAGTACCATCACCAATTCTTGCACCAGAGCTATTGGTCGCGACAATCTCGGGTGCTGCTGGTGGCCCCGAGTGCGGCGCCACCAGCAGCACAAGCGTTACCCGCGATCGGAGTACAGGGCGTCGTTCTTGACGCCCGATCCATTCACGACGTCGATGAAATAATGCTTACCGATTCCCAGCGAGGTGTTGCCCAACTTAGCGGTGACGGACTCCAAGAGTGGGTTGATGCCGAGCTGCTTGCCGTAGGACGGGTTGTAGTTCGATGCGGTGACGGTCTTGTCTTGCACCCTGCCGTTGGTGTCCGTCCACTGAACCCTGATCGTGCCGCCGCTGAGGTTGTGGCCGGTGACCAGAACATCGCCGTTCCCGTAGAAGATGGAATCAGTGATGAGAGGCGTCGTACCGCCCGACTTGAGCCGATCAAGCATGGGGGTCCACGTTCCTGTGCAGGTGAAGTACGGATCCCACATGAATGAGATGACCTTCACCGGGGTGTTTCCCAGTTGTTGCACCTGCTTGTCGATTCTTGCCTTAGTGGTCTGTCCACGAGTGCTGTTGTTGCAGGGGTTCTGCGAAGTTAACGGAGCCATGCCCTCCAGGTTTGCCCACAGTTGGGCGTTCGTTCCGCGTACGCCTTCGGACAACGCCCAGAAGTAGTCCCTGGTGGGTGCCAGGTACTTGCTGCTCCAGGTGCCGCTGCCGACGATCGATGCCGCAAACGAGTCCACGTTGTTTTTGCTCTCGCTTGAGAAGAACGATCCGCCCTTGCCGGTGCCCATTCCATCCTGCACGGCAATCGCCATCTTGACGCCGTTTGAGGTCTTTGCGATCTTGTTGGCCGCATTGCGGGCCTGGCTGACCGTCACCCGACCCGAGAACGCCGACCGTGAGTCAATGTAGGGACTGACCACGGCTGTCCGCCCTGGTTGGTATTGGGCAATCCTGGAGTTCTGCATTCGGTACAGGCTGAGCACGGGTTCCCAGACCGCCCCGTCACTCAGCGGCATCTCCGTGTGGTGGTAGAAGCCCGCCAACCCTGGCACGTTGTTTACGTTTGATTGGTAGATCAGGAAGCGCGCAGTGAAGAGCGACAACGTGGCCTGGTACGACAGATCCGGGAGGTAGGTGACGTCAGTGCGATTGATGGGCGCAGGAAGGCCTGCGTAGTACTTCATTCCCAAATCAGTGGCCGCTTTCCCGACAGACACCGAAAGAGAGTTGGTTCCGCCGTTGATGACCACCACGTCGTAGGTTCCGCTTGGTGAATTGCATCCACTGCCTTCGACCGGCAAAACCATGATCGTGTAGACAACGGAGCCAGCTGTGACTGTCTTGTCCCTGGCACAAATGAAGGACTTTGCACCCCACGAGCTGCCATCTGAATAGGTGAAATACCTCTTCACCTTCACTCCTGAGGCTGCCGCTGTCGCGCAGTTGACCCCGGAGATTTTGCAGTCAGTTGGAATGGTGGAGAGAGTGGCTGGTTTCAAGCGCGAACCGAAGGTGATGACGGTGTCGCCGCCAACGGACTTGATATCAGTCAACTTCTTGATGTTTGCGGCGTCGCTGGTGCTTCCGTAAATGAAGTAGCCGCTGATCGGATATACCGGGGTAACGGCTGCGCGCGCCGGCTGCCCGTGAAGGAACCCCAGGAGAAGGGCAGACGCGGCCAAGGCGGCAGCGATGAAGTGACGGGCTCTTTGAGACGGAGGGCTGAATGACTCGGCTCTATATACGGCCACGGCGGATCCTTGGACTCGTAGGGCTGAGACCTTGGACCTATGCCAAAAAGAATGACTGCAGGGGTGGCAAAACTCAATGGTTTTACGGGATCCTTCAAGGTCCGGAAAAACTATTCGAAAGCCTGTGAATATTTGACTTCGCCTTCCAACCCGGTCAGGACGACGTGACAAGACCGGTCACCGCATTCAGCGCCCCGAGTCACACTCCGGCTGCATCCAGACGTCCAACAACCCGCCCGTTTCCACCACAAAACGGTCCAACCAAGCCCCGGCCGTCATGTCCGGTTCGGAGCCCACCATCTGCACATCCGCGGCCACGCATTGGTGCATCAGGGTGCCGGCGCGCATCACGTGATAATCGGAGGTGACCACCGTGATGGACTTCCAGTCGTACTTCACAGCGAGGCCCGCGACGGCGTCCGCTTCACCGCGCGTGTTGAGCGGCTCCGAGCGGAAGCATAGGAGATCCGGATCTCCTTTGCTCTCGCGGCACAAAGCATCGCCTTCGAGGTTGCCGGACAGCCCGGTGGTGGACACCACCAGCACGGGTATGTCCAAGTCCTGCTGTAGATCCTGGGCAACAGGCAAGCGCTCACGGCTCAGGCCACCCAGCACCACAATTGCGTCGGTGCGATGCGGGGACGCCTGGGGAGGGTTGGCGAAGAACTGGATCGCCAGAAGCAGCCAGAAAACAAAAGCCGCAGCAGCCGCCACAAGAAGCCGCGTTAGGACACGGGGCAGCGCGGCTGTTTTTGTGGGCACGGGGACAGTTTAGGGATACAAACTCGGCCTTTCCTGACAGCCAGCCGCCATGATCGGAACCTACCTCGTATCCACGTCCTCAAAAACAAGGAAAGTCTGCGTATCCAGCACGCCGTCCATGGACTGGAGTTGGTCGAAGATCACACGGCGCAGGTGAATGTTGTCCGTCGCCCGGACCAGGAGAATCACGTCAAAGTCACCACCCACCAGAGCGATGTGGTACACCTCCGGAATAGCGCGCAACTGCTCCTTGAGCTCGCGCCAGGAATGCTGCTGCACCTTCAACGTGACGTAGGCGGAGGATCTCAAGCCGGCCTTGATCGGATCCACCAAGGCCGTGAACTTGGTGATCACCCCTTCGCCGGTGAGCCGGGCGAGGCGGGAATATGCGTGGGCCCGGCTGATGTGGACGTTTTCGGCTACTTGGGTGATGGACATGCGCCCGTCCGTGGTCAGCTCCCGGATGATGTCCCGGTCCACGCTGTCCAGGGGGACGGCGGTCTGCTCCGCCTCGGCCTCGCTCATGGCACTCCAATTCGTCTACAGCAGCGGCTCGTAACCCAGCTCACATTTACAATTCGTCTTTCAGAATAGCCCTTCTGGACAACCTCTTCCATGATTCTGTCCAAAGCTGGATACGAAACATCCCGGAGGAACATACTGGAAGAACATAGTGCCCAGAGAAGGACGGACCAATGACGATCCATGCAGACCGCCCTGTGCCGGAAACGGCGGTGGAAGACCAGGCTGCTGACGTGCGGAGGAAATTCGGCATCAGCGTCGAGGATTACATGCTTCCCGCCCGTCACCAGATCCAGATGGTGAACCCCGACGGAACCCTCCGCTCCAAAGAGGAGCAGGGCACCGAACCCGGCCACGAGTACCCCACCCCGGACGATGCCGAACTGCTGGCAGCTTACGAGCGCCTCGTCGTCGGGCGTCGAGTCAACGACCAGAACTCCGCTCTGGTCCGGCAGGGCCGCATGGCCGTCTACCCCTCAAGCCACGGCCAGGAAGCCTGCCAAGTGGCCGCTGCCATGTGCCTCAGCGAAGGTGACTGGCTGTTCCCCACCTACCGTGACGCCGTCGCCGTCATGACCCGGGGCGTTGACCCCGTGGAAGTCATGACCATCTTCCGCGGCGACTGGCACGGCGGCTACGACCCCAAGGAACACAACGTCGGCATCCAATGCACGCCGCTCACCACCCAGCTCCTGCACGCCGTGGGTGTTGCGCACGCTGCGAAGCTGCGCGGCGAGAACACGGTAGTCATGGCCATGTGCGGCGACGGTGCCACCAGCGAGGGTGACTTCCACGAAGCCCTCAACTTCGCGGCAGTCTTCCACCTGCCCGTCATCTTCTTCGTGCAGAACAACAAGTACGCCATCTCCGTCCCGTTGAGCCACCAGTCGGTGGCACCGTCGCTGGCGCACAAAGCAGTCGGTTACGGCATGGCCGGTGAGCGCGTGGACGGCAACGACCTCGTGGCCCTGCTGGCCGTCATGGACCGCGCCGTGAAGCTGGCCCGCGAAGGTTCGGGACCACTGCTCATCGAAGCGCACACCTACCGCATGCAGGCACACACCAACGCCGACGATGCCACCCGCTACCGGCCGGAAAGTGAAGTTGCCGAGTGGCAGGCCAAGGACCCGCTGACGCGCATGAAGGCCTACCTGACGGACAAGGGCCTGTTGGACGACGACGCCAACAGCCGAATTGCCGATCACGCGGAAGCCGTGGCAACCCAGCTCCGGGAAGGACTGGGCGAGGACGTTCCCGTCCAGCCGATGGACCTCTTCAAGTACGTCTTCTCCAAGCCAACGCCGCAGCTCAAGGAACAGTCCGAGCTGCTCGCAGACGAACTCGCCCGCGAGGAGGGTGCAAAATGACCGTGACCACTTCCGCGAACGGAAACGTCAGCGCCGCCACCGCCAGCGCGGCAGCATCCGCCGCGGCCACTGCGGAAGCAGCTGGACCCCAATCGATCACCATGGCCAAGGCACTCAACACCGCCATGGCCGACGCCATGCGCGCCGACTCCTCCGTCCTCGTCTTCGGTGAAGACGTCGGAAGGCTGGGTGGCGTCTTCCGCATCACCGACAGCCTCATGGCCGAATTCGGCGAAGAGCGCTGCTTCGATACACCGCTGGCCGAGTCCGGCATCGTGGGCATGGCAGTCGGCATGGCCATCAACGGCATGCGGCCCGTCATCGAGATGCAGTTCGACGCCTTCGCCTACCCGGCCTTCGAGCAGATCGTCAGCCACGTAGCCAAGATGCACAACCGCACCAAGGGCAAGCTCAAGATGCCCATGGTCATCCGGGTGCCCTACGCCGGCGGCATCGGGGGAGTGGAGCACCACTGCGATTCCTCCGAGTCCTACTACGCCCACACGGCCGGGCTGAAGGTCTACACCCCCGCCACCGTGGCCGACGGTTACCGGATGCTGCGCGAAGCCATCGACTCCGATGATCCCGTGATGTTCATGGAGCCCAAGAAGCTCTACTGGTCCAAGGACCTGGTGGACCTGGATGCGCTCAGGGCAGAGCACGACGCCGGAACCTCCACCGAGGGCCGCGCCGCCGTCGCGCGTCCAGGCACTGACGCGACGCTGATCGCCTATGGCCCGTCGGTCCCCACCGCGCTCGCAGCCGCTGCGGCCGCCGCCGAAGAGGGTCGGTCCCTGGAAGTCATCGACGTCCGCACCATCGTTCCCTTCGACGACGAGACCGTCTGCGCGTCAGTACGAAAGACGGGACGCGCCGTCGTGATCGCCGAAGCGCACGGCTTCGCATCCGTGTCCTCCGAGATCGTGGCCCGCGTGCAGGAACGGGCGTTCCACTATCTGGCCGCGCCCATCCGCCGCGTCACCGGCTTTGACGTTCCGTTCCCGTCTCCCAAGTTGGAGCATTACTACCTGCCCAGCGTCGACCGCATCCTCGACGCCGTAGACGACCTTCAGTGGGAGGACTGACCATGAGCTCAGAACTGCAAGTGTTCCGCCTGCCGGACCTCGGCGAAGGCCTCACCGAGGCCGAGCTCGTGAACTGGCTGGTTGCCGTTGGTGACCAGATCAAGGTGGACCAGCCGATCGCCGAAGTCGAAACCGCCAAATCCATGGTTGAGGTGCCCTCGCCGTACGCGGGCACGGTTGCCGAGCTGCACGGCCAGGCAGGCGAGACGCTCGACGTCGGCAAGCCGTTGATCTCGATCGCCCCCGCCGGTGCCGCTCCGGCTGAGCCCAAGGCTCCTGCTGCCACCGAAGACGCCGTTTCCACCGGTGTTGTCACCGACCCGGCGGCATCCGCCGCTGCCGAGACGTACCGGACCGAGGAGAAAGCCGGCTCCGGGAACGTCCTCATCGGGTACGGGACGCCCGGTGGCGCTACCGGAGGCCGCACCCGTCCACGGAAGGGGAGCGTCGCGGTCGTTGATGCTGCCGCTGCGGAGGCTCCTGTTGCCGCTCCGGAAGCTCCCATGGAACCGGCCGTTGCCGGGACGCGCATTCCCGGAAAGCTCAGCGCCGTGATCTCGCCGTTGGTCCGGAAAATGGCGCGTGATCACGGGGTATCGCTGGAGGCTATCAACGGTTCAGGTGCCAGCGGCCTGATCATGCGCCGCGATGTTGAGGCAGCGATTTCAGCTCCTGAGGCACCGGCCGCAGCTTCGGCTCCTGCTCAGGCTCCTGCCGAGGCTGCTGCTCCGGCTGCAGCTTCAGGTGACGTTGATGGGCGTACAGGGCTTGCCGTTTCCGCCCGCACCCCGGTGCGCGGCGTGCGGAAGGCCGTCGCAGCCAACATGACCAAAAGCCGCACGGAGATCCCTGAGGCCACAGTGTGGGTGGACGTGGATGCCACCGCGCTGCTGGACATGCGGGCCGAGCTGAAGAAGCGCTCGCCGCACGATACCCCCGGGCTGCTGGCATTCATCGCTCGTTTTGTCACGGCCGGGTTAAAAAAGTACCCGGCCCTCAACACGCGGTTCGAAACCTGGGCCGACGGCTCGCAGGAAATCGTCGGGTTCGAAGGCATCAACCTCGGCTTCGCGGCACAGACAGATCGGGGATTGGTTGTCCCGTCCGTCCGCAACGCGCATCAGCTCAGCGCCCGCGAACTGGACGCAGAGATCCGGCGACTCACCGTCGTCGCGCGCGAAGGGAAGGCGACGCCCACCGAACTCGGCTCAGGCACCTTCACCTTGAACAACTACGGAGTGTTCGGTGTGGACGGCTCCGCGGCCATCATTAACTACCCCGAAGTGGCGATGCTCGGCGTGGGCCGGATCATCGACAGGCCCTGGGTGGTAAACGGTGAGCTTGCCGTCCGGAAGGTCGCCGAGCTGACCCTCGCGTTCGACCACCGGGTCTGCGATGGAGAGACGGCCGCCGGCTTCCTCCGGTACGTGGCGGACTGCATCGAGAATCCCGGCGGGGCGCTCGCGGATATGTAGCGGATGGCCGGCGTCAACAGGCGCCGGCCACTATGCATCCCGTGTCTAAGTCAATCCCTTTGTTAGCGCTGCGAACCGTCGAGCTGCTTCGGCGCGCTTGTCGATTGGATCTGCTCGGAACAATAGAATGGCTCGTTCAATCAGATTGAACAAGCAATGTTATTGAACACTTGCGTCGCCCCGTTCAATCACGCAGCAGTTATCTGCCTACAATTCGGTGGGGGTCAGCTGGTGGTCTCCAATCTGCCCGCGATCGGCCGCCATGGTTTGTCGCGCTGTCCCGAGGATGCCGAATCATGGTCACGACCCCCGCCAAGCAATCACTGAGGTTTATGGGGATGGCCACGGCCACGCTCCTTTTGGCGGGCGGGTTGGCCGGTGGGTTTGCCGTCTACCCGGCTCTGGCCGATGACGGAGACATTCTTCCGGCCGCACCGCAGGCGCTGCAGCCTGCCGCCGAGGTGAAGACCGACCAATTCATTGTTGGTATCAAAGACAACACCGTTCAAGCGGTCAAAGCCGCAGTGGAAGAAGCCGCGGGCAATGCGGCATCAAAACTGGGTGTAGCCGCAAAGGGCCTCCGGGACACGGCCGCCGGCGGACACGTCGTCAAGCTTGATGAGCCGCTTTCGGCAGTCGAAGCCGAGCAGTTCGTGCAATCCCTGCGGCTTGATCCGGACGTCGCCTATGCCGAGCCGGACACGGTCATGCAGATCGCTGCTGCACCGAATGACACGTATTTCAACGAACAGTGGAACCTGTGGGAGAGCCCGGGCGGGATCCGCGCTACAGGTGCCTGGGACTACACCCGCGGCGAGGGCGTTGTAGTCGCCGTAGTGGATACCGGCATCACGCAGCACCCCGATCTGGATGCCAACGTACTCCCGGGGTACGACATGATCGCCAACGCAGCCGACGCGCGCGACGGGAACGGCCGGGATCCCGATCCCACTGACATGGGTGACTGGGCTCCGGCAGATGAATGCGCGGTAGACAGCCCGGCCGAAAAATCTTCCTGGCACGGCACTCACGTGGCGGGAACCATTGCAGCGGCGGGAAATAACAACCGAGGCGTCACTGGCGTGGCTCCCGGAGCGAAGATCCTTCCCGTCAGGGCGATATCCTTCTGCGGCGGCTACACATCCGATATTGCCGATTCCATCGTCTGGGCTGCCGGTGGCGTGGTGGCGGGCGTGCCGGTCAACCCCAACCCGGCGAAAGTCATCAACCTGAGCATCGGTGGCGTCAGCACCTGTTCTGCCACCTACCAAAACGCAATCAATTTCGCTCACAATGCAGGGGCTGCCGTGGTGGTGGCGGTTGGTAACTCGAACAAGCCTGCAGCCAACTTCAGCCCTGCAAACTGCGAAAATGTCATTGCAGTTGGAGCCAGCGACAGGGCTGGTGCCCGGGCGTACTACTCCAACTACGGGAGTAACGTAGACCTCACAGCGCCCGGGGGTGACATGAGAACGGACGCTTTGAGCGGCATTCTGTCCACCTACAACACCGGTACCACCGGAAAGTCGGAGCCCGCCTACGCCTTCGTGCAGGGGACTTCCATGGCTGCCCCGCACGTGTCCGGTGTTGCCGCTCTCCTGATCTCTGCGCAAGGGGGCTCCCTGGCTCCGGCTACTGTGGAGCAGCAACTCAAAGACAGTGCCCGCCCCCTTCCCGGCGGTTGCACCGGAGGATGTGGAGCCGGGCTGGTGGATGCCGCGGCAGCCCTGATTGCCTACGATGGCAACCTTCCGGTGGCTCCTTCGCCGGCCAGCAAGATCACCGACTTCAATGGCGACGGTAAGGCCGACGTGTTGGCCCGCGACACTGCCGGTGCGTTGTGGCTGTACCCGGGTAATGGTTCCGGTGGCTGGCTTGCTGCCAGGCAGATTGGATCGGGTTGGAACGTCATGACAGCCATCGAGGCTCCGGGCGACTTCAACGGGGACGGCAAAGCTGATGTCATCGCCCGTGATTCCAAGGGTGCGTTGTGGCTGTACCCGGGGAACGGTTCCGGTGGTTGGCTTGCTGCCAGGCAGATTGGTTCGGGCTGGAACGTCATGTCCGCCATTGAAGCTCCTGGTGATTTCAACGGAGATGGTAAAGCCGATGTCATCGCCCGTGACGGTAACGGCGTCCTCTGGCTATACCCGGGCAATGGTAGCGGTGGTTGGCTTGCCGCCAAGCAGATCGGCTGGGGGTGGAATGTCATGACTGCCATCGACGGCCCGGGCGACTTTAACGGTGACGGCAACGCCGACGTCCTGGCACGAAACTCGTCCGGAGGGCTTCTGCTGTACCCGGGAAACGGGGCCGGTGGCTGGCTTGCTGCCAAGCAGATCGGTTGGGGTTGGGATGTCATGACTGCCATTGAAGGGCCGGGGGACTTCAACGGTGATGGCCAGATGGATGTGCTTGCACGGAATGCTTCCGGCAACTTGTTCCTTTACGAGGGCTACGGTTCGAACGGATTCTTCCGCTCATACCAGGTCGGTTCGGGCTGGAACATCATCAACGCCATCCTGTAGACCGCAAGGTCCGGGGGTGTCTGTTCCGCGATCTCCCAGCTTCGCGCGGGTAGAGTAGAGGCCTGAACATCGCCGGATTTGCATGGATACGGAGAACTCATTGTCAGCTTGGCTAGAACTCGGACCGGACCACTACGTCTTGGAAACCGAGGGGTCCTTACTCAATACCGGACTAGTGGTGGGCTCCGAGCTCGCCATGGTGATCGACACGGGTTGCGGGCCACGCCAAGGGCGCGAGATCCTCTCCGCTGTTCGTGAAAAGACCCAGCTGCCGTTGGTTGTGGTGAACACCCACGCGCACTATGACCACTTCTTCGGTAACGCAGTTTTCGCGGACGACGGCGTCACAGAGTTCTGGGCGCACGCCAACTGTGCGGCAACCATCGAGAAGGACGGCGACCTCCAGCGGCGTTTCGTCGCCACCAACGAGCCGGAGATGGCTGCGGGGGAGGGTGACGCCGTCGAGATCGTTGTCCCCAACGCGATTGTCCGCGACCAGCCCGTACTGGTGGACCTGGGCGGAATCACCGCCACCCTGTTCTACCTCGGCCGGGCGCACACCGATGGCGACCTCCTGGTGGGCACCAACTCGACCCTGTTCGTCGGTGACTTGGTGGAGCAGGGGGCACACCCGTCCTTCGAGGATTCCTACCCCGAGGAATGGGCGGATGTGCTGCGGCACATTTCAGCTCTGCGCCACCGTTATGAGCACTTGGTCCCGGGCCACGGAAAGCCCGCGAGCGACGAGTTCGTGAAGACCATGGCCAACACCATGAGCACGGCCGTCCGGCAGGCAACGCAATCCATCCGGGACATGCCCGCCGACGCCACCAAGGCAATCCCCGTGCTGCCATATGGGCCGGAACAATCACGCTGGTTCATCAAGCGGCTCCAGGAGACCCAGTCTGAGGGACGCGCAGCCGGTGGGTCACTTGCGTCTGCAGATTTCGGGCCGGAGAAAACGGGCTTCTACCCGTCGTAAGCAAAGGTTACTTACAAAAATTTCGCCTAAAACCCCCAAAAACCATGGACTAGCAGGCTGAGCCGGTCCTAGGATGAAGTCGACCATCGGTTTGCGACTACCTGGGGGGTGTCGAGATGAAGGCCATACACGCGTTTCCGCGTGCTGCTCGGATTCTCCGCTCCGTCATGATCGCAGGAGCCGGCGCTGCCGCTTGGGTGGCACTCTCCACCAGCGCAGCCAGTGCCGATACGGTCAACTCCGGCTCGCTCTTGGGTGAACTGACATCCTCAGTGACCTCCACCGTGTCGTCTGCCGGAGGCAGTGTCTCCGCGCAGCTGGACAAAACGCTGTCCGCGACAACAGGTGCGGTAAAGAGCAGCGGAGCAGCCGTCAGCGGCGTTGTGTCGCCGAAGTCGACGCCTCCAACAGTCAGCGTTCCAGTGCCCGACCTTCCTTTGCCGGCGGCCATCAAGCCCGCGGTACCCACCCGGGTCGCTGTGCCTGTTCCCGCGGTGACACCCGTGGTTGAACAGGTGGTTGCCTCTGCAGACAACGTCGTGAGCACCCTGCCGGTGGTCAACGAAGTTGTTTCGCCGGGCACCCTCGGCACAGTGGTGGATTCAACCGTTACGCCCGTGACGGGAACGGTGGATGACGCCGTCGGAGAACTGGTACCGACGGTCAACGAGGTTGTGACGCCCATAGGCCTGGCTCCGGTTACGGACGAAGCTTCGCCCGTTGTGCAGCCGATCGTGGACGTCGTGGACACCGTCCTTCCGCCGGTCGACGGAGTGATTCCGCCCGTTGACGGAGTCATTCCTCCAGTGACGGGACAAGGCCCGGCGCTCCCCGCTCTCCCCGGCACAGGCGGTTCCAAGCTTCCTTTGACCCCGACGGGTCCTGACGGAATCGCCTCGGCACCACCCGCCGTCGTGCTTCCTCCCGCCGCTGAAACGGCAAGTCCGGTAGCCCCGGAGACGGGCAATGCCGGACAAAGCGACACCTCGTTCCTTGCCGGAGGCTCAGCTGTTCCGGGTCTTCAGCGGTTCCCGATGACCTCCTCCTGGAACCAGGCAGCCGCGTCCGGCGGGACGGGCGCATCCGTACCTGCCGCCGTCGGCGGTGGTGTCCCGGGTGACCTTCCGGCCGGCACTGAGAGCACCCCTGCTTCCGGTGCCACAGCCGGCTCGGGAACCTCCTCCAACGGCCCTCCGAACCAGGCTGCAGCGGTCCTCGCGGGTGGCCTCATCATCCCTTCAAACCTTGTCTCCGGCCTCGCATCCGCAGGCGACCAGCAGCATCCCAAGCCGGTGTCTTTTGATCCCGGCTCATCTCCTGACTAGTTCCTCAACCGCGCCGTTGCTGCGAGCACGGCAGACGGGACATCGGACCATCCGGCAATCGGGCGGTCTCTGGGAACAAAGACCTTCAGGAGAAGATCACAATGAATGCAACATTCCGCAGGTGCCTCATTGGCACATGCTTTGCCGGGGGCCTGATCGCCGTCGGTGCTACAGCTGCAAATGCCGCCGATACGAGCGGCCAGGACGGAGTCCTTTCCGGAACACAAGTGGTGGCTCCGGTAACGGCCCCCATCAACGTGGGATCAACCGCTTTGGGCCTTTTGGGAGACTCGTCCGCGACGTCGACCGCTCCGGCTGCCGCCCCGGCACAAGGCGCATCGACGAGCCCCACCACCGACGGTTCGTCGTCAGTGGCCTCGGGGACACAGATTGTCGCTCCGGTTACGGCGCCCATAAACCTGGGCCCGTCATCAGTGGGTCTGCTGGGGGGCTCCACTGCGACGGGCCCAGCTACAACTGCCGCTCCGGCCCCCACAGGGCCGGCAGCGAGCACCAGCGGGTCGGATGGCATTGCCTCCGGCACGCAGATAGTTGCTCCGGTGACGGTCCCCGTGACTGTCGGTTCAACATCGGCGGGTCTGTTGGGGGACTCATCGGCGTCTACAACACCCGCTGCAACAACGGCTGCGCCGGCTCAAGCGCCAGCGCAGGCAACGACGTCGGGGGATGGCAGCATCGCGTCCGGCGCTCAGGTAGTGGCTCCGATATCGGTCCCTGTTAATGTCGGGGCCACTGCCGTGGGTGTAGGGGGCGACTCCTCCGCCACATCCGCCACGCCCGCGGGTTCGGCTCCTGCGGGGTCGGGTGCGACGACGAGTGGTTCTGATGGTGTTGCTTCCGGGACCCAGGTGGTTGCTCCGATCACGGCGCCGGTGACTGTTGGTTCGGTTTCGGCCGGTGTGCTGGGTGACTTGGCCGCTACTACCGGCGGTACGTCGGCGGCTCCGGCGGGTTCGGCTCCTGCGGCGTCGGGTGCGACGACGAGTGGTTCTGATGGTGTTGCTTCCGGGACCCAGGTGGTGGCTCCGATCACGGCGCCGGTGACTGTTGGTTCGGTTTCGGCCGGTGTTCTGGGTGATTCGGTCGTTACTTCGGGCGGTACGTCGGCGGCTCCGGCGGGTTCTGCTCCTGCGGCGTCGGGCACGAAAGGAACAACGTCCGGGGACAACGGGCTTCTCTCGGGAACGCAGGTCATCGTTCCGATCACCGCCCCGGTGACCCTTGGATCGACTTCGGTAGGCATTGGTGGCGAATCCGCTGGAACGGTAACGCCGCCGGTTGTGAACCCTCCGGTAGTTGAGCCGCCTGTTGTGAACCCTCCGGTCGTCGACCCGCCTGTTGTGAACCCTCCGGTCGTCGACCCGCCTGTTGATACTCCGCCGACCACCGGCGGTCCCAGAACCGGCGTTCCCGGCACTGAAGGCCCCTCAACCGGAGGTGGCAGCACCGGTGGAGTCGACACTGTGATCACCACCCCCGGTTCCGACACCGGTATCTCAGGCGCTACAGCCGGTCTCAACGACACTATGGTGGGCACCGTGACCGTAGCCTCCGCCAGCACCGAGGGTGCGATGGGCGCAGGGTCAACTGCCGCCGTCGTGAGTTCCGCCGGACTGGCAGCCACGGGGCTGAACCAGAGCTTCATCCTCTGGGCCGTTGGACTGGCTTTGCTCGGCCTGGTGCTCACTGTGGCGGGCCGTGTGAGGACCGCAGCGCTTCGTCGCTAATCCGCGGCTAGAGGGATAGTTGTTGCGGTCCCGGTCTCCGGGACCGCAACAACCGCGCTGCTAGGTCGTCGTGACTTCATCCGACCTGTAGGAGGTTATTAGAGGGTCACTTGCCCCTTCGATACTGATCTCTACCGTTACCCGGTCCTTGTGACACTCAATGACTTTCGCATCGAAAGTGCGCTTTCCGAACGGGACTTTGACCGAGCTGCCCAAGGTGAAGGCTTGGTTGGCCGCATGGGTCTTGCTCTTCGCGCTACCAGAGCGCCCGCGTGTTACTGACATATCGCGTTTATCCTCCTCACCAAGGTGCATTGCCGGTCAATGTCTCTAAGTATGCTCCAACCACTTTGTCCATGGCGGAAGCCAAACGGGACTGCCCCCTGTTTTGTTGACTCCTTGACCTAGCGAGCTTGTGCTCGTGGAAGGATGTTGACCATGCCCACGGCTTATGGGGCGGAGTTCCGCCAGGATGTTATTGATGTGGCCCGCAAGGGTGAGGCGACGCTGGCGCAGATTGCGAAGGATTTCGGGCTTTCGGTTACGACGCTGAAGCGCTGGATTGCCATCGCCGAACGTAAGGAATCCGGGGCCGGCCCGGCTGCGGCCGAGTCTGTGGAGATGCGGGAGCTGAAAAAGCGGAACCGCCTGTTGGAGCAGGAAAATGAGATTCTTCGCCGGGCAGCTGCCTATCTGGCCAGGGACATCAACCCAAAATGACCTACCCGCTGGTCACGGATCTTGCCGCCGACGGTGTTCCCGTGGCGGTGACCTGCAGGGTGTTGGGATTTAGCAAGCAAGGCTATTACCGGTGGCGGGCCAGCCCGGTGACGGAACGGGACTGGGTCGATGCCCACCTCGTCAACGCCGCCTTGGACATCCACGCGGATGATCCTGCATTCGGTTACCGGTTCATCGCCGATGAGCTTCCGGGTAAGGGCTTCACGGCGGGCGAGAACAAGGTCCAACGCCTGTGCAGGGACCACGGTATCTGGTCGGTGTTCTCTAAGAAGCGGGGCCTGAACCGCAGACCCGGGCCGCCGGTCCACGACGACCTGGTGGAACGGGACTTCACCGCAGCGGCCCCGAACGAGCTGTGGCTGACGGACATCACCGAACACCCCACCGCTGAGGGGAAGCTCTACCTTTGCGCGGTGAAGGACGTCTATTCCGGCAGGATCGTCGGTTACTCGATGGACTCGCGAATGAAGTCATCGCTTGCCGTCGCCGCGCTGGAGAACGCGGTGCGGGCTCGTCGCCCCGAAGGCACTGTGGTGCACTCGGACCGCGGGTCCCAGTTCCGGTCCCGCCGGTTCGTCGAATCACTCCGGCACCACGGGCTCACCGGGTCGATGGGCAGGGTCGGCGCATGCGCGGACAACGCCGCGATGGAGTCGTTCTTCTCGCTGCTGCAGAAGAACGTCCTGGACCGTCAGCGCTGGCTCACCAGGCGCGACCTCAGGTTGGCCATCACAACGTGGATCGAGCGGACATATCACCGCCGGAGACGGCAACGACGGTTGGGCAAACTCACGCCCATCGAATATGAAACAATCAACCGGACCGCGCTCATAGCGGCCTAAGACCCCGAGTCAACAAAAGCTGGGGCAGTCCCAACCGTTGAGGTGCGGTCCTAGGATGAAGGGGATGACAAGCACCCGAGCAGACCAGAACTTCAGCCTTCGCAGCGTCGCCCTCCCGGCCTTCGGGCCGGCCCTGCTGTTCTGTATCGGTGAAGGGGCTGTGCTGCCGGTCATCGCTCTGTCAGCGCGGGACCTGGGTGCTTCCGTTGCTGTCTCGGCATTGATCGTCACGTTGATCGGGCTTGGATCGTGGCTCTTCAACATTCCGGCCTCGATCATCACCATCAAGTTTGGTGAACGCTGGGCGATCGTCGGAGCAGGTGCGGCCGGGGCCTTGGCGCTGGGAGCAGCTGCTTTTGCACCCCAACTTGAGCACGGTATCTGGTTGCTCGCGGCGGCGATGACGTTGGTGGGTATGTGTTCCAGCGTCTTCAACCTTGCCCGGCAGAAATACCTCACCGAGGCCGTGCCCGTCATGTACCGTGCCCGGGCACTTTCGACGCTGGGCGGGGTCACCAGGATCGGTATCTTCATAGGTCCGTTCATCGGCGCTGCCGTGATGCAGTTCGCCGGAATCAGCGGAGCCTACTGGGTGGGCTTTGCCGGGATGATGGCGGCCGCAGCGTTATCGCTGACCATCCCGGACCTCGTGGCTCCCGGAACGTCCGACGGCGGACCGGTACCGCCGGCGTCGACGCTCCGGCAGGTTGCCGCGTCCCATGCCGGGGTGTTCCTGTCCGTGGGCTTCGGCATACTGCTGCTCAGCGCTCTGCGGGCATCACGGCAGGTGGTTATCCCGCTGTGGGCTGACCACTTGGGAATGGATGCGACTCACGCCTCGCTGATCTTCGGGTTGTCCGGCGCGATCGACATGCTGGTGTTCTATCCGGCGGGAAAACTCATGGATCGCAAGGGCCGGCAATGGGTGGCCGTGCCGTCCACCGTGATCATGGGCGCTGCACTGGTCCTGATCCCGTTCACGGGCGCGTTTGTTCCGCTGCTCCTGGTGGCACTCTTGATCGGCTTCGGCAACGGCATCAGCTCCGGGCTGATCATGACCCTGGGAGCCGACTTCTCACCGGACAACGGGCGGAGCCATTTCCTGGGGATCTGGCGCTTCATCGCTGACGCGGGGGCAACCGGTGGGCCCGTGCTGCTCTCAGGGCTGACGGCCGCCGTTTCCCTCGCAGCCGGGGTGTGGGCGACCGGTTTGTTGGGCTTTGCCGCGGCGATCGTTTTTGCCATTGCCATACCCCGGTTGAAGCACCGCAGGAACTACTAGCGAGCGGCCGCAGATCCACCTCTCAGTAGACCTGCAGCCGCCCGGGATTGAGTAGCAAAGGCTAGCGCACTGCCTTGCTGCCCTTGAACTCCATGCTCAGCTTTCCGCCCTTGCCGTTGGCCGTACCGTTGACCGCGGACTGCGTCATGGCGAACGTCAACGTAGCGTGGGCAACGGCGTCCGCCATTTGCTCCAGAACAGCTGTGTTGATGTTGTCGATGTCATCGCAGGCCTGGTGATAACAGGGGTCGTAGGCAACACCGGCCGTGCCACCATAGACGGCAGCTTGCTCGGCAGTCTTTATCTCCTCGGCGCCGGTAAACAGACCACCGGCAGGAATGCCGTTCTCGATGAACCCGAAGTAGTCCGAACGTCCGTCAAACTCTGTAGGTTCGGTAGCCAACCCTTGCGAGGCGAAGTAGTCCAGGAAGGTCTTTTCGATCTGCGCGGAACCGTTGGGACCGGCCGTACCGAGCTGCTTGCCGTCACCGTCGTAAACAAAGCGGACGGGGTTCGGCGAGGCAACCATGTCGAAGTTCAGGTTCAAGGCATGGTTCTTCAGGTCTGCCTTGCTGAGCTGCGCCACGTAGTAGTCGGAACCGATCAGGCCGTCCTCCTCGCCGCTCCACCAAGCAAACCTGACCCTGTTTTCGGGGGTGATTCCCAGCTTCGAGAACTGCAGGGCAGTCTCCAGGATGGTTGCCGAGCCGGAGCCGTTGTCATTGATGCCCGGGCCCTCGGCAACAGAGTCCAGGTGTGCGCCCACCAGCACGGTGCGGTCAGTCCGGCCCGTGGTGTCGGCCAGGACGTTGAAGGTTTTTATCGGCTCAGTGTCGCCGGAAACCATAACCCGTGCGGTGGCTCCCGGTAGCTCTGCCAGTTCCTCACCAACGGCAAAGCTCGTGCCTACCGTCGGGATGGTTACCTCCGGGTTATCCGCGGTCGGAGCACCCAAGGTCCCGTCAACCCTGTCCAGCCGGTCATCGGCGTCGCCCTGATTGAAGATGATGACCGCCGAGGCTCCGGCAGCTTGGGCGTTCACGGCCTTGGTGTTGAAGGGGCAGGTGCCGCGCTGGATGAGGGCGATATTCCCCGCTGTAAAGCCTGCGAAGTCAGCAGCTTCACAACCGCTGGTGGAAGCACGGTCACCAGACAAGTTGATATCTACTGCAGTTACGGTGCCGCTGACATCTCCGAAACCCGAGTAGGACATGGCCGCGAACTCGTCGGCCGTGTACGTGCGGGGTGTAGGTGTCAGGCGTTCGAAGGCTTCGCCGGTGAGGTTGAACTTCACGTAATCAAAGTATTGGCGCTGCGTGGTGTAACCGGCCGCCGTGAGTTGGGACTCGATGTACTCGGCAGAAGCCTCGTGGCCGGAGGAACCTGCGGTGCGGTTGCCGCCGTTGGCTTCCGCGATGGCCTGTAGCTGCTCAAGGTGATCGACGATTGCGCCTGCCGAGACGGCATCGCGTAACGCTTGTGTGTCCGTGGCTGTGGCAGCCAGTGCCGGCGGCGTGAGCGCTACAGAAAGAAGGGCCGACGTTGCCGCTCCGGCAGCGAGGACCCTGAACTTTTTCCTGGTTAGCAGATGGTGCGTTGTGTGCATTTCATGCATCTCCCTGATCGGACCCGGTATCTGGTGGCCGGGCGCGGTAGCGCAGAATCTACTACTCGGAAGTAATACGGTGAAGCCTTGTTATACTCGGTCGGATAGGCAAGGGCGGAACTTATGAACGACGCCCAACCACCCGCCGTCGTGCTTTGGCGCTTCCGCGCCGCCATTTCGAACAGCCAGATGCTGCCCAGCGATACCCGGCTGAGGCACCGCAGGAATTACTGAGCTTTGTTGGAGGTGTCACAGAGTTCGAGCAGGCCAGACAGCCGCAGTTAGACTACCGGGGTGCCAGAAAACCAAGCCCCTGAAACCGCCGAGTCCTTTACCTACGCGGATCTTCGAGGGTTCCTGTCCGCGGATGAAATCCCTGCCGGCCAAATTGAAATCCAGTACCAGGGGCTTCCACTGGAAATCCTGAACATTCCTGCCGAATCAGACACCACGCTCGTTTGCCTCCATGGAGCGGCAGAGAAGGACGTGCGTTTGCCGTGGTTCCTGGGCAAGGGAGTCACGGCAGGACTCCCAGTGAACAAGATCTTTATCTCGGATCCAAGCCTTCGAAAATCGAAGGACTTCAACATCGGTTGGTATGCGGGTTCAAAGCAGCAGCCGGACCTCCAGGAAATTCTCGCGGATGTTATTCGGCGGATCGTGAGGGAAACCGGTGGGTACAACGTAGTGTTCTTCGGCAGCTCGGCCGGCGGATACGCCAGTCTGGCACTGTCCAGGTTCTTCCCCACGTCCCTGGCGCTCGCAATCAATCCCCAGACCTCGATCTCGCGCTTCTATCCTGGTGCGGTAGGGCGTTACATGACAGAAGCGTGGGAAATGCCTGACACGGAGATGACTGCGCTCCCGGCTTCCGTGGCTCACAACCTGATCCCTGCTTATTCGGCGGGCTTCGATCACACGGTTGCCTTGGTACAGAACGCTAAGGACTGGTTCCACATCCAAAACCATCAACTACCCTTCGTGGACGCGGTGGGCGGCTCACCCAATCTGCACATGCTGATGGACCGTTGGGGCCCGGACACGGGGGATGGGCACACGCCTCCGCCCAAGGAACTGGTGCGTGCATGGTTCGAAGAGCTGGCCACTTGCCACGGCGATTGGGCTTCCGGGTTGGCCGCTGCCGGGTTCCAGTCGGAAACAACGCCGCCGGACGTAAAACGACGTGTTATAGATACAGCTCCGCCGAAGTCAGAGAAACCCTAGGCACCGATATCAACAGATAGAACTTGTGTCGCTCACACCCATCAACCGTGATGCCATGGCGGCCTTCCTCTACCGGATGCCGTAGCCCGGGAGCGCCGGCCCAGGGTTCGGCGCCGGAACTGTAGAACACCAAAGACGATGGCAACGATCCCCATGATGCCTAACGCCCATAACCGTAAGCTGCTGTGGCCGATCAGCAATTGACTGGCAGCCGTCACGCTGGCAACAACGCCGAAGGCGAGCAGTAGCCACCAGGGGCGTCTCATGTCTGCGTACTCATCGCTTCCTCGCCGCCATGCCGAACAGCCAAATGCTGCCCAGTGCGGAGAGGTAGCCGGCGAGCACAATAAAGGCTGTACCGACCCAGAAGTAGTCCACGGTGCTGTCCGTACTCAGCCCGGGCATCACTTGCAGCAGTGAGTATGCGGCAACGGCGCCTGCAGCCAGCACGGCAAAAACGGTGAGCATCACCCACAGCCGGGAGGACGCCCAGTGCTCTCCGTAACCACGCCACAGGTTCCATTGGTTCCCGCTGCGGAGGATGAGCCACCCGGCGGGGAGCATGACTGCGCCCACCACGAGGAAGGCCGCAACCACATCGGCGGGACGGTGCCACTGGTTGATGAGCGTCGAGACGCCGGTGGCCACCGCGAACGTGCTGCCAAGGAAACCGGCCAGGGGCCGCCAGCGCGGCGAAACCATGAGGAAGACAGCGGCGGCGGCTGACGCGGCCAAAGTAGTGTGCCCTGAGGGGAGTGAGTTCAGCTCCAGCGTCTGGACGCCACGGTCCGGGCGGTCCGGGATCAGGAACTTCAGCACCTGGGTTGCGACGTTGGCCGCTATGCAGGCCGCGACGGCGATGCCCGCGGCTGTCCAGCGTTGCCGGGCGACCGTCACGAACAAAACCACGACGGCGGCAATGACCAGGGAAGTGACTGGCAGCGCGTCCAGGAATCCCGTGGAAGCCTTGCCCGCCGAACCGCTCAGTTCCTTGGCCTCGACGAGGGCTGACTCGTCGATGAACTGCCCCATGGTGGTGCGGACAAAGAAGTAATACGTGGCAAACAGGCCGACCATGCACGCGACGGTCAGCAGGCAGAACAAGAAGCCCGTGCCCGCGCCTGCTGCACGCTCCTTGAGTGGCCGTTTGCTCGACCTTCCGCCTACCCGGAACTGCTGGGAACTCATTGTTCCTACATTGCCATAATTCGCTGGATGCCTCATGTGAGCCGCACGCACGCCGCGGAGGCGATGGTGAGATTCAGGCAACTTTCCTGTGACGCTTGACACGTGTTAGGTGGCAGGTCTACAGTTCCTAACACGTGTTAGGAAGGGAAATTCAGAATGCCGGGAACCAATGGCGCTTTGCGTCAATTCACACGCAGGACAGCCCTCACAGCCCTCGGTGCCGGGATTGTTGGAGTGACGGCGGCGTCGTGGCCGCGACTCACGGGAACAGACATCCCCGGCCGGGGAGACAACAGCCTCAGCATCGCCATCATGGGCACCGCAGCGGACGCCGCAGCCCGCCAGAAAGTCATTGACGCTTTCGCCAAGGTCCACCCCGAGATCAAAGTCAAAGTCCAGGCCATCCAAGCCGTGGACTGGAAGGACTTCTTTACCAAGATCCTCACCATGGTGGCCGCAGGCACCCCGCCGGACGTTGTGTACGTGGCAACCGAAGGCGCCCAGCTTTTCGCTGAGAAGCTCGCCCACCCCTTGGACGACTACCTTCGTCGCGACGCTGCGGACATGAAGGAATACTTCGAGGATGTCCACCCGAGCTTGGTGGAAGCGTTTATGTACAAGGGCAGCCTGTTCCAGCTCCCCATCGACTGGAACGCAGCCAACATGTACTACAACACTGCGTCCCTGCGCGCGGCCGGGCTGGAACGCCCCGCCGAGGACTGGACCCACACGGACTTCCGCGCCACCCTCGCGGCGATGAAGAAGGCCAAGCCGTCCGACTTCACGCCGTACTACTGGACCAACCGGCTCTTCGGCGGAGTGGTCCCGTGGCTCTACGCCAATGACACCAGCTTCCTCAAGGAAACAAAGTCCGGCGGCGGGGAATGGCTGTGGGACGGTTTCTACGGCAATGATCCCTCCCGCAGCCTGCGTTCCGGCGGCTACCAATGGCTGGAGCCCAACGCAGACGATCCCCGCGTCTTCGAATCCTTCGACTACCTCCGCGGACTGGTCAAGGACGGCCTCGGCGTCCGGCCCGAAGAAGGCGGCGGAAGCTCGCTGATCGGTCTCTTCGCCTCCAACCGCATAGGTACGACGCCGGCGGGCGGCTATTGGGTGCAAGGCCTCCACGAGGCGGGGATGACCGAGGACGGATTCGACGTCCAGTTCTTCCCCAAATGGCGGACCCAGCGGCACCAGTTCGGCACGGCCGGCTACGCGATCATGAAGACCGCCAAGGACAAGGACGCCGCCTGGGAGTGGGTGAAGTTCAGCGCCAGCCTCGAAGCCATGCAGATCATTTTCCCGACGCCCAACACCACCCCGGCCCGCCGGTCCATGGCCAACCAGCAGCTCTACGCCGGCACCGGACCCCGCCACTGGAACGTCTTCTACGACACCCTGGACAAGTTCCCCACAACTGGCCCCATTCCGGCGCCTCCCCAGCAGGCCGCCGTCGAGACCGCCCTCATGAAGAACGTATCCCTGGCTGTCAGCGGGGACGAGCGGCAACTCAAACAAGCACTCGAATCCATGCAACGCGATCTTGAACTGGCCTTGAGGAGGCAGCCATGAGCACTGTCACCCGTACCACAACGGGCAATGCCCGGGCCTCGGCCCCCGGAAGCGGTCCAGCTTCCAAACGGAGCCGGGTCCAGCAACGGTGGCTCCCGTGGGCCTTCCTTGCCCCGACCATCGTTGGCATGGGCCTGTTCACCCTCCTGCCGATCGTGGCCTCCATAGCGCTCGCGTTCTTCCGCTGGGACATCATCTCGGCCCCGACGTTCGTGGGTTTCGATAACTTCGCCGAGGTCGTCCAAGACCCCACGGTCCGGGTGTCCTTCCTCAACACCATCGTGTTCGTGGTGGTGGCCGTGGCCCTCCAGCTGGGGTTGGCTCTGGGCCTGGCGATCATGGTCCAGGAAAAGCTCCCGGCCTGGCTGCGGGTCTTCTTCCGCTCGGCGTTCTTCTTCCCGCTGATCCTGTCCGCGGCGTCGGTTTCCATCTTCATGCGCTACTTGTTCAACGAGCAGTTCGGCGTCGTGAACTGGCTGCTTTCGCTCATCGGCATCCCCGCGGTTCCGTGGCTGACGACGCCAGGCGGGTCTGCCGCCGTCGTGATTCTTGTCTACGTGTGGCAGAACTTCGGGTTCTCTTTCCTCCTGTTCATCGGCGGCCTCGCCTCGATCCCGGTGGAAACCTACGAGGCCGCGTCCCTGGACGGTGCCACCGGTTGGCGCAAGCACTGGTACGTCACCTTGCCGCTCCTGAGCCCCACCACGCTGGTGGCCTCCGTGATGGCGATCATCAACGCGCTCCAAGTCTTCGACCAGCCCTACGTGCTCACCCGGGGCGGTCCCGGCGACTCCACGCGGACAGCCGTGATGGTGATCTTCGAGTCCGCATTCCAGCGGCTTGAGTTCGGCCAGGCCTCGGCGATCGGCGTGATCCTCACCCTGATCATCATGGCCATCACGGCCCTGCAGTTCCGGCTCAGCAAACGATTCGTCTTCTACCAGTAAGGCCAGCCATGACCACCATTTCTGAACGTGTTGAAAGCACGGCCCGGCCTGTCCTGCGGAAGAAGCGCGACTGGTCCGTGGCCTGGCGGATCGTCGCCCTCCTGATCGCGTCCGTTTTTGTCCTGGGCCCCGTCCTCTGGACGCTGTCCACCTCGCTGCGGCCGCCGTCGGAATCCTTCAAACTGCCGCCCGCCTTCCTGCCGCTCAACCCCGACTTCACCTCCTACAGCCAGGTTTTCAAGCAGCTGAACATCCTGGGGCTGGTGCTGAACAGTGCGCTGGTGACCGGACTGATCGCCATCGGGCAGATGATCACGGCGGCGCTGGCAGGATACGCCTTCGCGCACCTTCGCTTCCGGGGACGCGGAGCGCTGTTCTCGATTGTGCTGGCCACCATGATGGTGCCGGCGCAGGTAACGATCGTTCCCGTGTTCATGCTGATCCGCGGCGTAGGCCTCTCGGACACTCTGCTCGCACTGATCCTTCCGGCCATCCCGACGGCGTTCGGTACGTTCCTGATGCGGCAATACTTCATGGGACTCCCGGCCGACCTCGCTGAAGCGGCAGCGATCGACGGCGCCTCGCCCTGGCGGACGTTCCGTTCCGTGTACGCGCCGCTGGCGATGCCCGGCCTGGCAATCGTGGGCATCCTGGCCTTCAACTTCCACTGGAACGAGTTCTTCCGGCCGCTCATCATGACCATCTCCGAGCAAAACTTCACGCTCCCGCTCGGCCTGGTCTCGCTCCAAGGCAACCTCGGCACAGGAAGCATCTCCGTGGTGCTGGCCGGTGTTGTCCTCTCCATGATTCCCGCGTTGGTGGTGTTCATGTTCGGGCAGCGTGCGCTGCAGGACGGGCTCACCGCAGGTACGGGCAAATAACCTCCACCTTGTGAAAGGCATTCCAATGACGGACCTTGCTCTTGTTTCCTCCCTCGCCCGTGCGGCTACGCACCCCGACCCGGCGTTCCCGCGCTTCCACCCTCGTCCGGCACAAGGCTGGATCAACGATCCCAACGGCGTCAGCTACATCGACGGCAAGTACCACGTCTTCTTCCAGTACAACCCGGACTCCGCCCGCCACCGGCTGATCCAGTGGGGACACGTCAGCTCCGCGGACCTGGTGCAGTGGGAAGAACACCCCGTTGCGTTGGTCCCCCAGGCCGGCGGGCCGGACTCGGCAGGATGCTGGACCGGCGTAGTCACGCTGGATGACGGGGTTCCCACGGCTGCGTACTCGGGCGTGCAGGATCACGGCGGCCACTCGCAGGTAGTGATCGCCCGCGGCTCTTCCGACCTTGTTTCCTGGAACCAGGACGGCCACGTTGCTGCCTCCATGCCGACGGACCCCATGGTGACGGCCGTGCGGGATCCGTTCATCTTCCGCTTCAACGGCGCCCGCTACGCCATCCAAGGCGCAGGCCTGGCGGACGGGCGGGCGGCATTGCTGCTCTACTCCGTGGAAGACATGGAGAACTGGGAGTACAAAGGCATCTGGTTGACCTCCTCCGACCCCGTGGCCGCGATGCACGCACCGGCAGAGATCTGGGAGTGCCCGCAACTGGTGGAGGTGCCCGTTGCCGGCGGCGGTCCAACGTGGGTCATGATGTTCTCCCTCTGGCTCTCCGGCGACGACCACGAGCACGCCAACGGCGTGGGGCACCTGATCGGCTCCCTTTCCCAGGATCCGGAAACCGGGCTGCCCGTGTTTACTGCCGCTACGGGTGGCAAGTCCGATCTGGGACGCGACTTCTACGCGCCGCAGATCGTGCAGCTCGCATACAGCTCCGCGGCTGCGTCTTCGGCCGCTGCCTCTGCCCTGATGTGGGGCTGGGCCAACGAAGGTCCCGGACGCGACGGCCGCCGGGGCCGCACCCAGGAGGAAATCGACGACGCCGGATGGTCGGGCGTGCTGACGCACCCGCGCCTTCTGTCTGTGGCTGATGGAGCACTGGTTGTTGCTCCCGTGCCGGAGGTTTCGGCTTACCGGGGTGCTGCCGTGGCTTCTGACGCTTCAGGCTCAGTGGATGTTCCGGCGTTTGCGGAGGTATTGGTGCGCGGCGCAGGGGAGGTTTCCTTGCGGCTCGGGTCCGGTGCGGATGAGCAGCTTGTGTACTCCGGAGCGGTTGCCGCAGGGGAGGAGTTGCGGATCTTCATCGACGCCTCGCTGGTGGAGGTGTACCGCTCCGGATCGGTGGCAACCACACTCCGGGCGTACCCGTTGGCCGGGGAATCATGGACACTGGAGCTTCCCTCCGGTGCCACCGCCGATGTGTGGGAACTGGCCCTGCCTAGCTAGGCCATGTCAGTTGAGGGGCCCGCGGCGGTTTCCGTTGCGGGCCTCGCTGTGTCCGGCCTTGCGGGCCTCGCTGTGGGTCCGCCTAGCGCGTTGCCGGTCCGGTGGACTCGCGCAAGACCAAGCGGCAGGGGACCATCGTCTCAACGGTGGGCTCCGCCGTCGTGGTTTTACCGTCCTCGATCGCGTCCAGCAACCTGGTCATCGCCTCGCGGCCAATCTCGCGCAGGGGGAGGGCCATGGTGGTGAGGGCGGGGACCATGGTGTTGGCGATGCGGTGTTCGTCGTCGTAACCGATCACGGAGAGGTCGCCCGGGATGCTGAGGCCGAGCCGCGCGGCGGCGAGGACCACCCCGACGGCGAGCCTGTCGTTCGCGCACATGATGGCGGTGGGCCGCTCAGCCGGGACTACGCCGTCGAGCAGTCGCATCGCTCCCTTGTAACCGTCGTCAATATCCCACCCGGCGTGCGCTATCCGCGCTTCGGTCACGGGGAGCTGCGCGGAGGCGAAGGCCTCGCGGTAGCCCTCGATGCGGAGGGGCGAGGCGGGGGAATCCTCGGAGCCGGCAAGGAAAGCGATGTCGCGGTGGCCGAACTGAATCAGATGTTCCGTGGCCTCGCGGCCGCCGGTGACTTCATCCGGGATGACGTGATGGAGACGGGGGCGCGGATGGGCGTCGTAGCAATTGGCAAGGACGGACGGCACGCGCTCCATGCCCGGCGGAACCTCAAGCGGTTTCAGGCCTACGGTCACGTACATCAAGCCGTCAACCTGCCGGTCGAGGAGCGTTTCGATCGCTCCCGCATCCCGGGCCGTATCGCGCTCGGTGTCCATGACCACCGTGACAAAACCGCGGCTGCGGGCGACGTCGTCCGCGCCGCCGATGATGTTGCCGTCGAAGGGGCTGACCACCACTTCATCGGACAGGATCCCGATCACCCGCGAACGCTGGTTCCGCAGGCTCAGGGCGATCGCGTTGGGGGAGTAGTTCAGCTCTTGCGCCGCCAAACGGATGCGTTCCTGGCTTTCCTTTGCGACGTTTCCATCGCCCCTGCCGTTGAGCACAAGGGAAACCGCGCTCCTGGACACCCCCGCCCTTTTGGCGACGTCCAGTGCGGTTGCCTTGCGGTTCATCGGGGTCCTTCCGTTCATGCCTCGATTAGCAGTCTACCTAACGCGTGTGAGGCTGTGGACGCCGCCCGTTCCGTGTTTATGCGTTGACCGAATAGCCGATCTGCGAGTAGAGCTGCGTCATGAAGTTGGAGAACCAGATAGCGGCCACGATGAAGGAGACCACTATCGTTCCGATGAGGACCCAGACGGGCGCCAAACCGCGGCCAGGAGCCACCTTGCGGACAATGACGGACCGGCCAATGACGTAGACGGTTCCGCTCAGGAAGCACCACGCCCAGTGGAAAGGCCGGACTACCCCGGAGCGGGAAAGGCGCTGGTAGTCCAGATAGGCCAGGAAGACACTCACGCCCCACACCAGGAAGCTTGAGATTTGCATCAGGAAGAAGCCCGGGGTGTACATGGACGTGGGGTCAAAAGTGGTCCCTTGCCGGGTGTTTAAATACCGGAACTCGGGCTGCCACGTCAGCAGCAGGAAGATTGCCACAAGCGGCAACAGGACAATAGCCCAAATGAAGGGGTTGTAAACCGGGGTCTCGTTGCTGACCAGCGGCCGCTGGACAGGCATATACTGCGCTGATCCCGGAGCCACATTCTGGGTCCACTGCACCCCGTCCCACCAGCGCATCTGCTGGGGCTGTGAAGGATCCGGGTACCAACCCGGAGGAGTTGCTGAGCTGTTGAAACCCTGAGTCATGAGTCCCCCTTTTTAAGTGTCGGATCGAGGATATCGCGGTTGCGTCCTCTCGCTTCACAAGCAGTTCTCCACATTGGCGGCAAGTCGGTGTATGCATTGATCATGACCTTCTTCGAGCCCGCTTCCGAGCCGCCGGAACGGTTTCATCAGTCCGCTCCGCAACGCCCGGGCTGGGCGGGACCGCCGTCGGACGAACTCCCCGGTGTGGTGCACGTCGGCGGGTTCATCTACGGCGACGACCGCATGGTGGTGGCCCTGAAATCCGCGGACGTCTACTCAACAGGTTGCGTTCTGGAATTCGTGTGGACGGCCCGCCGCGGCGGCAAGACAGGGAGCGAGTGGCGGGACACCATGGACCAGGCGTTCATCCCGCCGGGATCGCCGGTAGCCGCCGCATCCGGGCTGATGGTGGGAGTCGGATACGGGGACGGACGCAAGGCCCTCGCTTCAAGGCCGGGTCCCGCGCTGGCGGAGGGGGACGAGGTAGAAGGTCCGGTCTTGTCGGTGCTGGGCGGCGGGGGAGCCGGCGGCAACGACGAGCAGGTCCACGGCACTGCCAGATACTGGCTCTGGCCGCTTCCCCTCGAGGCCGGCACAAAAGTAGTGGTGAAGTGGGATGGGCTCCGGATGCCCGAAAGCTCATTCAACCTTCCGCACGAGCGCTTGGCTGCGGCGGTGGGCGACGTCCGGAAATTCTGGGTGGAGTAGTTCTCCACATAGCCTGGTTTGGCCGCCTCAACGCCAAAAACCCGCCGGTACAGTGGCACTATGCTCCCTTCGCTTGAAGAATTACAGGAATCTGCCCGCGTTGTTTCGCTGCCCATGCGGGTCAAGTTCCGCGGCATTATGCAGCGGGAGACGCTCCTTCTGAAGGGACCTCTTGGGTGGGGCGAATTCTGTCCCTTTCCCGAATACGGGGACGACGAATCCTCCCGGTGGCTCGCTGCCGCCCTGGAAGCCGGTTGGCAAGGATTTCCGCCGGCCCTGCGGGACACCATTCCGGTGAACGCCACCGTCCCGGCCGTTTCCGCTGATCGGGTACCGGGCGTGCTGGCCCGGTTCGGACGCGTGGACGCGGTGAAGGTCAAAGTGGCAGAACGCGGGCAGGACGTGGCGGAGGACATCGCCAGGGTCACCGCAGTTCGTGAAGCGTTGCCCGATGCTTCCATCAGGGTGGACGCGAACGGCGGTTGGGATGTTGACCAGGCCGTTGGCGCGTTGGGCAGGCTCTCGGCTGTAGGGCTCGAATACGCCGAACAACCTGTCCCCACCATTAAAGGCTTGGCAGAGGTGCGGCGCCGTCTTGCAGCAACGGGAATCCCCGTGCCCATCGCTGCCGACGAAAGCGTCCGCAAGGAAGAGGACCCCCTCCGTGTAGCAAAGGCCGGCGCTGCCGACCTGATAGTGGTCAAAGTGGCGCCGCTTGGGGGAGTCGCTCGCGCCCTGGACATCGTCGCCCAGGCCGGACTGCCCGCCGTCGTCAGCTCCGCCCTTGATACCTCGGTGGGAATCCGCGCCGGGCTCGCGCTCGCAGCCGCGCTGCCATCGCTGCCCTACGCCTGCGGCCTCGGCACGGTTTCCTTGTTCGCCTCGGATATCACGTTGAACCCCCTAGTAGCCGACGACGGCGCCATACGCCTTCGCGAGGCCGTCGCCGATCCCGGGCTGCTGGAGCAGTACGCAGCTACCGGGGAACGCCGGGACTGGTGGTTGGACCGCTTGGGCCGGGTCCATGCGGTCCTGGAGTCGGCCCCCGGAAATCTGTTCACCAAGCCTTAACCGGAATGTCCTTCCAGCGTTGGGTTCCGCTGAAAGGCTCAGCGGGAACCTCGTACAAGTCTGGAAGGTCCCCATGTCTGAAACAACCCGTCGCACGTTCCCGCTGTTGCCCATGCTCGGCCACACGAAGGGAAAGCGGAGCGCAGTCACGTGTGCCCTCAAGTGCGACAACGCTTGTGCAGGCGATGTCTGCAACACCAGCTCCAACGGTTACTTCCGCGACATCGCCTCAACCGCCATGTCCCGCCGCGCCGCCCTTGGCCTGGGCGCCGCCGGGGCGCTCGCCGTCGTACTTGGCGGAACGGGTACCGACGCCGCCGTGGCTGACTCCGGCAGCGGGCTTTCCGACGCTGCAAAGAAGGGATTCGGCAAGTCCAAACTCACGTTTGCTCCCATCAAGCCCGTGGACGCCTCGGTGGACGCGTTTATCGTGCCGGAAGGTTTCGAGTGGAGGCCGATCATCCGCTGGGGCGATCCGTTGTTCGCCGATTCACCGGCCTTCGATCTCAACAACCAGACCGCCGCCGCCCAGGCCCGCCAGTTCGGCTACAACAACGATTACACGGATATCCTCCCGATCCCGGGCTCCAAGGACCGCCGGGCAGTCCTGTTCACCAACCACGAGTACACCAATGAGAACCTCATGCTGCCCGTCGGCTTTGACGCGGCAGAAGCGCGGGCTATCGGCCGTGCCGCCCACGGCCTGGCTGTTGTGGAACTCGAGCGGAAGAACAAGAACAAGCCGTGGAACTACGTCAAGGGCGCACCCCTCAACCGTCGTTTCCTGACGGACACTATCTATGAACTTACTGGTCCCGCGGCTGGCACCAACCTGGTCTCCACCATCGATGACCCCGCAGGCCGGTGGATCAAGGGAACCCTGGGCAACTGCTCCGGAGGCACCACCCCGTGGGGCACTATCTTGTCCGGTGAAGAAAACTTCAACGGGTACTTCGCAGCGCCGGGATCCTCGGCAGAGGACAAGCGCTACGGCCTGGCCGCGAAGCCCACCACGCGTCAGTGGGAACTCGACGAACCCCGTTTCGATACCCGGAACCCCGGCTACGCCAACGAGTCCAACCGCTTCGGCTGGATAGTGGAAGTTGATCCTTTCGACCCCTCGTCCACCCCCAAGAAGCACTCCGCCATGGGCCGTTTCAAACACGAAGGCGCCAACGTGATCGTCGCCCCCGACGGCCGCGTGGTGGCTTACATGGGCGACGACGAGCGCTTCGACTACCTCTACAAGTTCGTGTCCAAGGGTTTCTATAAGCCCGGCGACTCAGCCGATGCGCGCAAGAACAACATGAACCTGTTGTCCGAAGGTGACCTGTACGTTGCCCGGTTCACCGGTGATTCCCCGGCCTCGGAGATCGACGGCACCGGCAAACTTCCCGCAGATGGTGCCTTTGACGGTACCGGTGAATGGCTTCCGTTGGTCGTGAACGGGCAGTCAGCTGTGCCGGGCATGTCCGTGGCCGAGGTACTCGTGTACACCCGTCTCGCGGCGGACAAGGTAGGCCCCACCAAGATGGACCGTTGCGAAGACGTGGAACCGAACCCGCTGACCGGCAAGGTCTACGTTGCCTGCACCAACAACTCGGACCGCGGAAAGACCGGCAAGGAAGGCGCCACGGAGGTCAATCCGCGCACACTGAACCGCGACGGTCACATCGTCGAGATCACCGAGGCTCCGGGCCAGACCGGCACGGCATTCAATTGGACCCTCCTGTTGGTTGCCGGCGATCCCGCAGCGAACGGGTCCACGTACTTCTCGGGCTTCCCGGCAGACAAGGTCTCGCCGATCTCCTGCCCGGACAACGTGGCCTTCGACTCCGTGGGCAACCTGTGGATTTCCACTGACGGTGCCCCATCGTCGATCGGCTACAACGACGGCCTGTTCAAGGTCACCCTCGACGGACCGGAGCGTGGAAAGGTGGAGCAGTTCCTCTCCGTCCCGCGCGACGCCGAGACCTGTGGCCCGATCATCCACGACGACGAGCGGACCGTGTTCGTAGCCGTCCAGCACCCGGGCGAAGACGGCACATTCGCGGCCCCCAACTCGCTGTTCCCGGACTACGTCGGTGCCGGATCCACCCCGGCGCCCGGTGCGGCCCGCGCCCCGCGACCCTCGATCGTCCAAGTGTCCCGCAAGTAGCCCCGGGTGATAGAGCGTTCCGGATTTGGCGTTGTTATGTGACAGAGCGTCCATCAATTCCGTTGCTCTATCACTTCCCGTCGGGTTTTGCCGGTTGCTCTTCCACATCTCGCCGGGTTTAACGGTTTCCTCTCGCACCGCGCCAGGAGACCCGCGCCCATAGACTGGAACGGTGACTTCGCAGATCTCCCTGACCTCCCTTGGCGCCGCCCGGATCGCTGTAACGGCACTGCTCGACGGCGGTGTGCGGCACGTGGTGGTGGCGCCAGGTTCACGCTCGGCACCGATGGCCTACGCCCTCGCCGAAGCCGAAGCCGCAGGGAGGGTCCACCTGCACGTCAGGATCGACGAGCGCGATGCCGGGTTCACGGGATTGGGCCTCGCCTTATCGACCGAAGCCCCCGCCGCCGTACTGACGACGTCTGGGACCGCCGTCGGAAACCTCCTTCCCGCCGTGATGGAAGCGAACCATGCGGCCGTGCCGCTGATTGTCATATCGGCAGACCGGCCGGCGGAATTGCACGGAACCGGGGCCAACCAGACCACCACCCAACTGGACCTCTTCGGCGATCACGTACGGTTCGCCGTCGACGTCGCTGCGGGTGACAACCCGCAGCGCGCGGTGGCCACGGCCCTGTACGCGGCCACGGGCGCATTGGAAGACACCCCGCCCGGTCCGGTCCAGGTGAACCTCGCCTTCCGTGACCCCCTGGTGCCGGAGGCCGGCGACGCCCTCCCGACCGCGGCGGGTCACGGACTGTTCCATTACGACGCCGGTCCGCAGGCGCTTGATCTTCCCGAAGCATCCGCCGGGCTTCCGGAGCGGCGCACGGTGGTGCTTGCAGGGCACGACGCCGGTCCCGTCGCCGAAGCTTTCGCGCGGGCCCACGGGTTGCCGTTACTGGCGGAGCCATCCTCGAATGCGCGGTTCGGGCCGAACTCCGTGGGCCCGTACCGGCTGCTGCTTGAGCACTTCGGTCCGGAATCGCCGGCGCCCATTGAGCGCGTCGTGCTGTTCGGCCGGCCCACGCTGTCCCGGCCCGTGGGCGCACTCTTGGCGCGCGAAGGCGTGGAATCGGTGATTTACCAGCCTGTTCCCGTCGCCTGGTACCAGGAAGGACGCCGAAGGGAAGCGCCGGTGGAAACGCTGCCCGGCTTGGGCGAATTCGCAGGCAGGGGCTCCTCGGAATGGCTTGATTCCTGGCTGCTGGCCGGTGCCGCAGCCCAGCACGCCCTTGACGGTGTGCTGGCCGAAGAAGCGGCCGCCACAGGGCCGTCGATCGGCGCAACTGTGTGGAAGCACGCCCGCGGAAAACTGGTGCTCGGCTCCTCCAACGGCATCCGCGACGTGGACCTTGCCGGTCAACCGCACCCCGACCCCATCGCAACGGTCTACGCCAACCGCGGACTCGCCGGCATCGATGGAACCTTGGCAACAGCCACCGGAATTGCCCTCGGCAGCGGACGCGAAACCACCGTCCTCCTGGGAGACGTCACCTTCCTCCACGACGTCGGCGGCCTGCATCTGGGCAAGGGCGAACCGACTCCGGACCTTCGCATCGTGGTCCTCAATGACGCCGGCGGGGCCATCTTCGGGCTGCTCGAACACGGGGCAGTCGAGGACTCAGGCGCCTACGGCACCGCCGTCGAACGCCTTTTCGGCACCCCGCACGCAGTGGACCTTTCGGCGCTCGCGGCGGCTTACGGCGTCGGGCATCAAGCGGTGAGTACGACGGCGGAACTTGCCGAAGCGCTGAAGGCGCCGCTCAAGGGACGCAGCATTGTGGAAGTCCGCGCAGACCGGGTGGGACTGCGCGGACTTCATGCCCGGATCAAGGACGCTGTCTCGGCTGCGGTTGGTAAGGTGCTCGCTGCCTGAGGAGCGCCCGAAACCCGTCGGGATGTGACAGAGGAACGCCCGAAACCCGTCGGGATGTGAGAGAGGAACGGAGGGGTTAGTCCTCTTCGACGCCGATGTGCGTGGGATCCAGGACCCGGCGCAGGAATTCCTTGGTCCGCGGCTGGGTGGGGGCGCTGATGACCTTCTCGGCCGGGCCTTCCTCCACCACAACGCCGCCGTCCATGAACACGACGCGATCGGCGACTTCGCGGGCAAAGCCCATCTCGTGCGTGACCACCAGCATGGTCATCCCTTCCTGGGCCAGCTTGCGCATGACGGCCAGGACGTCGCCAACGGTTTCCGGGTCCAGCGCGGAGGTGGGCTCGTCGAAGAGCATCAGCTGCGGGTCCATGGACAGGGCGCGGGCAATGGCCACGCGCTGCTGCTGCCCGCCGGAGAGCTGGTCCGGGTAGCGCTCGGCGAGGTGTCCCAGGCCCACGCGTTCCAGGTTCCGCCGGGCAACCTCGCCTGCTTCGGCCTTGGAACGCTTGAGGACCTTGATCTGGGACACGGTGCAGTTGTCCAGGACGCTCAAGTGCGGGAAGAGGTTGAAGTGCTGGAACACCATTCCCACGCTTTGGCGCATGCGGTTAAGGTCGACGTCGGGATCGGTCGCCTCGAACTTGCCCACGTTGATGACGCCCGCGTTGGGCTGCTCAAGGAGATTGACGCAGCGCAGCAGGGTGGACTTGCCGGAACCGGAAGGCCCGATCAGGCACACCACCTGGCCCGGTTCGACGGACAGCGAGATGCCCTTGAGGACCTCGTTGCTGCCGTAGGACTTGCGGAGGTCCTTGATGGTCACGCCCGCAGCGTGGACTGTAGCGGAGTTAGTCATGACGGTCCTGCCTATCGCTTGGTCCGCGCGGAGCGGCTTTCGAACTTCCGTGCCAGGAGGCTCAAGGGGATGGTGATGATCAGGTAGAAGGCACCTGCCACGAGCAGCGGCGTCAAGCCGGCGCCGAGGCTGGAGATACCGTCCCGGCCGAACTTGGTCAGTTCGTACTGCGATGCAGTCAGGCCCAGTACGTAGATCAGCGACGAGTCCTTGGTGAGCAGGATGATCTCGTTGGTCAACGGCGGGAGGACGATCTTGAACGCCTGGGGGATGACGATGGTGACCATCGCGCGCCAGTGCGGCATACCCAGCGAACGGGCGGCCTCCATCTGGCCCTTGGGCACGGCCTGCAGGCCTGCGCGGAGTGTTTCAGCGATGTAAGCCGCGGCCACCATGCCCAGGGAGACCATGACGATCACGTTGACGTCCCACTGGATCCCGAAGGCCAGCGGAACACCGTAGCCGAAGGCGATGAAGACCAGCAGCGCGGGGACGCCGCGGAAGAACTCGATGTAGCCGGTGGCGATCCAGCGGTACAGCGGGAAGGAGGAAAGCTTCATCAGGGCCAGCAGCAGGCCGCCGGAGAGGCCGACTATGAAGCCAAGGGCCGTGTAGATGAGGGTGTTCTTGAGGCCGATCAGGAAGATGCCCGGGAACATCGGGCCGATCTTGGCGAAGTTGAAGACGCTGTTTCCCACCGTCTTCCAGTCCACGGCAAGGATCACGGCGGCCAGGACCACTACGAAGATTCCGGCCTGGACGTACAGACTGACTTTGGCGCGTTGACGTGCAGTCATTGCCATGCTGTTCTCACATTCATGTTGCGCAATTGGGGCCCCGTACGAGTTGTCCTTTGCTGAACATCATCGTGACGGGGCCCCGCTTGCGTGGATCTTGGGGAGCCGGGGCTCGGAACTACTTGGCGGCCTCGCCGAACCAGGTGGTCTTGAACTTGTCGAGCGTGCCGTCGTCCGTGATGCGCTTCAGGGTTCCGTTCACGGCGTCGCCCATGGCGGTGTTGCCCTTCTTGTAGGCAATTCCGAGCTTCTCGCCCGTGGCGTAGTCTTCAACGCGCTTGAGGTTGGACTCGTCCTTGATGGCGTAGCCAAGCACGGACTGGTTGCCGACTGCTGCATCAATCGTGCCTGCCTTGAGGGCCTGGACCAGGAGGCCGGAGTCCTCGAACTGCTGGGCATCGATTCCCTTGTCCTTGGCGTACTGGGCGCCGGTGGTTGCCTGCTGGACGCCCACCTTCTTGCCCTTGGCGCCGTCCAGGTTGGTGATTCCGGAGGAGGAGGAAGCCACGAGGGTCAGGTCGTCATCCATGTACGGGTTGGAGAAGTCCATGACGTTCTTGCGGACATCGGTGATGGAAACCGAGGAGATGGAGACGTCGCAGCCAGCCAGTGCGGTTCCGGTTTCGATTGCTTCGAAGGAGCTGTCCACAACGTTGAGTTCAGCCTTGAGGTCCTTGGCGAGCTCTGCGGCGATGTCCATGTCGAAGCCGACGTTCTTGCCGTCCTTCTGGAATTCGAAGGGCTCGTAGGGAATGTCCGAGCACACCGTGAGCTTGCCGGCGTTGATGAGCTGGGGGCCCGAACCCGAGGAAGCGGCCGGAGTGGACGAGCCACCGCAAGCGGTCAGGGCAAGGGCGCCTGCTGCGAGCACGGCTGCCACCTTGGTGCCGGACAGAACCGAACGGGAGATCTGCATGTTTTTTTACCTTTTGTTGCAGTGGATGCTGAACTGAGTCGGTTTTAGTGTAGCGCCGAACATGAGATGTGCATCACAGGAAACGAAGTTTCACTATTAGATAACCAGTTTAGCCAAGATACAAGTATCCTTACAGACCCTGTGTCCGGGATACCGGATTTACCGCCGGATACCCAGAGCTTCCAGCATGGGCCGGAACTTCGCCCACGTCTCAGCAAGCTCGGCCTCGGGCTGGGAACCCTCCACGATCCCGCACCCTGCGTACAGCCGGACGGTGTTGGCGTCCTCAATCACTGCCCCGCGCAGGGCGATGCCCCATTCGCCGTTCCCGGCAGCGTCGAGCCAGCCGACCGGTCCGGCGTACGGGCCGCGGTCCAAGTGCTCGAGTTTGCGGATCAAAGCTCCGGCAACCTGGGTTGGCGTTCCGCACACTGCGGCGGTGGGGTGCAGCGCATTGATGAGGGCCAGGCAGGTGGGCACGTGCCCCTCGATATCGGCCAGCTCCGCCTTCACGTCCGAGGCCAGGTGCCACACGTTGGGCAGCTCCAGGATGAACGGCTCGCTGTGGGAGTTCATGGCCTCGGAAAAGGGTGCCAGCTGCCGGGTCAGGGAATCAATGGCAATCTCGTGCTCGTGCCGCTGCTTCTCGGAACCGGCCAGGACGCGCTCGGCGTACTCCATGGGGGAGCCCTCAACGCCCTCGGCATCCCGACGGTCCAGGGTTCCGGCAAGTACGCGGGCCTGGGCGGTGCGGCCCTCCACCTGGATCAACATCTCCGGCGTCGCCCCCACCAAACCGTCAACGCCGTACGTCCAGCATTCCCGGTACCTGGCCGCGAGCTGGCGAAGCACCTCAGCTGCGCTGACGCCTTCCGGCAAGTTCGCAACAACGTCGCGCGCCAACACCAGCTTCTCCAGCTTACCGGCGCGAATTTCCTCCACGCCGTTGGTGACGGCCTCCATCCACGCGGTCTCGCTCAAGGAACCGCGGCCAAGCGAGCCCCGCGAACCGTTGAGCGCAGCAACCTCAGGCGAGGGCCCGACGTCGGACCCTCCCGCGGCGGGCTCGTCACCGCTGGCGTCGGACAGCCAGCGTTCCAGGGCCGCCAGCACGCCCGCCTCGGTGAGCGGGGCGTCGTCGAACGTCAGCTGCGTGGCCCAGGCCCGGCCGTCACGCATGCCGACCACAAGTTCGGGGAGGATGAGGCGCGAAACGTGCGGAGACGTCTTGGAGAAAGCGAACGAGCCGAAGGCGACCGGACCCGTACCAGGAAGCTCCACCTGGTCTGTGATATCGGCCTCAAGAATCAGATGCCGCCACCACATATCGGCCTCGAGGAAACGGTCAGGGCCGGTGGCGCTGAACCGGGTCAGCTCGCCATAGCCCACCAACCCGGCCTCGCGGCGTGACCAGCAAAGCACGTCATCGCGCACCAAAAACGACGGCAGCCCCCCTGAGGATGAATCAACATCGAGGGGGACTGTCAAAGTACGCAGAGTGCTGGTCATGATGGAACTACAGTACTCCCGGCCGCAAGCTGAACCCGCGCCGTCTTCTACAGCGCAGCAAACTCCGCGGAATGTCTGAGACAATTGCAGGGTGAACCGAGCATCCTTGGAAAAGCGTCCGGACGAAGTTGCGACGATGTTTGATGATGTCGCCCCAAAATACGACGTCGTCAATGATGTCCTCTCCATGGGGCAGACCCGTCGGTGGCGCCGGATCGTGGTGGATGCCATGGACGTCAAGGCAGGCCAGCGCGTCCTGGACCTCGCGGCTGGAACGGGCACCTCAAGCGAGCCCTACGCGGACGCCGGCGTGGACGTCGTCGCCTGCGACTTCTCCCTGGGGATGCTCAAAGTAGGCAAGCGCCGCCGCCCGGATATCGACTTCATCGCCGGGGATGCCACCAACCTCCCGTTCGCGGACAACAGCTTTGACGCCTCCACCATTTCCTTTGGCCTGCGCAATGTCGTGGAGCCGCGCAAGGCCTTGGAAGAGATGCTCAGGGTCACCAAGCCCGGCGGCCGCCTGGTCATCGCCGAGTTCTCCCAGCCGGTCATTCCGCTGTGGCGCACCATGTACACCGAATACCTCATGCGCGCCCTGCCGGCGATCGCCACCAAGGTCTCCTCCAACCCGGACGCCTACGTGTACCTGGCCGAGTCCATTCGCGCCTGGCCGGACCAGGACCACCTGGCCCAGTGGCTCGCCGACGCCGGCTGGACGAACATCACCTACCGCAACCTCAGTGGCGGCATCGTGGCCGTGCACCGCGCGCAGAAGCCGGCGGAGCACCGGGAAAGCGTGCCTGTCGCGAAGCTGCGCCGCCAGATCAAGCCCCGCCGTACAGGCGCACAGTCCGGCTAAGTTGCTGATTTAGGACAACGTGAAAGTACTCATAGTTGGCGCGGGTCCCGCCGGATCCACCGCCGCGTATTACCTCGCCCAGGCAGGCATCGACGTCACGGTGCTCGAAAAAACGGCCTTCCCCCGGGAAAAGGTGTGCGGCGACGGACTCACGCCGCGCGCTGTCCGTGAGATCCAGAAGCTGGGACTCCCGCATTCCGAGGACGCCGGTTGGCGGCGGAACAACGGCCTTCGACTCATTGCAGGCGGCCGCACCATCGAGCTGCCCTGGCCCGAGGTCTCCGATTTCCCCACCTACGGCCTGATCCGTACCCGGCTGGGCTTCGACGAGTCCCTCGCCCGGCACGCTGAGTCCGCGGGCGCCGTCGTGCTTGAACGCCACAGCGTCACCAGCGCACTGCAGGACGACGACGGCCGGGTCATCGGCGCGCGCGCCGCCATCCTGGACGAGTCCGGACGGAAGACGGGGGAGACGCGCGACTTCCTTGCCGACGTCGTACTGGCCGCGGACGGCAACTCGACGCGGACCGCAGTGTCCCTTGGAATGCACAAGCGCGACGACCGGCCCTTGGGCGTGGCCGTGCGCACCTACTTCACCTCGCCGCGCCATGACGACGACTGGATGGAAGGGTGGCTGGAGCTGCCCGGCAAGTCCGGAAAGCCGCTGCCCGGGTACGGCTGGGTCTTCGGCGTCGGCGACGGCACGTCCAATGTGGGCCTTGGGATCCTGAATTCGTCCAAGGAATTCGGCAAGCTCGACTACAAGCAGGTCCTGCGCGAGTGGACCGCCGGCATGCCTGCCGAGTGGGGCTTCACCCCGGAGAACCAAGTGGGGGAGATCCGCGGTGCCGCGCTGCCCATGGGCTTCAACCGCACACCCCACTACTCGCCCGGCATACTCCTGCTCGGGGACGCCGGCGGAATGGTTTCCCCCTTTAACGGTGAGGGCATTTCCTACGCCATGGAATCGGCGCGGTTCGCTGCGGAGTTTATTGTCGACGCCACCGCGCGTTCCGCTTCCGCCGGGTGGACAACGGACGACGCCGACGCGCACCTGTCGCGGTACGCGGACTACGTCCGGGACCAGTGGGGTTCGCACTTCACGCTCGGAAGGGCGTTTGCCTTCCTGATCGGCAAGCCTGCCGTGATGAAGCTGGCCCTGCGCACGGGCATGCCCATCCCGGTGCTGATGCGCTTTGTGGTTCGCCTGCTGGCAAACCTGACTGATTCGTCGGCCAAGGGTTTTGAGGACCGTGTGATCCGGGTCCTCGAAATGCTTGTTCCGCCGACATCCAATACATCCTCCGGCCGGTCTTTGACGGCGGCAGGGTCTGACACCGCGGTTTCCGCACCAACTAGTTAGGGTTAATCCGTGACGAACTCTGCCGAACACAGCTGGACCCACGCCGGGCACGGCCTGCCGGACCCCCAAGAGCCTGCTCCCAACACCACCGCGATCGCCACCGGACTCCAGCTGCCCGCAGGATTTGCCGCCATCGCAGGTGATCCCGAGCTGGGGCCCGCCATCACCACCAACCTTGCCCGGGTTGAGAAGAAGCTTCGCGAGGCCATCTCCAATTCCGATCCCCTGGCTGACGCGACGTCGCGGCACCTGGTGGAAGCAGGCGGCAAGCGCATCCGTCCCCTGTTGACTCTCCTGTGTGCCCACCTCGGCGACGCTTCACGCCCCGAGGTGGTCCAGGCCGCCGTCGTAGTTGAACTGACCCACCTGGCCACCCTGTACCACGACGACGTCATGGACTCCGCACCCTTCCGGCGCGGTGCCCCCACGGCCCACGAGGTATGGGGCAACTCCGTGGCCATCCTCACCGGCGACCTCATCTTCGCCCGTGCATCGATCCTGGTTTCCGAGCTGGGTTCGCGTGCGCTTGGTATCCAGGCCCGTACCTTCGAACGCCTGTGCCTCGGCCAGCTGCATGAAACCGTTGGTCCCCGCGAGGACGAGGACGCCGTCGAGCATTACCTCTCCGTCATCGCAGACAAAACCGGCTCGCTGGTTGCCGCTTCGGGGCAGCTGGGCGCGATCTTCGCCGGCGCTGACGCTGCGTTTGAAGATGTGCTGGTGGAATACGGCGAAAAGGTGGGCGTTGCCTTCCAGCTGGCCGACGACGTCATCGATGTCACCGGCGTGAAGGTAAAGTCCGGCAAGTCCCCGGGCACCGACCTCCGCGAAGGCGTGCCTACGCTGCCCGTCCTGCTGCTGCGTCGTGATGCTGCAGCCGGCGATGCCTCGGCCAGCGCCCTGCTGGAACTGGTGGACGGAGACCTGACTTCCGACGCCGCCTTGGCTGACGCCGTTGCCGGACTGCGCGAACACCCTGTCACTGCGGAGTCCTGGAAGATCGCCCGCGACTGGTCCGACCAGGCCATCGCCGCCTTGGCGCCGCTGCCGGAGGGCGTTGTGAAGGCGTCCCTGACCAACTTTGCACACGCCGTGGTGGACCGTAGCAGCTAGGTTATTAGTGTTCCCGGCAGGCACCTGACCCTTATGGGGGAGGGTGCCTGCTTTTTTGTTGGCGGGGGTGCCGGTGCCGGGTGCCGGTTGGGTTGCTTGCTTGGAGGTGTAGCCGGTTTTGTGCTGGGCGGGCCGCGCCGGGGTGGGTGTGGACGGGCTGGGCCGGCTGGCTGGGGTGGGCTGGGGTGGGGCGGGCCGCCACGACCAACTTTGGTTGCAGATAGGAATGCTAGGCCCCGTTTATGCGGCGTGTCCTACCTTGGCGGCTTCAATGTGGGGTTATAGGACAAAACGTGTGTAACGGAGGGGCTTGCTTCTCAGTATCGGCGGGCGAAATTCGGGGTAGCTAAGCTTTTGGAGCTTAGTGTGGCTGGGGTGCTTGCATATCTGGGAAATGTTTGGTGTGTGGCCAAACGCTGGTTCGGAACGGGAAAACGTCAGCGGGCAAACAACGCTACCGGTGCCTGAACTGCGGGTCGAGCCGCTCTGGTGAACGCCCGGATGTCAGTCGCAGGGCCGAGTTGGAAGCGTTCCTTGGCTGGTTGATGGGCACCACCGGCCAGGCCGCTGCTGCCTCGTTTGGCACGGCCCGGTCCTTCCGTCGGCGCACTGCCTGGTGCTGGAACATCGTCCCGCGGATCCCTGCCACCGGTGAGGTCCATGACCAGATCCAGGTCGATGGGATCTACGTCGGCTCGTGGTGCTGTTTGATCGCTGTTGCCGGGGAACATGTGCTGGGCTGGCAGTGGTGTGACACCGAGAAGAAGACCGCGTGGGCGGCGTTGCTGCAACGGTTCCCGGCACCACGGGTGGTGATCACCGACGGCGGGTCCGGGATCGCCGCTGCCCTGTCGGAGTGCTGGTCCGAAACCGCGGTCCAACGCTGCCTGGTCCATGTCCAGCGGAACGTCCGCACCTACCTGACCAGCCGGCCCAGAACAGAGGCAGGCAGGGCATTGCTGCGGCTAGGACGGGCGCTGACACGGATCAACGCCCCGGCCGAAGCAGCAGCATGGCTGGCAGGGCTCAATGCCTGGCACCAGGAACACGGGGCCCTGGTCAAAGCCCGCACCTACCGCGCCGCGACGGCCGTTGCTCCGGGATGGGTCCGATCGAATCAGGCCTGGTGGTACACCCACGACAGGCTCCGGAAGGCCTACCGGCTGCTCGAACGCCTCGGCCAGGCCGGCACGCTCTTCACCTACCTGAGCCGTGAATACAACGGGCTGGACATCGCCTCGACAACGAACAGGATCGAAGGCGGCACCAACGCCCAACTCCGGCTGATCCTGCGGACTCACCGCGGCATGGGCGAGGAACACCAAAAGCGAGCGATCGAGTGGTACCTCTACCTACACAGCGAGCAACCCCGCCCACCGGCCGCGCTCATCGAAACGAGTTACTACCGACCAGCCAAGAGAACAACCCAGACCCTGCAGGAACAAGAACCAGGCCCAGAGCTCTACAGCACCGGCCTCAGCCCAGACGAAGGCCTCTGGCACCGCACCGGCTGGGCAGGACGCACCTAACACGCCCGGGATTTACACACGTTTTGTCCTATAACCCTCAATGTGGGTGGTGGCGGTACGCATCCTTCGGAACATTGTGCTCCCCATCGGATTGCTGAGCTCCCCATCGGACTGCTGGATTCCGAGTCGGATTGCTGGGCTCTTAAACGGAATGGCCCCGGCTCGCTGCAGCGTTACGAGTCATACGCTGCACCGAACCGGGACCACAATCTCCGTTCGCATCAGACCCACCGGAGGCATTTAGTGGATCCGTGAATAGCTTATGACAACCCTGTCATATTTGCAACTTGGATGGTCAATGATTTTTTCCCTGGTGTGCAGCGATTTACAGATCCCAAACTCAGGGTCCCGACTGCGTGCCGCCACCACCCCACTTTGCCGCCCCAAACAGCTGACACGCCGTCATTGGAGGGGTACTGGTCCCCAAATCCCCGCAATGCAGGTCGTAGTGCTCCGGCAAAGTGGGTGCGGCAGCCCGCAATGCGGGTCGTGGAGGCCCGGGAGGGTTATCCACATAGCCCGCTTTGTGCCCACCGGGCTCCTTCTGCGGACCTAACCATGGCCATATGGACATCGTTGATTTTCTCCGCAGCCGTCATGGGGCTGCGACTACCAAGACCCTTTACACCGCTGGCTTCAGCCGCCGAGCCTTGGCCAAGGCAGTAGGATCAGGCCGGATCGCCAGACTGCATCGCGGCGTGTACGTGTCCAAGGGCGCCGATCCGGACATTGTGGCCGCGTTCCGTGCCAACGGGATGCTGACGTGTGTTTCGGCGGCCCGCTTCTACGGGCTCTGGACCCTGCATGATGTCGCGGACCTCCATCTCAGCTGCGGCACGGGGTTGGCCCGGCGGCGCATAGTTCACCACGGCGAGTGCATACATCCTGATCATCCCTACTTGCCGGTGGCCGGGGTTGCCGATGTACTGCTCCATGCCCTGAGGTGCAGGCCCGAACTCGAAGCACTGGTCATGATGCAGGCTGCTGTCAGCCAGGCCCTGCTGGGCCCGGACTTTCTTCGGAGCAAACTGCCTGGCAATAGAAACGGACGGCTGAGGGCCATAGTTGATCTGGTCCTGCCAAGGGCCGACTCACTTCTGGAAGTGCTGGCCCACACGCACTTCACACGGGCCGGCCTTAAGGTTCAGATGCACGCGGATGTCCCGGGCGTGGGTGAAGTTGACTGCTTGATCGAGGATTGCCTGATCGTCGAATTGGATGGCGAAACACACTTCGAGGCGAAACAGGTCAAAAAGGACCATTACCGGGACAACGCCTCCATCCGGGGCGGACGACTGAGCTTGCACTATTACTATGCGGACGTGGTCTATCACCCGCGGCGGATGGTGGACGAAGTCCTTGAGGTGCTGGCGAACAGGGAAGCAGGTCGCTTCGGCCCCTTCCGCTACATAGCCGGGCCGCCGCCGTCGTGATTGACACCGGCCGCCAGGGCGCCAGGGGCCCAACAATAAGGCCCCGACGCCGTGCCGTCACCACCAACTTTGGAACGGCAAGCTGCTCGAAACCCGCCTAGGACGGCATGTCGCCGGGTTTCGCGGCTCAAAGTGGGTCGTGGCGGCAGGTCGCTTCGGACCGTTCCGTTACATAGCCGGGCCGCCGCCGTCGTGATCAAAAACCAGACGCCAGGCCCCACAATAAGGCCCCGACGCCGTGCCGTCACCACCAACTTTGGAACGGCAAGCTCCCGGAAACCGGCCTGCAGCGGCATGTCGCCGGGTTTCGCGGCTCAAAGTGGGTCGTGGCGGCAGGTCGCTTCGGACCGTTCCGTTACATAGCCGGGCCGCCGCCGTCGTGATTGAAACCAGACTCCAGGCCCCACAATAAGGCCCCGACCGCGTGCCGCAACCACCAACTTTGGAACGGCGAGCTCCCGGAAACCCGCTTGGGACGGCGTGTCGCCGGGCATCGAGGCTCAAAGTGGGTCGTGACGGCACGCCGCCCCCGCACCCGGCAAACCGGCAACCCCAAGCAAAGCCAAACCAAAACGGCCCCCGCCAACCACAAAGGCTGCGCGGGGCCGGAGGCCGGGGGCAAAGGACGCTGGGAAGCCCTAGTCTTCGTCGTTGAAGGCCCAATCGAACATGTCGAAGACGAACTCGGAGAAGGTACCTTCTTCGCTCTTCCACTGGCCGCGGGCGTTGTTGCGGCGGTAGACGATGGGGTCCGGGATGCCGAGGTCCGCCACGCGGAAGCCCCAGGTGAATTGTTCGTCCTCGTCCTCAAGGAACATGAGGAAGCCCTCGTCATCAACTTCCAGCTCCTCCGGGTCCCAGAAGTAGTGGTAGGCCTCCATGAGGTCCTCGCAGCCACCCAAAGCAAGGTAGAACTCGCGGAGAACCAGGGGGATGGTGAAGGAGTGCTCGGACAGGGCGTCGTCCAGTTCCTCAGGCGTCAGGCCGTCTTCTTCCTGCCATTCATCCTCGAGATACTTTGGGACCAGCGCGCGGAACTTCTCGAGGAACATGTCAGTCATGCTCCCATCCTAGCTAATCCCGGAGCACGGAATTTCCGCCGGATCCAGCCCCCGCGCGGTGCCATCCGCGGACCGCCAAGGGTACGTACCAGCCGCGTCGCCAGGCCGTCACGCGGAAGGCAAAAACGACGGCGGCGATTACACCGGCGATCAGTCCGCTAAAGACGCCGAGGTGCCAAGCCAGGGTGGTCAAACCAGCCCCGACGAACGCCGGCAAGGCGTAGATATCGCGGTTGTCGAACAGGGTGGGGATCTCGTTGGCCGTGATGTCCCGCAGAAGCCCGCCGCCGACGGCAGTGGTCACGCCCAGGAGGATGCAGGTCACCGGGTTCATGCCCGCAGTGATGGCTTTCAAAGTTCCGGTGATGCAGAACAAACCCAACCCTGCGGCGTCGAACAGTATCAGCAGGGACGTGAAGCGTTGGACCGAGGAGAAAAGGAAATAGACCAGCCCGGCAGCCAGGAGGGGCGGGGCCAGGTAGGCGGGGTTGGTGAAAGCGACAGGGGGAGCGGTGTTGAGGATGACGTCGCGGATCACGCCGCCGCCCAGGGCCGCGATGGACGCGAGCAACACCGAACCGAGCACGTCGAACTGTTTCCGCGCCGCCAGCAAGGAACCGGAGACGGCGAAGAAGAACACGCCCACGAGGTCGAGCCAGAGAAGAACAATGTCAATGGGAATCAACTGAACGGGTTCTTTCTTGAGCGGGCTTCTCAACAGGTGCTGGCTCAACGTTACGCTAGCTCCCATGAACAGCCCCGTCTTGATCGCCTGTGCCCATGGAACCCGCAACTCAGAAGGGCAGGCAGCCATCCGCAATGTCATGGCTGAAATCGGGGAACTCCGTCCGGGGCTGCAGGTCCTTGAGGCGTACGTCGACGTCCAGGAACCGGAGCTGTCCGGGGTGGTGGAGGGCATGCCCGAGGGGGCGGCCGCCGTCGTCGTGCCTCTTCTGCTGTCCACCGGTTTCCATATCAAGGTGGACGTCCCCAAGGCGATCAAGAGCCGTCCCGAAGTAGTGGCCGCCAGGCCGCTGGGTCCGGACCCCCGGCTCGCCGAACTGTTGGCCAAGCACCTGCGCGCTGCGGGCCTGCAGGACAACGACGGCGTCCTGCTGGCTGCCGCTGGATCGTCACTTCCGGACGGGTCGGTGGACTCGGAAGAGCAGGCGCGCCTGCTGGCTGAACTGCTGCCGAACAAAGTCCGGGTTGCCTATGGTGCCAGCGCAGAACCGAACGTGCCCGACGGCGTCGCCTCCTTGCGTGCCGAACTCGCGCAGGACGGTGGCCGGGTCTTCATCGCGTCCTACTTGCTGGCAACCGGGTATTTCCACGACCAGTTGTTCAAGGCCGGCGCCGATGTTGTGACTGCTCCTTTGCTGCCGTCGCCGGTTCTGGCCGAGATTGCTTTGGAACGGTACGACGCGGTGCTGGCAGACCGCTGAAGCCCTCCCGCGGCGGGCAGCACGAACCTGCACAGGAAGACCGCCTGGACAAGGCCGCAGCGGTGTTCATGACGAAGTGTTTCCTTAGGTGACTCAACATTTCCCGACCTTTGCTGGCGAAATCGGGCCACCCCTAACCTCGAAATATGACAGATACAGCTGTAGTCGGTGCGCCCACGGACACCGCCAAGCGCCCGGCACGCTCCCGCCCTGCCGCAAAGCCCCACGGCCAGTGGAAGGTTGACGGCACCACGCCCCTCAACGCCAACGAAACCTGGAAGCAGGAAGACAACGGGCTGAACGTCCGTGAGCGCATTGAGTCTGTCTACGCCAAAGAAGGCTTCGACTCGATCGACGGCACGGACCTCCACGGCCGCTTCCGTTGGTGGGGCCTCTACACGCAGCGCAAGCCCGGGATCGACGGCGGCAAGACGGCAACGCTGGAACCGCACGAGCTCGAAGACAAGTACTTCATGTTGCGCGTGCGCATCGACGGCGGTGCCCTGACAACCGAGCAACTGCGCATCATCGGCCAGATCTCCGTGGACTTTGCCCGCGGCTCGGCCGATCTCACTGACCGCCAGAACATCCAGCTCCACTGGATCCGCGTGGAGGACGTCCCGGAAATCTGGCGCCGCCTGGAGTCCGTTGGCCTTTCCACCACCGAGGCTTGCGGCGACGTTCCCCGCGTCATCCTGGGTTCCCCCGTCGCGGGAATTGCCAAGGACGAGATCATCGACCCCACGCCGCTGATCCACGAACTCTCCGAGCGCTTCATCGGCGACCCGGAACTGGCCAACCTGCCGCGCAAATACAAGACAGCCATCACGGGGCACCCGTCCCAGGATGTGGTGCACGAGATCAACGACTTCGCCCTGGTTGGCGTCGTCCACCCCGAGCTGGGCGCCGGTTACGACCTCTGGGTTGGCGGCGGCCTGTCCACCAACCCGCGCCTGGCTGAGCGCTTGGGGGTGTTCGTTTCTGCTGACGTTGCAGCCGAAGTGTGGCTGGGCGTCACCAGCATCTTCCGTGACTACGGCTACCGCCGCATGCGCACCAAGGCCCGCCTGAAGTTCCTCCTGAATGACTGGGGCCCTGCCAAGTTCCGCCAGATCCTCGAAGACGAATACCTCGGCTTCAAGCTCCCGGACGGCCCGGCTGCGCCCAAGCCGAGCGCACCCGGCGACCACATCGGCGTACACGAGCAGAAGGACGGAAAGTTCTTCATCGGCGTCACGCCCACGGTTGGCCGCATGTCCGGTGAATCGTTGGTGAAGCTGGCTGACACCCTGGAGCAGCACGGCACGAACCGCTTGCGCACCACCCCGCACCAGAAGCTGGTGATCCTGGACGTCACCAAGGAGCAGGTGGAGCCGCTGATCGCCGAACTGGACACACTGGGCCTCTCCGCGCGTCCCTCCGTGTTCCGCCGCGGCACCATCGCCTGCACGGGCATCGAGTTCTGCAAGCTGGCCATCGTGGAAACCAAGGTCACCGCCGCTACCGCCATCGCCGAGCTGGAACGCCGCCTGGCCGACCTCGTGGAGACCAAGCAGCTGCCGCAGGCCCTGTCCCTCCACATCAACGGCTGCCCGAACTCGTGCGCCCGCATCCAGACCGCTGACATCGGCCTCAAGGGCATGATGCTGCCAACGCCCGACGGCGACCCCACCCCGGGTTTCCAGGTCCACCTCGGTGGCGGGCTGGCCAACAACGAGCGTGAGGAAGCCGGTCTGGGCCGTACCGTCCGCGGCCTCAAGGTCACGGTCGATGACCTGCCCGACTACGTGGAGCGTGTGGTCCGTAAGTTCGTCGCCGTCGGCGCCGAGGGCCAGACCTTCGCCGAGTGGGCCCACTCCGCCGACGAAGGAGACCTGCAATGACCTTGGCCCTCAAGCGCTCCAACGAAGAGCTCAAGGCACTGGCCGAAGCCGGCGCCGCAGAGCTTGGTTGGAACCCTTCATCTGCCGACGTCATCGCCTGGGTTGCGCGGAACTTCGAGCTGCCGGCCATCACGGTTGCCTGCTCCATGGCCGACGCCGTACTTCCGGCTTTGGTCGCAGACCAGCTGCCCGGCGTCGACGTCTTGTTCCTGGAGACCGGCTACCACTTCAAGGAGACCTACCAGACCCGGGCCGAGGTTGCTGCCAACCTCCGCGTCAACGTGGTGGACGTGCTCCCGGAACACACCGTGGAAGAGCAGGACACTTTGCTTGGCAAGGACCTCTTCGCCCGCGATCCCGGCCAGTGCTGCTCGCTCCGCAAGGTCCAGCCCCTCCGCCGTTCGTTGGCAGGCTACGAAGTGTGGTTCACCGGTGTCCGCCGCGACGAAGGACCCACCCGCACCAACACCCCGGTGGTCACCTGGGACGAAGGCTTCGGCCTGGTCAAGGTGAACCCGATGGTCGACTGGAGCTTCGACCAGTTGGTGGAGTACTCCGAGGACAACATCCTTCCCGTCAACCCCCTCCTGAGCCAGGGCTACCCGTCCATCGGCTGCCAGCCCTGCACCCGCAAAGTGGCCCCGGGCGAAGACCCCCGCGCCGGCCGCTGGGCCGGATCCGACAAGACAGAATGCGGACTACACACATGAGCACCCAAATCACAACGGACGCCTACGCAGCAGATGCCGCCCCCGCCCCTTCGCTGGACGACAATGCTGCAAGCAGCATTGCGTCCAGCTTCGACAGGCCCGATGCCACTCCCGGGGCGGCATCTGCTGCTTCGGCTCAGCGGTCGGCTCGCCTTTCGTCTTTGGACACCCTCGAGTCCGAGGCCATTCACATCATCCGTGAAGTTGTTGCCGAGTTCGAGAAGCCCGCCCTGCTGTTCTCCGGTGGCAAGGACTCCGTGGTGATGCTGCACCTGGCTACCAAGGCGTTCTGGCCCGGCAAGGTACCTTTCCCCGTGCTGCACGTGGACACGGGCCACAACTTCCCGGAGGTCCTCGACTTCCGCGACCGTACCGTGGAGCGCCTGGGCCTGAAGCTCGTGGTCGGTTCCGTGCAGGAGTTCATTGACCGCGGCGAATTGGCCGAGCGTGCTGATGGAACCCGCAACCCGCTGCAGACCGTTCCGTTGCTGGACGCGATCCAGAAGAACAAGTTCGACGCCGTCTTCGGTGGCGGACGCCGCGACGAGGACAAGGCCCGGGCCAAGGAACGCATCCTGAGCCTTCGCGACGAGTTCGGCCAGTGGGATCCGCGCAACCAGCGTCCCGAGCTGTGGAACCTGTACAACGGCCGCCACACCGTGGGCCAGCACGTGCGCGCGTTCCCCATCAGCAACTGGACTGAACTGGACATCTGGCGCTACATCGAGCGCGAGAACATCGAGCTCCCCGGCCTGTACTACGCCCACGAGCGCGAGGTCTTCGCCCGCGATGGCATGTGGCGTGCAGTCGGTGAAGTTTCCCAGCCGCTCCCGCACGAGGAAGTCATCACCAAGACGGTCCGTTACCGCACGGTGGGCGACATGTCCTGCACAGGTGCCGTCGAGTCCGACGCGTTCACCGTGGCCGACGTCGTTGTTGAAGTCGCTGCCTCCACCCTGACCGAACGTGGCGCCACCCGCGCAGATGACCGCATCTCCGAGGCAGCCATGGAAGACCGCAAGAAGGACGGCTACTTCTAAATGAGCACCGAAACAGCATCCCTCATCGCCGCCACAGACGGCCTGGAGTCCGCTCCACTGCCGTCAACGCTCTTCCGTTTCGCCACTGCCGGATCGGTCGACGACGGCAAGTCCACTTTGGTGGGCCGCCTCCTCCACGATTCCAAGGCGATCCTTGCCGACCAGCTCGACGCCGTTGCCCGCACCTCCGCGGACCGCGGCTTCGGCGGCGACAAGGGCGGCATCGACCTGGCCCTCCTGACGGACGGCCTGCGTGCCGAGCGTGAGCAGGGCATCACCATCGACGTTGCCTACCGCTACTTCGCCACTGACCGCCGCAGCTTCATCCTCGCGGACTGCCCCGGCCACGTTCAGTACACCAAGAACACGGTGACGGGCGCGTCCACTGCGGATGCCGTCGTCGTACTCATCGATGCCCGCAAGGGTGTCCTGGAGCAGACCCGCCGGCACCTGTCCGTGCTGCAGTTGCTGCGCGTGGCGCACGTGATCGTCGCCGTCAACAAGATCGACCTCGTGGACTTCAGCGAGCAGGTGTTCCGCGACATAGAGGCCGACGTCCGCAAGGTAGCCCAGGAACTTGGCCTTGGTTCCGATGGCGTCTCCGACCTGCTCGTGGTGCCCGTCTCTGCCCTCGACGGCGACAACGTCGTGGACCGCTCGGAGCGCACGCCCTGGTACAACGGACCTGCGTTGCTGGAAGTCCTCGAGACCCTTCCTGCCGCCGATGAACTCGAAGCCGAACTGGAGAGTTTCCGCTTCCCCGTGCAGCTGGTCATCCGGCCGCAGGGTGCGCTGGCACCGGACGCCGTAGCTGCCGGCTTGGACGTCGAGGCATACCGGGACTACCGTGCCTACGCCGGCCAGATCACCGAAGGTTCGGTCAAGGTGGGCGACGAAGTCACCGTACTGACCCCCGGCCACGAACCGCGGACCACCACGGTTGTGGGGATCGACTTTGCCGGCCGGTCCTTGGAAGAAGCAGCCGCCCCGCAGTCCGTCGCCCTTCGCCTGGCCGACGAACTGGACGTCGCCCGCGGTGACACCATCGCCGCGGCAGGCACGGTCCGCGAAGCCTCCGCAGATCTCTACTCGTCCCTGTGCTGGCTCTCGCCCAAGCCGCTGCGCGAAGGCCAGAAGGTCCTCGTCAAGCACGGCACCCGCACGGTGCAGGCCTTGGTCCGCACGGTGTCCGGGAAGCTGGACCTCGCCACGTTCAAGGTGGAACCGGCGTCGAGCCTGGAACTCAACGACATCGGCCACGCCCAGTTGCGTCTCGCCGCTGCGCTGCCGTTGGAGAACTACCTCCACCACAGGCGCACGGGCGCGTTCCTGGTGATCGACCCCATCGACGGCAACACGCTTGCCGCCGGCCTGGTCAAGGACCACCCGGGCGACCACGAAGACGAACGTTACGTCATCTAGGGACACACACAGTCACAAAACCGCAGCTTGTTCGCGGAACCCCACGCCGTACGGCGGGAGTCCCCGGACAAGCTGCGGTTTTCTATTGCAGGAGTACGCATGCCGGAAAACACCACCCTCAGCACGCTTTTGGCAGCCGGTGGGGACCTGATCCTGGACGGTGCCCTGGCCACCGAGTTGGAGGCCCACGGCTGCGACCTGGAGGACGCGCTCTGGTCCGCGAAGGTCCTGTTCGAACAGCCCCACCTGATCAAGCAGGTCCACCGCGATTACTTCGACGCCGGTGCCTCCGTGGCAATCACGGCCAGCTACCAGGCGACGCCACAAGGGTTTGCCCAGCGGGGTTTGTCGGTGGAGGAATCAATCGAACTCGTTTCGCGGAGCGTCCGACTGGCCGATGAAGCCCGGCAGGAGTACTTCGCAGCCAACCCCGGGTCACGCCCATTGTTGGTCGCCGGCTCGGTGGGACCCTACGGTGCCTATCTGGCCGATGGTTCGGAGTACCGCGGCGATTACACGCTCTCCGCCGCGGAATTCCGGGATTTTCACCGGGCACGGATCGCTGCCCTGGTTGAAGCCGGGGTGGATTTCCTGGCGTGCGAGACGCTGCCGTCGTTCGCCGAGGCTGAGGCGCTGCTGGACTTGGTGGTGGAGTTCGACGTCGAAGCCTGGTTTACGTTCACGCTGCGGGACAGTGCCCGCATCAGTGACGGAACGCCCCTTGCGGATGTCGCTGCGCTGCTCCGCGCGGAACCGCGCGTTGCCGCCGTCGGACTTAACTGCGTACCGCTGGACCTGGTGACGGCCGCACTCGGAACCCTTCGGAAAGCAACGGGTTCCCCGCTGGTGGCGTACCCGAATTCGGGCGAGGTTTATGACGCCGTCACCAAAACCTGGGGGCCGGCTGCGGGCGGTGCCCAGACGTGGACCTTGGCCGGCAACGTATCTGACTGGCGGGAACAGGGGGCCCGTCTCATAGGTGGGTGCTGCCGCACAACCCCGCGCGACATCGCACGCCTTGCCGCCAATATGACGTCACGTGAACCTTCATGAACCTTGATTTCTACGGGATTGAAGCGGAAATATCACTGTCCCTACTGTGAACTCATGACCACTTCGGAACGGTCCTTCCTTGCCTTCGACGGGCGATGTTAGGGGCCCGATCTTCGCCCCGAACCGCATCCCCAAACTTTCAAGGACCCCACCCAATGGCTAATACCCCTGAGTCACAGAAACCGACGTCCGGCACCAAACGCATTGTTGCGGGACAGAAGCAGCCCAAAGCCAAGCGCCGCCGTGTGCTGGAAATCGGATTGGCTGCCGGCCTCGTCCTGCTGATCGGCGCAGGTGCTGCCGTGGCATCCGTTGTTTCGAACAACAACCAGGCCGCACCCGTTCCCTCCGCGACGCCCGCCGCAGAACTTAAGCTCGGCTACTTCAGCAACGTCACCCACGCCCCGGCACTGGTAGGTACCAGCAAGGGCATCATCGCCAAGGAACTCGGAGAGACCAAGCTCAGCACCCAAGTCTTCAACGCAGGCCCCGCAGCCATCGAGGCACTCAACGCGGGTGCGATCGATGCCACCTACATCGGACCGAACCCCGCCATCAACTCGTTCGTGAAGAGCAACGGCGAATCCGTCAGCATCATCGCGGGCGCCGCCTCCGGTGGCGCGCAGCTGGTGGTCAAACCGGAAATCAACTCCGCCGCCGACCTCAAGGGCAAGGTCCTTGCATCTCCGCAGCTTGGCGGGACCCAGGACGTCGCATTGCGCGCCTGGTTGCTGGAACAGGGCTTCAAGACCAACACCGACGGCAGCGGCGACGTCAACATCAACCCCACCGAGAACGCCCAGTCGCTGAAGCTCTTCCAGGATGGAAAGCTCGACGGCGCGTGGTTGCCTGAGCCGTGGGCGTCCCGCCTGGTGCTCGAAGCCGGAGCGAAGGTCTTGGTTGATGAGAAGGATCTGTGGGAGAAGGGCGACTTCACCACCACCATCCTGATCGTGAACAAGAAGTTCGCGGCTGAGCACCCGGAGACGGTCAAGGCTTTGTTGAAGGGCCACGTTGAGTCCGTGAAGTGGCTGAACTCCGCTTCGGCCGAGGAGAAGGCGTCCACCATCAACGCCGTGCTCAAGGACACTGCAGGCAAGCCGCTTCCGGCGAATGTGATCACCCGGGCCCTGCAGAACATCAAGTTCACCACCGACCCGCTGGCCGGAACGTACAAAAAGCTCCTCGATGACGGCGTCAAGGCCGGCACCACCAAGGAAGCCGACATCAACGGCATCTTTGATCTTCGCGCCCTGAACGAGGTGGAGGGCAAGAAAACCTCCGCCGCCGGACTCGGACAAGACTAAGCACCCCCGGGCCGGTCCGCTCCCGCACGCAGGGAGCGGACCGGCTTCAGCTACATCCATCACAGCAACAACGAAGGACGGGACCATGCCAGTCGTACTGGAGAACCTGGGCAAACGCTTCGGTGACGGGGCTCCCGTCCTGGACGACGTCAACGCCACCATCGCCCAGGGTGAGTTCGTGGCCCTCCTTGGTGCGTCCGGCTGCGGCAAGTCCACCCTGCTGAACATCATCGCGGGACTGGAGCATCCGACGTCGGGCGCTTTGGAGGTCCCCAGTGACGGCGCGGCCTTCATGTTCCAGGACTCGGCGCTGTTCCCTTGGCTGACCGCCCGCGGCAACATCGAACTTGCGCTGCAGTTGGCGGACAAGTCCTCCAGCAAAGCCAGCCGGAGGGCACGTGCCACCGAACTCCTTGAACTGGTGCACCTGGGTGGTGCCGGGGACAAGCGTCCGCACGAGCTGTCCGGTGGCATGCGGCAGCGGGTGGCGCTTGCGCGATCGTTGGCCCAGGACCGGCAGGTATTGCTGATGGATGAGCCGTTCGCCGCCCTCGATGCGATTACCCGCGACCTGCTCCACGACGAGCTGGAGCGCATCTGGAAGGAAACCGGACGCACCATCATCTTCGTCACGCACAACGTCCGCGAAGCCGTACGCCTGGGGCAGCGCGTCCTTCTCCTGTCCTCGCGGCCGGGCCGGGTTGTTGCTGAATGGGCCGTCACTGAAGAACACCGCACCGACGCCGGCCGGGCCGGGGAGCTGACCGGCGTCATCACCCGACGACTTCGCGAGGAGATCCGCCGCCATGCCAAGTAACCAGACCACTGAAGAGCGGACCCTCCCCGTGACCGATTCCAACCACATCACCTCCCCGTCCCTCAAGGGCAACCCCTCGGAATTGCGGGATCTCGAAGCCGGCTTGGACAACCTCCAGTCGGACACCTCCCGCAAGGCAGGAATCGACTGGAAGCGCGTCCTCCTTCCCGTCGCTGCCCTCGTGTTCCTCATCCTCGCCTGGCAGTTCTACGTTTCGCTGGAGCTCAAGCGGCGGGACTTGGTTCCCGGTCCCGTGGACGTCTTCAACCAGTTCCTCACGCTGTGGGGGGACGGCAAGCTCCAGGAATCGGTATGGACGTCGTTGCAGCGCGGGGTTGTCGGATTCCTCATCTCGGTTGTCATTGCGACTCCGGTGGGACTGATCCTTGCGCAGGTAGCTCCTTTGCGCCGTGCCTTCGGGCCCCTTATTTCCGGCCTGCAGGTGCTGCCGTCCGTCGCGTGGGTTCCGGCAGCCATCATCTGGTTCGGCCTCACTGACGCAACGGTGTACTTCGTGGTGTTCATGGGCGCGATCCCGTCCATCATCAACGGGCTGATCTCCGGTGTGGACCAGATCCCGCCGCAGTACCGCAGCGTCGGAACCGTGCTGGGTGCCAACCGCCTGCAGATGGCATTGCAGATCGTCCTTCCGGCTGCACTCCCGGGCTACATCGGTGGTTTGAAGCAGGGGTGGGCGTTCTCGTGGCGTTCCCTCATGGCCGCTGAGATCATCGCGGTTGGTGGCACCATCGGCTTCGGGCTTGGCTCGTTGCTGGACCAGGGCCGGGTGTTGTCCGATATGACCGTGGTGATGTCCGCGATCCTGCTGATCCTGTTTGTGGGAATCCTGATCGAGCTCCTGGTCTTCGGGCCCATCGAGAAGCGCCTCCTGCAGCGCCGGGGGCTCCTGGCCGGCAGCTCCCGTTAGGTCTACCGCGCCTCTTGGGGCGTCCCTCTATCACTTCCCACCCGCTTCGGGGCGTCCCTCTGTCACGTCCCACCCATTTTGGGGCGTCCCTCTGTCACGTCCCGCGGGTTGTGGGGTGTTCCTCTGTCACGTCCCACCCGTTAGCGCCGGATGCTCCCGTTCTCGCTCGACGCACCCTTTCTTCGCCCGGTGCGCACCAGTTCGCGCCGGCCGCCCCCGAGGTTACGGGTGCGACCGGAGGAAACGGTTGCGACGCCGCCCCTTCCCTTGTCCGCCGACCCTTCCGCCGCCGTCGCGCGTAAACCTAAGCAGCCCGGCGGTAGTGCAGGGCGACAACTCCGTTGCTGAGCGGCTCTGCCGAGACCAATCCGAGGCGGCGGGTGCCGGGCAATCCATCCTGGAAGAGGGTTGGACCGTGGCCGGTGATCATAGGTTGGAGCAGGAATCTGTACTCATCTATCAGGTCCAGCCGGTCCAGCTCGGTGGCGAGTTTGCCGCTGCCGACCAGCACGCCGTCGGGAGTCCGATACTTAAGTTCCTGCACGGCGCCTTGTAGTTCGCCGGTCAGTTGGTGACTGTTGGTCCATGGGAAGTCTGTCCGCGTTGCCGAAACGACGTACTTCGGTTTGCCTTCCAGCGTGACGGCCCAATCCCGGATGGCCGGGGGAGCTTCCACTTCGCCCCGGGCGACCGCAGGCCAGTAGGCCTCCAATAATTCGTAGGTGGTTCGGCCCCAGAGCATGGCGCCGTTCTCCTCGAGAAGCCGGGTGAAGTAGGCATGAGTTTCGTCATCCGCGATGCCCTCCCGGTGGTCGATGCAACCGTCCAGAGTGACATTCATGCTGAAGGTTAGGAGCCCCATTGGCTGATTCTAGCCCCGCTGCGCCCATGCATTGACCCTTCCACCCTTGACGCCTTACTTGCATTTTGCAAGTATGGGGCGCATGAGCCTCTTCATCACCTGCCCCGTCGAAGACGTCGAGCGCGCAACTGCCTTTTACACAGCCCTTGGCTGGACCCTTAACCCCGAGATGTCGGACCACAGCGTGTCATGCTTCGCGATTGCGCCGGATCAATACGTCATGCTCGGCAGCCGCGAAATGTACGCCAGCGTCGGCGGCTCCGAGGAACTGATCGGCGGACCCGGGACGCCTTCGAAGGTCACGGTCTCGTTTGACCTTGGCAGCCGTGAAGCAGTCGACGAGTTGGTCGAGCGCGCCCGTGCCGCCGGCGGGCGGATCGGTGACACCGACGACTACCCATTCATGTACCAGCGCCAGTTTGATGACCCTGACGGATACCACTACTCGCCGTTTTGGATGAAGCCCGACGCCGATACGACTGAGTGAGCGATCTGGCCGGGGCGCTGGAACTTGTTGGAGCACGGTGGGCCCTGCTCATCGTGGAGCGGCTGCTCGACGGGCCGCAACGTTACGGGGACCTGCAGCGCGACCTTGGAATACCGACAAACATTCTCGCTACCCGCCTGCGCGAGCTCGAAGCGGCCGGAGTATTACTGCGCCTGCCGCTCCGGCACAACACCCGGGCCTATGCGTTGACCGATCGCGGACTTGCCCTGCGCGAGGCAATCGTCGCATTGGGACGCTGGGGCAGCGAGGAGCCCAAGGCCTAACGGTGACTACCCGGCTCTTTACCGGGTACGTCCCGGGCAGGACACTAATGGAGTGAACCTTCATGAGTGGTGGCCCCGGGTCAGCCCCGAAACCCGAAGCTGGCTGATCGCGCACAACGGGGAACCCCTGACCCCGCTGGTGACCAGCGAGATTATGTCCGCAACAGGAGGCGCCACGGAGCCCGGGTGGTGGGCCGGCGACTCAACAGACGGACCCCACCTGACCGACGGCGCGGTGGACTGGATCGAAGCCATCGCCAACGGGGAGGATCCTCCGCCGGTAGCTTAGTAATGCCGCTCTCGACAAGAGCCACACGCTCTATCACATACCAACCCCTCCCCGGCTTCCCTCAATCACCTGGTGATAGAGGGACGGGATAAAGGGGGCGTTATGTGAGAGAGGGATGCGATAAAGGGGGCGTTATGTGATAAAGGGACGGGGCGCGGGCTGGGTGGAATGACCAGGCGCAGCCCGGCGTTGTGCTCGACATGCACAAGAAACGGATCGGGTTCCTCTCCTTCGGCCACTGGGCCCGCGTACCGGGTTCCCGTGTTCCCACCGCAGGCGAGGCGCTGAAGCAGGGAATTGAACTCGCGGTCGCCGCCGAGGAGGCAGGCATCGACGGCGCTTTCTTCCGAGTGCACCACTTCGCCCGGCAGCAGGCCTCGCCCTTCCCGCTTCTGAGCGCCATTGCGGCACGCACCAGCCGGATCGAGATCGGCACCGGGGTGATTGATATGCGCTACGAGAACCCTCTTTACATGGCCGAGGAGGCTGCCGCCGCGGACCTCATCAGCGACGGCCGCCTGCAGCTCGGAGTGAGCCGCGGTTCACCCGAGCCCGCCCTCAACGGTGCCGCCAACTTTGGCTATGTCCCGGCCGACGGCGAAGACAGCGGTGACATGGCGCGCCGGCATACGGCATTGTTCCGCAAGGCCATCGCAGGACACGGGGTAGCCCAAGCGGATCCGCACTACGCCGGGGGAGCCACCGGGCTGTTGCCCATCCAGCCACAGTCGCCCGGGCTTCCGCAGCGGATATGGTGGGGCGCCGGCACGCGCAAGACGGCGGTCTGGGCGGCGGAACAGGGCATGAACCTGATGAGCTCAACACTGCTGACCGAAGATACGGGTGTTCCCTTCGACCAGCTTCAGGCCGAGCAGATCCGGATGTTCCGCAATGCGTGGACCGAAGCCGGTCACGACTTCGAACCGCGGGTCTCTGTGAGCCGCAGCGTGATCCCCATCGTTGACGCCGAGGACAACCACTACTTCGGGCTCCGTGCACAGGCGGACCGCGAAGATCAGGTGGGCATTCTGGACGGTGCGTTGTCCCGCTTTGGCAAGAGCTACATCGGCGAACCGGAGCAACTGGCGGAAGAGCTCGCCCAGGACGCTGCGGTGCAGTCCGCCGACACCCTGCTGCTCACGGTTCCAAACCAGCTGGGTGTGGAATACAACGCCAAACTCCTGAGCAATGTCGCCAAGCACATTGCGCCTGCTATCGGCTGGACGCCAGCGGTCATGGGGGCTTAGCCCTGAACGCCGGTAGAGTTGCTGGCTGTGCGCTCCCGAGGGAACACCTCCGGCGCATCTGTATGCCCCTTCAATGAGGAGGGGGCTGACCAAGGCAGCCCTCAGCTCGGCGCAGTGGAACCGAACCAGTTCGGGATCTCACTGGTCACCAGGGAAGGTGAGGTCTTCTCAGCCGGGGATGCCCATGTGGAGTTCTCCATCCAAAGCATCTCCAAGGTCTTTGCCCTGGCCTTGGTGCTATCCAACGACGGCGATGGCATTTGGAAGCGCGTTTTCCGTGAGCCGTCCGGCAACCCCTTCAATTCACTTGTTCAGCTCGAGAGCGAGAACGGCATACCCCGCAACCCGTTCATCAACGCGGGAGCCATTGTCGTCACGGACAGGTTGCTGAGCCTGACCGGGAACGCTGCAAGAGCAGTGCGGGAGCTGATGCGGCGGGAATCCGGGAACGCCTCGGTAGATACGGACCACCGCGTGGCGGCATCCGAGCTCGGCAGGGGACACAGGAACGCTTCCTTGGCCCGCTTCCTGGCGTCCAATGGACTTGGCGCCGACGGAACGCTGGTGCTCTCGCCGGCCCAGACCAAACGGGTCAATGCGGTCATGCTGACGTGCGGTGCCTATGACGCGGCGGGTGAGTTCGCTTACCGCGTCGGCCTGCCGGGCAAGAGCGGCGTCGGCGGCGGCATCGTGGCCGTGGTTCCCAACAAGTGTGCAGTCAGTGTGTGGAGCCCAGGCCTGGGGAGGTCCGGGAACTCAGTGGCAGGTGTGGCTGCACTGGATGAATTCACTACCCGTACCGGCTGGTCGGTGTTCTAGGACGCTGTTTGTGACGCCGCATTACCCAGCGTTACCGGGTGTGTCCGGGCCTTTGAAGCGTGTTACGGCGCCGCCCTACAGTTTTTTCATGGCAATACAGGACATCTACCCCACCGCGCTGCGCCTTCTCGGCCGCCCGGTGCTGGTTGTGGGCGGCGGGCCCGTCGCGGCACGCCGCGCCAAGGGACTGCTCGACGCCGGCGCGAAAGTTACGGTGGTCGCTCCCGTTGCCTCCGAAAAACTCCGCGCCCTGGTGGATTCCGGGCTGCTCGCTTGGGAGCCCCGCGAGTACCGCACTGAAGACCTCGACGGCGTCTGGTTCGTTCAGACTGCAACGGGGACTGCCGCTGTGGACACCCGGGTAGCCGCCGACGCCGAGGCGCAGCGCATTTGGTGCGTCAACGCTTCCGACCACGAAGCTTCCGCTGCATGGACCCCGGCCGTGGCCGAGGTGGACGACGTCAAGATCGCCATCAACGCCGGGGGAGACCCGCGCCGTGCAATGGCCCTGCGCGACGCCGTTGCCACCGCCTTGGAAACGGGCGATCTTCCCCTGCGCCGCCACCGCAAGCCCGAAGACAAGGGTTCCGTAGCCCTGATTGGCGGCGGACCTGGCGACTCGGGACTCATCACAGTCCGCGGTCGGCGCCTCCTGGGCCAGGCCGACGTCGTGGTTGCTGATCGTCTTGGACCGCGCGAGCTGCTGAAGGAGCTTGCCCCCGACGTCCGCATTATTGAGGTCGGCAAAACACCGGGCCACCATCCGGTTCCACAGTTGGAGATCAACCGCATCCTCGTCGAGGAGGCCTTGAAGGGCAACCGGGTGGTCCGCCTCAAAGGCGGTGACCCCTATGTCCTGGGGCGCGGCGGTGAGGAAGCAGAATTCTGCCGGCAGAACGGCGTCGGGGTTGAAGTGGTGTCCGGCGTAACCTCCGCGATCTCCGTTCCCGCTGCCGCCGGTATTCCGGTCACGCACCGCGGACTGGCCAAGGGCTTCAGCGTCGTGACCGGTCATGAAGAGCTGTCCGAAGTCCCCGCACGCCCGGACCATACTGTGGTGTTGCTCATGGGAGTGGCGCAATTGCGTGATTCTGCGGCGGCGCTGGCTGCCTCGGGTCTGCCTTTGGACACTCCAGTAGGTATCGTAGAAAAGGGCTATTTGCCGGAACAGCGCGTCACGATCGGCACGCTGGGTACCATCGCCGACCAAGCGGAAGCCGTGGGCGTGGCTAATCCAGCGGTCATTGTCATCGGCGATGTTGTCCGCGTCAGCCCCTTCGCCCCGGAACATTTCAAGACCGCTGACTACAGCACCATTACCCCCAACCGTCCCCGCGTCCGCACCAACTAGCCCCCGGCCCAACCAGGTAGCACTTAAGCACGTTTTGAGCCCTCAAAACGCGCACAATTGCGACTCAGTTGGGTGGACAGAGAAGAAGGAACACAGCCGTGTCAATTAGCACCCCCGTAGGTTCTGCGGACCGTCCGCTTCGCGTCGCCGTCATCGGCTCCGGCCCGGCCGGCGTGTACGCAGCTGACATCCTGACCAAGAGCGAGGCCGTCAAGAGCGGCGAACTCAACGTCAGCATTGACCTCTTTGACCGTTACCCCGCCCCGTACGGCCTCATCCGCTACGGCGTTGCACCGGACCACCCCCGCATCAAGGGCATCGTCAATGCCCTCCACAAGGTGCTGGACCGCGGCGACATCCGCTTCTTCGGCAACGTTGACTACGGCACTGACCTCTCCATCGAGGACCTGCGCAAGCACTACGACGCCGTCATCTTCGCCACGGGCGCCATCAAGGACGCGGACCTGAATATTCCGGGCATCGAGCTGGAGGGCTCGTTCGGCGGCGCCGACTTCGTTTCCTGGTACGACGGCCACCCGGACGTTCCCCGCGAATGGCCGCTGGACGCCAAGGAAATCGCCGTCCTCGGAAACGGCAACGTGGCCCTGGACGTGGCCCGTGTCCTTTCCAAGCACGCCGATGACCTCCTGGTCACCGAAATCCCGGACAACGTCTACGCCGGCCTGAAGAACTCCCCGGTCACGGATGTCCACGTCTTCGGCCGCCGCGGCCCGGCGCAGGTGAAGTTCACCCCGCTGGAGCTGCGTGAACTGTCGCACTCCAAGGACGTGGACATCATCCTCTACGCCGAAGACTTCGAGTTCGACGAAGAGTCCGACCGCCAGATCCAGACGAACAACCAGACCAAGACCATGGTTGGAACGCTCACCAACTGGATCGCCGAGCAGCCCGAGGACCTCTCCGAGCTCACGGCTTCCCGCCGCCTCCACCTGCACTTCCTGCACAGCCCGGTGGAGATTGTCGATTCCCCGGAAACTCCGGGCAAGGTTGCCGGCATCAAGTTCGAGCGCACCGAGCTGGACGGCACGGGCAACGCCCGCGGCACCGGCGAGTTCATCGACTACCCGGTCCAGGCCGTGTACCGCGCCATCGGCTACTTCGGTTCCGCCCTGCCGGACGTCGAGTTCGACCACAAGAAGGGCGTCATCACCAACGACGGCGGCCGCGTGTTGGACGCTGACGGCCAGCACGTTCCGGGCCTCTACGCCACGGGTTGGATCAAGCGTGGTCCTGTGGGCCTCATCGGCCACACCAAGGGTGACGCCCTGGAAACGGTCACCTACCTGCTCGAGGACCGGGAAAACCTGCCGCTCGCCGAGGTTCCCGAAGTCGACGCAGTGGTGGAACTCCTGGAGGCCCGCGACGTGAAGTTCACCAGCTGGGAAGGCTGGCTGGCACTGGATGCCCACGAGCTCGCCCTCGGCACAGCAGCCACCGAAGCCGGCGGTTCGCACGGTGTGGAGGTTACTCGTGAGCGCATCAAGGTTGTGCCGCGCGAGGACATGGTGGACATTTCCCGCGACGGTGTTTCCGCGCAGGTCTGAAGCACAGGTTCAGCGCAGTTCTGAAGCTCGCTGATTCAGCGGGGCCGCTCTGGTTGAGTGGCCCCGCTGTTGGCTTTAAGTCCCGCTTAAAGCCCTCCCAACGCACCGCGGCGGTACCCTGAATCATGGACGTCGTCGTCATCGAAACGCCCCAGTTGGGTGACCGCACCTACCTCGTCCACGACGGCTCAGTTGCGTTGGTGATCGACCCCCAGCGCGACACCGACCGCGTGGAGGAAGCCGCGCGCACAGCGGGTGTCCGTATCACGCATGTGGCCGAAACCCACCTCCACAACGATTACGTCACCGGAGGCCTGGTCCTCGCCGGGAAGCTCGGGGCCGAGTACCTGGTCAACGCCGCAGACAACGTTTCCTTCAACCGTTCTCCGGTCTCCGACGGGCACGTGCTGCAGGTGGGCAGGCTCACCGTGCGCGTGGTTGCGACGCCGGGGCACACGCACACGCACCTGGCGTACGTGGTGCGGGAGGACACGCACGACGGCGGCATGGAGGCCGTGTTTTCCGGCGGCAGCTTACTTTATGGCTCGGTGGGGCGGACGGACCTCGTCTCTCCCGAGGACACCGCGACCTTGGCCCACGCTCAGTACTCGTCGGTGCGGAAACTGGTGTCATCAGCTGCTCCGGAGGCTGCGCTGTATCCAACCCATGGTTTTGGATCGTTCTGCTCCATTGGACCGGCGAGCCGTGCGAATGCCTCCACCCTCGCGGAGCAGTCCGCCTCCAACCATGCCCTGACGGACCCGAGCGAGGAACATTTTGTGGCCGAGCTCCTGGAGAACATCACCGCCTACCCTGCCTACTACGCCCACATGAGCCCGCTCAATGCTGCGGGTCCGGGTCCTGCGGAGTTGAGTGTTCCGGACTCGGTGGACCCGGAAGAACTCGGCCGACGGCTCGGCTCGGGGGAGTGGGTGGTGGATCTCCGGCGCCGGATAGCCTTCGCGGACGACCACTTGAACGGCAGTGTGGGGTTCGAATACGGGAACGACTCCAACTTCACCAGCTACCTCGGCTGGGTAATCCCGTGGGAACAGCCCTTGACGCTTCTGGGATCACGCACCGAGGTCGAAAAGGCGATCCGCGATCTGGCGAGGATCGGCATCGACAGCCCGGATGCCGCCGTCGGGCCTGACGGGGACGCCGGCAACGGGCTCAGCAGACTTGCCCCGGGCGTCCCGCACTCCTCCTATCCGCACGGCGACTGGACCGTGTTGTTGAGGGAGAGGCAGCCGGGGGACCTGGTCCTGGATGTGCGCAGGCCGGACGAATACAAGGCGTCGCACGTGGATGGTGCCATCAACGTCCCGGTGTATGAGCTGCTGCGGCGGATGGACGGATTGCCGCAGGCCAGGATCTGGGTGCATTGTGCCACGGGGTACCGGGCAAGCGTTGCCGCGAGCTTGTTGGACCGGGCGGGCCGCGACGTGGTGCTGGTTGATGCCAAGTATCGTGATGCTGCGGCGGCAGGAGTCCCGCTCAGCCGGCAGGATTCAGTCTGACGGGCTCTTGTCAGCGCAGAAGTCCAGGTTCCGGTAGACGGTAGCTACAGCGGCCTCCGGATCCCGGGCTTCGATGGCCTCAACCAGTTGGTCGTGGCCTTCGGTGGGCAGACCGTTGAAACCGTCGTTGCGCTGCTGGCGGAGGAGATCGTTGTGGAACACGCCCCCGAACGACGCGTACAACTGATGAAGCAGCGGATTGCCGGAAGCCTTGGCCACGCACTCGTGGAATTCCCAGTCGGCACGGGCCCACGCGGCGTAATCCCCGGAATTCCAGGAATCATGCCGGACGGACAGGAGCCGGCGCATCTCGGCGATGTCCCCGGCAGTGGCGTGCTTGGTTGCCAGCCGGGCCGCTTGGGTGTCCAGGCCGAGCCGGACTTCCACGATGTGTTCCTGCGTGTGCTCGCGGTAGATCCGCTGGGCAGCACCGAGGATCTCGCTGTTGGCCCGCACGTAGGTGCCGTCGCCGCGGCGGACTTCCAGCATGCCGGTGTGGGCCAGCGCCTTGATGGCTTCGCGCAGTGTTCCGCGGGAGACCCCCAGGGTGGCCATGAGCTCAGGTTCGGCGGGGATCCGCTCCTGCAAGGGCCATTCGCCGGACTTGATCATGTCCCGCAGCTTGGCGGTAACCTCGTCGGCGAGGACCGGTCGGTGCGACGGGGTGAGGGTCATGCCGTCCTCGCTTGGGTCTTGGTGGTTCGCTTGCTCGTCAACATGTGGCTGGTGACCATGAGCCCCAGCGCCACCAGGGACAGCAGGCTCATCGGCAATACCCAACCGCCGGTCACACTGTGGAGGAGCCCCATCCCGAACGGTCCGATTGCCGCTATCAAGTATCCCAAAGACTGGGCGATGGTGGAGAGCGCGGTGGTTTCCGCCGTCGAACGGCCGCTCCGGCTGATAATCACCAAAACCAGCGGGAAGATGCCCAACCCGAATCCGAACAGGACCGCGGGAATCACAGCCAACGACGTCGGCAGCCACACCATGGCGGCGATGGCCAACAGGGTGGAGCTGCTGGCCGTATACAAGGCAGGCCGCAGCATTCCGGGCCGGGAGCCGAAGGCAAGGAGGATCATGCCCGACGCCACGGAAACCAGCTGCATGACGCCGAACTGCACGCCGCTCTCCGAAGCGCTGAGGCCCTGGGACGTCAACATGTACGCAAACCAGCTCATGACGGCGTAGGCCAGGAAGGCCTGGAACGTGAAGATGGCGGTGATGAGGATGCCCAGCCGGGTGCGGAGCAGGGGAAGCATGGGCACGCGCGGCTGATCGGTCTTGGTGGAGTTGCGGTGGTTGTGCAGGACCACGGGCAGGAATCCGAGCAGGGCAGCCACGCCGAGGAGGCCCCACGCGGCAAGGCCCATGGACGGCGACCCGAGCTGCTGGGCCAGGGGAACGCTGATGACGGCGGCAAAAGTGGCACCGCCGGACATGGTGAACGTATAGAGGCCCGTCATCATGGAAGTCCGGTCCGAGTAGTGTTCGCGGATCAGGGACGGCATGGCCACGTTGCAGACGGCCAGGCCGGACATCGCGAGCACTGTGCCCCCAAGGAGCGCGCCCGTGAACGGCACGGCACGGACCAGGAGACCGGCGGCAAGGAGTGCCAGCGCAATGAAGATGGCCTTTTCCACGCCAACGCGCCGGGTGAGCCACGACGTTCCGAGACCCGCCACGGCAAAGCAGAGCAGCGGAATGGAGGGAAGGATGGAGGCCACAAGGGCGCCGTATCCGAGGACCTGCTGCAGGTCATGGAAGAGTGCGGCGGCGCTGGTGATGCCGGCCCGAAGGTTGAGCCCGATGAGCACGACGGCGATGATCCCGAGTACGACGACGACCCTGGACTTCGGCGCGCTGCCCTGCTTGGAAGCGGCAGCGGCGGGGGAGATCGTAGGGATGTTTCCTGTCGTTGTCGTAATCGGTGTCGTCGCCATATTTAAAGGTTAGACGTTTGACGTCTAACGTAAAGAGTTCTGTGGTGAAACTCTCCTGCGAGGAAAAGCGAGCTGCGGAACCGCCGTCGTTCTTCCTACCGCGGGTTGCGGGCACCCAGCCGCTGCACCGCGAGGGCCAGCCACAACTGAACGCGGTCCTGCGTCTGCGAGGGGTCGTACCCCGTCAGCTCGGTGATCTGGGCAAGGCGGTAGCGCACGGTATTGCGGTGCAGGGTCAGCGCCTCGGCAACAGCCGCAACCGAGCCGTTGTGGTTCAGGTAGCTCTCGAGCGTGGCCACGAGTTCAGAGCCGTGGGCGGCGTCGAACTTCCGCAGGGGAGTGAGCGACTCACTTGCCATGTCAGCCAAGGGGACATCTTCGCTGGCCAGCAGGAGCGAGGTGAGACTCAGGCGCTCCGGCTCATTGACCGGCAAGCCGTGCGCCACGGCATCGCGCGCTTCGAAGTAGCTCCAGCGCAGGCCGTTCGGCTTCGTGTATGCCCCGCCGATGCCGATCACGGCGTGGATCCCCGCCTCCTGCAAGTGGTCGCTGAGGCTCTTCGCGAGTGCGGTGGCCGAGCTGCCGTCGTCGCTGATCACGGTCACCAGGTCCTTGCCGACGACGGCGCTGACGCCACCTTCCAGGGACTGGGGCAGGGAAATGGAGACCAGTTGTTTGTGATGGGCCGTGGATTCAGCAACCAGCACCACGTTCTTCCGCGTGCTGTTGATGCCCACCCCCGCCAGGCGCCGTGCTGCCTCAATGGTGTCCAGGGTTCCATGGATGACGTCGTCCAGCACCTGCCCGGCCATGGCACGCTGGGCCTGGCGTTGCTTGACCATGTTGTTCAGTTCAACGCTGATGAGGTTCTGGGCGTAGCTGACGATCCCGGAATCGATGAAGGGCTGGCGCAACCACAGCGTGCAGGCATCCCGGCGGCCGGTGGGGATCGGGTACGACGCCCACCCTTCGGCCGTCGGCGCCGGCTTCCCGGGGACGCTGTTGTAGAGCTGGGCACTGAACTGGGTGAGGACCACATCCGTGCGCAGCATGCTGCCCAGTTGCTTCAACAGCTCGGCGAGGCCGCCACCGGTGAGCAGCGCCCGGGCAAGGATCTGGTGCCCGGCAAGCAGCCGTTCGAGGTTGGAGTAGTGGTCCGCCGAATGGGACTCGGCAACCAGCTTGCCGATGGCGATGAACGGGATCTCGTAGGGGACCTCCACCAAGGGCAGTCCCCAACGGTTGGCTTCCGCGATGAGGGGCTCGGGAACGGACTCGTGGGTGAGACCCGTGCCGAAACCGATGCCTACGGCGCCCGCCCGCTGGACCTGGCGCACAAAGCGGCGCTGGTCGGCCGCACTCTTGAGCCGCAGGCCCGTGGTGAGCACCAGTTCCCCGCCGCTGAGGAAACGCTGCGGGTCTTCAAGCTCCGTCACGGCCACCCAGCTGATGTCCTGGTTCCACGTGGTTTCCGCCAGCCCTGTTTTGCGGAGTTTCAGGGAGGGTACAGCAACGAGTGAAGCGAGGGTGATGGCCATGCTGAAAGGATAACCCGGCGCTGGTCAAGCGCACTAAGCGCCTGCGTCGTCTGTGTGCAGTTGGCTATTCCTTGGTGCACCCCTCTGGAATAGGCTCTGATCAGCTAAAAAGCCATGCCAACACACCGAAAGAGGGTTGCACACCGTGGTTCAAACCTTGCAGAACTTCATCAACGGCGAGTTCGTCACGCCGTCAGGTACGGGTCTCCTGGACATCGTCAACCCCGCCACCGGGGACGTCGTGGCCAAGTCTCCCGTTTCGGTGCAGGCAGATGTTGACGCTGCCATGTCCGCAGCCAGCGAGGCTTTCAAGACCTGGAAGCACGTCACACCGGGACAGCGCCAGCTCATGCTGCTGAAGCTGGCCGACGCCATCGAGGCCAACAGCGACGAACTCGTCGAAGCCCAGCACCGCAACACCGGACAGGTCCGTTCCCTCATCGCGTCCGAGGAAGTTGCTGCCGGCGCCGACCAGCTGCGCTTTTTCGCCGGTGCAGCACGACTCCTTGAAGGCAAGTCCGCCGGTGAGTACTTCGAGGGCCACACCTCTTATGTGCGCCGCGAGCCCATTGGCGTCGTAGCCCAGGTTGCTCCGTGGAACTACCCGTTCCTTATGGCCATCTGGAAGATCGGCCCCGCCCTGGCCGCAGGCAACACGGTAGTCCTGAAGCCCTCCGATACCACCCCTGAATCCACCCTGGTCCTGGCACGCCTGGCAGGGGAGATCTTCCCGGCCGGCGTCCTCAACGTGGTCCTCGGCACCGGTGAGACCGGCGCGATGATGGTGGAGCACAAGGTTCCCGGACTGGTGTCCATCACCGGTTCCGTCCGCGCAGGCATTGCCGTGGCCAGCGGCGCCGCGAAGGGCCTCAAGCGCGCGCACCTGGAACTGGGCGGCAAGGCCCCGGCCATCGTCTTCAAGGACGCCGACATCAAGAAGAGCGCCGCGGCCATCGCGGAATTCGCCTTCTTCAACGCCGGGCAGGACTGCACGGCCATCACCCGCGTGCTCATCGAAGACGAGATCCACGACGACATGGTTGCCGCCCTGGTGGAACACACCAAGACCCTTCAGACCGGCTCGCAGAACGACGAAGACAACTACTTCGGCCCGCTCAACAACGTCAACCACTTCAACGCCGTGACCTCCGTGGTGGAGAACCTCCCGGCGCACTGCCGGATCGAAACCGGTGGACACCGCGCAGGGGAGAAGGGCTTCTTCTTCGAGCCCACCATCATCTCCGGGGCCAAGCAGAGCGATGACATCGTCCAGAAGGAAACGTTCGGGCCCGTCATCACGGTCCAGAAGTTCAGCTCCGAAGCCGAAGCCCTCGAACTGGCCAACGACGTCGAGTACGCCTTGGCTTCCAGCGTCTGGACCACCGACCACGGCACGGCCATGCGCATGAGCCGCGACCTCGACTTCGGCGCCGTGTGGATCAACACCCACATCCTCCTGACCGCAGAGATGCCGCACGGTGGCTTCAAGCAGTCCGGTTACGGCAAGGACCTCTCCATGTACGGCGTGGAGGACTACACCCGCATCAAGCACGTCATGAGTGCACTGGACGCATAAGTCAGCCGCCCGGCCCCCACTCTCCAACCTCGCTCCGCGCCGGCCTGCAACCCTGCCGGCGCGCGCCGCAATCAACAAAGAAGGACATTCCCATGACCGCAACTGCGAACGAACTCTCGTACCGCATCGAGCAGAAGCGCAACATCAACGGCACGTTCCCCGGACCCAAGTCGCAGGCACTGGCTGAGCGCCGCTCCGCCGTCGTTGCTGCCGGTGTGGCTTCCGGCGTTCCTGTCTACGTAGAAGACGCCGACGGCGGCATCATCCGCGACGTCGACGGCAACTCTTTCGTCGACCTCGGCTCGGGCATCGCCGTCACCAGCGTCGGCGCTTCCGATCCCGCCGTCGTCGCCGCTGTCCAGGAAGCCGCCGCGCACTTCACGCACACCTGCTTCATGGTGACGCCGTACGAAGGCTACGTCGCCGTCGCCGAGCAGCTGAACCGCCTCACCCCGGGCAACCACGCCAAGCGCACCGTGCTCTTCAACTCCGGCGCGGAAGCCGTGGAGAACGCCATCAAGGTTGCCCGCCTGGCCACCGGCCGCGACGCCGTCGTTGCTTTCGACCACGCCTACCACGGCCGCACCAACCTGACCATGGCACTGACCGCCAAGGCCATGCCGTACAAGACCAACTTCGGACCGTTCGCGCCCGAGGTCTACCGCATGCCCATGAGCTACCCGTTCCGTGAAGAGAACCCGGAGATCACGGGTGCCGAGGCTGCCAAGCGCGCCATCACCGCGATCGAGAAGCAGATTGGCGGCGACCAGGTTGCCGCGATCATCATCGAACCCATCCAGGGTGAGGGCGGCTTCATCGTCCCGGCCGAAGGCTTCCTGCCGGCGCTGTCCGCATGGGCCAAGGAAAAGGGCATTGTTTTCATCGCCGATGAGGTCCAGTCCGGTTTCTGCCGCACCGGTGAATGGTTCGCCGTCAACCACGAGGGGGTTGTTCCGGACATCATCACCATGGCCAAGGGCATCGCCGGTGGCATGCCGCTGTCCGCGATCACCGGCCGCGCTGACCTGCTCGACGCCGTCCACCCGGGCGGTCTCGGCGGTACCTACGGTGGAAACCCGGTTGCGTGTGCAGCAGCACTGGCAGCAATCACCACCATGGAGGAGCACGATCTCAACGGCCGTGCCCGCCACATCGAGGAACTCGCCCTGGGCAAGCTCCGCGAACTGGCCTCCGAAACGTCCGTGGTGGGCGACATCCGTGGCCGCGGCGCAATGCTGGCCATCGAGCTTGTTCAGCCCGGCTCCAAGGAACCGAACGCTGAGCTCACCAAGGCTGTTGCAGCCGCTTGCCTCAAGGAAGGCGTCATCATCCTGACCTGCGGTACCTACGGCAACGTCATCCGCCTGCTCCCGCCGCTGGTGATCAGCGATGACCTGCTGCTGGACGGCCTGGAAGTACTCGCGAACGCCGTCAAGGCCAACGCATAAGGTCTGTTTTCTACAAAAAAGCAGGGCCGGGGAGCTGGAATACACCCCGGCCCTGCTTTTTCGTGTCTGCCGCGTTCGCCGTGTTCGTCGTGTTCGCCGCAACGCTGCTTGTTCGTAGGGAAGGCTCCCGCGACTCCGCACGTTTCCCGCGAACCCGGGCACCTGTCCGCCGACGTCGTGGGAAGCCTGCTTGTTCGTAGGGAAGGCTCCGGCGACGCAGCAGGTTTGCAGCGAACACGGCGCAAACCCGGCGCAGCGAACTCTGCTACACCTCCGCGAGCCGGGCCTTTTTCCGCAGCGCCGAGTTTTTCCGGGCGGTCCGGAGCATGTCGATGGTCAGCAGGATCAGGGCCAGCCAGACCACGCAGAAGCCGATCCACCGGGCCGTGGTCATGGCTTCGTTGAACACCGTCAGTGCCACGATGAACTGCAGAACCGGGGCAAAGTACTGCAGCAGGCCGATGGTGGTCATGGGCAAGCGGCGTGCTGAGGCACCGAAGAACAGCAGCGGTACAGCAGTGATGATGCCCGAGGCGAGAATGAGCCAGAAGTGTGCGGGTCCTTCGGTGGTGAGCGTTGCCATCCCCGTGGCCCCGAGGACCACCATGGTAATGGCCGCGAACGGTGCCAGTACCACTGTTTCGACCGAAAGGCTGGTCAGGGCGTCCACCCGTGGTCCTACCCTCTTTTTCACGAAGCCGTACAGGCCGAAACTGAAAGCCAGCAGGAGTGCAATCCACGGCGGTTGGCCATAGGAGAAAGTCAGCACACCCACAGCAACGAAGCCGATGCCCACAGCGGCCCACTGGAGCGGACGCAGCTTTTCCTTCAACACGAAGACGCCCAGCAGCACGGAAACCAGCGGGTTGATGAAGTATCCGAGCGACGTCTCCACGGCGTGGCCGGTAGTGACGCCGAAAGTGTAGGTGAGCCAGTTGATGGCAATGAGGGCGGCTGCCAGGGCCAGGGGTCCCATGATGGTGCGGTCCTTCATCGCCGAGCCGAAGACCCGCCAGGCCCGGGTGATGGTGATCAGAAGCGCGCAGAAAACCAGGGACCATACCACCCGGTTGGCCACGATCTCGATGGCTCCCGCGGGCTGCAGCACAAAGAAGTAGAGGGGGAGCAGGCCCCACAAGCCGTACGCGCCGATGCCGAACAACACACCCGTGGTGGTTTCGCTCCGAACCGGCTTAACCAAAGAACCGCCGCCGCCGCTACCGCCGGAACCGCCAGTGCCGCCCCCGGGTGCCGTCGTCGTGGGCTGGGTTGAAGCGGTGGAGGCTGCGGAGATCTGCTCGGGTGTGGACACAATGTGCCCAACATCCCTGCCGTCTGCAATATTCCGCAATATAGACAGCGAATTGAGGAAATCCTGTGACTCCTGCCATATGGGCGGGCGCGGGTAAGGTCGGTATCTAGAATTGGAAACCTGCGTCCCAACAATGGCGTGGCTTACTGCTTCGGAAGGGCAAACGGTGTCTGACTCAGCCGCAACCATCCCCAATCGTCCGCTTCGCGTTGCGATCGTCGGCGCAGGTCCGGCAGGTGTGTACGCCGCGGACATCCTGACCAAGTCCAACGAGGTCAAGGACGGCCACGTCGAGGTCAGCATCGATCTTTTTGAGGCCTACCCCGCTCCCTATGGATTGATCCGGTACGGCGTTGCACCTGACCACCCCCGCATCAAGGGGATCGTGAACGCCCTGCACAAGGTGTTGGACCGCGGCGACATCCGCTTCCTGGGCAACGTGACGTACGGCAAGGATCTGACCCTCCACGACTTCCGGGCTTTCTACGACGCGGTGATCTTCTCCACGGGAGCCATCAAGGACGCGGACCTGAACATTCCGGGCATCGAGCTTGAGGGTTCCTTCGGGGGAGCGGACTTTGTCTCCTGGTACGACGGCCACCCGGACGTACCCCGCGAATGGCCGCTCGAGGCCAAGGAGATTGCCGTGATCGGCAACGGCAACGTGGCCTTGGACGTGGCGCGGATGCTGGCCAAGCATCCCGAGGAACTGCTGGTGACGGAGATTCCGGACAACGTGTACCAGGGCCTCAAGGCCTCGCCGGTGACGGACGTCCACGTGTTCGGTCGTCGTGGTCCTGCGCAGGTAAAGTTCACCCCCTTGGAGTTGCGTGAGCTCTCCCATTGCAAAGATGTGGACATCGTCCTGTATCCCGAGGACTTCGAGTTCGATGAAGCTTCCGACCAGGCCATCCGGACCAACAACCAGATCAAGACCATGGTCAACACGCTGACCAACTGGTTGGTGGAGGAGCACGCGGAATCCGAGGAGCCCTCTTCCCGCCGCCTCCACTTGCACTTCCTGCACAGCCCGGTGGAGATCCTCGATTCCCCGGAGACCCCCGGCAAGGTAGCCGCCATCAAGTTCGAACGCATGGAGCTGGACGGTACCGGCAATGCCAAGGGCACCGGGGAGTTCCTCGAGTACCGGGTCCAGGCGGTGTACCGGGCCATCGGCTATCACGGTTCGCCGCTGGATGAGCTGCCGTACGACGCCCGCCGCGGCGTCATTCCGAACGACGGCGGCCGCGTCCTTGATGCCGACGGCAAGCCCGTCCCGGGAATCTACGCCACGGGCTGGATCAAGCGCGGGCCGGTAGGCCTGATCGGGCACACCAAGGGCGACGCCCTGGAGACCATCGGCTGCCTCCTGGAGGACCGGCTCAACCTCCCGCCGGCGGAGAACCCCGATCCGCAGGCAATCATCGATCTCCTCGAAGAACGCGGCATCGAGTACACCACATGGGACGGCTGGAACCGGCTCGACGCCCATGAGGCCTCCCTTGGCGCCGCCTGGACCGCGGACGGTGCCAAGGACGGGGAAGGCGCGGGCGACGGAATTGTCCGTGAGCGCATCAAGGTTGTTCCGCGCGAGGAAATGATTCGGGTCTCCCGCGGCTGAGCTGTACCTGCCGCGGCAAAGCCGGGTCTCCCATGCCGGAGCTCATGCCCCGCCCGGGCTTCCCGGCGGTACCCAAAGCAGGGACGCCACACTAGACTGGCGCCTACCGTCCGCTGTTTGTGCTGTCTGTCCTGCCGCCAGGAGTTCAATGAGGAACCCGATCCATCCGCCGCTTCCGGGCTCGGATGCCGCCCAACTGCTGCAGCGTCGTGCCTTGAACGGTCACGAGCACTTGGACGGGGTGGCGCTCGGCGCCGACCATGTCCCGGGGCTTCGCAGGCTGGTCCGGGAGTCGTGGCAGCGTTCTGCGCAGTTGAAAGCGAACCCCGATGCGGCCGAGGCTCCGCTTGCCATGGACAGTGACGAGTTGGAGGATTACCGGCGCCAGCACCCGCTCGCCACCATCATGCCGGTGATCCGCAAGCTCCTCATCCAGCCAAGCCACGAGAGCGGTTTGCTGGTCGCGGTGGGAGACGAGGTCGGCCGCCTCCTGTGGGTGGACGGCGACCCCGTGATGCAGCGGCGCGCGGAGGGCATGATGTTCGTTGCCGGTTCGGACTGGTCCGAGGCTTCGGTGGGGACCAGCGCCCCGGGGACCGCACTGGCCCTTGACCGCAGCATCCAGATTTCCGGGGCTGAGCACTTCAAGCGTTCCGTGCATCCGTGGAGCTGCACCGCTGTCCCGTTCCACGATCCCGATTCCGGTGCCCTGCTGGGGGTCGTCGACATCACCGGCACCGAGGCGGCTGTTGCTCCCCATACGCTCTCGCTGGTGGAGGCCACTGTTGCCGCAGCCCAGGCGCAGTTGCGGATCGAACGTCTCCAACTCGCCGCTGCGGCCTTCGAAAAACCACGACGCCGGAGCTCACCCCCGGGTGCTGCGGTCACCGGCGGAGGGGTCAAGGACAGGAACACGCTGTACCGCAACAGCCTGCAACTGCTGGGCAGGGACCAGGCGTTATTGAGTCTCGGTGGCAGGAGCGTCACGCTGTCGGCGCGGCACAGCGAAATCCTGGCGATCCTCGGAAACCACCCGGAAGGTCTGAGCGCCGACGAGTTGTGCGCACGCCTCTACCCGGGCCAGGGATCGGCCGTGACGCTGCGCGCGGAGATGGTCCGGTTGCGCAAGGTGGTGCAGGAACTGAGCCCTGAAGCTGTTCCCGAATCCCGTCCGTACCGGCTTCCCGTTGAGCTGCTGCCTGATTCGGACCAGGTCCTGAGCTGCCTGCAACGCGGCGCACACCGCATCGCCCTGGAAATTTACAAAGGTGCCGTTCTTCCGCGTTCGGAGGCTCCCGGCGTCGTGCAGTTGCGTGAGCGCGTTTCGCACTTGCTGCGCGAGGCGCTGCTTACCGACGGCAGTGTGGATTCGCTCCTGAAGTACGCCGCGTTGCCGGAGGCAAAGTACGACGCCGACCTCCGCCTTGCGATCCTGAGGCTCCTGCCGCCGCGCTCGCCCAAGCGGGCTGCGATCGTGGCAGACCTTGAGCGGCTTGAGGATGAACTGGGCGCGTGACCTGGACCACATAGTTGCAACGTTGCTGCAACCTTCCCGCTCCTAGGCTCGGACCAATGGCAACAGCCACCGTGATTCGCAGCAAAGGAGCTAGCAATGACTGTTTATGCACAGCCAGGTGCCGAAGGTTCGAAGGTATCCTTCAAGGACCGGTACGAGAACTGGATTGGCGGGGAATGGGTTGCCCCGGTCAAGGGTGGCTACTTCGAGAACATCACTCCGGTGACGGGCAAGGCTTTCTGCGAGGTTGCGCGGGGTACGGCCGAGGACATCGAGCTGGCATTGGATGCCGCGCATAAGGCGGCACCGTCCTGGGGCAAGACCTCAGCCGCAGAGCGCGCAGCCATCCTGAACAAGATCGCGGACCGCATTGATGAGAACGTTGAGCTTCTGGCCGTCGCCGAAACCTGGGACAACGGCAAGCCCATCCGCGAAACCCTGAATGCGGACATCCCCCTGGCGGCCGACCACTTCCGCTACTTCGCCTCCGCCATCCGCGCCCAGGAAGGCCACCTGTCCCAACTCGATGACGACACCACCGCCTACCACTTCCATGAGCCGCTGGGTGTCGTGGGACAGATCATCCCCTGGAACTTCCCCATCCTCATGGCCGTGTGGAAGCTCGCTCCCGCGCTGGCTGCCGGCAACGCCGTGGTGCTCAAGCCCGCCGAGCAGACGCCGAGTTCCATCCTGGTCCTGATCGAACTCATCGGTGACCTGCTGCCCGCGGGCGTGGTGAATGTGGTCAACGGCTTCGGCGTGGAGGCGGGCAAGCCGCTTGCGTCCAGCTCCAGGATCCGGAAGATCGCGTTTACCGGTGAGACCACTACGGGCCGGTTGATCAGCCAGTACGCCTCCAACAACCTCATCCCCGTCACGCTGGAACTTGGCGGGAAGAGCCCGAACATTTTCTTCGACGACGTCGCTGCGCAGAACGATGCGTTCTATGACAAGGCCCAGGAAGGCTTCACGCTCTTCGCTTTCAACCAGGGCGAAGTGTGCACCTGCCCCTCCCGCGCCCTGGTGCAGGAAGGCATCTACGACACTTTCCTGGCCGACGTCATCGCCCGCACCAACAAGATCATCCAGGGCAACCCGCTGGACACCGACACGCAAGTCGGCGCGCAGGCTTCCAACGACCAGTTGGAGAAGATCCTCTCCTACATCGACATTGGAAAGCAGGAAGGGGCCAAGGTCCTCACCGGCGGCGCCCGGGCCGAGCTCTCCGGGGACCTGGCCGGCGGCTACTACGTCCAGCCCACCATCTTCGAAGGACACAACCGGATGCGGATTTTCCAAGAGGAGATCTTCGGTCCCGTGGTGTCCGTGACCAAGTTCAGCGACTACAACGATGCGATCGGCATTGCCAACGACACCCTCTACGGCCTCGGTGCCGGGGTGTGGTCGCGCAACGGCAACGTCGCCTACCGGGCCGGGCGGGAAATCCAGGCCGGCCGCGTGTGGGTGAACAACTACCATGCCTACCCGGCCGGCGCGGCCTTCGGCGGGTACAAGTCATCCGGCATCGGCCGTGAGAACCATGCCATGATGCTCGACCACTACCAGCAGACCAAGAACCTGCTGGTCAGCTACAACGAGAACAAGCTCGGCTTCTTCTAGACAACCAAGCGCGGCAGGTGCCCCCAAGGACGTTTCCTTCGGGGCATCTGCCGTGACTACGTGGCATCACCAGGAGGTTCAATGGCCAGCGTGGAAGCATCGAGCACGATTCCGGGAGAGGAGTTCTCGCGGGTGTCGCTCACGGAAGAGTCCGTAGCGCTTTTACGGAAACTGTGGGAGCAGCACGGACCCCTCATGTTCCACCAGTCCGGCGGTTGCTGCGACGGTTCGGCACCCATGTGCTACCCGGCCGGTGATTTCCTGACCGGTGACTCGGACATTCTCTTGGGCAGGTTCCACATCTGGCCGGGAGACGATGAGCAGCCCCTTGAGTTCTGGATGTCCAAGGAGCAGTTCAACTATTGGTCACACACCCACCTCACGGTGGACGTCGTGACCGGCCGGGGGAGCGGCTTCTCGGTGGAAGCGCCGGAGGGAAAGAGGTTTCTGATCCGATCCACGATCATGGACTGGGATGTGCGGGTGTCTGACAGCTAACGAGGCACGGTGTGGTGGAGGCCACGTTCCGGGTAACTGCAGCAACACCTGCCCCAGTGGTGTAGGCGGCGTCTCATTATTTGGGACAAATATGGCCGTCCATTGGCCGGACCCTATCCTTGATAGGTCCTATACCACCCCCATCCAGAATGTGGCATCTTTATGAACATTTTCAGGACCAAGCCCGTCGAGCAGTCGATTGCCGACGCTGACGAACCCGGTCGCAAGCTTAAGCGCAGCCTCAGCACCTGGGACCTGATGATCATGGGTGTTGCTGTCGCTGTTGGCGCCGGCATCTTCTCCGTCGGTGCGAAGGCCGCAGCGAACTTCGCCGGACCCGCCGTCACCATCTCCTTCGTTGTCGCAGCCATCACCTGCGCCCTCGCCATCATGTGCTACGCGGAATTCGCCACGGCAATCCCGGTGGCCGGCTCCGCCTACGTCTTCACCTACGCCACCATGGGCGAGGTCCTTGCCTGGATTATCGGCTGGAACCTCATCCTTGAACTGTTCACGGCGGCGGCAGTGATCGCCAAGTATTGGGGCATCTACCTCAGCACCGTGTTCGGGCTCATGGGCGTGGAACTCCCGCCCTCCATCCCGCTGGGTGGGGTGGAACTCTACTGGGGCGCCTTCCTGATCGTCGCGATCTTCACCGTGCTGCTGGTGCTGGGGACAAAGCTGTCCGCACGCGTCGGCAACATTTTCACGCTCATCAAGATCGGCGTGGTTCTGTTCGTGATCGTTGTGGGCTTCACCTACGTGAAGTTCTCCAACTACACCCCGTTCGTCCCGGCCTCCGAACCGACCGGCGGTTCCGGCGTGGCCGACGTCATGAAGCAGTCCTTCTTCGGCTTCCTGACCGGCGCTGCACCGGCCCAGTACGGCACGCTGGGCGTGTTCGCCGGCGCAGCCCTGGTGTTCTTCGCTTTCATCGGCTTCGATGTGGTGGCCACCTCCGCCGAAGAGGTCAAGAACCCGCAGAAGACCCTGCCCCGTGGTATCTTCGGTGGCTTGGCGCTGGTGACGCTGCTTTACATCCTGGTGTCGCTGGCACTGACAGGCATGGTGTCCTACACCCAGCTGGCGGAAGTGAAGAACCCGACGTTGACCACCGCCTTCGAAGCTGTGGGCAACACGGACGCCGCCAAGGTGATCGCCTTCGGCTCGCTGATCGGCCTCACCACGGTGATCATGGTCCTGCTCATGGGCTTGGCCCGTGTTGTGCTGGCCATGAGCCGCGACGGCCTGCTTCCGCGGGCACTGTCGAAGACCAGCGACAAGCACGCTACCCCTGCCCGCTTGCAGATCATCTGCGGTGCTGCAGTGGCCGTGGTGGCCGGCGTGACCCAGGTTGACCTCCTCGAAGAGATGATCAACATCGGAACGCTCTCCGCGTTCGTCATGGTGAGCCTTGGCATCCTGGTGCTCCGCAAGAAGCGCCCGGACCTGAAGCCCTCGTTCCGGGTGCCGTTCGGCAAGGTCCTGCCATGGGTCTCGGCAATCCTCTGCCTCTACCTGATGACCAACCTGGCCGTGGAAACCTGGCTCTTCTTCGCGATCTGGCTCGTGGTGGGCATCATCATCTACTTCTCTTACGGGCAGCGCCACTCCCGCCTCAATGAGAAGTTCGCCGCAGCCAAAGCCTCGATCGCTAACAAGCCCGGCGATGAGGACACCTTCACCAAGGTTTAGCCCTCGGTGGGGAGGCAAATGCCCCCCACGCGGCTCCACGCGGCCCCACGCGGCCCAGCGCGACCTCGATGGCGCTCACACATGCGCCCGGAATCTGTATGGTTCCGGGCGCATGCCTGTTTCCCGACAACGATCCACATTTCTCCACCGTTACGGCGCCGCGTGCTCGCCCACCCATTCCACCAGCGGCTGCAAGTCCCGCCACCGGGCAGTAATCTCCTGCAAGGCTCCCGGTGTGGACAGCCACGCCGGCTGGCCAAGATCGAGGGCAGCCGACAACGATTTGTGTTTCAGCAGTTCTGCCCGCGGATGGTCCTTATCGAAACCCCGGGGAACCGTCTTGAGTGTTTCGCCCTCGATGGAGAACCCCGCGGCGGCAAGGGCATCGACGATCCGCTCCAGTTCACTGCCGCTGGCCGGCGCGTCCACCGCTGCACGGTAGCGGGCCATTGCGCCGGACTGTGCGCAAAGAACCCGCCGCTGACGCGAAACCCGTCCGCGCTGACCTGGACGTAATAGCCAACGCGTTCATGGCGGGCTGCAAACCCGCCCTGAGCCGTCTTGTAGGGCGACTTGTCCTGCGAAAAACGGACGTCGCGGTTGGGCCGGAAGACCTTCGCCGACCCGAACTCCGGTTCCAACTCCGCAAGGAGGGCTGTCAGCGGCTCCCGCACGCCGGCGTCGTACGCGCTTTTGTGCTCCAGCCACCACTCACGGTTGTTGTTCTCTTCAAGTTCTTCGTAGAAGCGGAAAGCGGCCGTGGGGATCCCTTGGAAGGTGCTCATATAAGGATCCTATGGACGGCGCTGCACAGGCAGCCACAACCGGAAGATGCTATGTGGAAAAGAAAATCACCCCGCCGCGGAAGAACCGCGACGGGGTGATTTGGGTAAAACCGGAAACGCTTAGAGCTTGTTGGCTGCTTCTGCGTCGGATGCGCGCTGGCCTGCGCCGAGGTTGGCGCGCAGCTTGGCGCCGAGGTCGGCGTCAACGTTGGTCCAGTACTGGATGGCGCGTTCCTTGATGTCGGCGCTCTTCACGCCGCCGACTGCACCGGTGATGGTGTCCAGGAAGCGTGCCTTGGCAGCCTCGTCGTACACCTCGCGGTACAGGGTGCCTGCCTGGCCGAAGTCGTCGTCCTCAGCGTGCAGGGAGTGGGCGGAGAGGGTGAGCTCGCCGTCGTTCTCCCAGCCACCTGCGGGGGAAGCCGGCTCAACGGCAGCCGGGCCGCCCACGGTGTTCGGTGCGTACACCGGGGTGGTCGGGGCGTTGAAGAGGTAACGTCCCTGGCCGTCCTGGCTGTAGTTGTGAACCGGGCTCTTGGGCTGGTTTACCGGGATCTGTGCGTGGTTGGTGCCAACGCGGTAGCGGTGAGCGTCAGCGTAGGAGAAGATGCGGGCCTGCAGCATCTTGTCCGGGGAGGCAGCAATGCCCGGTACGAAGTTCGACGGCGCGAAGGTGGCCTGCTCGATCTGCGCGAAGTAGTTCTCCGGGTTCTTGTTCAGCTCCATGGTGCCCACGTGGATCAGCGGGTAGTCTGCGTGCGGCCACACCTTGGTGAGGTCGAACGGGTTGAAGCGGTAGGTCTTGGCGTCCTCGTAAGGCATGACCTGGACGTGCAGTTCCCAGGACGGGAAGTTGCCGGCTTCGATGTTCTCGTAGAGGTCGCGGATGTAGAAGTCTGCATCCGAACCGGCCAGTGCCTCGGCCTGCTCGCCCGTGATGGAGTTGACGCCCTGGTTGGACTTGAAGTGGTACTTCACCCAGAAGCGCTCGCCTGCAGCGTTGATCCACTGGTAGGTGTGCGAGCCGTAGCCCTGCATTTCACGCCAGGAAGCCGGAAGACCGCGGTCACCCATGAGCCAGGTGACCTGGTGGGCGGACTCGGGGGAGAGGGTCCAGAAGTCCCACTGCATGTCAGCGTCACGCAGGTGGCTGCCCGGGAGGCGCTTCTGGGAGTGGATGAAGTCCGGGAACTTGATGCCGTCGCGGATGAAGAACACCGGGGTGTTGTTGCCGACGAGGTCGTAGTTGCCCTCGGAGGTGTAGAACTTCACGGCGAAGCCGCGGGGATCGCGCCAGGTGTCAGGAGAACCGTTTTCGCCGGCAACGGAGGAGAAACGGATCAGCATGTCCGTCTCGGCGCCCGGCTGGAGGAAGGCTGCCTTGGTGTACTTGGAAACGTCCGACGTGGTCTTGAACGTACCGAATGCGCCGCCGCCCTTGGCGTGGACAACACGCTCCGGGACGCGCTCGCGGTTGAACTGTGCGAGCTTTTCCACCAGGTAGTGGTCGGTCAGGATGATGGCACCGTCTGCGCCGACGGACTTGGAGTGCGCGTCAGAGGTAACGGGGGCACCAGACTGTGTTGTGGAAATGGCAGTCATCGTTCTCCTATTTCTTGGTTACTGGTAGTACGGGAAGCTGTTGTTTGGCTTGGCAGTCCTGGCAGATCCCCTGGTACAGGACATCTGCGATCTGGATGGTCATCGGCTTGGTGTGTTCGTCCCAATGCGGAGTGAGGCACGGTGCGTGTCCCACGGCGCAATCCACGTCCTCCACCTTGCCGCAGCTGATACAGACGGCGTGATGGTGATTGTCGCCCACCCTGGTTTCGTACAGCGCCGGGGAGTGCGGGGGTTCGAAACGCCGCAGCATCTGCAGGTCCGTGAGATCGCTGAGCACCACGTAAACCGACTGCGCCGTCAGTTCCGGTAGCTCCTCACGGGCGGCAGCGAGAATACCCTCTGCCCGGGAGTGCGGATGATGCTGGACCGCGGCCAATACTGCCAGCCGCTGTTTGGTCACGCGCCGTCCATGGGAACGCAGGGCGGCTGCCCATGCGTCCTGGTCGGCTGTGTGATCGATCATGCATCCATTGAAGCATTTATTTTGAGAAGTTCACAATAAGGCGAGGTTAACTTCCGGGAACGTGAACAAAGCCGGGAGGGGGCTCTCCGTTTCGGCGCCCGAACGCCCCACCGCATGAATCCGGACGGAGCCTTCATCGCTGGCGGCTTCCACCGCAACGCAACTGAAGCCGCTCACTCCGCCGGGCAGCGGCAAGGCGCCCAAAGTTGCGGCGATGGCCACCATGTCGGCGGGTTGCAGTTCGGCAATCTCCCGGGCGCTGCCGGGCGGTTCGATCACGCAGTGCGGTTGGGCTGCGTCCAAGGACACCAGCCGCGGGCCCTCCTTTGGATCGCGTACGACGCCGGAACCCGGCTCCCGCGAAGACGGGCCGCTTGGGCGCGGGGCAGGGCGGGCGCCGGATGCTTGATGGGCATCAGACAAGGGACCCGACGCAAAGAACCTGATGGATTGCCGCAATTCCATATCCACGGCTTCCAACGCGTGCTCCGGTTCGGCCACGCGTCGGTGGGAGGGCAGCGACAGCTGGCGTCCCGGCGTCGTGGTTTCACCCTCCCAGCGCGCAAACAGATGGAACGTCGGCGTCGAGGACTCCGCAACCGGTTCTCCCACCGCGGAACCGAGCGGATGCCAACGGTGGGCAAACATCACGGCACACCTGCCGGCGCCCAGGACGTCTTGCAGCGCAGCACGGGCGAGGTGATGGCAGTGGAGCCAGTCGGCCGCCGAGGACTCGTTGAATTCCGTGGAGGGGTCGGACAAGCGGATCAGGATATGTCCGGCAGTCAACGGGTGCCGTGGCCGGGCCAGTTCCCAAATACCGGAGCGGAACAGCAACTGCCGTGATAGCACCATGGTGGACTCCTTCCCCCGGGTGAGCCTACCAAGCGCCTCGTCCCCAGGGGAGACGCCATGCGAGATGCCGTGTTCCGGTACTGTCTGCGTGACTGGTTAGGGTTACACCGTGGCAAAACTCCTGGCAGACATCACTCCCCTGAAAGAGAGCCCGGCTTTCCGGCGGCTGTGGCTGGGAGCATCAGTGGCTGCCATCGGCACCCAACTCACGCTGGTGGCCGTCAGCCTGGAGGTCTACCGCCTCACCCAGGAAAGCTTCTACGTGGGTCTGCTGGGAATCTTCGCACTGGTGCCGCTGGTCATTGCCGGGCTGTATGGAGGCTCGGTGTCCGACGCCTACGACCGCCGCAAAGTGGCCCTCGCGGCATCCCTGGTCTTGTGGGCAACCACTGCCGGCCTGGCGTTGCAGGCGTGGCTGGAAGTCGGCAACATCTGGCTGCTCTACGCCCTAGTGGCCGTGCAAAGCGGTGCGCAGGGGATCAACGGCCCGGCCCGCAGCGCCATTATTCCCCTCCTGGTCCGGAAGGACCTGCTCCCGGCCGCAAACGCCTTGAACATGCTCACCTTCGGGTTGTCCATGACCGCGGGCCCGCTGTTGGCAGGTGTCCTGGTGGCAACCATCGGCTTCGGATGGACGTACACCATTGACGTTGTCAGTTTCACCTTCGCTTTGTGGGGGCTCTTCAAACTTCCGCCCCTGCCGCCGTCCAAGGAAGCCCTGCGCCCCGGGCTCCGCTCGGTGGTGGAAGGCTTCCGGTTCCTGGGTACCCGGCCCAACGTCCGGATGACGTTCATCATCGACCTCATCGCCATGATCTGTGCCCAACCGCGGGCGTTGATGCCCGCCATCGGAGCGGTCATGATCGGCGGCGGCGAAACCACCGTGGGCGTCCTGCTTGCAGCTACGGCAGTCGGTGCGTTCCTGGCAGGGCTGTTTTCCGGGCCGCTTGGCAGGGTCCGCCGCCAGGGCATCGCAGTGGTGGCGTCCGTGGTGGGTTGGGGCGCCTCCATTGCAGCATTCGGCGGAGTGGTCCTGTTGGCCGGGGATTCCGGACGCGATGGAGTAACGCTGTGGCTGATCCCGGCTGCGGCCTGCTGTGCGCTCGCAGGGATCTCGGACTCCGTCAGCGCCGTCTTCCGGACCACCATCCTCCAAGCAGCCACACCGGACCACCTCCGCGGAAGGCTGCAGGGCGTCTTCATTGTGGTGGTTGCCGGCGGTCCCCGCGTGGGCGACATGCTGGCCGGCGGCGTCACCCGGTTCCTCGGCGAAGGGGGAGTGCTGCTCATTGGCGGCGTCCTGTGCATGGTCCTTGCGTGGGGTGCTGCCCGGCTGCAACCCGGCTTTGTGGCCTACGTCGCCAAGCACCCGCTACCGTAGCGCGAGCAGCACGGCGGTTGGTGCGGGCCGTACGGAACATGCCAACCGGCGTCGGCGTTTATCACTACAGAACATCAACAAACGGGCGACGAAAGCGAAAGAACAACCGTGCACAAACACAACAATGGACTCAAAACCGCAGCACTCTTTGGTGTCCTGTGGGCTGTGCTCTTGGCTTTGGGCGCCCTCATCGGCGCTGGCACCCGCAGTTCGGCGCCCATCTGGATCATGGCACTGGTCGGCGTGGCCACCACGGCCTACGGCTACTGGAACAGCGACAAGATCGCCATCAGGTCCATGGCCGCCTACCCCGTCACCGAAGCCCAGGCGCCGCAGCTTTACCAGATCGTGCGGGAACTCTCCGTGCGGGCCAACCAGCCCATGCCACGGATCTTTGTTTCGCCGACCATGACACCCAACGCGTTCGCAACGGGCCGCAATCCCAAGAATGCCGCGGTGTGCTGCACCGAGGGCATCCTCCGCATGCTGGATGCCCGGGAGCTGAGGGGCGTCCTGGGCCATGAGCTCATGCACGTCTACAACCGGGACATCCTCACATCCTCGGTGGCCGCCGCCGTGGCGGGCGTGATTACGTCCGTGGGCCAGATGCTGCTGTTCTTTGGCGGTGGAGACCGCCGCAACGCGAACCCGATTGCGACGATCGCCATGGCGTTGCTGGCGCCCTTCGCAGCATCCCTGATCCAGATGGCCATTTCGCGGACCCGGGAATACGACGCCGACGAGGACGGTGCCGAGCTGACCGGAGACCCCCTGGCGCTCGCTTCGGCGCTGCGCAAGATCGAATCCGGGGTGACGCAATTGCCGCTGCCCCAGGACCAGCGCCTGGTGAACGCCTCGCACCTCATGATCGCCAACCCCTTCCGGGGCGGAGGAATGCGGCGGATGTTCTCCACGCATCCGCCCATGGCTGAGCGGATTGCGCGACTGGAGCGAATGGCCGGGCGGCCGCTGGGCTAAGTTCCCTTTCGGGTTGGCCGTAGACGCTGGGCAGCCTTAAAACCACTGCGCAGCCTTAAACAGGGAAAGCCGGGGTTCTTCGCCCCGGCTTTCCCTGTTTAAGGCGTGAGCTGCAGAAGTACTAGCTGCGGAAGTTCACGAACTGCAGGTCGGCTTCCTCGAAGTTCTTGAGGATCGCCATCGTCGCCTGCAGGTCATCACGGGACTTGGAGGTCACGCGGAGTTCGTCGCCCTGGATCTGGGACTTGACGGACTTGGGCGCTTCGTCGCGGATGATCTTGTTGATCTTCTTGGCGATGTCCTGCGCGATGCCTTCCTTGATGGTGCATTCAAGGCGGAATTCCTTGCCCGACGGGTAAGGCTCGCCCTGCTCAAGGGACTTGAGTGAGATGCCGCGCTTGATGAGCTTGGACTGGAAGACGTCCAGGACGGCCATGACGCGGTCTTCGGAGTTGGCCTTCATGAGGATCTTCTCGCCGCTGAAATCGATCTCCGCGCCGACGCCCTTGAAGTCGTACCGCTGCGCGATTTCCTTCTGGGACTGGTTGAGCGCGTTGGCGACCTCCTGCTTGTCCACCTTGCTGACGACGTCGAATGTTGATTCGCCTGCCATGACTCTCCTTAGGTTGGGGGCCCGGTAAGGGCGGTTTGCCTGCCAATAAGCCTAGTACGTATGCGGGATGTTGGAGCCGGGAAACCCTTTCACAGTTCGCTCACAGCACACGCCCGGTGGGAACCGAGCAAGCTGCCCAAGAGTTGTACCTGTTGGTTAAGCCACCCGGAGGTAAGCATGAACAGCAAGGCCGTCCACTACGTCAGCAAGTCCGCTTCGGCTGCGGCCGGTTCCATCGGAACTGCAGCAGTTGCAGCAGCCAGTGCCGTTGCAGCGGCGGCCGTTGCAGCCTCGATCGTCCTGAGCCCCGTACCGGATGCTACGGCCCGTATGGACGGCGTCCGCGCGGACTTGCAGAAGGCGGTGGAACTGAACCAGATCACGGCCGAACAGGCGGCCCGGTTCGAAGCCAAACTCGCCGGACGGATCCTCGGGGAAGCCTGATAAACCAAGGGAATCCGGCCTGTTGGTTCCCGATTAGATTCTTGGCCGGAAGTTCTGTAAGGTTGTCTCTGCCTTCGGTTACCGGATCGAAAAGAAACGGTCTTCCGGAAGTGATCTTCTTTCGAAGTTCGGCAGATTACCCGAGCGGCCAAAGGGGGCTGACTGTAAATCAGCTGGCACTGCCTACGGGGGTTCGAATCCCTCATCTGCCACCCAAACGGGAAATCCCCGGAACCACTGGTTCCGGGGATTTTTCGTTGCACCAGGGGTTCCGTCGGGGCCTAAGTGGCGACTACGCGGGCCACCCCGCTCAGCGGCTCTCCGAGATCTTCCGGAGTTCCGCGATCTCAAGCCGCAGGGCGGCGATTTCGGTCACCAGGTCAGCCACCTCAGCGCGGACAGGTTCCTCGGCAGCGGCTGCTTTCTCTCCGGCGGCGGCTGCGACGTCCTCGGCGTTCTCCTCAATCCGCTGAACGAGCCACGAAGCGATGGACGCCGTCACAATACCGAGGACGGCGATGCCACTCATCATGAGAGCTGCGGCCACGATCCTGCCGATGGGAGTCACCGGGTAGAGGTCTCCGTAGCCAACGGTGGTGATGGTGGTGACAGCCCACCACGCGGCGTCGCCGAAGGACAGGATCTTGGCGTCAGGGGCGTTCTGCTCTACGTCCAGCACGGCGAGCGCGCCGACGAGGATGAGCATGGCCGCCGCGCCGGCAACATAGGTGGCCACCCGGCCGCGGAGGGTTTCACCAACGGTGCGCTGCAGGACGGACAGGAGGGTTACCAGCCGCAGCAGCCGGAGGGGCCTGAAGAAGGGGAGCACCACGATCAGGAGTTCGTGGAGGTTCCACAGGAACCATCGCACTCGGTCTTCGGCCAGCCAGAGGTTCACGACGTAGTCAAGCGCGAAGATGCCCCAGGTGATCCACAGGATTACCTCGAAGGGGAGGGCCGCAGCACCATTGACGCGACCGATGACCTGCCAGGCGTAGGCGGTGAGGAAGATCAGTGCCGTGGCCATGAGGGGCCACTCGACGAGGTCCCGGTATCGCGCTTGTGTCATACGGGAATACTAGTCAGCATGGGCAGTTCCGCCCGGAATGAACTCCATCAGGCTGCGGTGGTCTCCAGCCAGTAGCCGTCCAAGTGGTGAATCAGTTGCCGCCCCAGCCCGCCCTTAAGCTGGATCCACAAAGTGCTGCGATCATCGGTCATGCCGTCAATGGTTCCTTCAATGCGGTTTCCCCTGGCATCGCGGAGGGCAACCTCCTGGTGCGCGTCCAGATGCGGCCAAAGTTCGCCGGCGGTTCTGGTTTGGTCGTTCAATAGGGTCTCCTCGAATTGCTGAATGGTCACAGGGTTTGTCGTTATTCTGCATGCTTTCGGTAAACCGGCGGTAAACGTATGTGCAATCGATGGACATAAAGCTGGCGGCGGGCGGGCGTCCATCATGCGGTCGACCGCCACACGGCAAGTTACTCATGGGTAACATGGACCCATGCACCTGCTTCTCCGCACCATCATGCTGCTCTTCACGTCCGCCAAACGGTCCCCGCTCTCTGCTTGGGGTACGTCCTCGCTGCCCATGCGTGTCCTGCCCACCGACATCGACATCGCCTTGCACGTCAACAACGGCATGTACTTCTCGTTGATGGACCTCGGCAGGTTCGATCTCATGGTCCGCAGCGGAACGTGGCGCAAGATGCGCAGGAAGGGATGGAGCCCGGTGGTGTCAGGCGAGACCATCTCCTTCCGGAAATCCCTGCAGCTCTGGCAGCGCTACACCATCGAAACCCGCATCATCGGTTTGGACTCCCGGGCCATCTACCTTGAGCAGCGCATGGTGGCAAACGGCGAAATCTACGCCCGCGCCCACATTGCCACCCGTTTCGTGGCCAAAGGCAAGCCGGTCAGCCAGGAAGAAATCATCGCCGAGTTCGGAGAGCCACCGGCAGGTGTTGAACTGCCCGACTGGATCCACGAATGGCGGGAAAACAACGCGCTTCCGGGTGCCCGTCGGCCCGCTCCGCACGTCTGGCACTAGAACCGGCGTCCACGTGCCCGGACGTCCTTGTGCAGGTGCTAGACCCCCACATCCCGGCGCTGCAAGGCCGCAGCGCCCACGGCGACCAATCCTGCGGAGATGGCCAGCAGCCATGCGGCAACTCCCCAGTCGGCCCCGTTGGCCACCGGCGAGTTGCTGTAGGCCCAGTGGTAGGGCGAGAAGTTCAGCAGCCATTCGACGTTTGAACTTTGCCGGCCCACGGCGTTGAAGACATACCCGAGGACGGCAACGGCCGCCCCCGCGGCAATCCCGTAGACCTTCCGCCCGGTCATCGCCCCCACGCAGAGGGCGGTGGTGCCGGTCAGCAGCGCAAGTCCGGCGAACAGCACCGCGGCCCCGGTGAGGTGCCCGACGTCGATATTTAGTTTGGCGGGTTCGTTCAGAACCAGCACCAGGACGAAAACCAGCATGGAAAGAGCGGCAACGCGGACCACCAGGGCGGCAGCGCGTTCGAGCACCACTTGGACGCGGGTCACGCTGTGCGCAAGCGTCAGTTCCAGCAGGCCGGATTCTTCGTCGCCGCCCACGGCCCCCGCACCCCAACTTACGGACGCCATGGACATGAGCAGGAATCCGATCAACCCGAACAAGGTGGCCTGGGTGTATCCGGGGCCGGAGGCGATCTGGTCGTAATTGAGCGCTTTGGTCATGCCTTCGGGGAGCGCGTCGATCATCTGCTGCATCTGCTCGCTGCCGCCGATCGACGGGTAGAGCGGCAGATACAGCATGATCGCGCCGGCGAGTCCCAGGGCCCACGCGAGGGTGGAGCGCCAGGAGTCCGTCAAGGCCTTGGCGAAAAGCGGCAGCGGCTTAGACATGGCGCACTTCCTTCCGTGCCGGCGCGGGCGAATCTTCGGTGTAGAGGGTCAGCACGGCTTCCTCCAGGTCCGGCTCATCAAGGACCAGGTCCGTCAGGTTGAGCCGGGCCAGTTCACGCACCAGCGGCTGGACGGTGCCGGACAGGGTGGCGGTGGCTTCCAAGGTTCCGGCCGAATCCCCGGGCACGTCGCGGATTGCCACATTGGCAACGCCCGGCACCCTGGCCAGCAGCGCACCGACGTCGTGCGTTTCGGCTCCGGCCACCCGAAACTTTAGCTTCCGGAGGGCGGCATCCCGCAACGCTTCCACCGTGGAGGTGGTGACGATGCCGCCGTCCCGGAGTATCGCCACCGAGTCCGCGGCCTGCTGGACTTCGCTGAGTACATGGGAGCTCAGGAAGACCGTGGCTCCTTCGCCCACGGCTTCGCGGACCATCGCGTGGACCTCCTGCTGGACCAGCGGGTCGAGGCCACTGGTGGGCTCATCCAGGATGAGCAGCTCCGGCCGGTGCATGAACGCCTGGAGCAAGCCCAGTTTCTGCTTGTTGCCTTTGGACAATTTGCGGGTCTGCCGGTCGAGGTCCAGGTTGAGCCGGTCGGCGAGTGCGTCCACGTGCCGGGGATCCACGGGGCCACTGATCGCTGAGAAATGTTCCACCACCCGGCGTCCGGTTGTCCGGTTTTCCAGGTGCAGCTCTCCGGGCAGGTAGCCGATCCTTCGGCGCAGTGCAGGGCCGCCGTAGCGCGGGTCTTCGCCGAGCACGGAGATGGTGCCTGCGCTGGGGCGGATGATGTCCAGCAGGCAGCGCATGGTGGTGGTTTTCCCGGCACCGTTGGGCCCGATGACTCCGAACACCGTGCCGGCGTCGATCGTGAAGTTCAGGCCGTGGAGGACTTCGTGGTGGCCGAACTTCTTACGCAACCCCTGGACGACTATTGCGTGGTTCACGGGGCATGCTCCCTTCAGGTTTGCGGGTTTGCAGGACTTCGCGGGCGGCATCGAGGAAACGGGTATCGGCGTACAGGCCGTGGGTGTAGATGTCCAGCGCGGGAAGCGTGAGTTTCCTGAGCATTTCCGGCCCGATTCCGTGCGGTCCGTTAACGGGGGCGCCCAGGGCCCGGGACGCGTGGCGGCCCAGCATCAGGAGGGACAGGCTGTTGGAGGCGATGACGACGGCGACAGCCCGGAGATCGTCGACGTCGCGGATGGTGCCGGCTTGGATTCCGGAACGGAGGATGTCCTCGGTTTGGCTGACGACTGCATCGAAAAAGGCGTCGCCGGCACTGGACTCGTCGCTCAGCGTCCGGCGTATGTAGGTGATTTCGCTGGCGTAGTGGTCCGGATGGTCCAAATAGTCCTGGATGAGGAGCCGGGTGCCGTCAGGGTCTGTTTTTTCCTTGCCCTGCCCCGCCGTTTGGCGCAGCACGTGCTGGTCGCAGGCTTCCCGGAGGGCGGCTTTGCTGCCGAAGTGGTGGATGACCAGGCCCGGGCTGACTCCTGCCTGGGCGGCCACCGAGCGGATGGTGGCGCGGGAAAATCCGTCCCGTCCGAAGAGGACGATCGCTGCGTCCCGGATACGCGCCCGGGTGGTCAAGTCATCTGCGACTGAACGCATGTTCCACATGTTAAACAGCTGTTTAGTGGCAAACAAGATGCGGAAAATAACGATGTGGCAGCATCGGCCGCGTCGTGTGGCGCGTCGAATCCGCCGTCGAAGATACTTGCCTGACTGTTTCCGTTCAGGGAAGCAGGGACAAAACATCCCGCAAGGGTTTTTCATGGGGTAGCGGTATGCGTTTTTCAGGGTCTCAGCCAGGCGGATTTGGAGCTGCATCCTCCGTCGCGGCAATGGTGTGTTTCGTGCTGGCCTGCCTGTTCGGTGTTTCATCCGCGGCGCAGGCGGCGCCCGCCCGGGTTCCCCTTGCCACACCTGCGGTCGGCGGAGCGATCGGCCACCTTTACAACACCAGTTCCTGGGCACGCAGCGTCCTCCTTCGCCCCACATCCGCCGAGGAGTGCACGGCGTCCGGATGTATCCAGCGGTTCGCCGGGGGAGACATCGCCTGGTCGGCCCGGACGGGTGCGCGCGTGGTGGTCAACGGACCCGTCAGGACTGCGTGGTGGGATAGCGCAGGCCCGGCTGGTTACCACGGATACCCCACCACGGACACCGCCAGCGGGTTGCGCAACGGTGGTTCCAAGCAACTGTTCGAACGCGGTGCCATCACATCCTCCCCGAGCCTCGGTGCCCAGCACACTACGGGCGCCATCCACATGGCCTGGCTCAGGACGGGCTCGGAAAACGGATACTTGGGCTACCCCGTCACGGGAGAACGTACGGGACTGCCCGACGGCGGCGTGTACCAAGCGTTCGAGCGCGGCTTCATCGTGTGGGCGCCGGGCACGGGAGCACATCCTTCCATGGGTGCCATCCGTGAGCGCTGGCGGCAGTCCGGGCTGGAGCGCGGAGAACTAGGCTACCCCACCTCCGATGAATCCCTCGGACTCCGCAACGGGGGCGCCGCGCAGCAGTACCAGCGCGGGACCATCGTGTGGTCGCCCGGCACAGGCGCCAAGATCCTCACCGGTGCCATCAGGAACTACTGGTCTGCCACCGGAGGCCAGAACGGGGCACTGGGATACCCCGTCAGCGAGGAACACCGGCAGTCCACGTTCGTGTACCAACAGTTCCAAGGCGGAACCGTGTACTGGTCTGCGGCTACGGGCGCCCATTCCACTACCCATGGGGACATCCATAACCGCTATGTTTCCCTGGGCGGAGCGGCAGGGACCCTCGGACTGCCCTTGACTGACAAGCTTCCACGCGCCGGTGGCCTGGTCCAGCAGTTCGTCAACGGCTGGCTCGTGTGGGGTCCGGCCACCGGAGCCCGGATCGTCGGCCACCCAACCTACAAGGTGTGGTCGGTAAACCCAGGGGATTTCGGCTGGCCGTTGAAGGACACATGGACGGACGCGCGTGGTGCCCACGTTGCATTCCAGAACCTGGAAACCATCTGGAATGACGCCACCGGGGAGCTGTATTCGGCCGAAGCCGTGGACGCGTCCACGGTGGTGTTCCTGGGGGACTCCCAACTGGACCTGGATTCCTGGGGTGAACAGGGTGCGCGCGCCCGGGGCTACACCCGGCAGGTGGTCCGCAGCATCGGGGGAATGGGTTACGTTTCCAGCAGCCCACTGGTGGGCGGCTCCGGGACGGATGCTTTGATCGGGGACCGGATCCTGTTGCCGCAAGGCAATCCCGGCTTGGTGGTGGTGACGCTGGGCGGTAACGACGCCAGGATTTTCGCCTCCGATGCCGCCATCCTCTCCCAGGCAAACCGTCTGTGGGACGAACTCCGCCGCAAGTACCCGCGCAGCACCATCCTGGTCAACGGGGTGCTGTCGCGTTACGACGGCAGCCACTTCCAGCGCCGATGGGTGGACGGCCTCCTGACCCGCGAAGCCGCACTGCGGGGTTGGCCGCGCATCTCCATGGCAGGCACAGCGACCATCGCAGGCGCTGACGCCAATTACCTGGATGGCGTGCACCTGAACCAAACGGGCCACAACAAGGTGGCACCGCTTTACGCCTCTGCCTTGAAGCTCGTCCTGGGCAAGTAGGCCCGTTTATTCCCCGTGACGCGGGAAGCGAACAGGGGCCGGCTCCACGGGACATCGCGTGCGGGGTCGCGTACCGTGGAAGCATGGCTACAGTTGACATCACTGGAGAACAGTTCGCATCGACCATTGAGGGCAATGACATTGTCCTGGTGGATTTCTGGGCCGAATGGTGTGGCCCGTGCCGCCAGTTCGCGCCCGTCTACAAGGCGTCGTCGGACAAGCACTCCGACGTCTTCTTCGCAAAGGTGGATACCGAAGCTGAGCAGCAGCTCGCCGCCGAAGCCGGAATCACGTCCATCCCCACACTGATGGCTTTCCGTGAAAAGGTCCTGGTGTTCTCGCAGCCGGGCGCCCTCAACGGTCCGCAGCTGGAGCAGGTCATCGAAGCCGTGAAGGGCCTGGACATGGAAGAAGTCCACGCCCACGTTGCCAAGCAGCGCGCCGCCCAGGCCGAGGAAAACTAGGCCCCACGTTCACGAACAGCGGGAAATGCATCGAGGTCGCCGGAAATTTCCGGCGACCTCGATGCATTTCAGCGAAAGTGGGGTCAGAGGCGTTCGAGCTGGATCGGCTCGGCCAACAGCGCGCTCAGTGACTCGTTCAAATCCTGGACGGCAGTTCCCTTGGAGTGCTTGTCCAGCAGGTCCTCGGACTCCCAGCGCTCAGTCAGCACGAGCTTTTCTTCAGTTGCTTCGGTCAGTTCGTAACGGATGCAGCCGGGCTCGTTGACTACCTCGTCAATCGCGATCTCAAGGGCGAGCTTCACGCGGAAAAATTCGCCTTCGTTGGGGATGAACGTGGCTTTCAGGTCGATGGGTTCACTCATGCGTCCCACCCTACCGGGAGGACGCGCTCACCTTGCGCTGTTTACGGCTCTGTTGCGGCGGGGGCTTGGATCAGGCTTTGTACCAGTCGAAGCGACGGATCAGTGGGCGCGGTGGTCCTGGACAGTCATCCGCGGGCCGAAGGTGGGCTTGCGGAAACCGCTCAGGTACAGCATGCGTACCAGCCGTTGCCTGTGACCCCGCCACGGCTCCAGGAGTTGGAGCATTCCGGCGTCATCGGTCTTGCGGCCGGTCAGCGCATATCCGACGTAGGCCGCCAAGTGATAGTCCCCGACGGAGATGGAATCCGGGCAGCCATGGGTACGTTGCACCACCTCGGCCGCCGTCCAGATCCCGACGCCGGGAATCGTCTGCAGTTTGGCTCCGGCTTCCGTCGCGTCCAGCCCGGCCAGGCGTTCAAGTGCGACGGCGGACTGCAGCGCCCGCATCACGGTTGCCGAGCGCTGCGGGCCGACTCCCGCTTTGTGCCATTCCCACGAAGGCACGGCCAACCATTGCCGCGCGGTGGGTGGAACAAGCAGGCCTTGCGGTGCTACGCGACCGGGGGCCTTGGTTCCGTAGCGGTACATCAAATACCTGTAGCCGCGCCGGGCCTCCAAGGTGGTGACCTTTTGTTCGAGGATGGTGGGCACCAGCGAGTCAACCATCCGCCCGGTGGACGGCAGGCGCACAGCCAGGTTCCGGCGTCGTGATTCAGTCACCAGCCGCGGAAGGGTGGAATGGAAAGCGGGTTCGTCGAAGGCGGACCAGTCGTCCCCGGCACCCAACAACCGGGGGACGCCGGCGATCGCTGCTTCAGCGCCCGGGCCCCAGGCCTGCGCATCGACGAATGAATCCGCACCCGAACCCCCGGCCGAGAGCCGCAAAGTCACCGGCCCGGACGCCGTGGTGAAGGCAAGCCAGAAGCCGCTGGGGTGGACGGCGAAAGATGGGTCTCCGTTGCCGCGCTGGAGCGGAAAAAGGGTCTGGTCGAGGCGGTAAGCGGCACCCGGATGCCACCTCAGCGATGCGTCCGCCGCGGCCGCGACGAGCGGCAGGGCTTCTGCAATGGTCATGTTTTCATGGTCCCACGCCCCGCTGACATTTCGCTCCACGGGGCCTTACGGCCGTTGTCCTCCGAGGCTAGACTCCGTGATGTGGCGCGGGTGGGCCGCGCCCCAAATCCTGAAAAGTCAAAGGAGCGCGGACCATGGGTGGAGTTGTGCATTTTGAGATTCCCACGGAGGACAGGGAACGGGCGAACTCGTTCTATGCGAGTGCTTTCGGCTGGAACCTGAGCCCCATGCAGGGGATGGACTACACCATCGCCCTTACTGCCGAGTCAGACGAACAGACAGGGGCACCCAAGGAGTCCGGCGTCATCAACGGAGCGCTGTTTTCGCGCACCGACACCCTGAAGAACCCCATTCTTACCATCGACGTTGATGACATCGACGCCGCGCTGGCTCACGTGGAGCAGTCCGGCGGTTCCGTGGTCCAAGGCAAAGACGCCGTGCCCGGAATGGGGTACTACGCATACTTCAAAGACACCGAGGGCAACATCCTGGGGGTGTGGCAGACGGACGCGTCAGCCGGAAGCTGACCGCGGAGGCTCCATGGGCGCGTTGCCCGGTCCGGTGGTGCAGCGGGCAGACGGTAACTTTGTACCTATGAAGTACGCCCAGTCCGTGTTGGACCTCATCGGCAATACGCCCCTCATCAAGCTCAACCACGTGGTGGAAGGCATCAAAGCCACCGTCCTGGTGAAGCTTGAATACATCAACCCGGGCGGCTCCATCAAGGACCGCATCGCCGTGAAGATGATTGAGGATGCCGAGAAGGACGGCCGGTTGAAGCCGGGCGGCACCATCGTGGAACCGACGTCCGGGAACACCGGTGTGGGCCTTGCGCTGGTAGCCCAGCAGAAGGGCTACAAATGCATCTTCGTCGTCCCGGACAAGGTGGGCGAGGACAAGCGTGCCGTTCTCCAGGCCTATGGCGCCGAGGTAGTGGTGACGCCAACCGCCGTCGCCCCTGACAGCCCGCAGAGCTACTACGGTGTGTCCGACCGTCTGGTGCGGGAGATCCCGGGCGCTTTCAAGCCGGACCAGTTCTCCAACCCGGCCGCGCCAGGAAGCCATTTTGAATCCACCGGCCCGGAAATCTGGCGGGACACCGACGGCCGCGTGACCCACGTGGTCATCGGTGCAGGAACCGGCGGCACCATCACCGGCACCGGGCGGTACCTCAAGGAGGTGTCGGCAGAGCGTCCGGAGTCCGACGGCGGCCCGGTCAAGGTCATCGGGGCGGACCCGGAAGGCTCGGTCTACTCCGGCGGGACCGGCCGTCCGTACTTCGTCGAAGGCGTTGGCGAGGACATGTGGCCGGACAACTACGACCGTTCCGTACCGGACGAGGTCATTGCCGTCTCCGACGCCGACTCGTTCGCCATGACCCGGCGCCTGGCCCGTGAGGAGGGCCTCCTTGTGGGCGGTTCCTCCGGCATGGCGGTGGTGGCGGCGCTGCAGGCAGCCAAGGACCTGGACGAATCCGCCGTCGTAGTGGTCATCCTTCCCGACTCCGGGCGCGGCTACCTGGCCAAGATCTTCAATGACCAGTGGATGCGCTCCTACGGCTTCCTGTCCGGCGGCGAAGAAGCCTCGGTGGGCGAAGTCCTCAAGTCAAAGACGGGGGAAATGCCGGACCTGGTCCATATCCACCCGAACGAGACCGTCCGCGACGTCATCAACATCATGAACGAGTTTGGTGTCTCCCATATCCCGGTCCTGTCACAGGAACCACCCGTTGTGATGGGCGAAGTGCTGGGTGCCGTGGATGAACGCAGCCTCACCAGCAAGCTGTTCCGCGGCGAGGCCAAACTCACGGACAAGATCTCCGAGCACATGGGCGATCGGCTGCCCGTCATCGGATCCCTCGAAACCATTTCCGCCGCGCGCGAGCTGCTGTCCGACGTCGACACCGTGATGGTGACGTTCGTCGGGGCTCCGGTGGGAATCCTCACCCGCCACGACCTCCTGGCCTACCTGAGCAACTAGCGCCGATCCCCAGCACTGACGCCGATCCCCAGCACTGACGCCGATCCCAGCACTGACAAAGGAGCTTCCATGTCTGCCAACAACACTGCAGGTTTCAATACCCGTGCCGTCCACGCCGGGCAGGAATTCGAGCCACGCACCGGCGCCGTGGTGCCGCCGCTGCACTTCAGCACCACCTACGCCCAGGACGGCATCGGCGGCCTGCGCTCCGGTTACGAGTACGGTCGCGGCGGCAACCCCACCCGCGACGCGCTGCAGGAGCAGCTGGCCGCCCTTGAAGGCGGAACTGCCGCTTTCTCCTTCGGCTCGGGACTCGCCGCCGAAGATTCGCTGATCCGCGCCATCGCCCGTCCGGGCGACCACATCGTGCTGGGCAATGATGCCTACGGCGGGACGTACCGGCTCATCAACCGGGTGCTCGGCGACTGGGGGATCGGCAACACCCCCGTGGATATGTCGGACCTCGACGCCGTAGCCCGCGCCGTGGCCGCGAACAAGACGCGCATCGTGTGGGTGGAAACGCCGTCCAACCCGATGATGAAGATCACCGACATCGCGGCGCTCGCCGAGGTAGCCCACGACGCCGGGGCCCTCCTGGTAGTGGACAACACCTTCGCGTCTCCCTACTTGCAGACGCCGCTGGCCCTGGGGGCCGACGTCGTGGTCCATTCCACCACCAAGTACATCGGTGGCCACTCCGACGTCGTCGGCGGTGCAATCGTGGTGAAGGATGCTGACCTGGCGGAGAAGATCGGCTTCATCCAGTTTGCTGTGGGTGCGGTCTCCGGGCCGATGGATGCTTTCCTGACGACGCGCGGGCTCAAGACCCTGGGTGTCCGCATGGACCGCCACAGCGAGAACGGGCAGGCTGTGGCCGAGTGGTTGCTGCAGCGTCCCGAGGTGGAGGCTGTGCTGTACCCGGGGCTCCCGGACCACCCGGGCCATGACCTCGCAGCCAAGCAGATGAAGAAGTTCGGCGGCATGGTTTCCGTGCAGTTCAAGGGCGGTGAGGCAGCTGCGCGCAAGGTGGCTGAATCAACGTCCGTCTTCACTCTGGCCGAATCCCTGGGCGGCATCGAATCCCTCATGAACTACCCGTCGGAGATGACCCACGCCTCAGTGAAGGGCACGGAACTGGCAGTACCGGTGAACCTCCTGCGTCTGTCCTGCGGCATCGAGGATGCCGAGGACCTGATTGCCGACCTTGAACAAGCCTTCGCCAAGATCAGCAACGGCTAGGGTCGTGTCCGCAACAACAAAACCCGTGGTCTCCTCAACGCGGCGCGGCTGGATCCTCACCAGCGCAGCCGCTTTCACGCTGGCCGTCGCCATATGGTTCCTCTACACCGATTACGAGCCGTTCCTGAATGACTTCGAGGTCTATTACTACGGCGGCGGCAAGGTTCTTGAGGGCGGCGATCTCTACGCAGTCCGCGACGGCCTGCCGTTCACCTATCCGCCGTTCGCCGCCCTGTTATTCACGGGTCTGGCCGCTGTGGGCTTCTTCGGTGGCAGCCTCGTCTTCATCCTGGCGGCATTGCTGGGGGCGGCGATTGTGGCAGCATGGCTGGCCCGGCACTACTTCTTCGGCCTCACTTCATGGCGGGTGGCGTTCGCGGACTACCGGTTCCGGACCACTGCGTTGCTGGGAACAGGAGCCATCCTGCTGCTGGGTCCTTGGCGGGACACGTTCGTCTTCGGACAGATCAACATCGTCCTGATGGGAGTCATCCTTACCGACTTCGCCTTGCACGGAAAAGCAAGGGCAGGTCTGATCCGGTGGCCGGCCGGCTTGTTGATCGGCATGGCTGCGGGTGTGAAGCTCACGCCCCTGGCGTTCGGGCTCTACTTTCTGGTGCGGAGGGATTTCAAGGCGCTGGCCTGGATGGCAGCCGGGTTCTTCGGCTCGATCGCCTTCGCGTGGGCCATCCTGCCGCAGGCGTCAGTGGCCTTCTGGACCAAGATCCTGCCTGACACCGGGCGGATCGGGGGACCGGGTTATGTGGACAACCTCTCCTTGAAGGGCCTCCTCCTTCACTTCGGCATGCCGGACTCGTCCATGACCAGCCTTGTGTGGCTGGCGCTCTCCCTGGCACTGACCGTCCTCGCTGCCTTGATCATCAAGTGGGCAGTGGACGTGGAGGAGAACTTCATTGCCGTCTCCACCACCGCCATCCTCATGCTCCTGATCAGCCCTGTTTCCTGGTCGCACCACTGGGTTTGGGTTGCCGTGGCGCTGCCGAGCATGGCCTTCGCCATGCACAGGGTCCCGTCAAGGAGTGGTCGCATGAGGATCGCCGGCTGGGTCATTGTGGTCTTCTCCACGATCGCCTTCTACATGACGCCCAAGAACTTGGCGGTCTGGGCCGGCGCTGCCGAATGGGGCAAGGATCCGCAAACGCAGTGGCAGTTGATGGTCTCCAGCCTCGGCGTGGTCTGCGGGATCGCGATGCTGGTCTACTGGGCTTTCGCCTACCATCCTGCCCGGGCGGGACTGAAGAACGCGGCTGCTCCCGCCGTCGGAAAGCAGTAGCCTAGCTTTCTTTAGAAAAGTCAGCTACATTTCTGCTCATGCCATTGCGTTCTGACTGGTCAGCCCGGTCCTGTAGCCTTGCCCGCGGCCTCGATGTGCTCGGCGATCCTTGGGGAAGCCTGGTCCTGCGCGAGGTCTTCTTCGGAAACGGCCGGTACGACGCCATCAAGAAACGCCTCGAAGTAGCGGACAACGTCCTCAGCAAGCGGCTGGCCTCGTTCGTGGAGGCCGGAATCCTTGCCCAGCGCCCCTACAAGGACGGCAACCGGACCAGGCAGGAGTACGTGCTCACGCCCAAAGGCGAGGACACCCTCCCGGTCCTGAACGCGATCATCATCTGGGCCGAGAAGCATATGGATGCCCCGGACGAGGTCTCGCACATGCGCGTCATCCACACCGACTGCGGCGAACCGACCTCCTCAGCCGACACATGCACCCAGTGCGGCGCCCGCCTCACAGCGGCCAACACCAGCTGGCACAGCCTTAAGCGCAGCGACGGCCCGGTATCCCTCGCCGTCGCCCCCGACAACGCGAAAGCGGCCCCTGAAGACGTGAAAGAGATCCAAGCATGACCGCTCCCGACACCACCAAGACCGTTCCTACCGGCAGGCGCCGCCGCCTGCACCCCGCGTGGATCGTCGCCGCGGTTGCGTTCCTTGCCTTAGTGGGGGCGGCGGGCTTCCGGGCTGCGCCCGGGGTGCTGATGGTGCCGCTGCAGCAGGAGTTCGGCTGGTCCACCACGGTCCTGTCCCTGGCCGTGAGCATCAACCTGGTGCTCTTTGGCCTGACCGCGCCCTTCGCAGCCGCGCTCATGGAACGCTTCGGAATCCGCAAAGTCACGGCGATAGCGCTGTGCCTCATTGGATTGGGCTCGGCGCTGACGGTCTTCGTGAACCAGTCCTGGCAGATCCTCCTCACCTGGGGCCTGCTGATCGGCCTGGGCACGGGATCCATGGCGCTCGTCTTTGCCGCCACCATCGCCAATACGTGGTTTGCCAAGAGCCGGGGCCTGGTGATCGGCATCCTGACTGCGGGCAGTGCCGCCGGGCAGTTGGTCTTCCTGCCCTTCATTGCCTTGCTTGCGCAGGACCCCGGGTGGCGCGGGGCCTCGCTGCTGATTGCCGCAGGTGCGCTGGCGGTGGTGCCGCTGGTACTGCAGTGGCTGCGGAACTCACCCGCCGACGTCGGGGTGTTGCCTTACGGGGCTGAGCAAGAGTCCGCAGAAAGTACGACGCCGGTCCCCGCCCCCGCGGCGAGCGCTGCGGTCCCGGTGGACTCGCCGAATGCTGCCGTCCGTGCGCTCCAGGTCCTCAAGCGGGCCAGCAAAGTCCGCACGTTCTGGGCGTTGGCTGCCGGCTTCGCCATCTGCGGAGCAACCACCAACGGCTTGATTGGAACGCACTTCATTCCGTCGGCGCACGACCACGGGATGCCCGAAACCACAGCGGCAGGCCTGTTGGCCGTCGTCGGAATCTTCGACATCGTGGGAACCATCGCGTCGGGGTGGCTGACAGACCGTTTCAACCCGCGGGTCCTGTTGGCCGTCTACTACCAGTTCCGGGGGATCGGGCTGCTGGTGCTGCCGCTCCTGCTGGGCTCAACGGTTGAGCCGAGCATGATCATCTTCGTGGTGGTCTACGGCCTTGACTGGGTGGCCACCGTGCCCCCGACGGCGGCCATCTGCCGGCAGGTGTTCGGGGCGGACGGTTCCGTGGTGTTCGGTTGGGTGTTCGCCGCGCACCAACTGGGCGCAGCAGTGGCGGCACTGCTGGCCGGCTACATCCGGGATGCCACCGGGCATTACAACTACGCCTGGCTGGGAGCTGCCGCGATGTGCACGGTGGCGGCGGTGATCAGCGCAACGATCCGGAAGGATGCTGCGCGGAAAAAACCCGCGGCTGTATGACCGGGCTGCGGGGCCGCCCTGCGTTCTCCAAAGAACGCAGGGCGGCCCCGGCAATGCCTAGCGGGACGCCTCCGAGATGCGGAAGACCAGCGTCCTCGCCTCCGGCCGCAGCATGAAATCGGGCCACACATCAGGTCCGCAGGCCCGCGAGCCGAGCCCGTGCTGGGCGGCGTCCAGGTAGAGGTAGCTTTCCTCGCCGGCCGGCAGCTCGTGGGGGTGGGCGGCTGCCGAGACCTGCTGGGCCGTGTGCCGGGACAACGTGAAGCCCGGCAGGCGGCCGCGTGAATCGGCTACTGCTTCCAGCTCCAGCCACGGGGAGCCGGACTGCTGCAGCTCCAGGCGCCGGACCGCGGAGCGGTGGCCTGTTTCCTGGGGCTTGGCGTAGGCGACGGACAACTCCTCGATGCCCGCACGGTAACTTCCCACCAAAGCCGAATGGAGGCTGTCAGGGTAGGACTCCCGTGGTCCTGCCCCGAACCAGGCGGCACCGTCAACGGTTCCGGGCAGATCGAACCGGACTCCCACCCTGGGCCACACCAGATCCCACCCTGAACTTGGCTCGATATCGAGGCGCAGCCAGAGACCGTCGTCCGCCAGTTGCCACTCTTCGGCAACGGACACCCAGTGGGCACTGTTTGCCGCGGCATACTTGGTCCGGACCTGGACGCAGTCCTTGCCCGCTGATACGGATTCAACCCTGCCTACCAGTCGATCCAGGCCTTCCGCACGCCACATGGCCTCCATCGAAGGGGCCGGGACGCCGTTGCCGTTGCCGGACCATGGGTCTGCGAGGTCGTAGCTTCCCCGGCCCGCTCCGGCGTCGTTGTCCGTCGGTGCGCGCCACAGCTCAAGGCGGGGTCCCGAGACCGCCAGCCCGGCCAGTTCAACCAGGCTGCCATGGTCAAAGCGGGCAGGACCCACGGAGAAGCTGCCGGCCGCGGCGGCCGCGGAGAGGGAAGCAGCCGGAAGGGGCCGCGGCGTGGACGGACGTTTGAACGTGCCGCCGAGTTCCACCTGTGCAGCCGAGATGACGTGCCCGGCCTCGGCCCATTCGGTGTCCTTGCGCAGTACCACCTCGGCCGTGAACCACTGTTCTCCCTCGCCCGCGGAGATAGGTTCCGGAAGATCAAAGCGTGCTGATTCGCCCGGTGCCAGCGGGGTGCCCGTGGCGGAAACAACGTCGAACTCGCCCGAGGAGGTCAGCTTGCCGTCCGTCTCACACCGCCATCGGATGACGACGTCGGACGCGTCAGCCGAGTGCCGCACATTGGCGAGCGTCAGGACCCGGCCAGGGCCGCCGTCGTGCTTTTCCGGGGAGAAGCCCAAACGGAGGGGAGCCACAATCTGCTTGTACTCGAAGAGCCCCGGGCTGGGCGTGGAATCGGACAGGACCATTCCGTCCATCACGAAGTTGCCGTCGTGGACCACCTCGCCGAAATCGCCGCCGTAGGCGAAAAACTCCGTTCCGTCGGCTGCCCGGGTGCGGATTCCATGATCCCGCCACTCCCAGACGAAGCCGCCGTGCAAACGCGGATACCGGTCCACCAGGTCCTCGTACTGGTCGATCGCGCCGGGGCCGTTGCCCATGGCGTGGACGTATTCGCACAGGATGAAAGGCTTGGTGCGCTGGCCGGCGGACTCGGCGGCGGAACATCCCAGCAACAGGGACCCGGCGTCGTCCCGGCCAATGGATTCGGTCTCCGGAACGGATGAGTACATCCGCGAGTAGACGTCCGTGTAAGCGCCGGTGTAGTCACCCTCATAGTGGACCGGCCGGCTGGTGTCCCGGGCATGGGTCCACGCGGACATGGCTGCGAGGTTGGAGCCGGTGCCGGACTCGTTCCCCAAGGACCACATGATGATCGAGGCGTGGTTCTTGTCCCGCTCAACCGTGCGCTCCATCCTGTCCGCAAGGGCTTCGCGCCACGCGGGATCGTCACTGGGATTACCTGCCCAGCCCTGCGCTTCAAAGCCGTGCGTTTCAAGATCACACTCCAGGACCACCCAAAAACCCAACTCATCCGCAAGATCCAGGAGGCGCGGATGGGGCGGGTAGTGGCTGGTACGGATGGCGTTGACGTTGAACCGCTTCATCATGGCCAGGTCCTCGCGGGCGAACGCCTCATCGAACACCCGGCCCCTGTCCGGATGGGTCTCGTGGCGGTTCACCCCGTGGAACACCACCCGGCGGCCGTTGACCAGGAAACGGTCGCCGCGGATCTCCACCGTGCGGAAACCCAAACGGAGGGAAACCGTCTCCGCCCCGCTGCTGACGGTGGCCGAATAGAGCCGCGGCACCTCTGCCGACCAGGGTTCGACGGCGGCGATCACCACAGGGGCGACGTCGGCCGGGGAGTCCCACAGGACATCGACGTCCAGCTCAGGCACGCTCAGGCGGATCGGGAAAGCCTCACTGGCAGCGACGATTTCCGGGTCGATTGTTCCCCCGCTGTCCGCCCGGTAACCGGTGCGGAGCCAGACGTCGTCGATGCCGCCGTGGGGCCTCGCCTGCAGTGTGACATCCCGGAAAATGCCCGGCATCCACCATTGGTCCTGGTCCTCCACGTAGCTTGCTGCCGACCACTGGTGGACCCGGACGGCGATCAGGTTGGTCCCCGCGCGCACCGCCTCGGTGACGTCGAATTCCTGCGCAAGCCGGCTTCCGGTGCCTACACCGATCTCCGTCCCGTTCATCCACACTTTGTAGCGGGACTCGACGCCATCGAAGCGAAGGATAATGCTTTGGGCATCGTTCCAGTCCTCGGGGATCTCAAAGGACCTCCGGTAGTCGCCTGTGGGATTCGCGTCAGGAACGAACGGCGGATCGATGGGGAAGGGGAACTGCACGTTCGTGTAGATGGGCCGTCCGTACCGGCCATCGCCTTCCAGGACCCAGTGCGCGGGAACCGCGATCTTGTCCCACGTTGAATCGTCCAGCTCTTCGGCTGCTACGCCTTCCTGGTCCTCGCCCTGCGGAAGGACACCCCTGCCGCCCGGGGTACCCGGAGCCCCGGGCAGAAGGCGGAAACGCCACTGCCCGTTCAGTGGCAATGTTGGTGCGTCGGTATGCAGCCACGAGCGGGCCGGCACTCGACGACCGGATCCGGGGCCGGTATCCGTGACGTAGCCGGCTACTGGGGAATGGGTCATTACTTGACGGCTCCTTCTGTCAGCCCGCCGCGCCAGAAGCGCTGCAGGACAACCATTGCGATGCTGAGCGGGATGATGGACAGCAGCACCCCGCCGGTGGTCAGTTCGTAGAATTCGGGCAGGCGGTCCACCTGGCTGAGCCAGTTGTTCAGGCCGAGCGTGATGGGATACAGCTCGGAATCGGACAACATGACCAGTGGCAGGAAGTAGTTGTTCCAGATGCCTACCAGCTGGAACAGGAAGACAGTGACCAAAGCCGGAGTCAGTACTTTGAGGCCGATCGTATGGAAGATCCGCAGCTCACCTGCCCCATCGATCCTGGCCGCCTCGATCAGTGCCGTGTCCACGGTGGCTTCGGCGTAGATCCGGCACAGGAAAAGGCCAAACGGTGAGACCAGGGAGGGCAGCAGGACACTCCAGTACGTGTTGGCCAGGCCCATTTGGCTGAAGAGCAGGAACAGCGGCAGGGCAGTCGCCGTTCCGGGTACCAGGACTCCGCCAAGGATGGTGCCGAACACCAGGTTCCGCCCGCGGAATTGGTACTTGGCCAGGGCGTAGCCGCCCGCCGCGGCGAAGTAGGTGGCCAGGAGCGCGCCCACTCCGGCGTAGATGGCCGAGTTCAGGAACCACCGGCCAAAGATTCCGCCGTCATAGCTGAGGACTTTGAAGAGGTTTTCGGTCAGCGCGAAGGTGGGGGCGAACCAGAATCCGTTGGTGGAGAAGAGGTCTGCGGTGGACTTGGTGGACGCTACGAACACCCAGTACACGGGGATCAGGAAGTACAGGGCGGCCACTACCAGGATCGCCGTGACGATGATGGTGGAGGAACGACGGCGGCCTGCCGTGCGGTCTGTGCCGGTCGCCGGCTGCTTGGCCGCCTGCCGTGGCGGTGCCGACGGTGTTTTGCTGGTGGTTGCTGTGGTCATGAGGACTTCCTGTTCGTGAATGCGAGGAAGGCGAAGGACAAGGTAAAGGCCGCGACTGCGATGATGACGGACTGCGCTGCGGCGACGTTGTAGTCGTTGTAGGCGAACGCGGTGGTGTAGGCGCTCAAGTTGGGTGTGTATTGGCTGTCAATTGCCGGCGCGACTGTTTTCAGGATTTGGGCCTCGGCGAACAGCTGGAGGGTACCGATGATGGAAAAAACGGTGGTCAGGACCAGTGCGGGGCGGATCAGGGGAAGCTGGATGCTCCGCGCGACCCGCCAACTGGAAGCACCGTCCACTTTTGCCGCCTCGTAGAGCTCACCGGGGATCGCCTTCAATTGGGCCACGATGATCAGCATGTTGTACCCGGTGTAGCTCCAGGTGACGATGTTTGCGATGGACCACAGGACGCTGTTGGCACCGAGGAAATCCGGGGTTATGCCAACGAGCTTTGCGGCATCGAACAGGGGGCTGAGTCCCGGGACGTAGAGGAAGGACCAGAGGATGGTGGCAATGACGCCGGGAACGCCATAGGGCAGGAAGTAGGCCGCGCGGAAGAAACCGGGCCAGCGGGCTGACGCGGATTCGAGCAGCAAAGCCAGGAAGGTGCAGAGGACGATCATCACCGGCACCTGGACGACGCCGAAGAGCAGCATGCGGCCAATTGAGGCTATGAAAGCGCCATCGCCCAATGCCAGGGCATAGTTCGAGAACCCTGCGAACCCGCTGGTGACACCGGCTTCGCCGAAGAGGCCGCTGCGGGTGACCTTGGTAAAGCTTGAGCCGATGGCGGCCAGGATGGGCAGTACGAAAGTCAGGGCAAAGAGAGCCAGGAAGGGAGCCAGGAGGAGCCAAGGTGCCCTGGCCGCCGCGCCGTTCCGACCGTTCCGGGACCTGTCTGTCCCTCTGCGTTCGGCTGTGGGGGCAGTACGGGTGGTCGTCATGCCGCTTCCTTCCGGATGGTGAGGCCTTTGTTCTTGAAGACCGTGATGATCTGCTGTTCGGCGGCAACTACTGAATCCACCAGGCTGGTTCCGAACGCCTTCTCGCGGAATCCGTCGCTGAGGATGTTGAAGGACTGCTGGGTGACCGGCCACCAGGACCATTCGGTGTTCTGCTGCCGGGTGGCCGGTACGAAGACTTCCTCGTTGTACCGCTGGCCGCCGAAGAAGGCCGAAGGCTTTTGTCGATCAGTTCCGATGAACTCCGGGTTCGGTGACCACCCGATGCCGCTGTTCTTGATCTCGGCGTCGATTCCTTCTTTGGACGTGGTGAGCCATACCGCGAATTCAAGGGCTTCCTTGGGGTGCTTGCTGTTGGCCAGGACTGCCGCCGTGGAACCCCCGAGGTAGCTCGACCCGTATCCGTCGCCGCCCCATGTGGGCATGGGGGCCACCCGCCATTTTCCGGACGCTCCGCTGACCCCCTCAATGAGGGCGTCTCCCCAGCTTCCGGTGACTGTGGAGGCGATGTTTCCTTTGGCTGCCGCGGCAAACCATGCCGGCGAAAAGGCGCCGTAGGCCGTGTTGACGATGTCGTCGTCGATGGCCCTGTCGAAAAAGCGGGCAGTGTTGAGGGTGGCCTCATCGGTCATGTTGATGACCCAGCCGTCTGTTTCCGGCCGCAGCCAGACGGCCCCGGCCTGTGCTGCACAGGAAGCGAACGGTGAGGCGTCGCTGATCGGGAAGCAGTCAATGTAGACATCCTTGGCCCGGAGCTCCTTGCCGATCCCTGCCCAGTCGTCCCAGCTTCTTGGCAGGGCCCCGCCGGCGGCTTCCAGCACAGCAGGCTGGTAGAACAAGGCCATGGGGCCGGAGTCCTGGGGAATGCCGTAGACGCCGCCGGCATAGCTGACCTGGTTCCAGAGGGTCTTGTCGTAAAGATGCGCGTGGTCCTGCGCGCCATAGCGGGACAGATCCACGAGTCCGTTCACCAGGAGGAACTCAGGAATGGACCGCAGTTCCACCTGCGCCAAGTCGGGGCCGCCGCCTGCGGCAAGCGCTGAGTACAGCTTTTGGTATCCACCCGAGTTTCCGCCGGGAATCCAGACCACCTCCACCTGTATCCCGCGGTTCTGCGCATTCCAAATGTCCGCGACCTTCTGAAAGTCCTTGAGCCAGGCCCAGTAGGTGAGCTTCACCGGTCCGTTCGCGGGCGGGATGGTGGCCGCTGAGTTGACGGACTGTGTGCCGGGGGTAGCGCAGCCTGCCATCAGCCCCATGGCGGCAGCCCCGAGGCCGGTGCCCAGCAGTTGTCTTCGCGTGAGAAGGGTCATGTGCCTTCACCTCTTTGTGTCGGTTCCTGAGGCCGTTGAGCGTTCAAGGAAGCTCATCCGACGGCCGAGTGTGACCACGCTAACACAAATTTCGAGTATGTACTCGAAATTCAAAAGGCATGACTTTGCCGCTGTACACTGGCTAGCCATGACCACCAAGGACGGCAACCGTGCGGGACGACGCGGCCCCTATGCCAAATCGGAAGCGCGGCGGCGCGCAATTCTGGATGCTGCCCACGCGGTTTTTGCCTCCCGCGGTTACCGGGGAGGGTCGCTGCAGGACGTCGCAGACCAAGCGGGGATGAGCCAGACCAGTTTGCTGCACTATTTCCCGTCGAAGAGCGACCTGCTCATGGCCGTGTTGGCCCGCCGCGACGAGATTACGGAGAAAGCCAACCCGGCGGACATGGCCGAAGGCCTCGCCGAAGTGGTCTTCAGGACCGCCAAGTACAACGAGGACATTCCGGGGGTCATCGAGCTCTATACGGTGCTGTGCGCAGAGTCCCTGACAGAAGGCCACCCGGGCCGGGAGTACTTCGCTGACCGTTTTGACCGGCTTCGGCAAAGCTATGCGAGGCGGTTTACGGAACTCCAGTCCGAAGGGAAGCTGCGGCCCGGCGTCGATCCGCAGCAGGCAGCCACGTCACTGGTAGGCCTCTGGGATGGCCTGCAAACGCAGTGGTTGCTGGCTCCGGACGAGGTTGACGTGGCCGGGAGCCTCCGCGGCTTCTTCGACCTGGTGACGCTGCCATAGAGCGCCTGAAGCGCCCGCCGGACTCAGGAAACAGAGGGTGTCCGGGTTTACTCCCCGCGGACAATCCCCATATCGGCGTGCTCCTTGGTGAAGTAGCCGCGTGTGGAGGGAGCGAAGCGGCACACTACAGCCAGGACCACGCCGAGGGCCAACAGCAGCACACCGCTCACAAACGCGCCGCCAATGCCGAAGATCTGCGTGTCCCCGTAGGCCGAATCCCACATCTGGACGGCGGAGACGAAGAACGCAACCGTCAGCGTTACGCCGCCAAGGAACGGGAAGATCCCGCGGAACCAGAGGTTGCGGGCCGAGTCCCGCAGGGTGGCACGGAAGAACCACACGCACGCGAACCCGGTCAGGGCGTAGTAGAAAGCGATGAAGAGGCTGATGGCACTGATGGAGTCGGCCAGCAGGTCTTCGCTCAGGAAACTCATGGCCACGTAGTAGGCCGCGGCCGCGATTCCCATGACCAAGGTGGAGAAGCCGGGGGTCTGGAAGCGTTCGTGCACTGTGCCGAACCGGGCGGGGAGGGCGCCGTGGACACCCATGGACAGCGTTCCGCGGGCCGTGGGAAGGATGGTGGTCTGCGTTGAAGAGAGAACCGACGCAAGGACAGCCAGCACGATCAGCCAACCCCACGGACCCAGCACAACGTCCTTCATGGCCAGGAAGACGTCATCCTGGTTGGCCTCGTTGCCCAGCCCGATCCCGTCCGTGCCGATGGTCGCGTACATCATCACCAGCAGCGCCACGGAGACGTAGATGGCCATCAGGACCAGGGCCGAGATCACTGCACCGCGCCCGGGAGTCTTGGTCGGATTCTCCGTTTCCTCATTCAAAGCCAGGCACGTATCCCAGCCCCAGTAGATGAACAGGGCCAGCAGGACGCCGTGGACCACGGCACCGGGATCATTGAACGCGCCCACCGGGTTGAACCACTCAAAGGTGAATGCCTGGCCTTCCGGCGCTCCGCCGGCCACCCGGACGATGATCGCCACCGCGAAAATGCCCAGCGAAATGTACTGGATGTAGGTCAGGGTCCTTTGCACGTGCTCGCCGAGGCGGATGCCGCGGTGGTTCACGAACGTCATGAAGGCGATGAAAAGAACCCCCGTGGCGGTTACCAGCCATTTGTTGCCGGCCAGGGAACCGTCGCCCACCAACATCCAAAGGTAGGACCCCGCTACTTGGGCAAGGTTGGCCAGGACAACGACGCCGGCCAAGGCAACGCCCCAGCCGCCCAGCCATCCGGCCCACGGACCAAATGCCTTTCGCGCCCAAATGAAGGTGGTGCCGCAGTCGGGCAACGCACTGTTCAGCTCGCGGAAGGCATAGGCGATGAACAGGACAGGGATGAATCCCAGGACCAGGATCAGCGGGGTGTAGTTACCGTTGACGGCGACGATCAGGCCCAGGGTCGCGGCCAGCGAATAGACGGGCGCTGTGGAGGCCAGGCCCAGCATGACGGAGTCGCCCAGGTCCAGGATTCCTGCCCGCAGGCCTTTGGACGGGACGACGGCGGTGCCGTTGCCGCCCGTGCTGCCACCCGGCGTCGAGGTTTCTGTGCTCATAGTACGGCTCCATAAGGGGAAGTCGGAGGGGCGCCCTGGGGTGCGGGTGCGTCGATGGTGTTGGGGACAAAACGGCAGAAGTAGTCCGTGATGGGTCCGTCCGATTCACGGATACCGCACCCCACGGACTCGCCATCCACTACCCAAAGACCCAGCACTGGATGGTTTCCGTCAAAGTCAGGGAGTTGGTGGTACTGCTGGTAGCACCAGCCCTCGCGTCCGTAACCGCCGTCCTGCGCAATGTCGATGCCGGGCGCGTGGATCTTGATGTTGTCGCCTTCGCGGCCGTGCAGGGGCTTTGCCACCCACTCCTTGAGTGGACCGGGACCGCCCAGGTAGGCCGGAAGGAGGTTCTCGTGACCGGGGTAGAGATGCCACAGGGCCGCCAGAAGGGCCTTGTTGGAGAGCAGCATCTTCCAGGCCGGCTCGATCCATCGCGGGTTATGGGCGCGGGTCAGCAGGCGATGCCCGAAGGGTTCCTTCATCATCAGTTCCCACGGATACAACTTGAAGATGGTGCTGATCATGAAGTTGTCCAGGTCCACGAAGCGGTTGAGGTTCGGGTCCCAGCCAATGTCCGACATGTTGATGCCGATGGTGGTCCATCCGCCCTGGCTCGCCACGTCCCGCATGTAGGCCGCAGTCATCCAGTCCTCACCGGACTCCTCTGCCTCCGAATGGGCCACGTGCAGGGTGCTCATTCCCGTGCGGAACTGCAGCTTCTGCCACTGCCGGATGAGTGCCTCATGGATGCCGTTCCACTGGTCCTTGTCCGGGAAGGCGTCCTGCAGCCAGAACCACTGCGCCACTGATGCTTCGATCAGGCCGGTAGGAGTGTCTGCGTTGTACTCCAGCATCTTGGCCGGGCCGCCCTGGCCGTCATAGATGAAATCGAAGCGGCCGTAGATGTCCATGTCTCCGGCCTGGAGAGATTCGGCCGCAAGCTCCAACGCCTGCATCCCGATTCCGATGTCTCCCATCGCGCCCGTGGCCAGGTACTTCGCAGCCTCCAGGCACATGGCGTGCATGTCCTCGGCCGTCTTCTCGAGGGTTTCCACCTCGTCCATGGTGAATTCGTAGTAGGCCGATTCGTTCCAGTATTCGATCTTCCGGCCATCGGGCATGGTGGTGGTGGAGAAAACCAGGCCCTGTTCTTCGATCTTGTTCTTCCAGCCGGGCCGGGGTGTTGAGGGCAACCGCCGCACGCCTAGCCCCCCGAGCTTCCGCTTTTGGAGCTGCTGCCAAAGCCGCCGCGGCTGACCGTGCCGCCCTTGGTGCTGTATCCCTTGGAGGTTTTGGCTCCCTGCGGGGCTGTCTTGGTGTAGCTCGGGTACGAACTCCGGTTCTGCCCCACGGCAGGGACGGAAGCGCCCCGGGAGTAGAAGTACCAGGCATAGACGCCCGAGCTGCGTCCTGCCGAGCTGCTGTTGTTGCACTGATCGTCGTTGACGCGCTCGCCGGTTTCCTCGTTGAAGCAAACCTGTGCGTAATCGGCTTCAGCCTCGTTGCTGGCGACGATTGCCGTAATGGTGCCGGCAAGGAGCGCGGTAACGCCCAAACCTACGACGACGGTGCGGCGCTGGGAGCGCTTCTTCCTCGCCGCTTCCCGGTGTGCTTCCCGTTCGCGTTCCTTCTCGAACGGGTTGACGACGGGCAGGAAACCACCCGGGGCGTCCTGGTTCTGGCCCTGTCCCTGACCGGGTTTGCCCTGATTGGGCTTACCCTGACCGGGGTTGCCCTGCGGGGACTTGCCTTGCCGGGGCTGTCCTTGGCCGTTGGTGCCCTGCGGGGGCTGCGCCAGACCGGGATGCAGCTCCGGCTTGGGTACTTGCCACGGCGGCGGCTTTGGCTGATTCCTGCCGGTACCGGGATCGCCGTTACCGCGCCCGTCGCCGGCGTTGGGGCCGGTGCCGTCAGGGCTGTCTTGCGGGTCCATGTGTATCCCCCTGGATAGACCGTTGGAGTGTCCGGCGAGGACCGGAGCGGAATGCTGAAAGCAAGCCTAGTCCCTGCGTCCGTCACTGGCATTCCTGACATCCGGGTGTGGGTAGAACTACCCGTCCCTTCACCCGCGGTGGTGGCTGAACGCCCCAAAACCAAGCCAGCCGCCGTCGTTATTCACTGCGCCGCCCTACCGCGCACCGCTATTTACTGCGCACCGCCTTGACCTGGTCCACCATGCGGTGCCGCCACGACCCACTTTGGGGGGAAAAGGGCCGCCGGAAGCCTCTTGGGCCGGCGTGTCTCCGGGTTTCGCCGCGCAAAGTGGGTCGTGGCGGAACGTCGGCAGGGCGCAACACAACGCATTGAAAAAGCATCCCCGCTCCCGACGGCGCTGCACAGGGTGTCCGGGGGCGTGGCTTCCGTAGACTGTTCCCCATGAAAACTGCTTCCGTTCTTGCTGTTTGCCGCGTGCACCAGTTGTTGCCGGACCTCGAAGGCGGCGTTGGGGTGACGGCGATCGACAAACGTCCTGTGGACGGACCGGTCAAAGTTCACAAGCTGGGTGTCCACGGGGACGTTCAGGCCAGCCGGAAGCACCATGGGGGAGAGGACCAGGCCCTCTACGCGTACTCCCAGGACGACGCCGACTACTGGTCGGGGGAGCTGGGGCGGGATATTGCCCCGGGGACCTTCGGCGAAAACCTGCGCGTGGCAGGAATCGAAACCACGGGAGCCGTCATCGGGGAACGGTGGAAGATCGGCCTGGACCTGGAAGTGGAAGTGACCTCGCCCCGGGTCCCTTGTGCCACCTTCCAACGCGTGCTGAAGGAACCCGGGTGGGTGAAGCGGTTCACCGAGGCCGGCCGGGTGGGGACCTACCTGAGGGTCACCAAGACCGGCAGCGTGTCCGCGGGCGACTACATCCACCGCACTTTTGTACCCCGGCACGGAATAACCGTGGGCCAGTGGTTCAGCGAGCCCACCCCGGAGATGGTCCAGGCCTTGCTCGACGCCGAGGCTGACGGGGAGATCCGGTTGCAGGACGATTACCACAAGGAGTTCGCGAAAGTCCTGCGACGCAACGGTCTCTAGGGTCCTTCGGGCGGCCTGCTCGGGCAAGCCGGAGGGGGAGTGTGCGCAAGCTCTCACGCCCGCAGGCCCTTCACGGGTCGCGGAGTGGCTGCCGCGTACCCTACACTGGATATATCCCCCACTCCGGAATTCCCTTTTTCCTGCCCAATTCTTGAGGCAGGACTGGTAAGTGTTGGGGCCCGCAAACTGTGTGCGGGCATTTTCATAGGGAGCGCCGGCTAAAGAAAACGCTGTACAGACTGCTGGGATAGCAGCCAAGAGATGCAGCGCGAAGTCCTGCCATGGGATTGCGACAGCGCCGGACTTCTGCGAGAGCAGGGCACCCTTGCTTGGCTTTCGCGTGTACTGCGGCCAAGCCCAACCGGGCCGCGCCGACTGCCCCTATGGATGAGGAATTTCCCCCTAATGCCAGACACTCTCAACGAGAACCTCGACGCCGCCACTGAATCTGCCGAAGCAGCAGTGACCACCGCTGACGCTGCCGAAACCGCCGAAACGCAGCCGGCCGCCGTCGAGACCCCCGCTTCCGCTCCCGCCGCAGAGTCCGCTCCCGCAGCAGAAGACGAGGAAGAGGGCGTTCGTTTCACCGACCTCGGCCTTGACGGTCGCGTGCTCGCAGCCCTTCAGGACGTCGGCTACGAGAAGCCGTCGCCGATCCAGGCTGCCACCATTCCGCTGCTGCTCGAAGGCCGCGACGTCGTCGGACTGGCCCAGACCGGTACCGGCAAGACTGCAGCATTCGCTGTTCCCGCCCTTTCCCGCCTGGCTGAGCTGCACGACCTCAACGGCCCCTCACGCAAGACCCAGGCCCTGGTCCTGGCCCCGACGCGTGAACTCGCCCTCCAGGTTGCTGAAGCCTTCACCTCCTACGCCAAGCACATGGACGACTTCACCGTGCTGCCCGTCTACGGTGGTTCGGCCTACGGTCCCCAGCTCGCAGGCCTTCGCCGCGGTGCCCAGGTTGTTGTGGGCACGCCGGGCCGCGTGATCGACCACATCTCCAAGGGTTCCTTGGACCTTTCCGAACTCCAGTACCTGGTGCTGGATGAAGCCGACGAGATGCTGCGCATGGGCTTTGCCGATGACGTGGAGCAGATCTTCCAGGAGACCCCGGAAACCCGCCAGGTGGCCCTGTTCTCCGCGACCATGCCCGGCCAGATCCGACGCATGTCCAAGCAGTACCTGAACAACCCGGCGGAAATCTCGGTCAAGTCCAAGACCTCCACGGGTTCCAACATCCGCCAGCGCTACCTGCAGGTCATGGGCCCGCACAAGCTGGACGCGATGACCCGCATCCTCGAGGTTGAAGAATTCGACGGCGTTATCGCCTTCGTGCGGACCAAGATGGCTACCGAGGACCTCGCCGACAAACTGAAGGCCCGCGGTTTCCAGGCCGCCGCCATCAACGGCGACATTCCCCAGCAGCAGCGTGAACGCACCGTTGACGCCTTGCGTGAGGGCCGCATCGACATCCTGGTGGCTACCGACGTCGCCGCCCGTGGCCTCGACGTGGAGCGCATCAGCCACGTGGTGAACTACGACATCCCGCACGACACCGAGTCCTACGTCCACCGCATCGGCCGTACGGGTCGCGCAGGACGCAGCGGTGACGCCATCCTCTTCATGACGCCGCGCGAGAAGTACCTGCTGCGTGCCATCGAGAAGGCGACCCGCCAGCCTGTCGAGCAGATGCACCTGCCCACGGCCGAGACCGTCAACTCGCTGCGCCTGGGCAAGTTCGCCGAGCGCATCACGGAGACCCTCGAGTCCGAGGACGTCTCGCTGTTCCGCGACCTGATTGCCTCCTACGAAGAAGAGCACAAGGTCCCGGCCGCAGAGATCGCTGCAGCGCTGGCAGTCATGGCACAGGGCGGCCAGCCGCTCCTGGTCAAGGACCTTCCCGCTGCTCCCGAATTCCAGAAGCGCGAGCGTTCCAAGGACGGCTTCAACTCCCGCGGCCCGTCCCGCACCCTCACCGAGGGTAACGCGACCTACCGGATCGCGGTTGGACGCCGTCAGCGCGTGATGCCCGGTTCCATCGTGGGCGCCATTGCCAACGAGGGCGGTATCTCGTCCTCGCAGATCGGTGGCATCGACATCCGCTCTGACCACTCCCTGGTTGAACTGCCTGCAGACCTCAGCCCGGAGCAGCTGCGCGCCCTGTCCCGCACCCGCATCGGCGGCGAACTGATCCACCTCGAGCTGGACACGGGACGTAAGCCGAACCGTGACGGAGACCGTGGCGGTCGTGGCGGCAACTTCAAGGGCAACGGCGGCTTCAAGAAGGAGTTCCGCCGGCACGACGGCGAGCGTTCCTCCGCTGACCGCGGCGGCCGCTCCTACAGCGAGCGTACGTCCGGTAGCTACGGTGACCGTGACCGCGGCCAGTCCGGCGGCTCCCGTTTCGGCGGCCATGGTGACGGCGCCCGCAAGCCCCGCGGCGGCGGCGAAGGCGGCCACCGCGATTTCAACCGCAAGGGCAAGTGGTAAGCACTACTGAATGATCCAAGGGTCGGCTTTCGAGCCGGCCCTTGGTCGTTTAAGGTGGTCCTCCAACGCCCGCACACGGGTTCACAGCCGGCAGGCCCCGCGCTTAAGATCGAGCCATGGGATTCCTGGATAACGTGAAAAAGAACCTCGGCCTCGGCGGGAAAGATCACGGCGGGAAGGATCACGGCGGGGAGGCATCGGCCGGGCGCCAAGCGGCAGAGGATAGTGCCGCCGTCGAGGTTTCCGCCTCGGACCGCGAGGCAGCCGAAGCCGCGGCAGCCCAGGCCACAGAGCAGCAGGAGGCAGCGAACCGGGCTGCGGCGGAGCAAGCGCATCAGGCGGGCGTGGAACCGCAGGATCCGGAAGTCCGCCCGGAGGCCCGGGAAACGGCTGCTACGGCCGCAGCGGAGGCGGGACAACAAGGGCCGGTGGCACCGCAGGTCACAGAGGTTGTGGTGGAGCCCGGGGACACCATGCGGGGGATCGCAGCGCAGTTCGGCGTGGACCTCGGAGCACTGATCGCGACCAACAGTGATACCGTCCCCAACCCGGACGCAATCTACCCCGGGCAGGTCCTTCGCTTGCCCTGAAAAAGGTGAATTGAGAGCAGGAAAATCGCGCGTCCGCAAATTGTGTCGACGCCGTTTTTCCCTGTCTTTGCGCCGATTTGGAGCTTCGGAAAACCTCCGGTAGAGTATTTACTCGTTGCCCCCCTAGCTCAGTGGTAGAGCGCGTTCTTGGTAAGAACGAGGTCACCGGATCGATTCCGGTGGGGGGCTCTGGATGAGGGCCTGCGTCAAGGCGGTTTGACCGGCTTGACGCAGGCTTTTCTCATCCGTGGCGGTGTAGCTCAGTTGGTTAGAGCGCACGACTCATAATCGTGAGGTCGGGAGATCGAGCCTCCCCACCGCTACAAAAAGCAAGGCCCCGCAGATTCGTCTGCGGGGCCTTTTTGTTTCCCCCGCACGCCCCTGCCCTGTTGTGGGACAGAATGGGTCCATGAGCCGAATTGCGATCATTGGCGGCCACGGAAAAGTGGCCCTGCACCTGTCCCGAATTCTTAGTGGGGAAGGTCACGATGTCACGTCCTTCATCCGGAATCCCGAGCATGTGGCTGATGTCACTGCCACGGGAGCTTCCGCGGAGGTGTTGGACGTCGAAAACTCGACGACGGCGGAACTCGCCAAGGCGCTCGGGGGCCATGACGCCGTTGTCTGGTCCGCCGGGGCCGGTGGGGGAAACCCTTCGCGCACGTACGCCGTGGATCGGGATGCTGCCATCCGCTCCATGGATGCTGCCGCTGAAGCCGGCGTCAAGCGCTACGTGATGGTGTCCTACTTCGGTGCGGGCAAGGACCATGGCGTTCCCGAGGACAATTCGTTCTTCGCCTACGCGGAGGCGAAGTCCGCAGCTGACGAGTACCTCAGGAACACCGGGCTGGACTGGACGGTGCTGGGGCCCGGAGCGCTGACCGAGGATGCTCCAACGGGGCTGATCGAGGTGAATCCGGCGAACCCGGGCGACGGCACGCAGACCTCCCGGGGGAACGTTGCGCTGGTAGCTGCTGCTGTCCTGGAGTTGCCGGAAACCATTGGCCGGACCATTCCCTTCAGGGACGGGACCGTGGACGTAGTGGACGCCCTCACTGCGGAGTGATGCGGTTCCCCGGGATATGTTTGTAAGGGCCTTTTCGCTGTACGTGCCGTACAGAAGCAGGAGCAGAAGCCTCTACGAACACCTGGGGAAAGCGGGACTATGGATCAGTTGGCACTCATTGTCGGGTTGTTGCTTGCAACGGTGATCGCGGTAGGCCTTGGCGATCGGTTGCGGCTTCCGTATCCGGTGTTGATGTTGCTGCTGGCCGTTGCCCTGACTTTCATCCCGGGCTTTCCCGAGTTCGAGATTTCGCCGGAACTGATCCTTCCCATCTTCCTGCCGCCGTTGCTGTTCGCCACGGCCCAGAAGAGTTCCTGGGCTGTATTCCGCGTCCGGTGGCGGACCCTGCTGCTGATGGCCGTGGCATTGGTGGTGGTCTCCACCGCCGTGGTGGCGGGGGCGGCCTGGCTCATGATCCCCGGCATCGGGATTCCGGCCGCGATCGCCCTCGGCGCCATGGTTGCACCGCCTGACCCGGTAGCCGTGGAATCGGTGGCGGGGCGCGTGCACATGCCGCGACGCCTGATCACTGTGCTCCAGAGCGAGGGCCTCTTCAACGACGCCGCAGCCATCGTCATTTTCCAGGCAGCGGTTGCCGCCACCTTGGCCGGCAGCGAGGTGGGGCCCAACGTCATCATCCAGTTCGTGGTCGGCGCGGCCCTGGCAGTGGTGATCGGCATCGCCATGGGCTGGCTGACCAAGTTCATCACCAAGCTCGTCACGTCGATGGTCGCCCGCAGCGCGGTCACGCTGGTGGTCCCGTTCGCTGCCTACATCCTCGCCGAGGAGCTGCACGCCTCCGGTGTGGTGGCCGTCGTCGTGACTGCCCTGGAACTGCAGCGCCACTCCAGGCCGCAGGACGCTGCCGAACGCATTACCCGCCGTGCTTTCTGGGACGTGGTGGAGCTGCTGGCCACCGGCCTCGCCTTCGGCCTGGTGGGCTTGGAAATCCGGCACGTGATCCGCGATGAGGGAACAGCCATCTTCGGCATGATCGGAATGGCGGTGGTGATTTGCGTGCTCGTGTTCGTGGTGCGGTACCTCTGGCTCGGACTGCTCGCCATGACCGCCAACCGTCGGCGCAACGTCCTGCAGCCCACCACTGCCAAGGAAGTCCTGATCCTGACGTGGTGCGGCATGCGCGGCCTGGCCACCCTGGCCCTTGCCCTGGCACTTCCGCTGACCCTGCCCGACGGCAGCGACTTCCCGGCCCGCCACGAGATCCTGGTGATTGTCTGCGCGGTCCTGTTGGCCACCCTGGTCTTGCCCGGACTCACCCTCCCGTGGCTGATGCGGGTGCTCAATGCCACGGAGGACGGCTCACATGAGAAAGACGCTGCACGCCTGTTGGCCAAACGTGCCCAGTCGGCAGCGGTAGCGGCCCTGAAGGATCATGACCTCATGAAGGAGCTTCCGCCGGAGAAGGTGGCACTCGTGAAGGACAAAATGCGCAGGCTGCACGCGGAACTGCTGGACGGCACGCTGAAGAACGAGTCGACGGCGGAGAAGCGCGAGCGGGGCCGTGAACTTGCGATTGCGGTGCAGACCATTGCGCTGGATGCCGCGAGGCAGGAAGTGGTGGACGCCCGCAACGAGCCCGGGACGGATCCCGAGATCGCAGACCGCGTGTTGCGGCAGCTTGACCTCCGCACCATGTCCATGCCGGAGTAGGCGCCAGTTGCCGAAGGAGTCAGGACGCTCTCTTCGGCAATGATGCGGGGGAGAGATCCAGGGCGTGCTCTTCGACGTAGTCCAAGGCGTGGCGGATGGCTCCCAGTGACACGATGCCTTCCCCGAGCGTGGAGGTGGCCAGCCGCGGGGGAGTGAAGGTGAACTCCGGAAGTTCCTTCGTGATGGTAGGCAGCAGTACTTCTGCGGAGGCTGCTACTCCTCCAGCCAACACCACCAATTCCGGGTTGGCCAGCGTGCTGATGGCTCCGATGACCTTGGCCATGCGGAGCGCAACGCTGTCCAGGGCGTCGACGGCGGCCTGGTCGCCTTGTGCTGCGGCCTCGAAGACCATCTCGGCCGTCAAGTCTTCAGGTTCTCCGGCGCAGAGCTCCAGCATGATGGTGTCCTGTTGGCGCTCGATCGCTTGCCGGCCTGCCGATACCGCTGAATGCGCTATGCCGTAGGTGCTGCCGACGCCATCGACGTTGTTGAGGAATCCCAATTCGCCAAAGCCGCCCGATTGGCCGTGCAGGAGGCGGCCCGATTCCAGGATGCCGGAACCCAGGCGATCTCCGGCGAGCATGACTATAAGGTGGTCCACGCCCTGCGCTGTGCCCTGCCACCTCTCGGCGAGGGCTGCGAGGTTGGCATCGTTTTCCAGCAGAACGTGCCAGCCGTGCCGTTCCGAGACGATCCTGCGGACATCGAAGGACTGCCAGAACTCCTGGACGGTGAGCACTTCGCCGTCCCTGTTCACGGGGGCCGCTACGCCGACGGAGACTGCCAGGACCGATTCTGCCGGGACACCGGCCTTTTCCAACGCGTCGGCAGCGATCTTGTCCAGGACGTCTGCCCGCTCTGCCGCGGAGACGTTGTAGGTGCGGAACGGCATGGTCACCTGGGACAGCGGGGTTCCGGCCATGTCGGCGACGATCGTGGTGATCTTGTTGGCGCCGATGTCGATTCCCAACACGCTCGCGGCGCCGTCATCGAAGACAAACCGCCTGGCGGGCCGTCCCTTGACGTAGTCCCCGGCCCCGCGTTGGTTCTCCAACTCCTGCAGCCAGCCAAGGCGGACAAGCTCGTCACATATCGAGATAACTGTTGCCCGTGAAAGGCCAGTCCTGGCCATGAGTTCCGTGCCGGTGACGATGCCGGCCCCGCGCATGGCTTTGAGCATGGCACCGGCGTTGACCCTGCGTACCAGTTGTGTTGATGGTGCCGTTTCACCAAGCATGTTGCTCCCCGCTATCCCGGCCGTCCCTGAGGCAGAAGGATCGACCGCTCTAAATTTAGTACATAAATTTAGACTTCGCCCTGTTACGATCCCGGGCTTGACGATGTGGCGGTGCTCACAGAATACTTACGCAGGGTCATAAATTTATCTCCTATCTAAATTTCCCGGGCAGTGCTGCGCGCCATTGCCCTGACGGACTTCAGCAGTGGGGGCCGTTCGACGAAAGGACTACGTGTCTGTGAAAGTGACACGCTCAAAACGCTTCGCGGCCATGGGCTTGGGGCTGGCTTTGTTGGCCGGGCTGCTCTCGGGCTGCGCCGGTTCCCAGGAAAAGGAAACCGTCCGGTTCACGTTCAGCAAGCGTGAAGCCATAGGTTTCATGACCAAACTCGTGGAAGACTACAACGCTTCTCAGGACGACACCGAGGTGGTGCTGGATACTTCCGGCGTCGACGTCGTCTCCGCCAGCTTCGTCCGCGGAAACCCGCCGGACATCGCCCTGGCAAACTACAACATGGAATCCGCGCGCTTCGTCCAGCGCGGAGCCCTCAGCGATTTGTCCGGTACCGGCGCGGCCTCCCGCATCCGGGGAGACCTCCAGCCGTTGATGGACCAGTACGGGGTGTACCCGGGCAGGACCAGTGCCTTGCCGTATTCGGTCATGGCTTCGTCCGTGATCTACAACAAGGAGATCTTCGCCGCCCACAACCTCGAGGTCCCCAAGACCTGGACGGAGCTGATCGCCGTCTGCGACAAGCTCAAAGCCGCCGGCGTGACTCCGTTCTACGCCACGTGGAAGGACGACTGGACGATTGCCCAGGGCTGGTTCGACTATTCGGTGGGTGGCCAGCTGGACACCCTCGATTTCTTTGAGAAGCTGGCCGAGGCCGGTACTGAGGTAGGGCCCGGTTCGGAAGCTTCATTCCGGAAGGACTTCGAACCCCCGGTGGAGAAGATGCTCACTTTGGCCGGCAAGTACGTCAATAAGGATGCGGCCAGCAGGGCATACGGCGATGGCAACCTGGCCTTCTCGCAGGGCAAAGCCGCCATGTACCTCCAGGGCCCCTGGGCGTTCAGCGAGGTGGCCAAGACCGCTCCGGACCTGCAGCTGGGTACGTTCCCGCTGCCCATGACGGAAGACCCCAAGGACCTGCGCGTCCGCGTCAACGTGGACCTTGCGGCATGGATCCCCGAGGCCTCCAAGCATAAGGAAGCTGCGCGTGAATTCCTTGAGTACTTGTACCGGCCGGAGGTGATCGAGGCCTACAACGCATCCCAGTTGGGTTTCACGCCCACGGAGGACGCTTCCGGTACCCCTGACCCCCGCATTGAGGGCATGGTGCCCTACTACCAGAACGCGCAGGTCTACCAGGGCCCGTCGGTGCTGGTGCCCAAGACGATTCCGATCATGAACTACACGCAGGCGCTCGTGTTTGGCGCAGACCCTGCATCCACCCTCAGCACACTCGACGCCGATTGGGCACGCCTGGCCTTCCGCCAGTAGCGCAGACACAGGGAGCCACACACTATGTCCGTCACCAGCACAACCGTGCCATCAAAAACGCCGGAGCAGGGCCGCCCGGACCGGAACCGGTCAACCGGGAGCCGTCCAGCCCCGCGCCGCGGCCGCCGGGTGGAGCCGATTTTCTATCTGTTCCTCCTGCCGAGCCTTGTTCTCTTCACGCTCGCCATCACCGTTCCCGGAATCGTTGGAATCTTCTTTAGTTTCACAAATTCGATCGGGATCGGGGACTGGGAGTTCGTGGGCCTGACCAACTACATCGCGATCTTCAGCGACCCCGCCATCCTGCAGAGCTACCTGTTTACCTTCGGGTTCTCAATCGTCACGGTGATCGCCGTGAATGTGGTTGCGTTCCTGTTGGCTGTCGGGCTTACTTCGCGGATCCGCATGAAATCGGCGCTGCGGACCATCTTTGTCATCCCGATGGTGGTTTCGGGCATCATCATCGCGTACGTGTTCAATTTCCTCTTCTCCAACTCCCTTCCGTCGCTGGGTACTGCGGCCGGAATTCCGTGGCTTGAGAACAGCCTCCTGGCCAATCCGGACCTCGCCTGGATTGCGGTGGTAGTGGTCACGGCGTGGCAGGCCGTCCCGGGATCACTGCTTATTTACATCGCCGGACTCGTGGCAGTGCCGGGGGACGTCTACGAAGCTGCGGAACTGGACGGTGCCGGGAAAGTGCAACAGCTCTGGAGGATCACCCTGCCCCTCGTTGCCGGATACGTGGTGATCAACGTGATCCTTGGATTCAAGGGCTTCCTCAATGCCTACGACATCATCGTGGGCCTGACCAACGGCGGGCCGGGCACGTCAACCCGGAGCATCGCCATGACAGTCATCACCGGCTTCAACGGCGGCGACTACGCCTACCAGATGGCCAACGCCACGATCTTCTTCCTGGTGGCTGTCGTTATTTCTCTTGTACAGCTTTCGCTGACCCGCGGACGGAGTGCCCTCTGATGAACAAGCAAGCTACCAGGCCGGAACGCGTTAATTGGTCGGCGACCACTGTTCTTGTCCTCTGCTCGGTCACGGTCCTGCTTCCGCTCTACGTGACCATTTCCATGGCCCTCAAGACGCAAGGGCAGGCGGTGGACGGTAATGCTTTCTCCCTGCCCGCGCCCTTCAGCATGGAGGGTTTCGTCCAGGCATGGAACCTGACCAACTTCCCTGTCGGGGCGGCAATGTCCCTCCTTGTCACCGCCGGGACGGTTGTGGCCACCATCGTCCTGGCTGCCTTCGCTTCCTATGCGATTGTCCGTAACTGGGATCGCCGGTTGTTCCGGTACTCGTTCTACTACCTGCTGGCAGCAATGTTCATTCCCTTCCCCGTGGTGGCATTGCCGCAGATCCAGTTGACCGGCCGCCTGGCCCTGGACAATCCGTTCGGCGTTATCCTGCTGGCAACCATGTTCCAGCTGAGCTTCAGCGTGCTGCTCTTTACGGCGTTCCTGCGTTCCATTCCCATGGAACTGGAAGAAAGCGCCAGGATTGACGGAGCCACCACGTGGCAGACGTTCTGGAAGGTGATCTTCCCGCTGCTTGCCCCCATGAGCGCCACGGTGGGAATCTTCGCCTTCCTGTACGCCTGGAACGACTTCATGATGCCGTCGCTGATCATTTCCGACCCCGCCCTGCAGACCCTGCCGGTAAGGCAGAACCTGTTCCAGACGCAGTTCAGCAACAACTACCACGTCTCCTTCGCCTCGTACCTGATGGCCATGGCGCCGGCAATCGTCGCGTACTTGTTCACCCAGCGTTGGGTCATGGCAGGCGTCACCCAGGGTGCCGTGAAGGGCTGACCCGCCGGGCTGTTGACCTCCTGAGCCAGCCGTCAGATACTGGTCAAGGAACTAAATTTAGAATCTAAATCAAAGGAGTTTCGTGAGCACCTCCGCCACCAAGGCAAATTTGTCCCTCTCCGAACGCATGGCCGATCCCAAATGGTGGCGCCAGGCGGCGGTCTATCAGATCTACCCGCGGAGTTTCTACGACGCGAACGGTGACGGGCTGGGTGACCTCAAGGGCATCACGGCCAAGGTTCCGTACCTGAAGGAACTCGGCGTTGATGCCGTGTGGCTGAGCCCGTTCTACCCGTCGGCACTCGCCGACGGCGGCTACGACGTCGACGACTACCGCGACGTCGACCCCAAGCTGGGCACGCTGGCGGACTTTGACGAGATGGCGGCTGCGCTGCATGAAGCCGGCATCAAGATTGTGGTGGACATCGTTCCCAACCACTCCTCGGACCGCCACGAATGGTTCAAGGAAGCCCTTGCTTCGCCGAAGGGTTCTGCTGCCCGCGACCGCTACATCTTCCGCGACGGCAAAGGCGAGAACGGCGAACTGCCGCCGTCGGACTGGGATTCCGTGTTTGGCGGCCCCATCTGGGAACGCATCACCGAACCCGACGGCACTCCCGGCCAGTGGTACATGCATATCTTCGCCAAGGAACAGCCTGACTTTAACTGGGAGAACCCGGAAATCCGCGAGGACTTCCTGAAGACCCTGCGCTTCTGGTCCGACCGAGGCGTGGACGGCTTCCGCATCGACGTCGCCCACGGCATGGCCAAGGACCTGTCCGAGCCCATGCCCATGAAGGATGACCTCCTCGCACGGGCCCACGGCACAGACGGCTTCATTGACGGCTCCCACCCCTTCTGGGACCGCGACGAAGTCCACGAGGTCTACGCCGAGTGGCGCAAACTCTTCAACGAATACAACCCGCCCCGCACCGCCGTTGCCGAGGCATGGGTCCACGAGTCACGCCGTGCCCGCTATGCCAGCCCCGAGGGCCTGGGCCAGGCCTTCAACTTTGACCTGCTGCAGTCGGACTTTGACGCCGCATCTTTCAAGCAGATCATCACGGACAACCTGGTCCACGCCAAGGAGTCCGGCGCGTCCTCCACCTGGGTGTTCTCCAACCACGACGTCGTCCGCCACGCCACCCGCTATGGCCTCCCCAAGGGCGGTTCCGTGGCCCAGGGAACCAACGCGGCCCAGGACGTGACCGGCAGCAAGCCCAAGGGCCAGGACGGCAAGGGCTGGCTGCTGGCCGGTGCGCCGCAGGAAGAACTGGACGTTGAACTCGGCCTGCGCCGTGCCCGTGCCGCATCGCTCCTGCTCCTGGCGCTGCCGGGCTCTGCCTACCTGTACCAGGGCGAGGAATTGGGCTTGCGTGAAGTGACGGAAATTCCGGACTCCGAACGTCAGGACCCGTCATTCTTCCGCAACAAGGGCGTTGAAATCGGCCGGGATGGTTGCCGTGTGCCGTTGCCGTGGACCCCTGAAGGCCCATCCTTCGGTTTCGGGGCGGGCAAGGCACACCTGCCCCAGCCGGAGTGGTTCAAGGATTACGCGGTATCCATCCAGGAAGGCGTCGAAGGCTCCACGCTTGAGCTTTACCGCAAGGCCTTGGGCCTCCGCCGCCAGCTGCAGACCGATGAAGAGCTCGAGTGGGTGGAGACCGGTAACCCGGAGGTGCTGCACTTCAGCCGCCCCGGCGGTTGGGAGACGGTGACCAACTTCGGCACTGAAGCCTTCGAGCTTCCGGCCGGGACCGTCGTCGTCAGCAGCGGCCCGTTGGAGGACGGCAAGCTGCCGGCCGACACCACCGCGTGGGTAGTCCGCGACGCCTAGTCTGCGGCGCTGACACAACTACATGGATAACGTGAACGGGCGGGGACGCCTCATCTATGGCTGCATGGGACTCGGCGGGTCCTGGGATAACAACCACTACGGTGCTGCGGAAATCGACCAGGCCGCCGCGGTGATTGAATCGGCGCGGGGAATCGGCATCGGCTTGTTCGACCACGCTGATATCTACCGCCGGGGTAAGTCCGAAGCTGTTTTTGGGGAAGTCCTCGTCCGTTCCCCCGGTCTGCGGGAGAAGATCCGGTTGCAGACCAAATGCGGTATCAGGCTGGCAGAAGGAGGCCGGGACGGCCACTACGACCTCAGTCGCGAAGCCATCCTGGAACGGGTCAACGGGAGCCTGCAACGGCTCCAAACGGACTACGTGGACGTGCTGCTCCTGCACCGTCCGGATCCCCTCATGGACGCGCGCGAGGTGGCGGACGCCGTCGGGCAGTTAATGGCCGAAGGCAAGGTGCGGCACGTGGGTGTATCCAACATGTCCGGCGCCCAGATCGCGTACCTGCAGGACCGGCTGCAGACGCCCATCGTGGCGAACCAGCTGGAGATGAGCCTGCTGCGCCGGGACTGGCTGGAAAGCACGGTGCTGGTGAACCATCCCGAAGGGCGGGAGAACAGTTTTCCGCACGGGACGCTTGAGCTGTGCATGGACAGGGGCATCGAACTCCAGGCCTATGGTTCGTTGGCGCAGGGCCGGTATACGGGAGCGGGTGCCGACTCACCGGCAGAAGCTGCGGCGTCGGAGATGCTGGTCCGCCTGGCGGCGGAGAAGAACACTACTCCTGAATCAGTGCTGCTTGCGTGGCTCATGAAGCATCCGGCAAGGATTTCGCCGGTGGTGGGGACCACCAACCTTTCGCGGATCGGTGCATGTGCGGATGCCGTTGCCGTAGCCGGCAGCATGACCCGCGCCGAATGGTACGGGCTGTGGATCACGGCCCGCGGCTCGAACCTCCCCTAAAACAGCAGCCCCTAGGACAGCCCGGCCACCACGGAGTACGTGCTCGAGTCGCCTTGGATCGGCTGGCTCTGCCTGCCGTCCGTGCCCACCGGGATGTCCCCGGCAATGGTCACGCGGTTCAGTTTGCGGGGCTGCCCGTCGTAGTTGTCCGGTGCGTAGTGCTGGGTGATCCGGTTGTCGAACAACACCACTTGGTTGGGCTCCCAATTCACCCGGAACACGTTCTCCGGACGGGTGACGTAGGCCTGCAGGAGCCGGATGATGTCCTTCGATTCGGTGTTGGACAGACCCACGATCCGCAGACGCTGCGCGAAGCCCCCAATGAACAATCCGCGCTCGCCGGTCAAGGGGTGGACCCGAACCACCGGGTGGGCAGTCTCGAACTTCAGCCGCGTGAATTCCTTGCGGCGTTCCTCGGCGTTGGTGTGCTCCAGGTTCTTTGGAACGGAGTAGTCGTAGTCGTTGGTGTGGATGGCCCAGAGGGTGTCCGCGAAGTTCCGAAGTTCGTCCGGGAGGTCGCGGTAGGCTCCGGCGGAGGACGCGATCAGGGTCTCGCCGCCGTAGGCCGGCAGGTCGATGCTGCGAAGGGTGGAGGCCTGGGGCGGGTTCACCACGAACGTGACGTCGGTGTGCCAGTTGTTCGCGGAGCCGTTCTCGCTGTCCACCGGAAGGACGTTCTCTTCACCCTCCACGGACGCCACGGTGGGGTGTGCCTTGGTGAGCGGACCGAAGTGGGAAGCGAACTTCACCTGGGCTTCGTCCGTCAGGATGTTCGCCTCACGGAAGACGAGCGCCTTGTGTTCGTTGAGGGCAGCACGGATCTGCGCCACGGTGTCCGCGCTCAGATCTCCGGAGATGTCCAGGCCCCGGATTTCGGCCCCGATTCGGGCTCCAAGCTTCCGGAACTCAAGTTTGGTTTCGGTAATGACGGTCATTTGTTTTCCTTACTTTCGATGTGGTGTGTGGCGGGTGCCACGATGGAAAAATCAGGAAGCCGCTGAACCCACGGCGGTGCGCCAGCGGGAGAAGTGCCGCTCCAAGGCGACCAGCAGGAAGTTCACGGCAAGCCCCAGCAGGGACACCGTGAGGATCCCGGCATACATGTCAGGGATGAGGAAGCTGCTTTGGGCGTTGACGATCAGGTACCCGAGGCCTGCCTTGGCGCCCACCATCTCGGCGGCGATCAGGACCAGGATGGAGGCCGTGCCTGCCATGCGGATGCCCGTGAAGATGGTGGGAACCGCGGAGGGCAGGATGACTTTCTGGAACAAGCGGAAGCTGCCCAACCCCAAGGAACGCGCGGCCCGGATAAGGAGTGGATCCACGGTTTTCACGCCGGCGATCGTGTTGAGCAGCACGGGGAAGAACGCGGCGTAGGCCACGATGCTGATCTTCGACTCTTCGCCGATGCCCAGCAGGAGAGTGAACACCGGGAGCAACGCCAAGGCAGCGGTGTTGCGGAACAGCTCCAGCAAGGGGTTGAGCACCGAATTCAGCCGCCCGTACCAGGCGATCAACAGCCCCAGCGCAACACCGGCCACCAACGCAGCACCGAAACCTGCAACAGACCTTGTGAGGCTCGCAGTGATGTGCCCTTGGATGGTTCCGGCCTCGAACAACCTGGCCCAGGCAGCCAGGACTTCGTGCAGCGGGGGAAGGAAGACCTTGGTGGACGGGCTGGCCAGGTACGTCGGGCCCAGCTCCCAGAGCGCCAGGAAGGCAAGGACGGCAGTGGACTTCCACACGACCGAACCGGCAGCGTTGGCGAGACGCCGCCCGGCCGATGGTTCCGGCGTCGTACGGGCTGCTGCAGGATGGGCCGCAGCGGAAGGCTCGACGGCGGCAGCCGGCCCGGGTGCGGACGTTGCCGTTTGTTGTTCTTGAGTGAGGGTGGTGGTCATCAGGCCGCACTCCTTTCAGTAGCAGTGGCGGGTTCGTCCGGTGCGCTGCCGTCGGGCAGGATCTTGCGGTGCCCGGCATCCTGCGCTCGCCGGACCTCGTCGTGGAGCAGTGTCCAGACCTGGTGCCGGTGCTCAACGAACGCAGGGTTGGACCTGACGTCCTGGTCCCCGTCGCGGTCCGGGATAGTGATCTCCACGATTTCCTTGAGCCGGCCCGGACGGGCACTGAGCACGGCGACGCGTTGGCCCAGGTACACGGCCTCGTCGATTCCATGGGTAATGAACACGATGGTCTTGCCTGTTGCCTTCCAGATCCGCAGGAGTTCGTCCTGCAGCTGTTCACGGGTCTGGGCGTCCAACGCGGCGAACGGTTCGTCCATCAGCAGCACGTCCGGTTCGTAGGCAAGGCTCCGCGCGATCGCCACGCGTTGCTTCATCCCGCCGGAGAGCTCGTGCGGAAAACGGTCTTCGAAGCCGGCCAAGCCCACCAGGGCCAGGTATTCCTTGGCCTTGGCCGCCCGTTCGCGCCGGTTCAGCTTCCTGCCGTCCGGCCCGGGGCCTTCCAATCCGATGGAAACGTTCGCCGATGCTGTCCGCCATGGAAAGAGGGCGTATTGCTGGAACACCACTGCGCGGTCCTTGCCGGGTCCCGTCACGGGTTGGCCGTCCACCAGGACCTCGCCGGAGGTCGGGGTGGAGAGGCCCGCAAGCAGGTCCAGCAAAGTGGTCTTGCCCGAACCGCTGGGTCCCACCAACGTGAGGAACTCGCCGTCGCGGACGTCGAGGTTGAGCGAGTCGATGGCCGTGAGCCGTGTGGCCGGGCCACCCTTGCTTGCCCTGACGGTGAATTCCTTGCTGACGTTGCGCAAGCTGATTTTGGCTGTCATGGCTATCCCTTCTTCGCAGTGCTTGTAGTCGCAGTGTCCGCGGAGCCACCGGCGAGCCCGTTGTAGTCGTTGGTGTAGTACTTGGACGGCGTGAGATCGCCCTTCACGATGCCCGAGGAGTTGAGCCACGCTTCCCACTTGGTGAAGTCCGAATCCGTGATCACGCCGGCGTCGGGAACACCGGGGCTCTTCCAGAACTTCAGGTTGGCCGTACTCTCGTTGCGGCCCCGGCCCTCGATGATCTTGGCGAACCGGGCTATGACCTCGTCGCGGGGCGTTTCAGCTGCCCACTTGATGGCCTTGGCAACTCCGGTGGTGAAGGTGCGTGTGGTGCCCGGATTCTTCTGGATGAAGTCGGTGCGGAAGACGATCTGGCCGCCGGCGAACGTGCCGAACAGTTCCACATCGCTGAACAGGGAGCGGAGGCCGCCTGCTTCGACGGCGCGGTCCTGCAGGACGCCGCCGAGCGTTCCAACGTCCACCTGCCCGCGGCGGATCGCTTCTTCCGTGTCATTCGGGGCCAAAGGCACCAGTTGGACTTGCTTGATCTCGTCCTGGCTGAGTCCGTTCTTCGTCAGCCAGGTATTGATCACGGCCTCGTGGTGGGCTCCGAGGGTATTGACGGCCACCTTCTTCCCGATCAGGTCCTTGGGACCCTTGATGTCGCTGTCGGCTTTGACGTAGTACCCGCTGAAGGTTTTCTGGTCCGAGCCGTAGTAGTTGGTGACGGCCTTGACGGGGGAGCCCGCTTCGATGAGTTTGACCACCGCGCCGGAGAACGCGCCGCCGAAGTCCGTCTGGTTGGTGGCGGCGGACTGGATGTCCTGCGGGCCGCTGGTGGTGTTGCCCACCCAGTTGAGCTTGATGTCACCCAGGTAACCCAGGTCTGCTGCCAGTTCCGGGAAGGTCACGTTGTTCGCCGAACCTTGGTAGCGAAGTTCCTTGACTTGGGCGGACGGGTCGGCCGGACCGGCTTCGGCTGAACCGCCGCAGCCGGAGACCGTCAGGGCTAGTACGACGGCGGCCGCGACGCTCAGCAGGGGCAGTTGCAGTTTCATGGGAGCTACTTTCGGGAGTTGTTGTTCGGTGTTCGGGGGGCCGGAGGCTTCACCGGCTTGGGAACGATGTAAGCCCATGTGGCGGGTGGTAGGAAAGCGCGGCGGTAACCGCGGTAAACCCGGGGAAACAACAGGCAACGAGGCGAAATACCGGGCCTTGGGTGGCAACGAATGGACACATACTTCGCTGTGTTGATCCCTTTGACGGGAGTGTTCCGTCCGGTGACAAAGAACTACCGGCGGGCCGGGCATGACTGGCGCGGACCGCCGTCGAACGCCCATACTGTGGGACCCCACAGTCATAACGGGTTTAGTTCGTATTGATCCTCACAAGCGGACTGATTTCTTCGTCGCCCGGGCCGCAGGACGGATACGGTAGATACATGACCTCTAGCATCGCCGCCGAATCAGTTCGGCCCACCCGTAACATCCCTGCCGATATCGCCCGTTCCTGGCTCCTCGTGAATGCCATGAAGACGGAACTTTTCGACGAATCCGCAGGCTCACGGGCAGATGCCATCATCCTCGACATCGAGGACGCCGTTGACCCGTCGCAGAAGGACACCGCCCGGGAGAACGTGGTCAACTGGCTGACCGCCGGCGGCCAGGCATGGGTCCGCATCAATGACGCCACCAGCCCTTTCTGGGCCGATGACCTCGCCGGGCTGCGCGGCACCCCTGGCTTGCTCGGTGTCATGCTGGCCAAGACCGAATCCGCCGACCAGGTGACCGAGTCTTTCCACCGGATGGACGGCAAGACCCCGGTCATTCCGCTGGTTGAATCCGCCCTCGGCATCGAGGAAGCCAACCACATCGCCCGCGCCCAGGGTGCCTTCCGCCTGGCCTTCGGTTCCGGTGATTTCCGCCGCGACACCGGCATGGCAGCAACTCCGGAAGCCATGGCTTACCCGCGGGCCAAGCTCGTGGTCGCCAGCCGCGTCGGCAACCTTCCGGGTCCCATCGACGGACCCACCGTCGGCACCAACCACCCCATCCTCCGTGAGCAGACCGGCATCACCGTGACCATGGGCATGACCGGCAAGCTCTGCCTGGCCATTGACCAGACCACGGTCATCAACGAGGTCATCAGCCCAACGCCGTCGGACGTCGCCTGGGCGACCGATTTCATGAACGACTTCGAGGCCAACGGCCGTGTCATCCGCGACGGCTCAGACCTGCCGCGCCTGGGCCGTGCAGAAAAGATCATGAAGCTCGCGGTGGCCTTCGGGGTCCAGCCTTCCCTCTAGGCGTATTCCTTCGCCGAGGGGTTAGATCCCGGCACTCACCGTGAGCTTTACCCGTGAGAACTAACCCCTCGGCGAAGCCCTGCAACGCGCCCGGTAGACTTGGATGGTGCTGAACGAATTCTGGGCCAACGCCTCCACCGGGTACAAAGTGCTGGTTTTCAGCGCCATGGGACTCATTGCGGCAGGCGTCATCCTGTCCATCGCCGCAAACACCTCGGGCAACCAAGGACTCGCCATGGCATCCCTGGGCGTCCTCGGCCTGGGCCTGGTACTCCATGTCACCGGACTCGTGATCCGCGGCCAGCAGATCCGCAAGAGCTACAAGAAATAGCCTTCTTCACAGGGTGGTGCCCACACCTGTCTCCGTGCGTCCGCCCGATAGGGTTGGACCATGAGTATCAATCCGGACCTGCAGGGCCGCAGCTACCCTGCCGCAGAGGTTTACGACGTCGGCCGTGAGAAAATCCGCGAGTTCGCCAAGGCAGTAAAGGCCACCCACCAGGCGCACTTCGACGTCGAAACGGCGCGGGCCCTGGGCCATCGCGACCTCGTGGCGCCTCCCACGTTTGCCATCATCATTGCCCAGCGTGCTGACGCGCAGCTGGTGGAGGATCCCGAAGCCGGGATCGATTTCTCCCGCGTTGTCCACGCAGACCAGCGCTTCACGCACCATCGCCCGATCGTCGCCGGGGACCGTCTGGTAGCCGAGCTGCACGTCGACGGCGTACGCGCCATGGGAGGCGGCGCCATGATCACCACGCGTTCGGAAATCTTTGCCCTGGCCGACGGTGACAGCCGTGAAAAGGTCGCAACCACCACCTCGTCCATCCTGGTCCGGGGAGAGGGACAGTAACCATGAGCCCCGTTTTCGCAGACCTGGCAGTCGGCCAGGAAATTGGCAACCGCACCATCGAAGTCACCCGCCAGGACCTGGTCAAATACGCAGGTGCTTCCGGAGACTTCAACCCCATCCATTGGAACGAGGCATTCGCCACGTCAGTGGAACTTCCCGGCGTCATCGCCCACGGCATGTTCACCATGGGTGCAGCGGTACAGCTGGTCAGCGACTGGGCAGGCGATCCGGCCGCCGTCGCTGACTACCAGACCCGCTTCACCAAGCCGGTGCTGGTGACCGACACCACGGGAACGGATGAGCCCGGAGCGGTCATCGAGGTGACCGGCGCGGTGGGTGCGCTCGACGCCGAGGCGGGTACCGCCCGCATTGACCTCACCGTGGTGGCCGCCGGCCAGAAGGTCCTCATGAAGTCGCAGGCAGTGGTCAAGCTCTCCTAGGTATTGCAGGGACCGGGTCTCTGCCGCGTGCTTGCGGCGGAGCCCCGGCCCAAACCCCGATAGGCTTGATGGGTGACCCAGACGCTGCTTTCCGAATTGACCACAGCTGCCGTGGGCGGCCCCGCCGGCACCTTTGTGGAGGCACGTACCGAGGCGGAAATCATCGACGCCGTCCGCTCGGCTGACGCCGCGGGGGAGAAGCTCCTCATCATCGGCGGCGGATCCAATCTATTGATCTCCGACGACGGCTACCCCGGTACAGTCCTCAAAATCTCTTCCGAGGGCTTCACAGTCAACGCCGAGGACAGCTGCGGGGGAGTCTCCGTGGTGGTCCAGGCAGGACACAACTGGGATGCCTTGGTTGAACACGCCGTGAAGCACGCCTGGTCCGGCCTGGAAGCGCTCTCCGGGATTCCCGGCGCAACGGGAGCCACCCCGGTCCAAAACGTAGGAGCCTACGGTGCTGATGTTTCGCAGACCATTGCTGCCGTACGAACGTGGGACCGGGAAAGCAACGCAGTCCGCACCTTCACCAACTCCGAGCTCACGTTCGGCTACCGTGACTCCATCCTGAAGCAGACCACTGTGGAGGGTTCGCCGCGGTTCGTGGTCCTCACGGTTGAATTCCAACTGCCGCTGGGCAGGATGAGCGCCCCCATCCGCTACGCCGAACTTGCCCGCGTGCTCGGGGTCGAGGTGGGCAAACGGGCGTATTCCAACGATGTCCGGCGGGAGGTGCTCAGGCTGCGTGCGTCCAAGGGCATGGTGCTGGACGCCGACGATCGCGACACCTACTCAACGGGTTCGTTCTTCACTAATCCGATCGTGTCCAAGGAACAGGCCGAGGCGTTGCCTGCGGACGCCCCCAGGTACCCGGCAGGATCCGACGGGTTGGTGAAACTGTCCGCCGCCTGGTTGATTGACCGTGCAGGATTCGGCAAGGGCTACGGGCTGGAGGAGTCCAGTGTTTCCGGGGGCAGGGCATCGCTGTCCACCAAGCACACCTTGGCCATCACCAACCGTGGCTCCGCCTCGGCTGCGGACATGGCGGCCATTGCGCGCGAGGTGCGTTCCGGCGTCGTGGATCGCTTTGGGATTGAACTGCACCCCGAACCGCTGCTGATCGGCGTTTCGCTGTAGCTTCCGGCCCTGGTCAGCGCGTTAGCGCGTCCGGCGCTCCGCGATGGGCAGCACTTTGTTCAGCAGCAGGAACGTCAGCCCGCAGCTGACAGAACCCAGCAGGAAGATCTGGCTGAATGCGATGCTCTGCGGCGACGGTCCGCTGGGGAGGAAAAGGCCCGCGGTGGCAAAGCCCACCAATCCGAGCATCATCACTATGGATCCCAGCAGGAAACTGCGCACCTGTGCCGCTGCGGCCGGATAGAACCACGGCTCGGGCGCGTCGCCGTCCCGCGGTGAGACGGGCTGGAGGAGGGCTGCGACGCCGAGCAGCAGCGCGGCCAGGGCTGTTGCCACGATTCCGGCGAGCTGGATGCTTTGCATTGAGGGTGAAAGCCGTACTCCCGTGCCTACGGCAACGATCAGTCCGGCCACCAAGCCGACGCCGCTGCAGCACCAGCCGGCGGCAGCCAACCGGCGGCTGAGCGGCCGCACCAGCGGAGCCAGATCACCAAAGAGCATGTAGCAATCCTAGGCAACGCGTCTGGAAGGCGGCTGGGAGGCAGGGCAATGTTCGCTGTGGTCGGCGGCTTTAGGATGGAGCATGCCTATCGGGAAGCGGAGCCCCACACCTGCCGTGATCGGCCGTCTGCGGCTCGCCAACCAGGGTCTGTTGGGCGGGAAGCGTGCTTCTGTTCCCGACGCCGTCCGGTGGATGACTGCCATGCAAGCCCAGGATCTGGGTCATGCGCTGTGGGCGGTTGGCCAGAGGGTGGCGGGACCGGGAGCCTCCGAGGTCCGGGCGGCGCTGGACGCCGGGACCGTGGTCCGGTCCTGGCCGATGCGCGGTACGTTGCATTTGGTGGCGCCGGAGGACCTGCGGTGGATGCTGGGAATCACCAGCGGGCGGCTCCTGCAGTCACTGCGGACCAGGCACCGTGTACTGAACATCACACCGGATGACATCAGTCATGCCCGCGACGTGGCTTTGGAGACCATTGCCACCCTGTCGAGGGACACTGAGGCAGCAGGCGCCAGCCGGGAGCAGCTATTCGCGGCGTTCGAGGAAGCGGGCCAGGTCACCAAAGCCCAACGGGGCATCCACCTCATAGCTTGTTTGTGCCAGGAGGCGTCACTGGTCCAGGGGCCCATGGCCGGAACCAAAGGCAATGCGGGGGTGCAGCAGTTGTTTGTCCCTTTCGACCAGTGGATCAGGGACTCACGTGCCGTGGATCGCGAGCCCGGCATCGCCGAATGGTTCCTCCGCTACATCCACAGCCATGGCCCGGCCACTGTCCGCGACTTCGCGTGGTGGACCCAGGTGCCGCTCAGCGAGGCCCGGGCGGCGCTGAGCGCCGTCCAGAATCAATTGGTGGAGCTGCCGTTCGGGGATGCAAGCTACTGGATGTCGCAGGAGACGGCTGCAATGCTCGACGACGGCGTTCCCGGCGCCCGCTCGGTGCTGGCCCTCCCCGGGTTTGACGAATTCCTGCTCGGTTACCAGGACCGGAGCCTGGTGCTCGCTCCTGAGTATGCCGAACTTGTAGTGCCCGGCAAGAACGGGGTCTTCAAACGGATCATCGTTGCCGGGGGTGGCGTGGTGGGGACGTGGGCCAGGACGGGAACAGGGAAGTCAGCCGGAGTGGTCCCGGAACCGTTCACGGGAACACTTGGACCGTCTGCGGAACGGTCCTTCCTGGCGCAGGCCCGTGCCTACCTGAAGTTCATGGAGAGCTGACCCCGGGTACGCGCCGGTTCCCTTAAACGGAAAACCCGCCCTTCCCTCGCCGTGAAGCAAGGGAAAAGCGGGTTCCGGAACGGGAAAGCCTAGAGCTTGCCCGTCACGATGTTCAGCATGCGGCGCAGCGGTTCGGCCGCACCCCACAGGAGCTGGTCGCCCACGGTGAAGGCGCTGATGTATTCCGGGCCCATTTCGAGCTTGCGGATACGGCCAACCGGGATGTCCAGCGTGCCGGACGCTGCCACGGGGGTCAGCTCGGCCATGGAGGCTTCCTTGGTGTTGGGCACAACCTTGGCCCACTCGTTGTCCTTGGCCAGGAGGTTCTCGATCTCCGTGACGGACAGGTCCTCGCGGAGCTTGAGGGTCAGGGCCTGCGAGTGCGAACGCATCGCACCAATGCGGACACACAGCCCGTCCATGGCGATGTGCTCCTTGCCTGCGGTGCCCTTGCCGGTACCGAGGATCTTGTTGGTCTCGACGCCGGCCTTCCATTCTTCCTTGGACTGGCCGTTGCCGAGGTCGGCATCAATCCATGGAATCAGGGAGCCGGCCAGCGGGACACCGAACTGGGTGGCGTCAACGCCGGTGCGCTGGGTAGCCAGGACCTTGCGGTCGATCTCAAGGATGGCGGAAGCGGGGTCCTCGAGTTCGCTGCTGACCTCGTTGTTGAGCGTGCCGAACTGGTTCAGGAGCTCGCGCATGTGGCGGGCGCCGCCACCGGAAGCGGCCTGGTACGTCATGGACGTACCCCACTCCACGAGGTTGTTCTTGAACAGCCCGCCGAGGCCCATCAGCATGCAGGAAACCGTGCAGTTGCCGCCGATGAAGTCCTTCACGCCGCCGGAGAGCCCGGCATCGATGACGTCGCGGTTGATCGGATCCAGCACGATGATCGAATCGTCGTTCATGCGGAGGGTGGAGGCGGCGTCGATCCAGAGGCCGTCCCAGCCACGTCTGCGGAGTTCGCCGTGGACCTGCTTGGTGTAGTCGCCGCCCTGTGCGGTGACAATAATCGGCAGCTTGGCAAGCGTCTCAATATCGAACGCATCCTCGAGCTTGCCGGCCCCATCAGCGAACGACGGGGCGGCACCTCCTGCGTTCGAGGTGGAGAAAAATACCGGGTTGATGTTGGCGAAGTCGTTCTCTTCCTGCATGCGGTGCATCAGGACGGAGCCGACCATGCCACGCCAACCGACCAGTCCTACGGACGGATTAGCTGCTGTAGTCATTGAACCAGTCTAAACTTTCGACGCCGCCTGACGCTGTTGGTTACATCACCCGCACAACGTACGACGGCGGACCCAGGGACGGCGCCGGGCGGGCCGGCGGCGGTGCTAGCGTCCGGCGTCGTAATCCTGCAGGCCGTTACCCTCCGCGAGGGCAGCTTTGCGCGCGCGAAGGGCGAAGAACGCACCGAAGGCGAAGACCTGGGTCACCACCACCAGGACGATGATTCCGGCGATCTTGTTGCCGCCCAGGATCATGGTCAGCCCAACGATCGCTGACAGCAGCGCAAGGAGGGGCAACAGCATGTACCCCAGGACGAAGAGGGTTTCAGGTTTCTTGAGTATTGCCTGCATGATCCGGTTCCTAGCTTTCGGTCCGGCGCCACGACGTGAACCGGTATTTGGTGCCGTTTTTCGCCGTGTACCAATCCTCGTGAGGGGCTACGGAGTCGAACGTCCAGTCCTCGCCAAGTTCGGGGGCGAAGGTGTCGCCTTCGAGTTCGGCGTCAATGATGGTGATGACCGCAAGGTTGGCGATGCCCATCGATTGTTCGAAAATTTCCCCGCCGCCGATGATCCAGACCTTCTGGCCACCCGGCGCGAACTGGGACTCAAGCAGGGCTGCGTCCAGGGAGGAAGCCACGACGGCGCCTTCCGCCCCGGGCGTCGAGGCCCAGTCCTGGTTGCGGGTCACCACGATGTTGGTGCGCCCGGGCAGCGGCCGGTACTTGTCCGGGAAGGACTCCCAGGTCTTCCGGCCCATGATCACGGGGTGCCCCGTTGTCAGTTGGCTGAAGTGCTTGAGGTCCTCGGGCAAGTGCCACGGCATACTGCCGTCCTTGCCGATGACGCCGGCTTTGGTCTGTGCCCAGATCATGCCGATCCCGGTCATGGATGCTGCAGTTTCCCGGGTGAAAATGAGGCCGGGAAGTTGCGCGTTGGTCTCTTCGGAGGGAGTGCTCATACGGCGATCGGTGCCTTGATAGTGGGGTGGTGGCGGTAGTCGACAACCTCGAAGTCCTCAAGGGTGTAGTCGAAGATGGAGTCGGGCTTGCGCAGGATCTTCAGCTGCGGGTAGGCGTACGGCTCCCGGCTGAGCTGCTCGGCCACCTGGTCCACGTGGTTGTCATAAACGTGGACGTCGCCGCCGGTCCAGATGAACTCGCCGGGTTCCAGATCTAGCTGCTGGGCCACCATTCGAGTGAGCAGCGCGTACGAAGCAATGTTGAAGGGCACTCCCAGGAAGGTGTCCGCCGAACGCTGGTACAGCTGGCAGGACAACTTGCCGTCAGCAACGTAGAACTGGAAGAACGCGTGGCACGGAGGCAGGGCCATGTCCTTGAGCTCGGAAACGTTCCATGCCGACACGATGTGCCTGCGGGAATCCGGGTTGTTGTGCAGGCTCTTCATGACCTCGGAAATCTGGTCAATGTGCCCGCCGTCGGGTGTAGGCCAACTGCGCCACTGGACGCCGTACACCGGTCCGAGCTCACCGTCGGCGTCTGCCCACTCATCCCAGATGGTGACGCCCTGGTCCTGCATCCACTTCACGTTGGAGTCTCCGCGAAGGAACCACAGGAGCTCCACTGCCACGGACTTGAAGTGCACCCTCTTGGTGGTGATCAGCGGGAAGCTTGTGGCCAGGTCGAAGCGCAACTGGCGCCCGAACACGCTCCGCGTCCCCGTCCCGGTGCGGTCCGATTTGTGCGTGCCATTGGCCATGACATCGCGCAGAAGGTCTTCATAAGGGGTGGGAATGCTCACGGATCAAGCTTACTGGCAAGCCGTCCCCGCAGCAGGTCGACGAGCGTTGAATCGCTCACGCCAGCCTCCCTGGCCACGTGGATCAAGCCGTCGACGGCGGCCATCACCGCCGGTTCTCCACCCGGCTGGCCGGGCGTGGCCCGAGGGGGTCCGACGACGATGGTTCCGTTCCGCCGTCGTGATTCAATCAGGCCTGACCGCTCCAGTTCCTTGTAGGCGCGCGCGACCGTCCCGGCGGCGATCCCAAGGTCCGCGGCCAGGCTGCGGACTGTTGGCAGCCGGCTGCCGGGTTCAAGGGCTCCGACGGTTATCGAGGAGCGGAGTTGCCGGCGGATCTGTTCATAGGGAGGGACCGGATCGTCCAAATCCAGCCTGATGGCGGCCGTCACGACGTGGGCTGGCTTTGTTTGTCGTCGTTGTTCCTGGGGATCCTGCCCAACAGGCTCCGGACGGGCGTAACGGCGGTAACCACGGCAGTGGCAGCCAGGAGTGCGCCGATCAACATACTGGGGCCGGGGGCGATGTTGTCGGACCAGGGAATCAGGGTGCCCCATGCTTCCGGGTTGGTCAGCAGAACAGCTCCGGCTTCCGCGAGGAAGAAGGCCGCCAGTGTGCGGACGATGCGGTACATCGCGATGGCCCGCAGTGCGGAGTCCAGTCCGTGCTCGGCCATGTCCCCGGAGATACGGCGGCGAAACCGGGCGGTGAGGATGGCAGCTGCGCCGACTGCGCTGACCCCAACTGCGATCAATAGATCCATGGGCCACGTCGCTGCACCGTTCACCAAAGCCTGCCCGATGCCTGTCAGGATGACGGCGACAGTCCATAGGGCTGCGGCCACCACTGCGAAGGCGAGCAAGCCGCGGGAAAGAGCCCGTTGCGGCCAATTCCCGGGCGCTTGCGAGTTGCCATAGTTTCGGGCGGTCAGGAGTTCACCGCCGATGATGACCAGCAACACAGAGGTAGCCATGACGGCCACGAGAACCGGCAAGATCAGCGGCCGTCCGCCCGTTGCCGGAATATAACCGGCCCAGATGACCATGCTTATCAGCGGCAAGATACCGGCAATTCCCACCACGGGTCCCAGGGAGACGCTGATCCGGGCTGCGCCGGGTGTTCCCGGGTCGGAGCGGAGCGAGGCTGCACTGGTGGTCTTTCGATCCGCTTGTAGCGAGGAGAGAACGGGGACCTTCCACCACCACATGACCAAAAGAACAATGATGTTGGCGAGCCCCAGCAGGTTGAACCACGACGACTGCCACGTGGTGCCGGGTTGGGGGAGGGACGCGAAGTTCCCGGCGATTGCTGCGAGGCCCGCAGCAATGGTGGCCACGGTCCGGAGCAACCTGTTTGCGGCAATGGACCGGAGGACCCGGTTGTCGTTGGTGTCGAGTGCTTCCAGTTGGCGTCGATGCGCGATCAACATCAGGCACAACCAGGTCCCGATCGCCAGGACCAGCAGGGAGCCACCAAGCCACGCGGAGAGTTCACATCCCGGGATCCTGCCATCCTGGCCCTGCCCCGCATAGCCGTTGTACTCCGGTCCCTGTGGGGGCGCAGAAGTTGGAAGCACAGGGTCGTAGGCGGGCAGTGAGCCAACCCGGATGATGGCCACGGCCGCATAGCCAAAGATCCCTGCCGTCCACCATGCCAGCCTGCGGGGAAGGAAGTCGCGGATCCTGCGGACCGTAAGTTCGGCATACCTGCGGGGCGCCTTGGGTGCGGGGTAGCTCCACTGACCGAGCGCGTGCACGGCCAGGGCGGCAACCACCGGCCACGCGAGGGCGGGGAAGATCTGCTCAGGCGTAACCGGCGCGCCCGGTACGGACGGGTTTGCCTTGAGGATCCCCGTGTTCATGGCGGCCTGCAACGAGCTGGCCATCCAACCGATAATGCCCACCCAGAGGCCGTGCGACTCCACGGATTTCGCATCAGGTGCGGACCACACCTGAACACGGAGAAAGAGGTAAACGAGGACCGCGCCTATCAACGGGCCCAGCAAGACCAGCGGCGGCAGATTAAAGGACAACACAGATGAGACCCCCCAAAGTCTTCTAACTTTGTGTCAAGTATTTGATACAAAGTTGGTGGGGTCAACCCGGTCTAGTCGTCGAACGGCTTGAATTGCTCCACGGAGACCACCTTGCGCTCGCTGCCACGGGCCACATGGCAGACGATGACCTCCCCGGGCGAGAGGTACGGGTCCGCGCCGGGGAGCCTGCTGCGCAGATCATCGCCCATGTGTCGGCCCAATTGCTTGAGTACGGTCGGCAAGGCGGGACGGTGCGTGCACAGGGCCACGGGCACTTGCTTGTCGAACAGGGCCTCCACGGCGGCAGCCGTCTTCTTGGGCGAGCGTTCGTGGTTGTGCTCCGTCAGCGCCTCCACGAGCTTCACCTTGGCTTTGCTCGCTTTGGCATACGGGGCAATCGTTGCCACGCATCGCACCCATGGGCTGGTCACGACGCGCTGCGGCTTCCACCCCTGCAGGAGCCGTTGCACAGCCACTGCTTGCCGTTTCCCGGTGGCTGCCAAGGGGCGGTCGCCTTCGGCCTTGGTCCAGGAAGACCTCGGTTTGGCTTTGGCGTGCCGGACCAGGACCAATGGCCATGTGTCCAGTTCGCCCCTGGTATGGGCCTTCTCCAGATACTCCAAGGGTGCCACGTCAGAGGGGTTGCTCAGGTATTTGGCGGCCCTGTCCGGCGCGCACCACATGACGCTGTCCACCTCTTTGCCGTCGGGCCGGAGCTGCTCACCGTTGACCCGCATGGCCCAGTAGTGCACCACTTTGAGGCCAGCGTTGACGTGGTAATGAATGGGCGGCAAGGGGATTCCAAGCGTTGCCTCGAGCCCGATCTCTTCCCGGACCTCCCGGACCGCACACTCGGGAACCGTCTCGCCGTCGTCGATCTTGCCCTTGGGCCAGGACCAATCGTCGTACCGCGGCCGGTGGATGAGCAGCACCTCCAAGGCGCCTTTCTTGATGCGCCACGGGATCGCGCCAGCCGCGACGACGGCCACGGGTTCTCCCGGGTGGTCGGTCTGGTCGGCCACAGGTGTGTCGCTGTTCAAGTTGTTCCTTACCGCCGTGCTGCTGCCCGCTGGCGGGAGCGGGAGGCCAAGAGCCAGGACTGCATATCCAGGAGGGGCTCGCCCTTCTCATCAAGGTGATGCCGGGTCCAATGACCTTCATTATCCAAGTGCCAACTGGCGGTGGAGTCGTCCATGTAGCGGCGCATCAAGTCAAGGACCGTGTTCACGTCCTCCCGGCTGGCCAACTGGACCAGTGCCTCAACCCGGCGGTCCAGGTTGCGGTGCATCATGTCGGCAGAGCCGATGTACACCACGGGTTCTCCACCGTTGGCGAAGGCGAACACCCGGGAGTGCTCAAGGAACCGTCCCAGGATGGAGCGCACCGTGATGTTTTCGCTGAGGCCGGGCACACCCGGCCGCAGGGAGCAGATGCCGCGCACCACGACGTCCACCTTCACTCCGGCCTGGGATGCGCGGTACAGGGCATCGATGATGGCTTCGTCCACCATCGAGTTGACCTTGATCTGGACACGTGCGGCCACACCGTTGCGCGCATTGCGGATTTCTGTTTCGATCCGGTCAATCAGTCCTGAACGCACTGAGCGCGGCGCAACGAGCAGCCGCTTGAACGTGGACTTGGGGGCGTATCCGGAGAGCTGGTTGAACAGCTTGGAGAGGTCCTCGCCCACTTGTTCGTTTGAGGTCAGCAGGCCGAGGTCCTCGTAGTAGCGCGCCGTCCTGGGATGGTAGTTGCCGGTACCGATGTGGCAGTACCTGCGGAGGCCGTCCACTTCCTGCCGCACCACCAGTGACAGCTTGCAGTGGGTCTTCAGGCCCACGATGCCGTACACCACGTGGACGCCGGCCTGCTCCAGCTTGCGGGCCCAGGAGATGTTGGCCTGTTCGTCGAAGCGGGCCTTGATCTCCACCAGGGCCAGGACCTGCTTGCCCGCTTCGGCGGCGTCGATCAAGGCATCCACGATCGGGGAATCGCCGGAGGTGCGGTACAGCGTCTGCTTGATCGCCTGGACCTTCGGGTCCGCGGCGGCTTGCTCGAGGAAGGCCTGGACCGAGGTGGAGAAGGAGTCGTACGGGTGGTGGAGCAGGATGTCCCGCCGCCTCATGGCAGCAAAGACGTTGGCCGCCTTGGACGTCTCCGATTCGTTGAGGTACCGCGAGGTGTGCGGCACGTGCTTGGGGTAGTGCAGATCCGGGCGGTCAATGCCAGCGATGACGGAAAGCCCGCGAAGGTCCAGCGGAGCGGGTACCGAGTAGACCTCGGACTCGTCCACGCCAAGCTCGCGGACCAGCAAGGCCCTGACGTTCGGGTTGATATCGGTGGTGACTTCCAACCGGACGGGCGGACCGAACCGGCGGCGCAGGAGTTCCTTCTCCAGCGCCTGCAGGAGGTTCTCGGCGTCGTCCTCTTCCACCTCGACGTCCTCGTTGCGGGTGACGCGGAAGGTGTGGTGCTCCAAAACTTCCATGCCCGGGAAGAGCGTGTCCAAGTGGACGGCGATCAGTTCTTCGAGGGCGATGAACCGGGCCACCCTGCCCGGGATGGCGCCGGCGCGGGGACCATCCACGGAGATCAGCCGCGGCAGCTGGTCCGGAACCTTCACGCGGGCGAACAGCTCTTTGTCGCTGATCGGGTTGCTGACGATCACCGCCAGGTTCAGGGACAGGCCGGAGATGTAGGGGAACGGGTGCGCCGGGTCCACTGCGAGCGGCGTGAGGATGGGGAAGACCTTCTCCTGGAACAGGGCGCTGAGGCGGTGGCGCGCCTCCTCGTCGAGTTCGTTCCAGTGCATGACGTGGATGTGCTCGAAGGCCAAAGCCGGACGGATCTGCTCGGCAAATACCCGGGCATGCCGTTCCTGCAGTTTGTGGGCTTCCTCGCCGATCTGTTCCAGTACCTCAATCGGGCTCAACCCGGCAGGGGAGGGGACGGCCAGGCCGGTGGCGATACGGCGCTTGAGGCCGGCCACCCGGACCATGAAGAACTCGTCAAGGTTGGAAGCAAAAATGGAGAGGAAGTTGACGCGCTCCAGGAGGTAAAGATCGGGATCCTCAGCCAACTCCAGAACGCGGGAGTTGAAAGCCAGCCAGCTGAGCTCGCGGTCCAGGAACCGGTCCGGCGAAATATCACCCTCCGGTTCCAGGTTGGGCGCAAACTCGGGGATGTCTATCCGGTCCTGCGTGGCCCGGGACGCGGGCACCTCGGATGAGCCGAAGCGCGCGGGCAGCGTTGCGCCCTTGGAGGTAGGTCCGGCGGTACCGACGGGGTCCGGCTGCATGGGTTTCTCCTAAGCTCAGGACTGGGTTTCCTCCCACATTACAAGCAATTGGGCGACCCGATTCCAAGATGTCCATGCCCGGTCCCGTGTCCGGACCGCACAGGCTAATTACCGGGCAAAGGCCCGTACATGACGTCGGTGTCCCACCGGACGAAGCCAAGTTTCCGGTAGAGGGCCACAGCGGCCTCATTGTCAGCGTCGACGTACAGCATGACAGCGTGGAGGCCCTTCTCCTGCAGGTGCCGGATGCCGGCTACAGTCAGGGCCTTGCCCAAGCCCGAACCCTGCGCGTCCGGCGTCACCCCCACCACGTACACTTCGCCGATGGCCGGATGGGGACCTTGCTTCGGGTGCACCTTGGTCCAGTGGTAACCCAGCAACGTGCCGTCGGCGTCGACCGCCAGGAGGAAGCCTTCGGGATCGAACCAGGCCTCTTCCTCCCTGGCCTTCAGATCGGCCAGGGTCATGGAGCCCTGCTCCGGGTGGTGGGCGAAGGCGGCCCGGTTGGCGGCCAGCCAGGCTTGCTCGTCCTGGCCCGGCACAAAGGCGCGCAGGGTGACGCCGGGCGGCAGGGCGGCGTCGGGCAGCGAAGACGAAGATGACATCAAGCGCATCTTCCGCAGTTCGCGGACCGGACCGTAGCCAAACCGGGAGGCAAGTTCGGCAGCGGCCTCATGGTTGCCATGCGACCAAGCCGTCAACCCGTCGAATCCACGCTTCTCCTGCAAGGCAGCCAACAACCGTCCCGCGACGCCGCGGTTGCGGTAGCTAGGGTGGACGGCCAGTTCCAGCACTCCGGTACCGTCCGGCGATTCAATGACGACGGCGATCCCGGCCAGGTCTTCGGCGGTGGCAGGGTCCGAGTCCTCGTCGGGGGCGTAGAGCGCCAGGGACAGCACCCGGTGTACACCGCCGTCGGAGCCGCGCAGTGTCACCAGCGTCTGTTCGGAGAGCGGCGGATTTCCATCCGACTCGGCAGCAGCAGCACCCAAGGTGCTGAAATCCTTAAACAGCTCGGCATCCAAAGCGCCGTCAACGAACAGTACAGGCCAGTTCTCAGGGTGCGCGTGACTCATGATGCAAGGCTATACGCCAAGGCGGGACCGTGCGATTTGAAGTGTCCGCCAATCGGGGGTAGCTTAGGTAACTCGTTCGGCTTTGAAAGCCGGATACGAGGGGGACCCACCAGTGGGGTGGCTTCGATACGTTCGACCCGTATGTCCTCCACAACAGCACACAGAGAGGGCCGGGAATCAGCTGATTCCCGGCCCTCTCTGCTATGCATTTATGTTTCCTGGAGCCCTACGCTTCCGACAGCTCGTCATCCGGAAGCCGCACCAGGGTCAACCGGTAGCCCACGTTGCGGACCGTGCTGATGAGGTTCTCGTGGTCCACTCCCAATTTCGCCCGGAGACGACGGATGTGGACGTCCACGGTCCGCGTTCCGCCGTAGTAGTCGTAACCCCAGACCTCGGTCAGCAGCTGCTGGCGGGTAAAAACGCGTCCCGGGTGCTGCGCCAGGTACTTGAGGAGTTCGAATTCCTTGAAGGTCAGGTTCAGTGGCTGGCCGCCTACGCGGGCCGTGTAACTCGCTTCATCAATGACGACGCCGGCTGCGCGGATCTCCGTTTGGGTTTCCTCTTCGCCCGGTACAGCGCGCGCCATGGCCAAGCGGATACGGGCCTCCACCTCGGCCGGGCCGGCAGAATCCAGGACGATGTCATCCACCGACCATGCCGAGGACACGGCAGCCATGCCGCCCTCCGTGAGGATCAGCATCAGGGGAGCGCTCAGTCCGGTTGCCTTCAGCAACTGGGTCAGGGAACGTGCGCCCACAAGGTCCTTGCGGGCGTCGAGGAACACGATGTCCGTGGGGTCCGTCTCCAACAAGGCTGTAGGTTCTGCCGGGAGGATGTGCACGCGGTGGTTCAGCAACTCCAAGGCAGGCAGGATGTCCACCGAAGATCCGGTGCTGTTCGTCAGGAGCAGGATGTGCGACATAGTTCCTCCAATGGGCTGTGCGCGCATCATCGGGCGTCGAAACCGGAGTTTCACCGGCCGGTCACGGCGGCAAGACCGCCCCTGGCCGTTGTAACGGGGTCAGGGCAAATCAGTGCGCCGTTGAAGTCTGAGTATACCCACCGGCGCCTTTCCAGTCAGGGATTCGTGACGGCCGGAAGCGGGAATTACGACATATAGGGCCGCCATAAGGCAGGATTGTCGAGAGGTCGTAAGACGCATCGAATTGAGGTCGGGCACACAGTGAAGTCTTGGAGCATCGGGGTATTCGGACTCGTGGCGCTCGCAGCCATCGTGGCCAGCACCTTCGTATCCCGGGAAGCCATGGTGGGCGTCGGCGTCGTCGCATCGGCCGTTGTGGGGTTCGGCTGGCCGCATTTCCTGGCCGTGCCCGCCAAGAAAACGCTGGCGGCGGTCATCGGCCTGGCCGGTGCAGGCTCGGCCGTCACCGCGGCCTACCTTCCCGCCCCGGGTTTCCTTGACGGCACACCGGCTTTCATCGCGTTGGGCGTCATGGCGGTTTTCATCATCCAGCTCGTCAGGGGGACAGGGCAGGCCCAACGCCTTGAGTCCACCCTGGGCTGCAGCGCGGGTGTTTTGCTCAACTGCCTTGGTGCGGGGTGGATCGCCGGAGCAAGGTTCAACGGCGTCAAAGAGATGGTCCTCGTGGCCGGGCTCTCCGCCGCCGTGGCGTTGCTGGTGGGGATCATCAGGTGGCCGGACCGCATCGTCGCACCCCTGGGCATCGTCATGGCCGGACTCATGGCGCCCCTGGCCGGCCTGGTTTTCTCGGATATCGCGGTTCTTCCTGCTGCTTTGGTGGGCGTGGCGACGGGCTCGGTGCTGGTCTGCTTCCGGCGAATGGTCACGTTGCGGCGCGGACGCCTGACTCTGCCGGCGGCGCTGGGCATGGGCGTTGCGCCCGTGTGGGCGATCGGAACCCTGGCGTACTTCATAGACAAACTACTCATCTACTAACGGTTAGGATGGCATCATGTCTGTTCTCGCATTTGAAATCTTCTTCCTTGTCCTCCTCGGCATTGCCAGCATCGCCATGGCCTGGTTCGCTGGTTTCGTCGTTTACCGTCTTTTCAAGGGCCAGAAGTAGCCTGTCCCTCCCCGCAGTCCAACTGAGGTAGTCGTTGTGCCTATTGAGATCCCGACCGACCTGACCCCTGAACTTGTTCCCCTTTCCTGGCTCATTGGCGAGTGGGAAGGACGCGGCCGCCTTGGCACCGGGGACGAGGACTCGGAGCATTTCGTCCAGCACGTATCCTTCACCCACAACGGGCTGCCCTACCTGCAGTACCGGGCTGAGAGCTGGATCAGCGATGACGCCGGCGCAAAGTTGCGCCCGCTGACCGTGGAGACCGGCTTCTGGGCTTTGGAGCGCAAACTCCAGGAAGGCGACGGCGGTCCCGGGCTGATTCCCGCGGACATCGTGCCCGTGCTCAAGACCGCTGACGATGTTGAAGAACGCCGCAACAAGGACGGCGGGTTCGATCTCGCCGTCTCCATTTCGCACCCAGGTGGAATTACCGAGTTGTACTACGGCCAAATCAAAGGGCCGCAGATCCAGCTCACCACGGACATGGTGATGCGCGGCGGCCACTCCAAGGAATACACGGCGGCAACCCGCATCTTCGGCCTCGTTGACGGCAACCTCCTCTGGCGCTGGGATGTAGCTGCCAACGGAAAAGCCCTTGAAGCCCACGCCTCGGCATTCCTCCATAAGGTGTCCTGACCCCGGCGCGAGCCTTCACTGAACGTTCCATCAGCACAAGCAAAAGGAGCAGTTAGTGAACAGCAGCCTCAAGCCCGGTGGCTATGAGGGCCTCAAAGCCGTGTTCTTCAACGGAACCTTGAAGCCCTCACCGCAGGTCAGCAATACCGACGGCCTGATCCGGATCAGCCGGGACATCATGGAGAAGCAGGGCGTTGCCACGCAGCTCATCCGCATCGTGGACCACGACATCGCCAGCGGTGTCCACCCGGACATGCGCGAACACGGTTGGGAGCACGACGAATGGCCGGAGATCTATCCGGCGGTCGCCGAGGCAGACATCGTCGTGGTGGCGGGCCCCATCTGGCTTGGCGACAACTCGTCCCAGACCAAGAAGCTGATCGAGCGGCTCTACGCACACTCGGGCCAGCTCAACGGCAAGGGACAGTGGGCGTTCTACCCCAAGGTGGGCGGCTGCCTCATTACCGGCAACGAGGACGGCATCAAGCATTGCTCCATGAACGTCCTGTACAGCCTCCAACACATCGGCTTTACCATCCCGCCGCAAGCTGACGCGGGCTGGATCGGACCGGTGGGGCCGGGGCCCAGCTATCTGGATGAAGGGTCCGGCGGGCCGGAGAGTGATTTCACCAACAGGAACACCACCTTCATGACGTGGAACCTGCTCCACATGGCCAAACTGTTGAGGGACGCCGGAGGTATTCCTGCCTATGGCAATCTTCCGGAAGAGTGGAAGGCCGGCACCCGCTTTGACTTCGAGAACCCCGAATATCGATGACCGGCATACCCTGTGCCAACGTCCGTGGGGAATACCCCCGAACCTGAAGGACTTCTACTTCATATGACATACAAGAGCCCTCTGCTGTCGCGCCCTGGAGCCGTCGAGGATACCGGACTGGATGCCGGCGTCGCGGCCCATTATGGCGAGCCGTTGCGCGAGCAGCGCGCCCTGGCAAACGGTACCGCCGTCGTCGATCTTTCCCACCGCGGTGTGGTGACCGTGACCGGACCCGATCGGCTGAGCTGGCTCAACACTTTGTCTTCGCAACAGTTGACCAATTTGCAACCGCAGGTTGCCAGTGAACTCCTCCTGCTGAGCGTCCAAGGGCGCATCGAATTCGATGCGCGGGTTATCGACGACGGCGGCACCACCTGGCTGATCGTCGAAACGGCCGAGGCCGCCCCGTTGGCGGAGTGGCTGAACAAGATGAAGTTCATGCTTCGCGTGGAAATCGCCGATGTTTCGGAGCAATGGGCGGTGATCGGCTCCACCAAGCCGGTGGAGCGGCTGTCCGGGCGGTTGGTATGGGAGGACCCCTGGCCGCACGTGGGCCCGGGCGGCTACTCGTACAGCCTGGTCCCGGAGGAGTCGCATCCCGGCCTGGAACGTCCGTGGTTCGAATATCTTGTCCCGGCCGCCGAACTCGAGTCCGCCGTGGAGGGCCTGCCTTTGGCTGGCGCCATGGCTGCAAATGCGCTGCGCATCGCGGCGTGGCGTCCACGCCTCGGGGCGGAGACGGATGACAAGACGATTCCCCACGAACTGGACCTGATCCGTACTTCGGTCCACTTGAACAAGGGCTGCTACAAGGGCCAGGAAACCATTGCGCGGGTCCACAACCTTGGCCACCCGCCGCGGCGCCTCGTCTTCCTTCAGTTGGACGGTTCGCAGCACACCCTTCCTGCCGTCGGCAGTGTTGTATTTGCCGGTGACCGCAAGGTGGGTACGCTGACATCGGTGGCGCAGCACTTCGAAATGGGCCCCGTAGCGCTGGCAGTGATCAAGCGCTCGGTTTCGGCAAGCGAACCGTTGACGGTGATGGATGGCGACGAGCCGTACGTCGCGGCCCAGGAAGTGATCGTCGCCCCCGACGCCGGACAGGTAGTCGGGCGCCAGACCGGATTCCTGAAGGGACCCCACAGATGACCCAGCCCACCGGCCACGACGCCGCAGCCCAGCCCTCCAGCGAGGCCGACGATGAAGCAGTGGCACTGGCACACACGCTTTTCGACGCAGCCCGGGAAGGAAATTCCGCGTTGCTGCGCGGCTATCTCGATGCTGGTGCTCCTGCAACCCTGACCAATGCCGCCGGAGACTCCTTGCTGATGCTTGCGGCCTATCACGGGCACGAGGAGACGGTTCAACTCCTGGTTCACCACGGCGCAGACGTCAATTCGGCCAACGACCGTGGCCAGACCCCGCTCGCCGGAGCTGTCTTCAAGGGCTATACCGGCGTTGCCCGGGCCCTGCTTGACGCTGGAGCGGACCCGGACTCCGGAACGCCGAGTGCCCGGGGCGCGGCCAAGATGTTTGCCCGGACGGAGATTCTGGAGCTTCTGGGCTAGGGCCTGATCGACCGATAACCCTGTTGCCCCAAGCAACAGGGTTTTTTGGTAGCGCAATACTCCACGTGGAATAATTGCCATGGAGTATTGGCACAGGCGTATTCAAAGGAGGGCGTCACGATGGTCCAGTCCGGGAAACTGACAGCGCTGGGCGTCGCGTCCCTGGCGTTGCTCGCCGAGGGGCCCATGCACCCCTATGAGATGTACCAGGTGTTGATGGCCCGCCATGAGGACCGGCTGGTGAAGGTGCGCCCCGGCACGCTCTATCACGCTGTCCGGCGCTTGGAGGAGGCCGGTTTGGTGGAGGCCGTCGGGACCGACCGCGAGGGGAACCGCCCTGAGCGGACTACTTACAGGATCTCGGCGGCCGGGCACGAGGCGCTCGATGTGCGCCTCCGGGAGATGCTGGCGAAACCCGTCAACGAATACCCGGTCTTTCCGCACGCCATTGCCGAGGCGCACCACCTCCCCGCCGAGGCCGTCATCGAACTTCTTGGCCAGCGGGTGGACGCGCTCCAGGCCGGCCTGGATTTCCTCCTGCATGCTGAGCGGGTTGTCACAGCCAAAGGCCTCGATCGCAAGTACTGGATCGATGTCATGTATCAACAACAAATGCTTCGAACGGAGATCTCGTGGATCCACGGGCTCCTACGGGAGTTGCGCAGTGGTGAGCTGCCTTGGGACGACCCCCAAGCAACCCCGTCCGAACTTTCCAACAAACCAAAGGAATCCCTTGGAAAACGTAGCTAAGCCGTGGCCGGCCCTGTGGTCACTCGTGGTGGGATTCTTCATGATCCTGATCGACACCACCATCGTGTCGGTCGCCAACCCCCGGATCATGGAGGGTCTCAATACTGACATCAATGCGGTCATCTGGGTAACCAGCGCCTACCTCCTGGCCTATGCAGTGCCGTTGCTGATCACCGGCAGGATGGGTGACCGCTTCGGTCCAAAGAACCTGTACCTGATAGGTCTGGTTGTCTTCACCCTGGCATCGCTGTGGTGCGGATTCTCGCAGGACATCGGCATGCTCATCGCCGCCCGCGCCGTCCAGGGACTGGGCGCTGCCATGATGACGCCGCAGACCATGGCCGTCATCACCCGGATCTTCCCGCCTGACCGCCGCGGCGCGGCCATGGGACTGTGGGGAGCCACCGCGGGCATGGCCGTGTTGGTGGGACCGATCCTCGGCGGCGTCCTGGTGGACGGCCTCGGCTGGGAGTGGATCTTCTTTGTCAACGTGCCCATCGGCGTCGTTGCCTTCATCCTGGTCACCCGCTTCGTCCCGACGCTGACCACCCACACCCACAAGTTCGATATCCCGGGCGTGGTGTTGTCCGCGGCCGGCATGTTCCTGCTCGTCTTTGGCATCCAGGAAGGCCAAACCTACGATTGGGGCACCATCAACGGCGTCGTCAGTGTCTGGGGCCTGATCATTGCCGGTGTGGTGGTGCTGGCGCTGTTCGTCGTCTGGCAACAGATACTTGAACGTCGCGGCGGTGAACCGTTGCTGCCCCTGGGCCTGTTCCGCGACCGGAACTTCTCCCTTGGAAACAGCACCATCATGGCCGTCGGCTTCACGGTTACCGCGTTTCCCCTGCCCACCATCTTCTACTACCAGGTGGTCCGTGGGCTGACGCCAACGCAGTCGGCCCTCCTGATGATCCCGATGGCTGTTATTTCGGGTGGGCTCGCGCCGTTCGTGGGAAAGCTGATCGACCGTGCCAATCCCCGCTGGTTCGCCGTGTTCGGCTTGGTCTGCCTGTCCGCCGCACTTTTCTGGACCGCTGCCTTGCTGACACCGGACACTCCGATCTGGGTCTTCCTGCTTCCCAGCGCCTTGCAGGGTGTAGCGAACGCCTTCATGTGGGGGCCGATCTCCAATGCCACCACCCGTAACCTTCCGCCGCGCCAGGCGGGAGCGGGTTCCGGCGTCTTCAATACCACCCGCCAGATCGGTGCGGTCCTGGGGTCGGCCGCCGTCGCGGCGCTGATCCAGGCGCGCCTTGCTGCAGAGCTGCCGTCCAGCGGGGCGGGGGCACCGGTCAATGAGGCATCCATGTCCGGGGCACTTCCGGAGGCCCTGCATGCAGGATTCTCGACGGCGATGAGCCAGTCGACGCTGTTGCCGGCAATCGCCGTCCTGGTGGGAGCAGTGTTGGCTGCCTTCTATGCCAAGCCGAAATCGGTGGACGGCTGGGGCGGGGGAGCACCGGTCCCTGAGGGGCAGGCTGCGGAGCGGTCCAGCAAGTAAACGGGCAGGGCCCTACGCGAGCAGGACGCCCGCGTGGAGCCCGCCGGTGGTAAAGCCGATGCTGCGTGCCATGGCAAGCGCGCCGCTGTTGCTGACATCCGCCTTCCACTGGAGCGTCAGGCCGGCGGCCAGGGCCTCGTGCGCGGCAATCGAGGCAGCAAGCGTACCGAGGCCCCGGCGCCGCCATTCAGGGGCAACCAAAACACCCATATTGGCAAGGAGCCCTTCCCATTCGGAATAGGCTCCGCACGCCAAAGGCACCGGGCTTTCCGCATCCGGGTGCATGATGGTGAATCGGTGTTCCAAGGTCTGCAGCCCTACCTCGTTGACGTCATCGGGAGGACACAGCTGTTCCAGTCCGATCGCTTCCGGATTGCCCCGGGAAACGGTCACGTCCTCGCCCGGTTGTTTCAAGGGAAGGTCGTCGGCGAAAAAGAGGGCGGAGGAACCCAAACCGTGTCCTCCGTGGGAGCGCGTCAGGGTCAGCAGGGTGACGTGCTGGGCGAGGTCGACGTCGGGAATGTCCGCCGCCGCGTCGAGCGCCCATTGCGGCCCTACCAGGGCCGATACGCCGAACAAGCGCAGGAAAACCACGGATCGTGCCGATTCGTCCGCCTTGGAAATCCTGTACGCGGGATCGCCGGGATCCGCGGAGGCTGCTGCGACGCGGGCTGAGGCGTCCGCAAAGGAGTGGTCACCAAGCCCCAAATGGCGAGCCCACGCCAGCTGGATAATGGCAGCGGACGTGGGCTCAAGGGTCATGGGTTCAGCCTAGCCGACTAACCAAACAACACTGACGCTTCGTCGTAGCGGTGCTGCGGCACGGTCTTGAGCTTGCCGAGGGCTTCCTCAAAACCAACATGGGAGATGTCCGTGCCCTTGAGCGCAACCATGGTTCCCCAGCGGCCGTCCACCACGGAGTCGATCGCTGCCATGCCCAGGCGCGTGGCGAGGACGCGGTCATAAGCGGTGGGAACGCCGCCGCGCTGGATGTGGCCGAGGATGGTCGCACGGGTCTCGATGCCCGTGCGCGCCTCGAGCTCGGGTGCCAGCTGGTCCGCGATGCCTCCCAGCCGGGGACGGCCAAAGGTATCCAAGCCGCGTTCGGAGTGCGGGGATTCCATGTGATCGGGCACGAACCCTTCCGCCACCACCACCAAAGGTGCGCGACCGCGGTCATGGGCCAGTTGGACCCACTCGGCGATCTGTTCGATGCTCACCTTCTGTTCGGGGATAAGGATGGCGTGGGCGCCGGACGCCATGCCGGAGTGGAGGGCAATCCAGCCAACGTGGCGGCCCATCACTTCCGCAATCATGCAGCGGTGGTGGGATTCACCCGTGGTGCGCAGGCGGTCGATCGCCTCCGTGGCGATTTCCACGGCAGTGTCGAAACCAAAGGTGTAGTCCGTCGCGTCGAGATCGTTATCCACGGTCTTCGGGACGCCGACGATCTTCAAACCGGCGTCAGTGAGGCGTTTGGCTGCTGCCAGGGTGCCCTCGCCGCCGATCGCGATGATGGCATCGATGCCCAGCCGTTCCATGTGGGCCTTGATGACCTCCGGACCGCCGCCGTTCTCGAAGGGGTTGGTGCGGGAAGTGCCCAGGATGGTGCCGCCCTGCTTGGCGATACCGCGGACCATGGTGCGGGGGATGTCAATGACGTCACCTTCCACCACACCACGCCAGCCGTCCCGGAAGCCCACGAACTCCTGGCCGTGGATTGCGATGCCTTTGAGGACCGCTCCACGGATCACTGCGTTGAGGCCGGGGCAGTCGCCGCCGCTGGTAAGAATGCCAATTTTCATGTTTGCTCACTCATGGCTTGGAGGAATACTTGCCGAGCGCCACGCTGAGCTCCCCACGATTGTAGTCGTGGATGTGGGGTGGGACACAAACGGTTACATTCCACTCACGGCGTGCGGTATTGGAAACACTCCCGAAAACACGATGAATCGCCCCGCATCCGGCAGGACGATTCTTCGTATTCAATGAGGTGTTGCGGAGCCCGCTAAGTGCGCTTTCCGTCTTTGTCCCGGCCGGCTGGCCGGGGTACTACCGGGAACGCTGGCTGATGAACGATTCCAGCGCGATCCGGTTCTGTTGGTCCGGAAGGATCAGCCACGCGAGGATGTAGAAAATGATGGCCGGTCCGGGCAAGAGGCAGAACAACAGGAATCCCACCCGGACGTACGCTACGTCCACATTGAGCTTCGCTGCGATGCCTCCACAGACGCCGGCCAACCAACGCTGCGGGCCGCGCTTCAGGCCGAAGCCCCTGACGATGCTGAAGAACTTGTCCATGGTTACAGCCTTCCTTGTTGGTGCTGCTTTGTCACTTGCTTCGACCCCCGTCCGGCAGCCACGAGGCCGCCGACTACCAGCGCGGCGCCGGCCCCGATCATCAGGCCGATCAACACGTAGGTTCCGTCCAGGACGATCCAGCCCATGGTGGAAACCAGGAGCAGGGCGGCCAGGGCGATCACAATCAACCCCCACACCACGGTGCCGATGCGCGCTTGCTTGGGTTCGTCGTCGTTCTGTTCAATCCGGTAGGTGGGCTCCAAATGCGGCGTCAGCGGAATCTCCTCCAACCGGGGCCGCGCGATCGGCTCGGTGGGACGTGTTTCCTGGGGGAGAGCCTCTTTGGGGAGCGGCCCGGCGGGGCGGGCGTCACCTGGTTGGTTGGTGCTCATGTCAGTTTCCTTCCTTGATGGTCACGTTGCTGAACGTGCCATCGATCTCCACCACGAGGTTCGCTCCGGGTTTGTCCGTGTTGTACGTCGAGCGGTCGTCCTCGAACCGCCCGCCGCGGTCGGCGCCGCGCTCGTTGAGGTTCCCGAACGTCATATCCGCCCGGACTTCCACCGGAACGTTGTCCGGAATGATGACGGTGATGTTGCTGGCGGTTGCATCCACCGGGACAGTGACTTCCGTGGTGAGCGGCGGCGTCAGGTTCATGTCACTCAGGTCCACGGTGCCGTTCGCGGCAGTGATGTTCAGCCCCTGCCGGGCCTGGTCAATGCTGACCGGAGCCCAATTGACCTCTTGGAAGCCAAGGCGGTCTCCATTGCGCGGGATGACGTTGAAAATACCGCCGACCACCAAGGCCACGACGGCCAGGAATCCCAGAAAACCTGACGTCCGTCCGCGCAAGCCAGCCACCAAAATGCCCAGGCCGAGGATGGCCGCACCCACGGCCCACACCACGGAGTCCGCTGCGTTACCCAGGTTGATGACGTTGGCGACGTCCAGGGCCTTCAAGGTTCCGCCGGCCAGGAGGGCCGTTCCGGCACTGACTGCCACGATTGCGGCACCTGGTCCCTTGGCCTTCTGCCGAGGGGGCTTGGGCGGCTGTACCTGCCCCGAGCCATAGGGCGGCTGACCATAGGGTGGCTGCCCGTAGGCGCCGGAGCCGCGGGGAAGACGGGGGCCCGACGGACTGTAGGGGCCCACCGGCGTCGATGAGCTGCCCGGTCCGTACACCGGTACACCCGTGTTGGCTCCGGCGGGCGCCTGGGAAGAAGAAGCACCGTAGGTGCTGCCTGCGGGCCCACCCGTCGACGCCGGGGTTGCGGTGCCGGCCGCCGGGGCCGCGGGTGCGCCGAAGTTTTGCCGGTTCATGGGAGATTCGCCTTTCTGGCTGTTGTTGCGCTGGACCAGGTAATAGATGAGGTACGCGATGCCGCCCACCCAGAACAGCGTCCAGAAAAGACCCGGAAGTCCGTCCCAACCCCAGCCCCAAAAGCCGCGTCCCAGGCTCGGCAGGCCGATGATCGAGGTTGCCAGTGCGCCGGTCATGCCGCCGGACCATCGGCCGGCAGCCGCTTCCTGCACGTGGATACGGCCATCAGGTTCCGGCAGCAGCGCCCACGCAAGGCCGTAGAGCAGGACGCCCACTCCGGCGAAGAGCGCCAGGACAATGAAGATGCCCCGGACAATCAAGGGATCGATGCCGAACCGGTGCGCCACTCCGCTTGCGACGCCGCCGATCCAGCGGTCCGGGCCGCGGCGGATGCCTTGGTTGCGGATCCAGTCAAAGAAGTTCTGCTGGGAAGTCCAGCTACCGGGACCGGCGTTGCCCGTGGGGTACGGGCGTGCGGAAGGCTCCTCGGCCGGGCCGGATCCGGCGGCACCGCCGGGGGCGTTGTTGCCCGGACGCCCGGCATCGGCAGGGGTTCCGGAATCCTCGGGATTCATGCTGTTCGCGTTCATACTTCGATCCTGCCGCCTGGCCCGTTCCGTCCTCTATTGGGGGATACCCTGAATGATCCCTGAGGGACCCCCGAAGCGCCGCCGTTACGGGCCCTGAGAGCCCCGATCCGTGTTTGGATTGATACATGGATACCGCTTTGGAACGCCCCGCGCTGGTCCGCAGCAGCGACCGCATGATCGCGGGAGTCTGCAGCGGACTCGCCGGACACTTGGGCTGGCCGGTGAAGTATGTCCGGCTGGCCATGGTCCTCGCCAGCTTCGCCGGCGGTGCGGGCATGGCCTTCTACGCGTGGCTGTGGATCATGGTTCCCACGGCGGATGAGAACGCCCGGCGCAACGCCAAGCGGCCGGCGTCGCCCATCGCTCCCGCGGTGAGCCGCCCGTCCGCCGGTCCCGCCACAAACTACGACGCCGGGTCCCTCACCGGGCGTGGGACAGGCGCCCCCGGCAACGTCGCCGGAGCCTCCGGTGATGCCCCCTCCGGTGCCGATCGAGCAACTCCGCCGTCCGGGGAGTGGGGGAGCGTCGGTGCAAGTCCCGTGGCGCCGTGGTTCACGTTCCGGAAGATCCAGTACGGCAAGGAAATTCTTCTTGGGGTAGGGCTGCTGCTGGTGGCCGCCATCCTGATTGCCCAACAACTGGGTGTCGACGTGCCGCTGGGAACCCTGATCCCGGCCGCAGCAATCCTTGGCGGCGCCTCCATCGCGTGGATGCAGCTGGATGAGACCCGCCGGGCCGGATTGGTGGACAAGACGAAAGCCGATCAGGCAGGCGGATGGGTTCGCCTTGCGGCCGGGCTCGCGCTGGTGGTGGCAGGGGTCCTGGTGATGGTGTCCGGCTCGGGCTCGTGGGAGCAGACGTGGCTTGCCCTGCTTGCCTCCGTGGCGGTCCTTGGGGGAGTCGTGTTGGTCCTGCTGCCGTGGGGTTTGAAGTTCTGGAAAGACCTCGAAGCCGAACGCGCCGGGCGTGTCCGCGAAACTGAACGTGCCGAAATCGCCGCGCACCTCCACGATTCCGTCCTGCAAACCTTGGCGCTCATCCAGCGCCGGGCGGGTTCGGAGCAGGACGTTGTCCGGCTGGCCCGGGCACAGGAACGTGAACTGCGTAGTTGGCTGTTCAGCGATTCCACCAAGGAAGCCGGGCTCCTCGCAGAGCGGGTCAAGGCCGTTGCGGCGGAGGTGGAAGACGCTCTGGGCAATCCCGTGGAAGTGGTGACCGTAGGCGATACGGAGATGACCGAGCGGCACGAGGCACTGGTCCAAGCTGCCCGTGAGGCCATGTTGAACGCGTCCCGCCACGGCGGAGGCACAGTGTCTGTCTACCTTGAATGCACTGCCGGAAACACCGAGGTCTTCATTAAGGACCGGGGGCCGGGATTCGATCCCGACGCCGTGCCCGAGGACCGCATGGGCGTCAAGGAGTCCATCATCGGGCGCATGAGGAGGCACGGCGGCACAGCGGCCATCATCAGCAGCGGCAACGGAACGGAAGTCCGGTTGGCGCTGCCCGCCATGGAGGCGGAGAACAACGAACCAAGGAACGGAGAGGTCCGGCAATGAACAGCCCTGCCCAGCCCGGCGCGCGGAGCGTGCGCGTGGTGATCGTGGACGACCACACCATTTTCCGCTCAGGTCTCAAAGCTGACCTGGACGAGCGCATGGACGTTGTGGGGGAGGCCGGCACGGTTGAACAAGCCATCGCCGTGATTGCCGAAACCCGCCCCGAAGTGGTGCTGCTGGACGTCCACCTGCCAGGGGGCTTGGGCGGTGGAGGCAGGGAGGTCATTGCGGGTTCGGCTGCGCTCCTCAAGACGACGAGCTTCCTGGCCCTGAGCGTTTCCGACGCCGCCGAGGACGTGGTGGCCGTGATCCGCGCGGGCGCCCGCGGGTACGTTACCAAAACCATCTCCGGTGCCGAGATCTCCGACGCCGTCATCAGGGTTGCCGATGGCGACGCCGTCTTCTCGCCGCGGCTGGCCGGGTTTGTCCTTGATGCCTTTGGAACTGCGCCGGCCGACATTGCCGACGACGAACTGGACAAGCTCTCCGCCCGCGAGCTCGAAGTCATGCGGCTCATCGCCCGGGGATACAGCTACAAAGAGGTGGCCAAGGAGCTCTTCATCTCCATCAAGACGGTGGAAACCCATGTCTCCGCGGTCCTCCGCAAGCTCCAGCTGTCAAACCGCCACGAGCTCACCAAGTGGGCTGCCGAACGCCGCCTCCTCTAACCCCTCCCCAACGCTCTCCCACATCCCACCCGTGTTTCCCCAACCATCTTCCACATCCCACGCCTTAAACTGAAACGCTCTTCCACCATCAGCGGTGGAAGAGCGTTTCAGTTCAGGGGCGGGGTTACTTGGCCTTGCCGAGGAACTCCTGGAGCCGGCGGACGCCTTCGGCGAGGTCGTCGTCACCGAGCGCGTAGGACAACCGGACGTAACCCGAGGGGCCGAAGGCCTCACCGGGAACCACTGCGACCTCAACCTCGTCGAGGATCAGCGCGGCCAGTTCCGCGGACGTCGAGGGACGCACGGGGCCGTTGGCCGTGTCAAATTCCTTACCCAGCAGCCCGCGGACGTCTGCGTAGACGTAGAACGCGCCGGTCGGCGTCGGGCATTCAACGCCCTCAATCGCGTTCAGGCCGGCCACAATCGCCTTGCGGCGGCGGTCGAAGGCAACCTTCATCTCGTCGACGGCGGTCAAGGGGCCGGTAAGTGCCGCGGCTGCGGCCACCTGCATGATGTTGCTGACGTTGGACGTGGCATGGGACTGCAGGTTGGTCGCGGCCTTGATGACGTCGGCGGGGCCGATCATCCAGCCCACGCGCCATCCGGTCATGGCGTAGGTCTTGGCAACACCGTTCAGGATGACTACGCGGTCGCCCAGTTCAGGAGCCGCAGTAGCGATGGAGGTGAATTCCACGCCGTCGTAGGTGAGGTGTTCGTAGATCTCGTCCGTGACAACCCAGAGGCCTTTGGAGGCGGCCCACTTGCCGATCTCTGCTACCTGCTCCGGGCTGTAGACGGCGCCCGTGGGGTTGGACGGGGAAACGAACAGGAGGATCTTGGTCTTGTCCGTGACGGCGGCCTCAAGCTGCTCAATAGTCACCAGGTAGCCCTGCTCCGGTCCTGCGAAGACCTCTACCGGGACGCCGCCGGCGAGCCTGATGGCCTCCGGGTAGGTGGTCCAGAACGGGGAGGGGATGATGACCTCGTCGCCCGGATCAACCAGCGTGGCAAACGTGTTGTAGACAGCCTGCTTGCCGCCGTTGGTCACAAGGACCTGGGACGGGTCGACTTTGTAGCCGGAATCGCGCAGCGTCTTGTCCGCGATGGCTTTCTTGAGCTCGGGCAGTCCGGAAGCGGGGGAGTACCGGTGGTACTTCGGCTGGCCGGCAGCTTCAATGGCGGCCTTCACGATGTAGTCCGGGGTGGGAAAATCGGGTTCTCCGGCTCCGAAACCGATGACGGGGCGGCCCGCGGCCTTCAACGCCTTGGCCTTGGCATCAACGGCAAGGGTGGCGGACTCGGCAATGGCGGAGATTCGTTGTGAAATGCGGGCGGCAGGTGTTCCGGCAGACATCTAAGTACCATTCTTCGCAGGCAGCACGTGGGCTGGATGATGGGATTCGACGTAAACTACCTTATGCTGTTCTGCGGAGCTCCCGGGGGACTGCTGGAGTTTGTGACTGATGTTGCTGGTCACAAGCCCGGACGGCCCTGGAGCCCCGAATCGAGCCGGTTCGACTATCGCGGATTTCTTGCGTAGACTGGTTCACCGGTGTTGAAAAGCACCACAGGCTGAAGTGCGGCCTGAAACATGGATTCAATCCATAGGGTAGTGGCGCAATTGGTAGCGCAGCGGTCTCCAAAACCGCAGGTTGCAGGTTCGAGTCCTGTCTGCCCTGCGCAGGCTGTTCCGGCGGAAACGCCGGAGCACGCGCAGCAACCATGGCTCTGATCAGGGCCGGGTCTAACGACTTTGCAAGGTGAGTGAGGATCAGGTGACCGAAACAGCTGCAAGCAGCTCAAAGGGCCGCCCCGCCAAGAAAGCCGATTCCGGCTTTTTTGCCCGAATTGCACTCTTCGTCCGCCAGGTTATCGGCGAACTGAAGAAGGTCGTTGCTCCAACCCGCAAAGAACTGATCAACTACACGCTCGTGGTGCTGGTGTTCGTCGCCATCATGATGCTCATCGTGACCCTCCTGGACCTTGCTTTTGGTACCGGAGTCAGCTGGGTCTTCGGAGGATCAGGCGCCACGGACCGCTAAGCGGATCTGTCCGCAAACTGCGTAAACCCTGGTTTCAGGGATTTTGCGGGGTTTGCGGAATTGAGCCATTTAAATAGGCATGTTAGGCAATGAGGAAGCAGGAGACCAAGTGTCTGAGCAGGAGCTCGAGGTAAACGAGACTGAGCTGGACGGGACCGCAGAGAATGCGGCCGTAACCGCAGACGAGTCCGAGGTTGATTCCGCTGCGCCCGAAACTGCCGACGTCGACGAATCCGAAGACGCTGACGTGGACGACGAGTCCACTTCCGAGGTAGACGAAGAAGACGATTCGGAAGAGGGCGTCTCCTTGGAATCTGCCGCTGCCGCCGCCCCGGCTGATCCGGCCGAGGAATTCAAGGCCAAGCTGCGCCGCCAGGAAGGTGACTGGTACGTCATCCACTCCTACGCAGGCTACGAGAACCGCGTGAAGGCCAACCTCGAGACCCGCATCCAGACCCTGGACATGGAAGATTACATCTTCGAGATCCAGGTTCCGATGGAAGAAGTCGTCGAGATCAAGAACGCGCAGCGCAAGGTCATCAACCGCGTACGCATTCCCGGATACGTGCTGGTCCGCATGGACCTGACCGACGCTTCCTGGGGCGCCGTCCGCCACACCCCCGGTGTCACGGGCTTTGTGGGTAACGCCCACAACCCGGTTCCGCTCCGCCTTGACGAGGTCTTCTCCATGCTTGCCCCGGTCTTCGAAGAAGAACAGGCTGAGAAGGGCAAGCCGGTCAACAAGCAGCAGCAGGCTCCGGTGGCCGTGGACTTCGAAGTCGGCGAGTCCGTCATCGTCAAGGAGGGCCCGTTCGAAACCCTTCCGGCAACGATCTCCGAGATCAAGCCCGAGTCCCAGACCCTCGTGGTGCTGGTCTCCATCTTCGAGCGCGAAACCCCGGTTACGCTTGCATTCAACCAGGTCACCAAGATCTAGCTGATACACAGATTTCGCTCCCGGCCGCCTGCTTAGCGGCTTGGTAGCGGCCGGTCGCCTTGCCATGGCGGCCACCAACCTGGGACGCGCTCCTGTGCCCCAGGAAGCTATTGAGAGAAGGACCCTACATTGGCTCCCAAGAAGAAGGTCACCGGCCTCATCAAGTTGCAGATCCAGGCAGGTGCCGCTAACCCGGCTCCGCCGATCGGTCCTGCGCTTGGCCAGCACGGTGTCAACATCATGGAATTCTGCAAGGCGTACAACGCTGCTACGGAATCCCAGCGCGGAAACGTCATTCCGGTGGAAATCACGGTCTACGAAGACCGCTCCTTCACCTTCATCACCAAGACCCCGCCGGCTGCAGAGCTCATCAAGAAGGCTGCAGGCGTCGCCAAGGGTTCGGCTACCCCGCACACCGTCAAGGTTGCCAAGCTGACCCAGGCACAGGTCGAGGAAATTGCTTCCACCAAGATGGAAGACCTCAACGCCAACGACATCGCGGCTGCTGCCAAGATCATCGCCGGCACTGCCCGCTCCATGGGCATCACCGTCGAATAGTCGAGGAATGAACGTACGGTGAGGGCTGAGGAACGAGGCACTCGCCGGAAGTGAGTCCCGGAGACTTTCGACCATTAGGTACCGTCGAGGGCTAATTACAGCCTTCACCCGCCGGGAAACCGGCAACCGAACATAGAAATGTCGCAGGATCCTTTGCCGGATCCACGACTGTGGCAGGGCCCAGCGCGGTCCGAAGACCACAACTGCACAAGGAGAAACAAGCAGCATGGCAAAGCGCAGCAAAGCATATGAGGCAGCCGTAGCCAAGATCGAGGCAGGCAAGGCCTACGCCCCGTTCGAGGCAATCACCCTGGCAAAGGAAACCAACCCGTCGAAGTTCGACGCAACGGTTGAGGTTGCTTTCCGCCTCGGCGTTGACCCCCGCAAGGCAGACCAGATGGTCCGCGGCACGGTCAACCTCCCCCACGGCACCGGCAAGACCGCCCGTGTCCTGGTTTTCGCAACCGGTGACAAGGCTGAGGCAGCAATCGCAGCCGGCGCCGACTTCGTTGGCTCCGATGACCTGATCGAAAAGATCGCCGGCGGCTGGACCGACTTCGACGCAGCCGTTGCCACCCCTGACCTCATGGGCAAGGTTGGCCGCCTCGGTAAGGTCCTCGGCCCGCGTAACCTCATGCCGAACCCGAAGACCGGCACGGTTACCCCGGATGTCACCAAGGCTGTCAACGACATCAAGGGTGGCAAGATCGACTTCCGCGTCGACAAGCACTCGAACCTGCACTTCATCATCGGCAAGGTTTCCTTCGACGCCACCAAGCTGGCCGAGAACTACGCCGCCGCACTGGAAGAGGTTCTTCGCCTGAAGCCGTCCGCTTCCAAGGGCCGCTACATCCAGAAGGCCACCGTTGCCACCACGTTCGGCCCGGGTATCTCCGTTGACCCGAACGTCACCAAGGTTCTCATCGAGGCGTAAGCATTCGACGAGCATCGGCTCTGAAAGGACCGTCCGGCATTGCCGGGCGGTCCTTTCCGCATTCCTGCCCGGTGCGACGGAGGGCCCGACTTCGGTGTCCCGGGCGGGGTCTTGTACCGCCTGACCGCGGGCCCTAGGCTGTGGGGCGTGACGTCGTCGAACCTTATGAACAGCGGCGAATTAAGCAACGCGGGACCAACCGTGGAGCGGATCAACGCCCCGGACGGTCCCGGGGCGCGCATCACTCCGGACTTCAGGGCCTTCCATGAACTTGGCGTACGCCACGAACTGGCCCTGTGGGGCACTGCGGACCGGGCCGCCACCCTTGAGGAGGACATAGCCTTCTGGCGGGGAAACGAATACGAAGAACGTCACGTCTACGTGGCACGTCTCGAGGGGCGGATTGTCGGCTGCGGCACGTTGACGCTTCCCTTGAGCGAAAATACGACGACGGCGGGCGTACACGTCCTGGTGGACGCACCTTTTCGTCGCCGCGGTTTCGGGTCGGTGATCCTGGGGGTATTGGAGGGCGTGGCCCAAGACCGTGGCCGGAGCTCCTTCGACGGTTACTGCGGTGAGCCAATCGCGCCCGTGCTGGCGGGCGTGCCTCTGTTGGAAGCCGCATCGGGCAGCGGCGGTGTGCCCCGGGACAGCGCCTCAACCCGCTTCGCCGTTCACTGCGGCTACTCGCTGGAACAGGTGGAGACCAACAGCAGCCTGGCGCTGCCCTTTGACGCGACGCACATCGACGCCCTGGAGGCGGACGCCCGGTCCCGTTCCACGGCTTACAGTGTCATCACGTGGTCGGATCGTTGCCCGGATGAGTTTGTTGAAGCCTATGCGCGGCTCAAGAGCCTTATGAGCACGGAAGTTCCCATCGCCGGACTCGGGTGGGAAGGCGAAGCATGGGATGCGGCAAGGGTGCGGCAGGAAGAAGCCACCTGGCGTGCGGGCGGTTTGGACGCAGTGGTTTCCGTCGCCCGGCACAACGACTCAGGGGAACTGGCTGCCTATACCGCGCTGGTTCATCGGGAGGCCATGCCGGCGGTGATTTTCCAGGAGGACACCCTCGTGGACCCGGCCCATCGGGGACACCGTTTGGGAATGCTGGTGAAAATTGCCAACCTGCGCAAAGCAGTGCTGGCCTGGCCTGCAGGTACGTCCGTCATGACATGGAATGCCAGTGAAAACCAGCATATGCTGGCCATTAATATCGCCTTGGGATTCAAACCTTCCGGCTTTGAAGGCGAATGGCAGAAACGGTTGGTATGACTTTAGAAGAGGCGAAGACCGTCGAGGTTGAGCAGGCATGGGTTCCCGACAACCTGGACAGCCCGGACGCCAAGGACTTCCTCGACGCGGTCGAGGTTGCCCGGCGGGTGCGGATGCAGACCTGGGGGAGTGACGACCTCGCCTACACGCCGCTGGAGAAAATGCTGGAGTTCTCCGATCCCTACGAACGCCAGATCATCCTGGTCGCCAAAGTGGATGGCAAAATTGTAGGAACCATAGACATCGCCTTGCCGTTGGCTGACAACATCGACCTGGCCGAATTCACCTTGGATGTCCTGCCCGAATACCAGCGCAGGGGCGTGGGCCGCCACCTCCTCGAAGCCGCGGAACAGCTGGCCCGGGCAGAGGGCCGCACCATGGTCCTGGTGGACACCAACCACCCGGCAACGTCCCTGACCGAGATTCCGGAAGACCAGCTCATTCCCGGTACCGGGCCTGGCTTCGTTCCTGTCAGCAGCCGTGAGGTGGACTTCGCACAGCGGGCGGGCTATACGCTGCAGCACATCGAGCAGTTCAGCTCATGTGTCCTTCCGCTGGATTCCAAGCTGGTGGCGGATCTCCAGGCCGAAGCCGAGGAAGCCAACGCCGGCCGCTACGCGTTGCACCACTGGACTGACCGCTGCCCTGAGCGGTTGCTCGAGGGCGTGGCGGAGCTGGAGAACGCTGCCGGCGAAGTGGTCCACGGCGAGGACGAGGCCGACGAGCCGGCCGGGGCGGACACCGGCATGGTCTTCGACGCTGCGGTATTGCGGGAAACGGAAGACGCAGCCATGGCGCAGGGAAGGCGGACGGTTGTTACCGCCGTCGAGCATGTTGCCACCGGGAAGCTGGTAGGCCTGACCACCATCAGCGTTCTGGCCCACCGCCAGGACGTCGTCTTCCAGGATGACACCTTGGTCCTGCAGGAGCACCGGGGGAACAAGCTGGGGCTCCTGATCAAGGTGGCCAACATGGAACGCCTGAGTGAGCAGTTCCCGGACGCCAGGGTGATCTACACGTGGAACGCGCCGGAGAACCGCTACCTCCTGACGGTCAACAAGCAGTTGGGATTCACGACGGCGGGAGTCACCGGACTGTGGCAAAAGGAACTGCCGCGCCGCTCGGCCGGGGCGACCACATCGGACTAGGGGGCCGATTTGGAGTTCGCATGCCGTCTCCCGTAACCTTGAATTACCAAAGACCGTCGGTTGATGGGAATCCACCCTTTCGAGCAAAGCTCAGCTCTGTAGCTACGCCCGTGAGAACAAGGTGAATTTCTTGACGAAGGACCCTGACATAGGGCGGCCAACGCAGGTGAACGAGTTGAGTCTCCACAGTAAAGCTGTGTTGAGCCAAGCCCCGTGCATCTGCGCGGGGCGTTTTTAGTTTTAGCTCTCGTGAGCGGGGACCCGGAAGACCGGCTTTATTCCCCGGAAGGAGGGTTATGACAACGCCTAGCAAGGTCTCCGCAGTTGCAGAGATCACCAACGATTTCAAGGAATCGACTGCGGCTGTCCTGACCGAATACCGTGGGCTCTCTGTTGCGCAGCTCAAGGAACTCCGTGTTGCTCTCGGCCAGGACACCAAGTTCTCGGTCGTCAAGAACACCCTGAGCGCCATTGCAGCCAAGGAAGCTGGTGTCGATGCATTCGACGGCCAGCTCGCCGGCCCCACTGCGATCGCCTTCATCAAGGGCGACGCCGTTGCTGCTGCAAAGAGCCTGACGGACTTTGCCAAGGCCAACAAGCAGCTGGTCATCAAGACCGGCCTGTTCGAAGGCAAGGCACTGGACGCTGAGGGTGTCGCCGCACTGGCTGCCCTCGAGTCCCGCGAGTTCCAGCTTGCACGTGTTGCCGGTGTCCTCAAGGCTCCTGCATCCGCTGCTGCACGCATCATCGATGCCCTGCGCCTCAAGCTTGAAGAAGAGGGCGGCGCTCCTGCACCGGCCGCTGAAGAAGCACCGGCTGAAGAGGCTGCAACCGAGGAAGCTCCGGCTGCTGAAGAAGCACCGGCTGCTGCCGAAGCTGCAACCGAAGAGAACTAAGTTCTCCCCCCAATCAAACTCCGGTGCACGGAACGGCAAGGTCCGGACCAGCACCACCTAATGGAAGGACGCCACCATGGCGAAGCTCAGCAACGAAGAGCTCATTGAAGCTTTCAAGGAACTGACCATCATCGAGCTCTCCGAGTTCGTCAAGCTCTTCGAAGAGACCTTCGAAGTTACTGCTGCTGCTGTTGCAGTTGCAGGCCCCGCCGGCGGCGGCGCCGGTGCTGAAGCTGCTGAAGAGAAGACCGAATTCGACGTCATCCTCGAAGCAGCCGGCGACAAGAAGATCGCAGTGATCAAGGAAGTTCGCGCCATCACCTCCCTCGGCCTCAAGGAAGCCAAGGACCTGGTTGACGGTGCACCGAAGGCTGTTCTCGAAGGCGCCACCAAGGAAGCCGCAGAGAAGGCAAAGGCTCAGCTCGAAGAAGCTGGCGCAACGGTTACCCTCAAGTAACTCGTTCTGCTTTGGGAAGCCCCGTCCGGTTCGCCGGGCGGGGCTTTCTGCTGTTAAAGCACCCAACCAGGTCGCATTAGTGCGCGTTTTGAGGGCTCAGAACGCGCACAGATGCGACCTAGTTGGGTTCGCTGATGTCTGCCACGATTGCGTTCAGCGCCGCCGTCAGCGCGTCGGCATCCACGAAGGCGCTGCGCCCGTGCGCACCGGCCCCCATCGAGATCCGGCGGCCCGCGATCGAGGCGTCAGCATAGACGGGCCAGGCGTTCGTGCTGCCCAGCGGAGTGATGGTCCCGCGTTCGTAGCCGGTGGCTTCCAGCGCTACGTCCGCAGCCGGCAGCGAGAGTTTGTTGACCCCCACCAAGGCACGCAGCTTCGGCCAGGAGATCTGCCGGTCTCCGGGAATGAGCGCGAAAAGGAACGTGCCGTCCCTGTGTTTGACCACGAGGGACTTCACGATGTCAGCGGGAGTGATTCCGAGGATGCTCGCCGCTTCTTCCAGGCTGCGGGCTGCCGGACGTTCGACGACGTCCACGTCCAGTCCGCGGGCGGCGGCATCATCCAGGAACCGTTGGGCGCCGTTGGCGTGGGCCATGGTCCGGACCTCCCTTAGTCGCGGTACAGGAGGAGGGCTTCGCCTTGGCCTCCGCCGCCGCACAAGGATACGGCGGCCTTGCCGGTTCCCCTCCGTCGGAGCTCATGCGCCGCGTGCAGGGCCAGGCGGGCTCCGGAGGCGCCGATGGGGTGGCCCAAGGCAATCGCTCCACCGTGGATGTTGCACTTTTCCAAGGGGTATTGGAGGTCCTTGAGGGACTGGACGGCAACGGACCCGAAGGCCTCATTGATCTCTATGAAATCCAGGTCTTCGGCAGCCCAGCCGGCCTTCTTCAGAGCCTGTGCAATGGCGTTGGAAGGCTGCGAGTGCAGGGAATTGTCCGGTCCGGCCACCTGCCCCGGCTTGCCCACGACGGCAAGGTATTCGAGGCCGTTGTCCTTGGCGAAGCGGCGACTGGTCAACACCAGCGCGGAGGCGCCGTCGGACAGGGGAGAGGAGTTGCCGGCAGTAATGGTTCCGTCCGTGGCGAAGGCTGCCTTGAGCGGGGCGAGCGTTTCCAGCGTGGTGTTGGGCCGGATCCCCTCATCCGAGGTCAGCACCACGGGATCTCCCTTGCGCTGCTTGACGCTGAGGGGCGCAATTTCGACGTCGAAGATTCCTGCCTCCGCTGCGGCGGCGGCGCGTTGGTGGGAAGCCGCGGCCACCTCGTCCTGGGCACGCCGGTCAATGCCGAGCGTTACGTTCTTGGATTCCGTGGAGAGTCCCATCGACTGCCCGTCAAAAGCATCCGTCAGGCCGTCGTGCGCGGCGACGTCCAAGGCCTGGACGGCTCCGTAGGTCCAGCCCTGGCGTGAACCGGGGAGGAGGTGCGGGGCACGCGTCATGGACTCCTGTCCGCCGGCCACAACTACCGTGGCATCTCCGGCGCGGATCATCCGGGCAGCGTCGATGACCGCCGTGAGCCCGGACAGGCAGACCTTGTTGATGGTTACGGCCGGGATATTCCAGCCAACGCCTGCGGCTATGGCGCTCTGCCTGGCGGGGTTCTGGCCGGCGCCTGCCTGCAATACCTGTCCCATGATGACGGTGTCCACCTGCTCGGCCTTGACACCGCTCGCCGCCAGGGCGCCCGTGATCGCGTGGGCACCAAGTTCGACGGCGGTGAAGCCCGCCAGCTGCCCGTTGAGGCGGCCCTGCGGGGTCCGGGAACCTGCAAGGATGACAACGTCATTGTCGTCGGAGTTCGTCATGGTCTCTCTTCCGGTCCGGTTGTATTACGTCCTAGGCTATCGCGCGGCGGGCTCTCCGGTACCCGGCTTGGAAAGGCACTCTTCCGGAAGACCTGCCCGGGGCCGTGGAGCGCCTTCGCTTTGGTGCCTGCAGCAACGGTGCTTGCAATCCCGGACGATCTGGGGTAGACAGAAAGGCTACTTTGCCGTATCGTAGATATTTGCGTCTTCCCTGTTAACCTTCAGCCTTCATATAGCGGTGGGCTTTACATCTCAGCTGCGTCAATCGGCATGCCGTCCAAGGCGTGCATTTACCTTTTGCGGGGCTGGGTCCGGGTCATATAGCGGAACCGGATTAAGTATGCCGCGGAGAACTCCGCGGGATGCAAACGGGGGAGATCTGAAAACGCCTGAAGGTCTGTGGAAGGATCCCTCTTGGTCGCCTCGAGCACCTCTAATAACGAAACCGCTAACACGGCAAGCACCGATGGTGCCACCCGCCGCCTCTCATTCGCAAAGATTCACGAACCGCTGGATGTTCCGAATCTTCTCGCCCTGCAGACAGACAGCTTTGACTGGCTGGTCGGAAACGAACGCTGGCAGGCGCGGGTAGCGAAGGCTGTCGAGGAGGGCGACCTCAGCGTCGCCACCACCTCCGGACTTGCCGACATCTTCGAAGAGATCTCCCCGATCGAGGACTTCCAGGGCACCATGTCCCTGAGCTTCTCCGAGCCGGAGTTCGCTGATCCGAAGTACACCATGGCCGAATGCAAAGACCGTGACGCCACCTACTCGGCTCCCTTGTACGTCAAGGCCGAGTTCATGAACAACAACACGGGCGAAATCAAGCAGCAGACCGTGTTCATGGGCGACTTCCCGCTCATGACCGAAAAGGGAACATTCGTCGTCAACGGCACCGAGCGTGTTGTTGTTTCCCAGTTGGTCCGTTCGCCCGGCGCGTACTTCGAGCGCGCTGCAGACAAGACCAGTGACAAGGACATCTTCACCGCGAAGATCATCCCGTCCCGTGGTGCTTGGTTCGAGCTCGAAATCGACAAGCGCGACCAGGTCGGTGTTCGCCTCGACCGTAAGCGCAAGCAGTCCGTTACCGTCCTCCTGAAGGCCCTTGGCTGGACCGAAGGCCAGATCCTCGAAGAGTTCGGCCAGTACGACTCCATGCGTGCAACGCTGGAGAAGGACGCCACCGAGACCCGCGAAGACGCCCTGCTGGACATCTACCGCAAGCTGCGTCCGGGCGAGCCGCCCACAGTCGAGGCTGCCCAGTCCCTGCTGGACAACCTGTACTTCAACCCCAAGCGCTACGATCTGGCCAAGGTTGGCCGTTACAAGATCAACCGCAAGCTGGGCATCGACCGCTCCCTTGGTGACAAGGAAGCTTCGGTCCTGCACGTTGAAGACATCGTCGCCATGATCAAGTTCCTCGTTGCGCTGCACGCCGGCGAGAAGACCATCATGGGCAAGCGCGACGGCGAAGACCACGAGCTCCGCGTCGAGATCGACGACATCGACCACTTCGGCAACCGCCGCATCCGCGCCGTTGGCGAGCTGATCGAAAACCAGGTCCGCACCGGCCTGTCCCGCATGGAGCGCGTCGTCCGCGAACGCATGACCACGCAGGATGTCGAAGCCATCACGCCGCAGACCCTGATCAACATCCGCCCGGTTGTTGCAGCCATCAAGGAGTTCTTCGGAACCTCCCAGCTGTCGCAGTTCATGGACCAGAACAACCCGCTGTCGGGTTTGACCCACAAGCGCCGCCTGTCGGCCCTTGGCCCGGGTGGTCTGTCCCGTGACCGCGCAGGCATGGAAGTCCGAGACGTTCACCCGTCCCACTACGGACGTATGTGCCCCATCGAAACTCCTGAAGGCCCGAACATCGGCCTGATCGGTTCGTTGGCTTCCTACGGCCGCATCAACCCGTTCGGCTTCATCGAAACCCCGTACCGCAAGGTCACCAACGGTGTTGTTTCCGACGACGTCGAATACCTCACCGCAGATGACGAGGCCGAGGTCCTGATCGCACAGGCCAACGCTCCGCTGGATGCCGACAAGCGCTTCTCCGAAGAGACCGTTCTTGTCCGTGCCCGTGGTGGTGGAGGCGAGCCCGTGCTGGTTCCGGCCGAGGATGTCCAGTACATGGACGTTTCCCCGCGCCAGATGGTGTCCGTGGCAACGGCCCTGATCCCGTTCCTCGAGCACGACGACGCCAACCGCGCACTCATGGGTGCCAACATGCAGCGCCAGGCTGTGCCGCTGGTCCGTTCCGAGGCTCCGTTCGTGGGCACCGGCATGGAGCGCGCCGCAGCTGTTGACGCCGGAGACGTTGTCATCGCCAAGAAGGCCGGTGTGGTAACCGAGGTTTCCGCCGAGCTGGTTGTCATGCTCAATGACGACGGCACGGAAACCAACTACCGCATCAACAAGTTCGCCCGCTCCAACCAGGGCAACTGCTACAACCACCGCGTCCTGGTCAACGAAGGCCAGCGCCTGGAAGTTGGCGGCATCATCGCTGACGGCCCGGCAACGGACCAGGGTGAACTTGCCCTCGGCAAGAACCTGCTCGTGGCATTCATGTCATGGGAAGGCCACAACTTCGAGGACGCCATCATCCTGTCCCAGCGCATCGTCGCTGAAGACGTTCTGTCCTCCATCCACATCGAGGAGCACGAGATCGACGCCCGCGACACCAAGCTTGGTGCCGAGGAAATCACCCGTGACATCCCCAACGTGTCCGAGGAAGTCCTGGCAGGCCTGGACGAGCGCGGCATCATCCACATCGGTGCCGAGGTTGAAGCAGGCGACATCCTGGTCGGAAAGGTCACCCCGAAGGGTGAAACCGAACTGACTCCGGAAGAGCGCCTCCTTCGCGCGATCTTCGGTGAGAAGTCCCGCGAAGTCCGCGACACCTCGCTGAAGGTGCCCCACGGCGAGTCCGGTACGGTCATCGGCGTGCGCGTCTTCGACCGCGACAACGACGACGAACTGCCCCCGGGCGTGAACCAGCTGGTCCGCGTCTACGTTGCAGCCAAGCGTAAGATCACCGACGGTGACAAGCTCGCCGGCCGCCACGGCAACAAGGGTGTTATCTCCAAGATCCTCCCGGTCGAGGACATGCCCTTCCTCGCAGACGGTACCCCGGTGGACATCGTCCTGAACCCGCTTGGTGTTCCGGGCCGTATGAACGTTGGCCAGGTCCTGGAAACCCACCTCGGTTGGGTTGCCAAGACCGGTTGGAAGATCGAAGGCGAGCCGGAGTGGGTCAAGAACCTCCCGAACCTGCCTCGTGAGACCGGCCAGACCACCGTTGCCACCCCGGTGTTCGACGGCGCCCGCGAAGAGGAAATTACGGGCCTGCTTGACTCCACCAACGTGACCCGCGACGGCGACCGCCTGATCGACTCCTCCGGCAAGACGCGTCTGTTCGACGGCCGCTCCGGCGAGCCGTTCCCGGACCCGATCTCCGTCGGTTACATGTACATCCTGAAGCTCCACCACCTGGTGGACGACAAGATCCACGCGCGTTCCACCGGCCCGTACTCCATGATCACGCAGCAGCCGCTGGGTGGTAAGGCACAGTTCGGTGGCCAGCGCTTCGGTGAAATGGAAGTGTGGGCGCTCGAAGCTTACGGCGCCGCTTACACCCTTCAGGAACTCCTCACGATCAAGTCGGATGACATCCACGGCCGCGTGAAGGTCTACGAAGCCATCGTCAAGGGCGAGAACATCCCCGAGCCTGGCGTTCCCGAGTCCTTCAAGGTCTTGATCAAGGAAATGCAGTCGTTGTGCCTGAACGTGGAAGTTCTTTCCACCGACGGAACCACGATCGAAATGCGTGACTCTGATGACGCAGTCTTCACGGCTGCGGAAGAACTGGGCATCGATCTGTCTCGCGCAGAGCCCAGTTCCGTAGAAGAGGTCTAGCAGCCGCTCCGGCGGGTGGTGCCAGCACCGCCCGCCGGGCAGCTCCCTCTTTCCGTAACCAAGACTTCAGAATTTAGAGAACAAGAGAGAACAGGGACCATATGTCCAGCGAATCCTCCTTCGGCCTCATGCAGATCGGCCTCGCCACCGCGGAAGACATCCGTGGCTGGTCTTACGGTGAGGTCAAGAAGCCGGAAACCATCAACTACCGCACTCTCAAGCCTGAGAAGGACGGTCTTTTCTGCGAGAAGATCTTCGGACCTTCCCGTGACTGGGAATGCTACTGCGGCAAGTACAAGCGCGTCCGCTTCAAGGGCATCATCTGTGAGCGTTGTGGCGTTGAAGTCACCCGCGCCAAGGTGCGCCGTGAGCGCATGGGCCACATCGAGCTCGCCGCTCCCGTCACCCACATCTGGTACTTCAAGGGCGTTCCGTCGCGCCTTGGCTACCTTCTGGACCTGGCTCCGAAGGACCTCGAGAAGGTCATCTACTTCGCTGCCTACATGATCACCAGCGTTGACGAGGAAAACCGCCACGCTGAACTGCCGAACCTCCAGGTCGAGCACGACCTCGAGAAGAAGCAGCTGATCGACAACCGCGACAGCGACATCGCCCAGATCGCCCGCGACCTTGAAGACGAGCTTGCCCGTCTTGAGGGCGAGGGTGCCAAGGGTGCGGACAAGAAGAAGGCCCGCGACTCCGCGGACCGCCAGATGGCGAACGTCCGCAAGCGCGCCGACGCCGACATCGAGCGCCTTGAGCAGGTCTGGGACCGCTTCAAGAACCTCAAGGTCGCCGACCTCGAAGGTGACGAGGGCCTGTACCGCGAACTGCGTGACCGTTACGGCATGTACTTCGAGGGCTCCATGGGTGCCGAAGCCATCAAGAAGCGTCTTGAGACCTTCGACATGCAGGCTGAGGCTGAGTCCTTGCGCGATATCATCCAGAACGGCAAGGGCCAGCGCAAGACCCGCGCCCTGAAGCGCCTCAAGGTTGTCAACGCGTTCCTCACCACGAACAACAGCCCGCTCGGCATGGTTCTCGACGCCGTCCCGGTGATCCCACCGGAACTGCGCCCGATGGTCCAGCTGGACGGTGGCCGCTTCGCGACCTCCGACCTCAACGACCTCTACCGCCGTGTGATCAACCGAAACAACCGCCTCAAGCGCCTGCTTGACCTCGGTGCTCCGGAGATCATCGTCAACAACGAGAAGCGCATGCTTCAGGAAGCTGTTGACAGCCTCTTCGACAACGGCCGTCGTGGCCGTCCCGTCACTGGCCCGGGCAACCGTCCGCTGAAGTCCCTGAGCGACATGCTCAAGGGCAAGCAGGGCCGTTTCCGCCAGAACCTGCTCGGTAAGCGTGTTGACTACTCCGGCCGTTCGGTCATCGTCGTCGGCCCGCAGCTGAAGCTGCACCAGTGCGGCCTGCCGAAGCAGATGGCCCTGGAGCTCTTCAAGCCGTTCGTGATGAAGCGCCTGGTTGACCTCAACCACGCACAGAACATCAAGTCGGCAAAGCGCATGGTTGAGCGTTACCGTCCGCAGGTCTGGGACGTGCTGGAAGAGATCATCACCGAACACCCGGTGCTGCTCAACCGTGCACCTACCCTGCACCGCCTTGGTATCCAGGCCTTCGAACCGCAGCTTGTTGAAGGTAAGGCAATCCAGCTTCACCCGCTGGTTTGTGGCGCCTTCAACGCTGACTTCGACGGCGACCAGATGGCAGTCCACCTGCCGCTGAGCCCGGAAGCCCAGGCCGAAGCCCGCATCCTGATGCTGTCCTCGAACAACATCCTGAAGCCGTCCGATGGCCGCCCGGTCACCCTGCCTTCGCAGGATATGATTATCGGCCTGTACCACCTGACCACCAAGCGCGTCGGCTCTGCCGGCGAGGGCCGCGTGTTCTCCTCGGTGTCGGAAGCCATCATGGCCTACGATGCCCGTGAACTGCACCTGAACTCCCAGGTGAAGATCCGTCTGGAGAACTTCGTTCCCTACGCAGGTTGGGAAGCTCCGGAAGGTTGGGAGCCCGGTCAGCCGGCTCTCGTTGAAACCTCCCTCGGCCAGGTCATCTTCAACCAGACCCTGCCTGAGGACTACCCCTGGGTTGAGGCTGTTGCGGACAAGGGCGAACTGTCCCGGATCGTCAACGACCTCGCAGAGCGCTACCCGAAGGTTGTTACTGCGGCAACGCTGGACAACCTGAAGGACGCCGGTTTCTACTGGGCTACCCGCTCGGGCGTCACCGTGGCCATCTCCGACATCGAAGTTCCGGACACCAAGCCGGGCATCCTTGCCGGTTACGAGAACATGGCTGCCAAGATCCAGGGCCAGTACGACAAGGGCCTGATCGACGACGACGAGCGTCGCCAGGAACTGATCGAGATCTGGAACAAGGCAACCAACGAGATCGCCCAGGCGATGCGTGACAGCCTGTCCCCGATGAACACCATCAACCGCATGGTGTCCTCCGGTGCACGTGGTAACTGGATGCAGGTCCGCCAGATCGCGGGTATCCGTGGTCTTGTGGCCAACCCGAAGGGTGAAATCATCCCGCGTCCGATCAAGTCCTCCTACCGTGAGGGCCTGTCGGTGCTGGAATACTTCATCGCCACGCACGGTGCCCGTAAGGGTCTGGCCGATACCGCTCTCCGTACCGCCAACTCGGGTTACCTGACCCGTCGTCTGGTGGACGTCTCGCAGGACGTCATCGTCCGCGAAGAGGACTGTGGAACCGAGCGCGGCCTGGTCACGCCGATCGCAGTTCCGGACTCCAACGGCGAGTTGGTCCTGGACGAGAACGTCGAGAACAGCGCCTACGCACGGACGCTGGCTGTCGACGTCGTCGATGCCCAGGGCAACGTCCTGGCACCGGCCGGCACCGACTGCGGCGACGTCGTGATCGGCCAGCTGCTCGCAGCCGGCATCACCGAGGTCAAGGTCCGTTCCGTTCTCACCTGTGAGTCCAAGGTCGGCACTTGTGCCCTGTGCTACGGCCGTTCGCTGGCAACCGGCAAGACCGTGGACATCGGAGAGGCCGTCGGCATCATCGCCGCACAGTCGATTGGTGAGCCCGGTACCCAGCTGACCATGCGTACGTTCCACACCGGTGGTGCTGTATCCGCAGGTGGTGGCGACGACATCACCCAGGGTCTGCCCCGTATCCAGGAACTGTTCGAAGCCCGTACTCCGAAGGGTGTGGCACCGATTGCGGAAGCAGCCGGACGCATCACCATCGAAGAGTCCGAGCGCCAGATGCGCCTGGTGATCACTCCGGACGACGGTTCCGAAGAGATCGCCTACCCGGTACTGCGCCGGTCCCGCCTCCTCATCGAAGACGGCGACCACGTGAGTGTCGGCCAGAAGCTGATCAACGGTCCGGTGGACCCGAAGCAGGTTCTGCGCATCATGGGTCCGCGTGCAGCACAGAAGTTCCTTGTGGACGAAGTGCAGGGCGTGTACCGCAGCCAGGGTATTGGTATCCACGACAAGCACGTCGAGGTTATCGTCCGCCAGATGCTGCGCCGCGTTACGGTCATCGAGTCCGGCGACTCCGACCTCCTGCCGGGTGAACTGGCAGAGCGCACGCGCTTCGAGGAAGAGAACCGCCGCGTCGTGTCCGAGGGCAAGGCACCGGCTTCCGGCCGTCCGGAGCTCATGGGTATCACCAAGGCTTCCTTGGCCACCGAGTCCTGGCTGTCCGCAGCTTCCTTCCAGGAGACCACCCGCGTCCTGACGCAGGCGGCCATGGAAGGCAAGAGCGATCCGCTGCTCGGCCTCAAGGAAAACGTCATCATCGGTAAGCTCATCCCGGCTGGTACGGGTCTGCCGCGCTACACGCAGGTCACTGTGGAGCCGACGGAAGAAGCAAAGGCAAGCCTGTTCACGGGCCCCAGCGCTTTCACCGACTTCTCCTATGACGCCCTGGGTGGGGACGGTGCCCCCGAGTTCCACGCCATCCCGCTGGATGACTACGACCTCGGCAACGACTTCCGCTGATTGCAGCGTTAGTCATTGACTGAACGCCGGGCCCCGCATTCTTCGGAGTGCGGGGCCCGGCGCGTTAACGGCCACTCCGCCGCAGCCCGGGGGAGCGGAGGACGACGGCGGCACCCGGCTGCCGCCGTCGTCCTCCATACACCCGATTAAGGCGGGAGATCAAGCCGTGCTAGACTTTATGTAATTGTTCTGTGTGGCAGTGGATGAAGGCCGCCGCAGCATCATTTTGGTTTTGTTCTCATGGTGTTGGGTGTGGAGTCTGTTTCCGGGTTGCGGGCAACTTGCGCAACGAATGCCGCACTTTTGCACGCCTACCGGAAGTTCCGGCCGGCCGCATGAGCAACGCCAAAGTTCCCACATGTGCACCGGCTGGCGCCTGTGCGTGGGGGCAGAGATCAAACAACGGAGAACACGAAAGTGCCTACGATTAACCAGCTGGTCCGCAAGGGCCGCACGCCGAAGGTCTCCAAGACCAAGGCTCCCGCGCTGAAGGGCAGCCCGATGCGCCGCGGCGTTTGCACCCGCGTCTACACCACCACTCCGAAGAAGCCGAACTCGGCCCTTCGTAAGGTCGCACGTGTGCGCCTCAACGGTGGCGTGGAAGTTACCGCCTACATCCCCGGTGTTGGCCACAACCTGCAGGAGCACTCCATCGTGCTCGTCCGTGGTGGTCGTGTGAAGGACCTCCCGGGTGTCCGCTACAAGATCGTCCGCGGCGCCCTCGACACCCAGGGTGTCAAGAACCGCAAGCAGGCCCGCAGCCGCTACGGCGCAAAGATGGAGAAGAAGTAATATGCCTCGCAAGGGTCCGGCCCCGAAGCGGCCGCTCGTTTCAGATCCCGTCTACGGCTCCCCGTTGGTCACCCAGCTGATCAACAAGGTCCTGATTGACGGCAAGAAGTCCACCGCCGAGCGCATCGTTTACGGTGCACTCGAAGGTGCCCGCGCCAAGACGGGCGGCGACCCCGTCGCAGCCCTGAAGAAGGCCATGGACAACGTCAAGCCTTCCCTGGAAGTGCGTTCCCGCCGTGTTGGTGGCGCCACCTACCAGGTTCCGGTTGAGGTCAAGCCGGGTCGCTCCACCGCCCTCGCACTGCGTTGGCTCGTGGGCTACTCCAAGGCCCGCCGCGAAAAGACGATGACCGAGCGCCTCCAGAACGAAATCCTGGATGCCTCGAACGGTCTCGGTGCCGCTGTCAAGCGTCGCGAAGACACCCACAAGATGGCCGAGTCCAACAAGGCCTTCGCACACTACCGCTGGTAAAACTTCCCGGACGCCGCCGGCTCCACCGAGCCGGCGGCGGACGTGCAGTCCATCCGAAAGGGAGACCCCGTGGCACAGGACGTGCTTACCGACCTTAACAAGGTCCGCAATATCGGCATCATGGCCCACATCGATGCCGGCAAGACCACCACTACCGAGCGCATCCTGTTCTACACGGGTGTGAACCACAAGATCGGCGAAACGCACGACGGCGCTTCGACGACCGACTGGATGGAACAGGAAAAGGAACGCGGCATCACCATCACGTCCGCGGCCGTGACCTGTTTCTGGAACAAGAACCAGATCAACATCATCGACACCCCGGGCCACGTGGACTTCACGGTTGAGGTTGAGCGCTCCCTGCGCGTCCTCGACGGTGCAGTTGCAGTGTTCGACGGCAAGGAAGGCGTGGAGCCGCAGTCCGAGACTGTTTGGCGCCAGGCTGACAAGTACAACGTTCCGCGTATCTGCTTCGTCAACAAGATGGACAAGCTGGGCGCTGACTTCTACTTCACCGTAGACACCATCATCTCCCGCCTCGGTGCCAAGCCGCTGGTCATGCAGCTGCCGATCGGCTCCGAGAACGACTTCGTTGGCGTCGTCGACCTCCTTGAAATGCGCGCACTGGTTTGGCCGGGCGACGCCAAGGGCGACGTGACCATGGGTGCTTCCTACGAGGTTCAGGAAATTCCTGCCGACCTCAAGGAAAAGGCCGAGGAATACCGCGCACAGCTCGTTGAGACTGTTGCCGAGGCTTCCGAGGAACTCATGGAGAAGTACCTCGAAGGCGAAGAACTCACCCTCGAAGAGCTCAAGGCCGGCATCCGCAAGATGACCATCAACTCCGAGCTCTACCCGGTCTTCTGTGGTTCTGCCTTCAAGAACCGCGGTGTCCAGCCGATGCTCGACGCCGTCGTGGACTTCCTGCCGAACCCGCTCGACGTTCCGGCGATGATCGGTCACGATCCCCGCGACGAAGAGAAGGAACTGACCCGTAAGCCTTCCGCTGACGAGCCGTTCTCCGCTCTTGCGTTCAAGATTGCTGCCCACCCGTTCTTCGGTCAGCTCACCTTCATCCGCGTGTACTCCGGTCACGTTGATTCCGGTGCGCAGGTGGTCAACTCCACCAAGGGCAAGAAGGAACGTATCGGCAAGCTCTTCCAGATGCACGCCAACAAGGAAATGCCTGTTGAGGGCGCTACCGCCGGCCACATCTACGCTGCGATCGGCCTGAAGGACACCACCACCGGTGACACCCTCTGCGATCCCGCAAACCAGATCGTCCTCGAGTCCATGAGCTTCCCGGAGCCCGTGATCTCTGTTGCGATCGAGCCGAACACCAAGGGTGACCAGGAGAAGCTCTCCACGGCTATCCAGAAGCTCTCCGCTGAGGACCCGACCTTCCAGGTCTCCCTCAACGAAGAAACCGGCCAGACTGTTATCGCGGGTATGGGTGAACTCCACCTCGACATCCTCGTTGACCGTATGCGCCGCGAATTTAAGGTTGAGGCCAACGTCGGCAAGCCGCAGGTTGCTTACCGCGAAACCATCAAGCGCGCTGTGGAGAAGGTTGACTTCACCCACAAGAAGCAGACTGGTGGTTCGGGTCAGTTCGCAAAGGTCCAGGTCTCCTTCGAGCCCCTGGAAACCACGGACGGTACCTTCTACGAGTTCGAAAACAAGGTCACCGGTGGCCGTATTCCGCGTGAATACATCCCCTCCGTTGACGCTGGTATCCAGGACGCCATGCAGTTCGGTATCCTGGCCGGCTACCCGATGGTGGGCGTCAAGGCGATCCTGCTCGACGGTGCTTACCACGATGTCGACTCCTCTGAAATGGCGTTCAAGATCGCCGGCTCCCAGGTGTTCAAGGAGGGTGCCCGCAAGGCCAACCCTGTCTTGCTCGAACCCCTGATGGCCGTCGAGGTCCGTACCCCTGAGGAATACATGGGTGACGTGATCGGCGACCTCAACTCCCGCCGTGGCATGATCCAGTCCATGGAAGATGCTGCAGGCGTGAAGGTTGTTCGTGCGAACGTTCCGCTGTCCGAAATGTTCGGCTACATCGGCGACCTGCGGTCCAAGACCCAGGGCCGTGCTGTGTACTCGATGACGTTCGACAGCTACGCGGAGGTCCCGAAGGCAGTAGCCGACGAGATCATCCAGAAGACCCGCGGCGAGTAATCACCCGGTAGCGGATGCAATTCCGGTAACCGGGAAGGCATCTCAGCGCGAGTGGCGGGGCCACGGCGAAGGTCGTGGCCCGGCCCCCTGCGCGAACAGACTCCAGGAACTAGTATTGGTTCCTGAATCTGAAATTTCACCAAAACCAAGCCCCCAAGTAGACTTGCTAGAGTTTCTGCCGCGAAAAGCGCGGCCGAGGAGCACGTCACTTGAAATCGTTCTAGGAGGAACCTGTGGCAAAGGCAAAGTTCGAGCGGACTAAGCCGCACGTCAACATCGGCACCATTGGTCACGTTGACCACGGTAAGACGACGCTGACTGCCGCCATTTCCAAGGTGCTGTACGACCAGTACCCGGATCTCAACGAGCAGCGCGACTTCGCGTCCATCGACTCTGCTCCGGAAGAGCGCCAGCGCGGTATTACCATCAACATCTCCCACGTGGAGTACCAGACCGAGAAGCGTCACTACGCACACGTTGACGCCCCGGGTCACGCTGACTACATCAAGAACATGATCACCGGTGCTGCCCAGATGGACGGCGCAATCCTCGTGGTTGCTGCAACCGATGGTCCGATGGCTCAGACCCGTGAGCACGTTCTGCTCGCCCGCCAGGTTGGTGTTCCCTACCTGCTGGTCGCACTGAACAAGTCCGACATGGTCGAGGACGAGGAACTCCTCGACCTCGTTGAAATGGAAGTTCGTGAGCTCCTGAGCTCGCAGGGCTTCGACGGTGACGACGCTCCTGTCGTTCGCGTTTCCGGTCTGAAGGCTCTGGAAGGCGACCCGGTTTGGGTCAAGTCCGTCCAGGACCTGATGGCAGCTGTCGACGAGTCCGTTCCGGACCCCGTACGTGACCGCGACAAGCCGTTCCTGATGCCGATTGAGGACGTCTTCACCATCACCGGCCGTGGCACCGTTGTTACGGGCCGCGCCGAGCGTGGCACCCTCGCCATCAACTCCGAGGTCGAGATCGTTGGCATCCGCCCGATCCAGAAGACCACGGTTACCGGTATCGAGATGTTCCACAAGCAGCTCGACGAAGCATGGGCCGGCGAGAACTGTGGCCTGCTGCTCCGTGGCCTCAAGCGCGACGATGTCGAGCGTGGCCAGGTTGTCGTCAAGCCGGGTTCCATCACCCCGCACACCGACTTCGAGGCAAACGTCTACATCCTTTCCAAGGACGAAGGCGGACGTCACAACCCGTTCTACTCGAACTACCGCCCGCAGTTCTACTTCCGTACGACGGACGTTACCGGCGTTATCACCCTGCCTGAGGGCACGGAAATGGTTATGCCCGGCGACAACACTGAGATGACCGTTGAGCTCATCCAGCCGATCGCTATGGAAGAGGGCCTCGGCTTCGCTATCCGTGAAGGCGGCCGCACCGTTGGTTCGGGACGTGTTACCAAGATCATCAAGTAGTTTCTGCTTGTCGATCGGGCGAGTCTCCGGCTGACGGAGGTTACCCACAGAAGAACCCCATCGCTTCGGCGGTGGGGTTCTTCTTTGTTATGATTTCTCTATCGAATGGATAAACCGGGCGGTCTGCCCGGACTCACCTGTGGAGTTGCCGTGCTGGGGTTCCTGACCGTCGTCGTCTTGCTGTTCCTTGCCGGCCTTAGCGCCGGGGCCTACGCCCTCGGTGTGGCCCGGGGCCGCCGTGTTGCAGGCTCACGGAGCGGTGCGGCGAGGGACGACGATGATGCTTACCGTGCGGCATACCTCGCGGGGCATCTGGCTGGCTGGCAAGACGCCGTAGCCAAGACGGCGCAAGCGAAGCAGGGCGAGGCAGCCCTTCCGCAGACTGTCCAGCAGACAACGGCTGCTGCGCCATCGGTCGTGACGCAAGCTGCCCCTGTGCGTCCGGCCCCCGAGCGTCCTGCCCCTGAGCGTCCTGCGGCACCGCGCCCGGTTCACGGATCCCCGGTGCAGGGCTACTCGGTCTACGAGCCGCTGCGTCCGGCTGCAGGGTTCGCTCCGCCCCAGGGTGCCGCGCCGCAACGCGTAGTTCTTCCAGCCCCCATACCCAAAGCTCCCGGAGGTCCCGGGCAGATGCAGCCGCCACCGCAAGCTGCGCCGCCCTGGCAGGGTGAGACTCCCCAAGAGGCTGCTCAGCGCAAAGAGAAGCGCGACCGGCAAAACATCAACATCACCCTCTATGTGGCGAGCCTCCTCTTGGTGGCGGCCGGGGCACTTTTTGTGGGTACGAGCCTGCCTGAGTCCCTTCGTTTTGTTGCCATTTGGCTTATCACGGTGCTCTTCTATGCCGCAGGACTCGTGCTTCACCCACGCGTTCCGCGTCTCCGCCCCGCGGCAATGGCCTTCACCGGAACAGGCTTGGCACTGGTCCCTGTTACCGGCCTGGCCATGTACAGCTTCGCTTTGCACAACGGGCCCCTCGCGTGGCTGGTGACGTCTGTCCTCGGTACGATTGCCTACGTCTATGCGGCGATCCGCTTGGATAACAAGGTCCTGGCAGCCCTCTCGCTCAGCTTTGTGGTTTCCACGGCGTGGTCAGGTGTTTCGGTGCTGGGTGGGGCCCTCGTGTGGTACTTCACGGCCCTGATTGGCGTCGCCGTTTTGTTGACCCTGGCAGCCATCTTGCGCCCGCGGTGGATTCCGCCGCTCTACATACGTCCACTGATGGCGCTGCATCCGTTTGTGGTTCCTGCGGTGGGTGTAGCCGCCACGTTGACTCCCAACCTCATGGCCAAGGGGGAGTACTCCCTTGTGATGGCGATGTGCGGCGCCTATTTCGCTGTCATGCTGTGGGTTCCTGACCTGAAGTTCCGAACGTTGTACTTCTACGCCGCCAGGGCAGCGTTCTCCCTCGCCATCATCGCCGTGGTGTGGGATGTCACGGGAGAGGTCAGCCAGGCTTTGCTGGCAGCGGTCCTATGCCTCGGGATTCAGGCTCTTATTCTGGCTTTCGCCGGGCAGCGGATATCTCCAAAGACGTGGTGGACGGACGCTGTCTCATGCCTGGGCCTGCAGCTCGTGGTGGCCCTTGTCCTCGCGATCGTGCTCGCATTCAGTACCTCGGAACTACCCGCGTACACGGCCTTCTACGTCGTCTTGGCAACCTCAATGCCCCTGGGGTGGAAGCTACGCGGGGGAGTGGCTTTTGCCCCGGCAGCCGTCGTTGCCGCCGCCTCGGCCCTGGCCCCCATGCTGGGCGCGTGGCCACTCTTCGCGATGTTCGCTTCCTCGGGCCTGTTTTGGTTCGGCCTGGCGCTGCGAGCCCAGGGTGTGTACCGCAAGACGCTTGTGCTTTCCGGGCGGATTGCCCTTAGCCTCGCAGTTCCCTTCCTCATCACCGCGCTTTACCCGGAACGTCCGGACGCTGCCGCCCTAACAGCTCTTGCATTGGTTGTAGTGTGCGCGGCCCAGCAAGTACTTGGCGCTGCGTTCGAGCGCTGGGGGGTTGGTCTACTGGCCCCGCAAATCAGCGCCTTGGCGTTTGGCGGTGTGGGCATCACCGCTCTGGCGGTCCTTACCGTCCTGGACAAAGCGCCCGGTCATCCGGTCGTGGCGGCAGGAGTGTTCGCGGTCCTGGCGGGCGGTCTTGTGGCCGGCATGCTCGCGTTTCCCCCTGTATCTCCGGCGGGCAGGGCGAGCCGGGCGTGCAGCGGGGCGCCGGAGTCATGGCGCCCGAACGGGATGGAGTTCCTGGCACCTGCCGCTGGCATGGTCTCCGCGGTAGTCGGTGCTGCGGTGGTTTCCCGGGGGATCGGGAACTTTGCGCTGCTGGCCCTTGCTATGTACTTCGTTGTCACTGCCTTGCGCCTTCCCGGATCCATGCATCGCCAGTGCTACTGGTGGCTCGCGCGGGCTACCGCCACAGTGCTGGCTGCTTCGGCCTACGTGGATCTCTCCAGTGCGGGCTACGCACTTTCCGTGGGCGGCGAGGAGGCAACGCCCGCAACGGTCATCGTCTGGGTGCTCGGCGCGCAATTGGTGGCGGTATTGGCGGTAGGCCGCAAGGCGATGTCCTTGAGCCTGCTGATGGTTGATGCTGGCGTGTTGTTGGCCTTGATGTCGATCGCCACCGCCGCCCTGAGTTTCCCCGTGGTGCTGCATTCTTCACCGCACGACGGGTGGCAGCCCGGAGCCGCAGCCATCATCACCGCAGCGGGGGCTCTCGTCGCCGCCGTCATGCTGCGCAAGCACCGTGTGGCATGGCTATTGGCTCCTGCCGCCATGCACCTTTTGGTTGTTCGCGGGCACAATGTCCGCGATGTTGAAATCCTGCTGGGGCTCTTTACCGCCTACGCAGGCTTCATGGTTGGGCTGACGCGCGAAGCACGATTGCGCGGAGCCTATCTCCTGGCAGGCCGGGTGCTTTTCACGGCCTTTGCGACGATTGTGGTCGCTGACGCCGCCGAATCCGCAGCAGCTGCTTCATTGGCACTGGCCGGTCTCGTCTTCATCCAGATCGCACTGCATCCCATCGTCCGGCGGCGTTTCGACGGCTCGCCGCTGCTGAAGGAAGCCTTGTGGGCGGGGCTCGTTGTCCAGCTGCTGCTTCCGTGCTGGTACCTTTGGGCCCGGGATTTCGACGGCGGTGGACGCTGGGTGGTTCTGTGCGAACTGACCCTGGCCATCGTTGCAGCAGCACTCGTGTGGCGGGACCAGCGCCATGCAGCGGCGTTGTATGCCGGAGTGGTTGCCGTGGCCGGGGTGGTTGTAGGCGCCGGTCCCGCGTTGACCTTTCCCTCGGGTACTTGGCTGCACCAGGCCGTCCTCAGTGAACTCCACGTGCCGGCCGTACTCTTGGGCCTGGCTGCTGGCCTCACTGCGCTAAGGGTCTTCCTCGGCCGCTTGAGTACATGCCCCGCCCGCCCGCAGCTGAAGTGGTCCTGGTTCGCCAGCGCGTTGTTCTTCGCATCGGTGGCCGGCATCTTCTCGGTCGATGCCAGCCGCATCCTTACGGGTCTGGCCGTCCTGACCGGGGCCCTCGTCTTCTATGCAGGTTCGCATCTGGAGGACCGTCCCCGTTTCTACGCCGCGGCCGCGTCCACAACACTGGTGGGGGCGGTAACGGGCGTCGAGGGTTGGCTGAACGAATCCGGAGCTACTACGGCATTTACCGGCGCGTGGCCTGACCTCTTGCCTTGGCTCGTCGGAGGAGTTGGGACGGGCTTGATCCTCTACGTATGGCGGCTGCTGGGAGGGCCGGCCATCACGGCCGAGCCGTGGAGGCGCTACTCGCTCTCAGCGACAACCGGGGCCGGGCTTCTGGCCACGGCCATCCTTGGGCTGGTGCATGACGAAACCGCCTTCACCGGTGCATTCCTGACGGCGGCGGCCGCTGTCCTCCTGGTGGTGGAAATTCCCGTTGGGAAGCACCTGGCCGCCGAGGTGGGAACCGTGGTGGTTGTTGTGGCCTTCCAGCGGGCGGTGATCTTTGTGGACAGCACCAGGCCGGATTGGTTCTGGGCTGCCCAGTGGTTCGTTGTGGCCGGCGCAGTTTTAGCAGGCCTGCGCTACAACCAGAAGCAGCGCGCGGCCGGGCGGTCGAGGTTGGGGATGGCTTCCGGTGTCCTGTCCCTCAGTTCTTTCGCAACCATCTTCGCTGGGACACCGTCGCAACAGATCTACGTTCTGGCGGCGCACGCGGTCCTCCTCGGGGCCGGGCTGTTGCTGTCCGAGCGGCTATTCGTCGGCTGGGGTGCCGTGGGCGTGGCAGCGAGCGTGATGTGGGCCCTGCGTTCGTATGCTTTTGCGATGCTGGCACTTGTTGCCATAGTGCTGATCGTCCTGGCTGTCTGGCGTCTGAACCGTCGGCCCCAAGAGCCGGGCGTGGTTGGCCCGAAGGGCGGGGAGCACACGCACGACCGAGTCGGATAGTGTTGCTCCCAAAGAGAGGATCACCATGGAATTCCTGATTTTTCTGGTCGTTATCGCAGCCATCGCCGGCTCTGTTGTGTGGGGCCGGAAGTACTTCCGGCACGAAATCGACCGGGCGAAGCGGATCAACCGGGCCAACAAGAACAAATAGCACTCCGAGGGGCAAGCGTTTTACGCTCCCGGGCACATGTTTTAACCCGCTTGGACTACAGCTGTTGTTCGCGGCGGCGCGCCCGTTCCAAGGACCGCAGCCAGTAGAACGACTCTTTGGGCGTTCGTTCCAAGGTGTCGAAGTCCACGTGAACCAAGCCGAAACGCTGCGAATAACCCGCGGCCCACTCAAAGTTGTCCATCAACGTCCACACGTAGTAGCCGCGGAGGTCGATTCCCTCCGCGTCCCCGCCCGGGCCGGTTGCCGTTAGCGCGTGGCCCAGATGCTCTGCCAGGTACGTAATCCTGTTGGTGTCCTGGAGCGGGCTGGTCACGTGGTCGGGCTCGGGGAAGCTTGCACCGCCTTCCGTGATGTAAACGGGTGGAAGTGCCTCCCCGTACCTTTGCTGCATTTCCTGCAGAAGGGTGGTCAACTGATCCGGCGCCTCGGGCCATCCAAATCCGGTGGTCTCATATTCGTCGTATACCGCAAGATGGAACGGCACGTTCACCATCTCTTGTGCTGCACCAGTCGGGATTTCAGCAGGACCGGAGCCGGACGCAACCTTGAGCGGGTAGTAGTAGTTGAGGCCGTAGAAGTCCAACGGCTGGCTAATGGTCTTCAAGTCGTCATCCTGCACCGGGCCCAAGGAACGGAACAGTGGCGAAAGGGCCAGCGGCGGCTTCGGGTATTCGCCCAGGAGGATGGCGTCGGCATAGATGCGGTTGAGGATCATGTCGAGGGCATCGGACATGAGTCGGTCGGAAAGCTTGTTGCTGGCCGGCCGAACGGGCGAATGCATGTTGGAAATGCCGATCTGGCCGGAAACGCCAGCAGCCCGCAGTGCCTGGACCGCCAGCCCGTGGCCAAGCAACTGGTGATGGGCTGCCGGGAGGCAATCAAACAGAAGCTGGTTGCCGGGGGAGTGGGCGCCCAGAGCGTAGCCCTGCAAGGTCACCGAGACAGGCTCATTCACGGTTACCCAAGAATCCACCCGATCGCCGTACCGCTCGGCAACGATCGCGCTGTACTCGGCAAAACGATGGGCGGTCTCACGGTTCAGCCAGCCGCCGGCATGTTCCAAGGGAAGCGGCGTGTCCCAGTGGTAGACGGTCACCATGGGAGAGATCCCGGCGGCCAGCAGCTTGTCGATCAGCCGGTCGTAGAACTCAAGGCCACGGGGATTGACGGCGCCCTTCCCCTCCGGCTGGATCCGCGGCCACGACAAGGAGAACCGGTAGGAATCGACGCCGAGCTCCTGCATCAGGGCGATGTCTTCGTCCGCACGGTTGTAATGGTCGCAGGCGATCGCGGGAGAGCCGCCGTCGACGATTGTTCCCGGCTTCTCTGCGAAGGCGTCCCATCCTGCTGGGCCCCGGCCATCCGCAGTCAAGCTGCCTTCGATCTGGAAGGCTGCGGTCGCGACGCCCAAGGTGAAACCGGGACGGAGGCGTGCCGCCAAATCCTCTACGGAACCCGTATCCTGGACAGTCATGCATTTATCATCCATAGCTGCTGCCGCCACTGGCAATGGGCCGCGAGCCCTCGATTAGCCTTTGGTCCATATTTCCGGCATACTGGATGAGTTGTTCAAGCGCTTCTTCGTGTCCCGATTCGGATAATGCCGGATGTCAGGGTCCAAGCTGAAGCCCAAACATAACCCTGAACCCCATGGAATGCGGTCGAGTTTGCGTGAAAATCGCGACACGCCCGACCGCGGGGGTCGGTGCGCCGGCAGGTTGAGGAACCCGGAGTTTCCGGATTCAGCTTGTGCGGCGTGTGGTGGTACAACCTCAAACGCTTCGGCGGCCACATCAACAGGTAAGTAAACAGAGCAGCCCTAACTAGAGCAGCACTAGCTGAAAGAGAGTCAGGCGACATGGCGGGACAAAAAATCCGCATCCGGCTGAAGTCATATGACCACGAGGTCATTGATGTTTCAGCGCGGAAGATCGTTGAGACGGTCACGCGCGCAGGCGCAACGGTAGTCGGCCCGGTGCCGCTGCCGACGGAGAAGAACGTTTACTGCGTTATTCGCTCTCCGCACAAGTACAAGGACAGCCGTGAGCACTTCGAAATGCGTACTCACAAGCGTCTGATCGACATCATCGACCCCACGCCGAAGGCCGTTGACTCGCTTATGCGTCTCGACCTGCCTGCAGACGTGAACATCGAAATCAAGCTCTAGGGAGGTGCTGAGAGACTATGACCGCAACCCGTAACGTGAAGGGCCTGCTGGGCACGAAGCTCGGCATGACCCAGGTCTGGGACGAGAACAACAAGCTCATCCCGGTAACTGTTGTCCAGGCTGACTCCAACGTCATCACCCAGCTGCGCAACGCAGAGGCCGATGGCTACGTCGCCGTACAGATCGGCTACGGCCAGATCGACCCCCGCAAGGTCACCAAGCCGCTGGCTGGTCACTTTGAGAAGGCCGGCGTAACTCCTCGCCGCCACGTCGTCGAACTGCGTACCGCAGACGCCGCATCCTACGAGCTGGGCCAGGAGCTCTCTGTTGAGATCTTCGAAGCCGGCCAGAAGATCGACGTCGTCGGCACCTCCAAGGGTAAGGGCTTTGCCGGTGTTATGAAGCGTCACGGCTTCTCCGGTGTCGGCGCTTCCCACGGTGCCCACAAGAACCACCGTAAGCCTGGCTCCATCGGTGGCGCATCCACCCCGAGCCGCGTCTTCAAGGGTCTGAAAATGGCCGGCCGCATGGGCGCCGTACGTCACACCACCCTGAACCTCACCGTTCACGCTGTTGACGTCGAGAAGTCGCTGCTCCTTATCAAGGGTGCCGTCCCCGGTGCCCGCGGCCAGGTCGTACTCGTACGTTCCGCCGTGAAGGGAGCCTAGTTAAATGACTAGCACTGTCAAGGTAGACCTGCCTGCAGAGATCTTCGACGTCCAGACCAACGTGCCCCTGCTGCACCAGGTCGTCGTCGCACAGCTCGCTGCTGCGCGCCAGGGTACCCACAAGACCAAGACCCGCGCCGAGGTTTCCGGTGCAGGTCGCAAGCCGTTCAAGCAGAAGGGCACCGGTCGCGCCCGTCAGGGTTCCATCCGTGCTCCCCACATGACCGGCGGTGGCATCGTCCACGGTCCGACCCCGCGCGACTACAGCCAGCGCACCCCCAAGAAGATGAAGGCTGCTGCTCTCCGTGGCGCCCTCTCTGACCGCGCCCGCAACGGCCGCATCCACGTTATTGAAGCCCTGGTTGCCGGCACCAAGCCGTCCGCCAAGGAAGCACTGGCGTCGCTGCGTGCAGTCTCCGAGCGCAAGAACCTGCTCGTCGTAATCGAGCGCGCCGAAGACGTTGCTGCACTGTCCGTGCGCAACCTCGCAGATGTTCACGTTCTGTACGCAGACCAGCTGAACACCTACGACGTGCTCATCTCCGACGACGTGGTCTTCACCAAGGCTGCTTTCGACGCGTTCGTCGCTGACAAGGCAAAGAACGAGGAGGCCTCCAAGTGAGCGTAACCACCATCAAGGACCCGCGCGACGTCGTGCTTGCACCCGTCGTTTCGGAAAAGAGCTACGGTCTGATCGACGAAGGCAAGTACACCTTCCTGGTGGACCCCCGCTCGAACAAGACCGAGATCAAGCTGGCCGTGGAGAAGATCTTCTCCGTCAAGGTCGAATCGATCAACACCATCAACCGTGCCGGTAAGCGCAAGCGCACCAAATTCGGCTGGGGACAGCGCAAGAGCACCAAGCGTGCCATTGTCACCCTCAAAGAAGGCACAATCGACATCTTCGGCGGTCCGCTCGCGTAGCGGAGACCACTTTAACGAGGAATTAAATTATGGGAATCCGTAAATACAAGCCGACTACCCCGGGCCGTCGTGGCTCGAGCGTAGCCGACTTTGCTGAAATCACGCGGTCGACTCCGGAAAAGTCGTTGCTGCGTCCGCTGCACAAGACCGGCGGCCGTAACAACACCGGTAAGATCACCACCCGTCACAAGGGTGGCGGACACAAGCGCCAGTACCGTCTGATCGACTTCCGTCGTCACGACAAGGACGGCATCAACGCCCGCGTTGCCGAAATCGAGTACGATCCGAACCGCACGGCTCGCATCGCCCTCCTGCACTATGTTGATGGCACCAAGCGTTACATCATCGCTCCGAACAAGCTGTCCCAGGGTGACTTCGTCGAGGCTGGCCCCGACGCTGACATCAAGCCGGGCAACAACCTGCCGCTGCGCAACATCCCCGTCGGTACCGTGATCCACGCAGTTGAACTGCGTCCGGGTGGCGGCGCCAAGATGGCCCGCTCCGCAGGTGCTTCGGTCCAGCTCGTCGCCAAGGAAGGCCGTTTCGCCCAGCTGCGTCTGCCCTCCGGTGAAATCCGCAACGTTGACGTGCGCTGCCGCGCAACCGTCGGCGAGGTCGGCAACGCCGAGCAGTCGAACATCAACTGGGGCAAGGCCGGTCGTATGCGCTGGAAGGGCGTTCGCCCGACCGTCCGTGGTGTAGCCATGAACCCGGTTGACCACCCGCACGGTGGTGGTGAAGGTAAGACTTCCGGTGGTCGCCACCCGGTCAACCCGAACGGCAAGCCCGAGGGCCGTACCCGCCGCCCGAACAAAGAGAGCGACAAGCTTATTGTTCGTCGCCGCCGTACTGGCAAGAACAAGCGATAGGAGCCTGGACACATGCCACGCAGCCTGAAAAAAGGTCCTTTCGTTGACCAGCACCTCTTTGTGAAGGTCGCACGGGAAAACGAAAAGGGCACCAAGAACGTCATCAAGACCTGGTCCCGTCGTTCGATGATCATCCCCGACATGCTCGGGCACACGATCGCCGTACACGACGGCCGCAAGCACATCCCGGTGTTTGTCACTGAGTCGATGGTCGGGCACAAGCTCGGCGAATTCGCTCCTACGCGGACTTTCCGCGGCCATGTTAAGGACGACCGTAAGGGCAAGCGCCGCTAGGCGCCTGACCTTACGTCTTAGACGAGAGAAGGAAAGCAATGGAAGCCAAGGCAATTGCGCGTCACATCCGCGTAACGCCTATGAAGGCCCGGCGCGTCGTCAACCTTGTTCGTGGCAAGCAAGCGAATGAGGCTCTGGCAATTCTGAAGTTTGCCCCCCAGGCAGCTTCGGAGCCGGTATTCAAGGTACTTCAGTCGGCAATGGCCAACGCCCGCGTTCTCGCGGACCGCGATGGCGTTGCATTCGACGACAGCGACCTCTTCATCATCGAAGCATTCGTTGATGAGGGCCCGACCATGAAGCGGTTCCAGCCGCGTGCCCAGGGCCGCGCCTACCGCATCAAGAAGCGGACCAGCCACATCACCGTGGTCGTCGCAACCCCGGAGAAAGAGGAGGCTCGCTAAGTGGGACAGAAAGTAAACCCGCACGGGTTCCGACTCGGCATCACCACCGACCACGTTTCGCACTGGTTTGCTGACAGCAACAAGCCGGGACAGCGCTACAAGGACTTCGTCCGCGAGGACATCAAGATCCGTCAGCTCATGTCCACCGGCATGGAGCGCGCCGGCATCGCCAAGGTCGAGATCGAGCGCACTCGTGACCGCGTCCGCGTGGACATCCACACGGCACGTCCGGGCATCGTCATCGGCCGCCGCGGCGCTGAAGCAGACCGCATCCGCGGCGAGCTCGAGAAGCTCACCGGCAAGCAGGTCCAGCTGAACATCCTCGAGGTCAAGAACCCCGAGATCGAAGCACAGCTTGTTGCCCAGGGCATCGCTGAGCAGCTGACTTCCCGCGTGGCATTCCGCCGTGCAATGAAGAAGGCCATGCAGTCCGCACAGCGCGCAGGTGCCAAGGGCATCCGTGTTGCTTGCTCGGGCCGTCTGGGCGGCGCAGAAATGTCCCGCTCGGAGTTCTACCGCGAAGGCCGTGTGCCCCTGCACACCCTCCGCGCGAACATCGACTACGGCTTCTACGAAGCCAAGACCACCTTCGGCCGCATTGGCGTGAAGGTTTGGATCTACAAGGGTGACGTCACCGCCAAGGAACTGGCTCAGCAGGCAGCTGCTGCTCCGTCCCGCGGCCGTGGAGGAGACCGTCCGGGCCGCCCGGGTGGCGACCGCCGTCGTCGTAACGACCGTCCGGCAGCCGAGGCAGCACCTGCTGCCGTTGAAGCACCGGCCGCTGAAGCTGCTGCTCCTGCAGCAGAAGGAGGACAGGCTTAAATGCTTATCCCACGTCGAGTCAAGCACCGTAAGCAGCACCACCCGGGTCGTTCCGGCGCTGCTACGGGCGGCACCAAGGTCACTTTCGGTGAGTACGGCATCCAGGCCCTGAGCCCGGCATACGTCACCAACCGTCAGATCGAGTCCGCTCGTATCGCGATGACCCGCCACATCAAGCGTGGCGGCAAGGTCTGGATCAACATCTACCCGGACCGTCCGCTGACGAAGAAGCCTGCTGAAACCCGTATGGGTTCCGGTAAGGGTTCTCCGGAATGGTGGGTCGCAAACGTCAAGCCGGGCCGGGTTCTGTTCGAACTCTCCGGTGTCAATGAAGAGGTAGCTCGCGAGGCCCTGCGCCTGGCAATCCACAAGCTGCCGTTGAAGGCACGCATTGTGCGTCGCGAAGGTGGTGAATAGAAATGGCAGTAGGGTCGAAGGATCTCGCACCCGCACAGCTGGACGGTTTCGACAACGAGCGTCTCGTTGAAGAACTCCGCAAGTCCAAGGAAGAGCTGTTCAACCTGCGTTTCCAGTCCGCCACCGGCCAGCTGGAGAACCACGGTCGTCTGCGCGCGGTAAAGAAGGACATCGCACGCATCTACACCGTTCTTCGTGAGCGCGAGCTGGGCATTCGTGCCGAGGTTGCCGCACCGGTTGTGGAAGCCAAGGAAGAAAAGAAGTCCAAGAAGGCTGCCAAGGCTGAAACGGCCGAGGTTGAAGCTGGAGAGGATGCCAAGTGAGCGAGAAGGAAAACGTGACGGAAGCAGCAGCCAGCGCTGAGCAGCAGCGCGGTTACCGTAAGACGCGTCGCGGCTACGTAGTCTCCGACAAGATGGAAAAGACCATCGTTGTTGAGGTTGAAGACCGCGTGAAGCACGCTCTTTACGGCAAGGTTATTCGCCGCACCTCGAAGATCAAGGCTCACGACGAGCAGAACACCGCCGGCATCGGCGACCTCGTTCTGATCGCCGAGACCCGCCCGCTGTCCGCTACCAAGCGGTTCCGCCTGGTGGAGATCCTCGAGAAGGCCAAGTAAATCCGACGCCGGACGACGTCCGGTTGGGCTTACTGGAAGGGCCCGCGTTCCGTTTGGAGCGCGGGCCCTTCCGCTGTTCCGGCCAGTTATGGTATGGCCGCTGAACGTGCTAAGATATTGAGTTTGTATGGCGCCATTTGCGCGTCATCAACCACCTCGTAAACAATCGTGCCGCTGCATACTGCCCCGCGCAGAGTTTTCTGCAAGGGAAGCTGATGCTCGTGGCACGGGCGTTTAGGCCTGTTCTGGCAAAATCCAGGCAGGTCCAGAGACACCCCGATCAACCGTTCCGCAAGGCTCATTCCGTATGCATGTTTTCGGTCTGAGAACCGGCGCGACGCAAGGAGTAAAAATTGATTCAGCAGGAGTCGCGACTGAAGGTCGCCGACAACACGGGTGCTAAGGAAATCCTTACCATTCGCGTTCTCGGTGGATCCGGCCGTCGCTACGCAGGCATCGGCGACGTCATCGTCGCAACCGTCAAGGACGCTATCCCTGGCGGCAACGTAAAGAAGGGTGACGTCGTCAAGGCTGTCATCGTTCGTACCAAGAAGGAACGCCGCCGTGCGGATGGTTCCTACATCAAGTTTGATGAGAACGCAGCTGTGATCCTGAAGAACGACGGTGACCCCCGCGGCACCCGTATCTTCGGCCCGGTTGGTCGTGAACTTCGCGACAAGAAGTTCATGAAGATCGTTTCGCTGGCCCCGGAGGTGCTCTAGTCCATGGCTAAGATCAAGAAGGGTGACCTCGTTCAGGTCATCACCGGCGCCAAGCAGGAACGCGGCGGCGACCGCGGCAAGCAGGGCAAGGTCCTGCGCGTATTCCCTGACACCAACCGCGTGCTGGTAGAAGGAATCAACCGCGTCACCAAGCACACCAAGGTCGGACAGTCGCAGCGCGGCACCAAGACCGGTGGCATCGAGGTTGTTGAAGCCCCGATCCACATTTCAAACGTCGCTCTGGTAGACCCGACCACCAAGAAGCCGACCCGCGTTGGTTTCCGTCTCGACACCGTTGAGAAGGACGGCCGTACCAAGACCGTTCGTATCCGCGTGTCCAAGGCCACCGGGAAGGACATCTAATGAGCGAGACCACTGTCGCAACCAAGATCGTTCCTCGTCTGAAGACGAAGTACGCAGAGACCATCAAGAAGTCCCTGCAGGACGAGTTCAACTACGCGAACGTCAACCAGGTTCCCCGTCTGGTGAAGGTCGTTGTGAACATGGGTGTTGGAGATGCCGCCAAGGACTCCAAGCTGATCGACGGCGCTGTCCGCGACCTCACCCTCATCACCGGCCAGAAGCCGCAGGTAACCAAGGCCCGCAAGTCGATCGCACAGTTCAAGCTGCGCGAAGGCATGCCGATCGGTGCACACGCAACCCTGCGTGGCGACCGCATGTGGGAATTCGTGGACCGTCTGGTATCGCTGGCCCTGCCGCGTATCCGTGACTTCCGCGGCCTCAACGGCAAGCAGTTCGATGGCAACGGCAACTACACCTTCGGTCTGACCGAGCAGGTTATGTTCCACGAAATCGACCAGGACTCCATTGACCGCGTTCGCGGTATGGACATCACGGTCGTCACCACCGCCAAGACCGACGACGAAGGCCGCGCGCTGCTCAAGGCGCTTGGTTTCCCGTTCAAGACTGAAAACTAACTACGTATCAGGTCCGGCCGCGCCGACCCGCAAGGGCAGCGCAGCGGAAACCGTTACGAGGAAGGGCTATAGCCCACAATGACTATGACAGATCCTGTCGCAGACATGCTTACGCGTCTGCGCAATGCAAACTCGGCATACCACGACACCGTGTCCATGCCGTACAGCAAGCTGAAGGCACGCGTTGCCGACATCCTGAAGGCAGAAGGCTTCATCGCTGACTGGAAGGAAGAGGACGCAGAGGTTGGCAAGAAGCTGACCATCAGCCTGAAGTTCGGACCGAACCGCGAGCGTTCGATCGCCGGTGTCCGCCGCATCTCCAAGCCGGGTCTCCGCGTTTACGCGAAGTCCACCAACCTGCCTCACGTGCTGGGTGGCCTGGGTATCGCAATCCTGTCCACCTCTTCCGGCCTCCTGACTGACAAGCAGGCCGGCAAGAAGGGCGTGGGCGGCGAAGTCCTCGCGTACGTCTGGTAACGGGAAAGGAAGAGAATAATGTCACGTATTGGACGTCTCCCCATCACCGTTCCTGCCGGCGTTGAGGTCAAGCTCGATGGCTCCGTCATCAGCGTCAAGGGTGCCAAGGGCGAGCTGAGCCACACTGTTGCCAGCCCGATCGAGGTTTCCCTCGAAGAGAACACTCTCACGGTCACCCGCCCGAACGACGAGCGCAACTCGCGTTCGCTGCACGGCCTGACCCGCACCCTGATCGCCAACATGATCCAGGGCGTTACCGAGGGCTACGAGAAGAAGCTTGAAATCGTTGGTACCGGTTACCGCGTTCAGGCCAAGGGTTCTGACCTGGAGTTCGCTCTCGGCTACAGCCACCCTGTAAACGTCTCGGCACCTGAGGGCATCACCTTCGCTGTGGAGGGCCCCACCAAGCTCTCTGTTTCGGGTATCAACAAGCAGCAGGTGGGCGAGGTTGCTGCCAACATTCGCAAGCTGCGCAAGCCTGACCCCTACAAGGGCAAGGGTGTCCGTTACGCCGGCGAAGTCATCCGCCGCAAGGTCGGAAAGGCTGGTAAGTAAACCATGGCCATCGCAATTAACAAGAAGCGTTCGAACAAGAGCAAGTCTGCTGCACGCAGCCGTCGCCAGCTTCGTATCCGCAAGCGCATCGCCGGTACGGCCGTACGTCCGCGTCTGGTCGTCAACCGTTCGGCACGTCACGTATTCGTTCAGGTTGTCGATGACAGCAAGGGCGTAACCGTGGCTTCGGCTTCCACCCTGGAAGCTGACCTGCGTGCACTCGAAGGCGACAAGACTGCCAAGGCCAAGCGCGTTGGCGAGCTCGTTGCAGAGCGCGCAAAGGCTGCAGGCATCGAAGCTGTTGTCTTCGACCGTGGCGGTAACAAGTACCACGGCCGCATCGCCGCCGTCGCTGACGGTGCTCGCGAAGGTGGGCTGGCACTGTGACCGCTGAAAACAACGAAAAGGACATTCAGGTGACTGAAGCTGTAGCTGCTGAAGCAACTGAGACCGCACCCGCTACCGACGACCGCCGCGGCGGACGTCGTGGTGAGCGCGGCGAGCGTGGCCAGGGCCGCGGCGACCGTGGTGGCCGTGGTGGCCGCGACGGCGGTCGCGACGCTGAGAAGAGCCAGTTCGTAGAGCGTGTTGTAACCATCAACCGCGTTGCCAAGGTCGTCAAGGGTGGTCGTCGCTTCAGCTTCACCGCTCTCGTCGTCGTCGGTGACGGTAACGGCATGGTTGGCGTCGGCTACGGCAAGGCCAAGGAAGTTCCCGCTGCTATCGCCAAGGGCGTTGAAGAGGCCAAGAAGTCCTTCTTCCGCGTTCCCCGCGTTGGCAACACCATCCCGCACCGCGTGCAGGGTGAGGCTGCTGCAGGCGTTGTCCTGCTGCGTCCGGCTTCCGCCGGTACCGGTGTTATCGCCGGTGGTCCGGTCCGTGCGGTACTGGAGTGCGTGGGTATCCACGACATCCTCTCCAAGTCGCTCGGTTCCTCCAACGCGATCAACATCGTTCACGCGACCGTTGACGCCCTGAAGCAGCTCGAAGAGCCCGCTTCCGTGGCTGCCCGCCGTGGCCTGCCGCTGGACGAGGTTGCTCCGGTTGCCCTGGTGCGTGCGCTCCAGAACCAGAAGGCAGGTGTCTAGTCATGGCTAAGAACCTGACTCCTTCCGACGCCAAGTTGGAAATAACCCAGATCAAGGGCGTCATTGGCGCCAAGCAGAACCAGCGCGACACCCTTCGGTCCCTCGGCCTCAAGCGCATCGGACACACCGTTGTCCGTACCGCTGACGCCGTGACCGTTGGCATGCTCAACACGGTTCCGCACCTCGTGAATGTAGAGGAGGCGAAGTAATGGCCGAGAACGAGACCGCTGAAAAGCAGAACGCTCTGAAGGTCCACCACCTGCGTCCTGCCCCCGGCGCCAAGACTTCCAAGACCCGTGTTGGTCGTGGTGAAGGCTCCAAGGGTAAGACTGCCGGTCGCGGTACCAAGGGTACGAAGGCCCGCTACCAGGTCAAGGCTGGCTTTGCCGGCGGCCAGTTGCCGCTGCACATGCGCCTGCCGAAGCTGCGCGGCTTCAAGAACCCGTTCCGGGTTGAGTTCCAGGTTGTCAACCTGGAGAAGCTCAACGAGCTGTTCCCGGAAGGTGGCGCTGTCACCGTTGAGTCCCTGGTTGAGAAGGGTGCCGTTCGTAAGAACCAGCCCGTGAAGGTGCTGGGCACCGGCGACATCACCGTCAAGGTTGACGTCACCGCCCACGCTTTCTCTTCCAGCGCTGCTGACAAGATCGCTGCAGCAGGCGGAAGCACCACGGTTCTCTAAGACCCCGTGGGGCTCTTGCCCGCAGTAAGAAAAAATCCCGGTACGCGGGGCCTGAGGCCCTGTGTACCGGGATTTTTTTGTTGGTTGTGGACTCTCGATTATTCTGACGGCGTCCGTAGCAGCTAGACTCGATTGTTGGGTTTCCTTAACCCCATCTACATCCTTGTACCTTTACCTCAGGAGGACGCTTGCTAAGCGCATTCGGCCGGGCGTTTCGGACGCCCGATTTGCGACGCAAGTTGTTGTTCACGCTGGGAATCATCACAATCTTCCGCTTGGGAGCTTTCATCCCCTCGCCTGGTGTGAACTACCAGAATGTCCAGCAATGCTTAGACACCGGTGACACCTCGCAGGGCATCTACCAGCTGGTGAATCTGTTCAGCGGCGGTGCCTTGCTGCAGGTTTCCATCTTTGCGCTCGGTATCATGCCGTACATTACGGCGAGCATCATCGTTCAGCTGCTTCGGGTGGTCATTCCCCGGTTCCAACAGTTGTACGAGGAAGGTTCCTCCGGCCAATCGAAACTGACGCAGTACACCCGGTACCTCACCATCGCGCTGGGTTTGCTCAATGCCACCACCCTGGTATCCCTGGCCCGTTCCGGCCAGTTGCTGCCCGGCTGCAACCTGCCGATCATTCCTGATGAGAGCATCATCACCACGATCCTCATCATCATCACGTTGACCGCAGGGACCGGACTCATCATGTGGATGGGCGAGCTCGTGACCGAGAAGGGCGTGGGCAACGGCATGTCGCTGCTCATCTTCACGTCGATCGCTGCAGGCTTCCCGCAGTCGCTGGGTGCCATCTGGACCGCACAGGGCCCGGGAACCTTCTTCATCGTCCTTGCCATCGGCCTGGTCACGGTGGCGCTGGTGGTGTTCGTCGAACAGTCCCAGAGGCGCGTCCCGGTGCAATACGCCAAGCGCATGATTGGCCGCCGCACTGTTGGCGGAACCAGCACCTACATTCCCATCAAGGTGAACATGGCCGGCGTCGTGCCCGTCATCTTCGCGTCCTCCATGCTGTACCTGCCTGGCCTGATTGCACAGTTCAACCAGCCGCAGGCGGGAGAGCAGATGGCCCCCTGGGTTGAGTGGATCAACAACAACCTCACCAAGGGCGACCACCCCATCTACATGGCTCTCTACTTCGCCATGATCGTGTTTTTCACCTACTTCTACGTGGCCATCACCTTCAACCCTGAAGAAGTGTCGGACAACATGAAGAAGTACGGGGGATTCATTCCGGGCATCCGGGCGGGTAAACCGACCGCGGATTACCTGCAGTACGTGCTTTCCAGGATTACTTTGCCGGGAGCTCTTTACCTGGGCTTCGTGGCACTCATTCCGCTGGTTGCACTCGTCCTGATCAACGCCAACCAGAACTTCCCGTTCGGTGGCACCTCAATCCTGATCATGGTGGGTGTGGGCTTGGAAACCGTGAAGCAGATTGATGCGCAGCTACAACAACGTCACTATGAAGGGCTTTTGCGATGACGAGAATGCTGATCATTGGACCTCCGGGTTCGGGCAAGGGTACGCAGGCTGAACGGATTTCCGCGCGGCTGGGCGTAGTCGCCATCTCCACTGGCGACATTTTCCGTGCCAACGTCAAGGGCGAGACCCCCCTTGGCCTGGAGGCCAAGAAGTACATGGACGCCGGTGACTTCGTACCGGACAGCGTCACCAACAAGATGGTTCGGGACCGTCTGAGCGAGAGCGACGTCGAGAACGGCTTCCTCCTGGACGGCTACCCCCGCACCACGGCACAGGTGGACTACCTGGACAACATCCTCGCCGAGACCCAGCAGGAGCTCGACGTCGTGCTCCAGCTGACTGCCGACGACGAGGAACTGGTCAGCCGCCTCCTCGGCCGTGCCAAGGAGACCGGCCGGTCTGACGACAATGAAGCCGTCATCCGCCACCGCCTCGACCTCTACCACGAGCAGACTGAGGCCGTCGTGGCCAAGTACGCCGAGCGCGGCATCCTGACCCAGGTTGACGGCATTGGTGGAATCGACGAGGTCACTGACCGCGTCCTGACCGCCATTGAAGCTGCCAAGGCTGTCTAGCACTTTCTCCACATAGCCGGTGTTCCGGCTCATGTGCCAAAGGGTGTGTCCCGTACGATGAGTGCGGGACACACCCTTTTTCCTTTTCATGGCCGTCTTTGGGGGAAGCGCATGCACACAGTCATGTCCGGCAGGAGCCGGATTGCAGGTCTGGAAGTCTATGTGCCTCCTGCACGTCTGGACACGGATGCCGTCGAGCAGCGCATCGTCGAATCGAGCCCGGGCTTCCGGATTCCCAAGGGTTTGATTTCCCGCGTCACAGGCATCCGGTCCCGTAGCGTGATGGCCGAGTCGGAGCAGGCGTCAGATCTTGCCGTCAACGCAGCAGCCAAGGTCCTGGCCAGTTGCGGGCTCCAGGCCCCGGATGTCGACCTTCTGGTTTTTGCCTCCGCGAGCCAGGACATGGTGGAGCCCGCAACAGCCCATATTGCCGCCGCAAAGCTGGGACTCAGTTGCCCGGTGATGGACGTCAAGAACGCCTGCAACAGTTTCCTGAACGGACTGGAAGTGGCCGATTCCCTGATTGCCTCCCGCCGTTACGGTCGGGTTCTGGTGGTGACGGGGGAGTCGCCCTCGCGGGCGGTCCGGTGGTCTGTTCCTGATTTCGCGACTTTCGCGTCCAGCTTCCCCGGTTACACCATGAGCGACGGCGGCGCGGCCGTCCTGCTCGAAGCTTCCGAAGGCGCTACTGCTGACAGTGAGCCTTCAAGCCCGGCGGCCGAGGGCATTCTTGGCATGGCATTCATTGCAAAGAGCATCCACTGGCCGGTAGGGACCTTGGCCGCCGGTGGATCTGCGTTTCCCCGGGACCCCGAAGCCAGCTATTTCACCATGGACGGGGAGAAGCTGAAGGACGCCTTCCTGGACTTGGGCTCCGATGTCCTGGGAGAGACCTTGGAGGCCCTCAAGCTGAACTGGCAAGACTTCGCGGTGGTCTGTGTCCACCAAGTCAGCGCGCCCTACCGGGAGATCTTTGCAGAGCGTGCGGGAGTGCCGCGCGACCTGTTGGTCCCGGCAGTGGAAGAGTTCGGCAACTTGGCCTCCGTTAGTCTTCCGTTGCAGTTGAAGCTCGCCCTGGATGGTGGACGATGTGGTCCGGGAGACCTGGTTGCCCTGGTAGGCCTGGCCGGCGGCGTCAGCCTGGGCATCGCGGTGGTGCGGCTATGAACCGCTCGTCAGCAGGAGCCGGAACAGGGTTGCACAGCGATTCCGCTACCAGGCCGCTGTGCATCGCAGTGCCGATGCTCAACGAAGAGAAGCTTGTCCGCCAGTCCTTGGATTCGCTCGCTGCGCAGGACTATCAGGACTTCACGGTGGTTGTGGTTGATAACGGATCCACCGACGCCAGCTGCGCCATCGTGGAAGCCTTCGCCGGTGAGCACCGTGTCATGGACATCAGGCTGATCCATGAAACGGAGAAGGGCACAGGCGCAGCTGCCGATACGGGTATGCGGTTCGGAGTCGAACACGGTGCCACATGGTTGGCCCGCACGGACGCGGATTGCCTTGCTGCCAAGGATTGGACGGCCCGGATCATGGCGGCCTTCCACGATGGCTTGGAACTGATTGCCGGGCAGCTGATTCCCCGGCAGGACGAAGGCATCACTGCGCGGGATCGTCGTTTGATGCTGGTGGCCGTGGAGGTGGCCTCGTTCTTCGGAAAGATCAGGCCCGGCAACAAGGGAGAGGGCTATTTGGGCCCCTACCAAATGCTTCCGGGCTGCAACATGGCGATCACCGCGGATATGTATCACCGCTCCGGGGGATTCCCGCGGACCAGGATCGAGGACCTCCACGAGGACAGGGCACTGTCCAACCGCGTCCGGAAGTTGACACGCAATTACGGGCTGCGGAGGGACGTCGTGGTCTACGGGTCCTCCCGGCGGGTCAAAGCGTGGGGCTTGAAGAACACGCTGGCTTGGTACGCGGACCACCGTTACCGTCCCGAGCACGTGGACATTCGGTAGCCATGTCAGTTGCAACCGCTGAACGCTGGGAACGGCGCGTCCACCTCGGAGCGCATCCCTTGCTGTACCCGACCATCCGATCGCTGGGCGCCGTGAAACCGGTGATGAGGATCCCGGGGCTGGGTGTCCTGGTCAGCGAAGCACGGTTGGTGCGTGATGTGCTGTTGGACGGTGAACGCTTCGTAAAGAACGGGCCCTCTGCCTCCGGAGGGCTTTGGACACCGGTCGTCGGCCCGAAGGCACTGGTCAACATGGACGGTGCAGAGCATCGCGAGCTAAGGCGGAAGCTCGCTGACTTGTTCACTCCGGCCTCGGTGGCGGAAATCGTCCAACCGGCATCCGTTGCGTTGAAGGCCCGCGTTGAGCATGACCTGGACGGGCCGGGACGGGTGGACCTGGTGGACTGCGTCAAGGAACTTGCGGGCGGCGTCATCTCACGGTTGCTGGGCGTTCCGGAACATGCCCCGGGCAGACTGCCGAACAAGGACCTCTTCGATTTAGGGTCATCCATCTCATCCTTGGTTCGTTTAGGTCGCCCAACCTTGACGCCGGAGCAGGCTGCCAAGGGAAGGGCCGCCGTCGAGGTTCTCGCAGGACCCGCCCGAAGCGCCTACCGCGACGGAGACCCTGCAACCTTCCCGGGCCGGCTCCGCGGGCTGGGCATGAGCGAAGACGAAGCGATGGGCATCATCAGTGCCTTCGTGATGGTGGGAACGGAAACGCTCGTGTCATTCGTGCCCCGGCTGGTGGCGTTGCTTGCCGATACCGGACGCATTGAGGAACTGGTTGCGGACAGGTCGGGGATGGGGGCAGCAGTGAACGAGTCGTTGAGGTTCACGGTGCCGTCGCCCATGATGCTGCGAAACGCCGTTGCCCCCGGGAACATCGGAGGAACGGTTGTGCGCACCGGGGACCGGATCCTGTTGTCCACCATCCATGCTGCCAAGAGCCTGGGTGGTTTCAACCCGGGGGAACCCATCCCGGCGCAAGCGCGCCAGTTGTGGTTCGGGGCAGGACCACATTTCTGCATCGGCATGCCGCTGGCCATGGCGGAGATCACTGCAACCTTGGAGGTTCTCCTGGACAGATTTGCGCAGAGGCCGTGGGTCATCGCTTCCCGGGCCGTCAGCACGCGTGTGCTGATTCCGGGCTACCGGAAGCTGGAGCTCGCCAATGCCCTCTGAAATCACCGGCGGGCAGGACAGCCCTGACCTCATTGCCGCCGTCTACGCGGCGGCTGAACGTGTCCCGGACAATCCCGCCATCACAGCTCCGGGCAGGACCAGGCGTCGGCCCGGCGGCAAGGTGTCAGTGAGGCCCGGTCCAACCATCACCTACAGGCAGCTGATGGAAGGCATCGAAGCAACGTCGGTGCGCCTGCAGGCCGACGGCTTTGGCAAGGGTGAAAGGATGCTCTTCTCGGTCAGGCCGAGTCCGGCCGCGTTCATCCTCGCGTTGGGTGCCGTCCGGGCCGGTGGGTCGGTGGTGTTCATTGACCCCGGCATCGGTCCTTCGTTGTTCCGGGACAGGGCGGAGCTGGCCGCGCCGGGTTGGGCGGCTGCCGAATCGCTTCTCTACGCAGTGAGTACCAGGAGCCCCGTCCGCCCCCTGGCGCGTCGGCGTGGCCTGCTCCTGCCCGATTACGGCGCGATGGACGTCCGCCACTACTATTCGGGACCTTGGATGCCGGGGGTGCCCCGGGGAGCTACCCCGGTGAAGACGCTGAGACGACCCCTGACTACCGGCACCACCACTACTGGCACCACCAAGGGACAGCCCGGGCACCATCCCGCCCAGGAAGCGGTGATCATCTTCACCTCCGGAACCACGGGAGCACCGAAGGGTGTTGTCCATACGCGCGGTTCCTTGGCTGCCGGTTTTCAGCAGTTGAGCACCAAGTGCACCTTCAGCGACGGGGACCGTATCCATTCGGAGCAGCTCATGATGGGCCTGCCGGCCCTGATCGCCGGGGCGCACTGGACCATGCCCTCGTACGGCTTTTCGGCGCACATCGACCCCCTTCGCTTGGCCGGCGAACTTGGGCCGGTCGCCGGGAAAAGGTCAACGTACGACGGCGCCACTCACCTTTTCCTGGTGCCGTCGCAGCTGGCGCCCATCCTCGACGGGATTGAGCGTGGGGAGGTCACGCTTCCGAAGACCTTGGGAACTGTGATGTTGGGAGCGGCCCCCGTTCTGGCACCTTTCCTGGAGCGGGCCATGCGGGTCTTGCCCGATGTGGACTTCAAGCTCATTTACGGAATGACTGAGCTTCTGCCCATAGCAATAGCGGACGGCAGGGAGAAGCTTGCCTTCGCCTCGGGAGCTGACGCCGGGCACCTCACCCAGGATGGCCGTGGTGAGGGCGACTTCCTCGGGGAACCGCTGCCCGCCGTCGAAATCCGCCTCGGTGAGGACCACGAACTGTTCGCCCGCGGGCCCAACATGTGCCACGGCTATTTGGGCCAGGACCCAATGATCGAACACGCGACGGGAGACTTGGTGAGGCTCGACTACGGGGCGGGGGCACGGGGCGCGCCCATCAGCTCGGGGGCACGGGGCGCGGCCACCAGCTCCGGCGCGCGGCCACGGCTGGTGATGATCGGACGCAAGAAGGACATGATTATCCGGGGCAAGGCCAACATCTACCCCGCTCTGTATGAACCCGTCATCGCCGGCGTGGCGGGTGTCGCTGAAGCGGCGATGGTAGGAGTTCCGGACGGCATCGGTGACGAGTCGGTGTGGCTGGCGGTTGTGCCCCGGGCCGGTCAGTCGGCCGCGGCCCTGAAGGCCCGGCTCGGGCAGGAGCTACCGCGACTCATCGACGAATCGGCACTCCCGGACCGCATCGAAGTCCTGGACAATATGCCGGTCAGCGGGCGGCACCGGAAGCCGGATCGTGAAGCGCTCAGGCAGCAGTTCGGAGCGGTTACAGACGCAGCGGCCCTGGTGGGCCCGGCATGAAGATCGCCGTCACGGGTGCCACGGGTTTCGTCGGAAGAGCGATCGCCCGGGCCGCTGAAGACAAGGGATGGGACGTTGTAAGGTTCGCGCGTCGCCGGGACCCGGGCTACGCATACTGGGACCTCGCGGACCGTCCGCCAGCGCGCCTGCCGGAGGTTGACGCCGTCGTGCATGCCGGTGCCCACGTCGCGGACTGGGGCGACCCCCGGATCTTTCACCGGGTCAATGTCCTAGGGACGCGGGCCCTCAGCGAGGTCTATGCGCGGACGCGCCTGGTCCATATCTCAAGTTCCAGCGTCTACCCCTGGTGGGAGTCCTGCGTGAACCGCGTTGAGGAAGAAGTCGCGTCCAAGCACCTGAACGCCTATGGGCGCAGCAAGGCGCTGGCCGACATCGAAGCACGCAAGCACGGCAACGCCTTGTCGCTCCGGCCACACGGAGTCTATGGCCAAGGCGACCGGACGCTGTTGCCACGGCTCATCGGCAACATCCGGCGCGGACGGCTCCTCAGCGTCGGGCGTCCCACCGTGAGGCATCAGCTGACGCATATCGACAATTTGACCACTGCCGCGCTCGCAGCCTGCGGGTCCGAACTCCGTGGTGCCGTAAATGTGGCCGATGCGGAGCCTGTGGAGCTCGGTTCAGTACTGCGTGAGGTCCTTGACGTGACGGGCCACCCGCACACGGGCATTCGGTATATTCCGGAGGCCGTGGCGATGGCCGTGGCCGGCTTTTCCGAAGCTGCTGCCATGGCAACGGGGACTCCGCCGCGGCTGACCCGCTATGCCGTGAGCCAACTCGGGCGGGAGCGGACCTATTGCTTGGACAGGCTTCGCGAGGGGCTCGGGGTCGAACCAATTTCGACCACGCTCTCGGATGCGCGAAAATGGTTGGAGCACGGGGCCTGATCGGCGCTCGTGGGAACATCCAGAGGAGAACATGGCGTTCGGTCAGCCCCGCATTGAATACAAGTCCAACCAGCAGATGCGCAAGATGCACGAGGCAGGACTGGTCCTTAGCCGTGCCCTTGACGCAGCGGTTGCAGCAGCCAAGGCAGGTGTCACCACCAAGGACCTCGATGACGTCTTTGCTGCCGTCCTCAACGATGCCGGCGCCAAGTCCAACTTCGTCGGATACCACGGCTTCCCGGCAACCATCTGCACCTCGGTCAACGAGGAAGTCGTCCACGGAATCCCCGGCAACAGGGTCCTGGAAGACGGGGACATCATCTCGATCGACGGCGGCTGCATCGTGGACGGATGGCACTCGGACTCGGCCCGCACCGTGATCGTTGGAACCGCTGACCCCGAGGACCAGCGGCTTTCCGATGTCACCGAGGCCGCCATGTGGCACGGCATCGCCGGTCTGGCCAAGGGCAAGTTCGTGGGAGACATCGGCAATGCGATCGATGACTACGTGTCCTCAGTGCCGGGCAAGCCCCTCGGAATCCTTGAGGATTACGTCGGCCACGGGATTGGTTCCGAGATGCACATGGCCCCGGATGTCCTGAACTACCGCACCAGCCACCGTGGCCCTAAGATCCGGCCCGGTCTGTGCCTGGCCATCGAACCGATGCTGGTGCGCGGAGGCATCGAAACGGCGACCCTGGATGACGACTGGACCGTGGTCACCACCGACGGCAAGCGCTCGTGCCAGTGGGAGCACTCCGTTGCCGTCCATGAAGAGGGCATTTGGGTCCTGTCCTCGCCGGACGGCGGGGCAGCCAACCTTGCGCCGCTCGGCGTCGTGCCGGTACCCATCCCCTGACCTTCCCTGCCGGTGTCAACCGGCCTGGCGTTGCCATAACAAAGAGTCAAAAGGAAGTGCGGGGCTGACCATGCAGCCCCGCACTTCCTTATCCCAAGGGTTTCAGCCCTTCAACTTGGGCTTGACGTCCTTTGTGTAGATGCCCTCGAGCGTCTTCTTCAACTCGGTCATCGTTGCTTTGACGTCACCCTGCTGGGTGAGGATCTTGGCTGCCGCCTTGGCCATTTCCTGGTCGGCGCCGGGAAGGAACACCCGGGCGTTGTCCTGGACACGGGTGACAGCGAGCTGGTCCATGGCCGTCTTGATCTGGGGCGTGGCGGCCAGTACAGCTGACATGTCGGCGGACAGGCGCGTGGGCATGTAACCCGTTGCGGCCGAGAAGGCGGCCGTGTTTTCCGGCTCCGTCATGAACTTGAGGAACGTCGCGGCGGCGAGCTGCTCCTCTTTGCTGATACCGTTCGGGATGCCCAGCCCGGCGCCACCGGTAGGGCAGACTCCGGTGGTTGCCTCGGGACCGCCCGGCAGGAAGCCGACTCCCACGTTGAACTTGGCTGCTTTCAGGACGCCCAGCAGGGAGCCCGTGGAGGAAATGGTTGCCGAGGTGATGCCGGCGGCGAAGTCGTCCGCGGCCTCCTTGGAGGAAACGCCTGCCCAACCGTCCTTGTAGATCGAGTCCTGGGCCCACTGCAGAGCGGCAACCGACTTGTCTGAATCGCACGTGATCTCCCAGTCCTTGGACCAGTTGCCGCCCCAGCCCCAGAGGTTGTTCTGCAAGGTCCAGCCCGCGTAGCCGGCCAGCGCGGGATAAATGTAGGCGTACTGCGCGCCGGAGGAGGCTTTCAGTTTGGGAGCCCACTCGGCGAATTCCTGCCACGTCGCCGGAGCCCGGTCGGGAAGGCCTGCGGCCTTGAAGTGGTCTTTGTTGTAGTAGAAAAGCGGGGTGGAGCGGCCGTATGGCAGGGCCCACTGCTGGTTGTCGTACTTGTAGTCGTCAACCAGGGACTTCTGGAAGTCGTCGAGCTGGATGTCCAGGTGCTTCACCAGATTGTCGATCGGGATGATGCTGCCGTTGGAGAAGTAGCGGAACCACCACACATCGGAGAGGACAACCAAGCCGGGAAGTCCGGTCTTGGCGGCTTGGGAAGTCTGGAACTTCTGCGCAATTTCCTCATAGTTGGCGCCTGCGGTCACCAGGTTCACCTTGATGTCGGGGAACTTTGCCTGGAACTTGCTGATGATGGCCTTTTCTACGTCCTGGGACTTGCCCGGGTGGTTGGTCCAGAAATCGAACGAGGCGGCCGGCTTGACGTTGGTGAAGTCGACGGCAGCAGATTCGACGGCGGTCCCCGGACCCGCGGTGGATGGCCCGCCGCAGGCAGTTAATGCCGCGGCCCCGGCACCCAGGCCTGCGAGGCCAAGGAAATGCCGACGGTCAAGGTTGGTGCGCATGGTGCTTCCTCTCACTTACTTCCTACGATGCGAATTGGTGTGGCTGGAGAATGTCAGCCTGTGACGCTGCCTTGGGTGAGGCCAGCGACGATGTAGCGCTGCAGTGCGGCGAAAACCAGCAGGATGGGGACGATCACCAGAACGGCGCCCGCCATGAGGATTCCCCAGCCGGCGCCGTTTCCTTCGGAGTTTTGGAGCAGGGTGAGGCCTACCGGCAGCGTCATGGTTTCCGGTCGATCGGTGATGATGAGTGGCCAGATGTAGTCATTCCATTCACTGACCACGGTCACCAGGGCAACGGTGGCCACAGAGGGCAGGGAAACCGGAACGATGATTTGCCACAACCGCCGCCAATGCCCGGCGCCGTCGATTTCTGCGGCTTCAAGGATGGAAGGCGGAAGGGTCAGGAAGTGCTGGCGGAGAAGGAACGTGCCGAACGCTGTTCCCAGGCCCGGAAGGATGATGCCCCACAGGGTGTTCTTCCCGCCCATGCCTGCGACCAGGATGTAGTTGGGCAGGATGGACACTTGGGCCGGCACCATGAGGGCCACCAGGATCAGCACGAAGATCACGTTCTTGAACGGAAACCGGACGAACACCAGGGCGTAGGCAGTCAGGATGGCAAGGACCACCTTGATGGTGGAGCCAACGGTGGTAACGACCAGGCTGTTGGCGAAGAACTGCGCGAACGGGACCGTGGTTATTGCCGTGGCGTAGTTCTCCAGATTCAAGGAGTCCGGAAGGATCTTCAGGTCGGTTGTGACGATCTCGCCGGGTTGCTTGAAGGAGCTGAGCACCATCCACAACAGGGGCAGGAACACCACCAACGTGGTGAGGACCAGCGGGACGTAGCCGGCGGCGAGCGTTTGGATTAGGTTCGTCCTGGACAACGGCCGGGGCACGGGCTGCGGCTCGTGGGGTCGCGGCTGGTCGGGCTGCGGATCGTGGCACTGCGGTTCGTTGGAAGGCACGACGACGGCGGGAGACTGGGCGCTCATGAGTAGTGGACCTTTCGCTCAACGAAGCGCAGTTGGAGGACCGTAATGACCAGGAGGACGGCGAAGAGCACCACGGAGATTGCTGCCGAGTAGCCGGCCCGGTTGTAGGCAGCGAACGCCTGGAGGTAGGCCTCGTAAATCAAAGTGCTGGTCCCGTTTCCGAGTGGCGTCATGATGCGGATCAGGTCGAAGGCCTGCAGGGAACTGAGCACGGTGGTGATCAGCAGGAAGAACGTGGTGGGGGACAGCAGGGGAACTGAGATGTTGAAGAACCGGCGCACGTTGTTGGCGCCGTCCAGTGCAGCGGCTTCCATGACGTCCCGTGGCAGGGACTGCAGCCCGGCGAGGTAGACCACGGCGCAGTAGCCCAGGTTCTTCCACACGTAGACGATCATGACCATCACCAATGACAACTGCGGATCGTTCATCCACTGCGGGCTCTGTTGCCCCAGGCCGCGGAGGATCCACGCCAGGACGCCATAGCCGGGGTCGAAGATGAAAAGCCATACCAATCCGACGCCGACGCCGGAGAGCACGTACGGTGCGAAGACCACCGACCGGGCAAACGTGGTGCCCCTGACTTTGGAATTCAGCGCCAGAGCGACAAGCAGCCCCAGGACCATGGAGCCACCCACTGTGACGACCGTGAAGACCGCCGTGGTGCCCAGGACCTTCGGCGCGTCCTCGCCGGTGAAAAACGTGACGTAGTTCTGCAGGCCCACCACTGTGGCCGAGGCCGAACCGAGCGTCCAGTCCAGCGTGGAGTAGTAGATGTTGTTGATGAGCGGCCAGTAGGTGAAGGTGGCGATCAGGGCCAGGTTCGGCAATGCCATGGCAAGGAATACGACGAAATCCTTGCGGCTGCGGCCGGACCAGTTGGTTACGAGTCGGGTAGTCATGGATCACTTACGTTGTGAGGCGAATTTTTAGTGCCGGGCCCGGACCGGGGCGGCGGAGACAGCCCTAGCTCACCACAGCGAATAGCCCGCAGTGAGCCAAACGGGGACATTCAAGCGATAGTTGGCTAACTTTTACGGGCCTGTTTACGGATAGTTCCCTCAGTGTTCTTACGTGAGGTCGGGCTACCAGTTGGAGCGCGGCGGTGCGGGTGGAGAATGGAGCCATGGGTCAGATAACCGACGTTCCCGGCATCCGCGTAGGGCAGGTACAAAAGATCGCCGACGGGTGGCTGACCGGCGTGACTGTGGTTCTTCCGCCTCCGGGAACCGTGGGTTCGGTGGACGTGCGTGGTGGTGGACCCGGCACGCACGAGACTGACGCCTTGGATCCCACCACACTCGTGCCCACAGTGGATGCCGTAGTCCTCACCGGTGGGAGCGCGTTCGGGCTGGTGTCGGCGCATGGGGCGCAGCGTTGGTGCGAGGAACAAGGGAGGGGATTCTCCGTCCCGGGCACCGTGGTGCCAATCGTTCCCGCCGCGGCGATCTTCGACCTCGGGCGCGGCGGTGACGTCCATGCCCGGCCCGACGCGGACATGGGCTACCAGGCAGCTGCCGCAGCTTTCGCCTCGGGCGACCATGCCGGCGTCGGGCGTGGAAATGTTGGCGCCGGCACCGGAGCCGTAGTTGCCCGCGGACAGTACAAAGGCGGCGTGGGGACGGCGTCGATCACGCTGGATGGGGGAGTCGTGGTTGGTGCCTTGGCGGTGGTCAATGCTTTGGGCGCGCCGGTGGGGGCAGGCCCGGTTGTGCAGGGCCACCAGGGCGGGCTGAACACCACGCTCGTCGTCATTGCGACGAATGCGGTCCTGGACGTCGCCGAGTGCAAGCGGACAGCCAACAGCGGACATGCCGGGCTCGCGCGCGCCGTGGACCCCTCCCACACCCTCGCCGACGGCGACACTGTGTTCGCGCTGGCGACCGGCGCCGTCGGGCTTGACCGCAGTACCGAACAGGCGCGGCAGGTTTCGCTGATCACGCTGCAAAGCGCAGCGGCGGAAGCTGTCCGGCTGGCAGTCCTTGATGGCATCCTTGCGGCCGAAGGCATCACGACGGCGGCCGGCACCTTCCCCGCGTACCGCGCCGCCGGGGAGTGACGCGCCGGAGTTGTTGCGCTACCATGGCGGATTTAACTTTCCCGCCTTTGTGGCGTAAAGTTGTCTGTTGGTTGTCTGTACAGCCACGCCCTTTTTGGTGTGGTGGTTCGAAGAAGACCAAAGCAAACAAAAAACGTCCGCTGGATCGCCGGTGCCTAACCGGAGGACTGCGGCAAACAACAGTTAGCGGAGGATATGGCCAAGAAGGACGGGGTCATTGAGATCGAGGGCGTTGTGACTGAGGCGCTGCCCAACGCGATGTTTCGTGTTGAGCTCACCAACAAGCACGTCGTTCTCGCACACATCTCTGGGAAGATGCGTCAGCACTACATTCGAATCCTCCCCGAGGACCGCGTAGTGGTGGAGCTGAGCCCATACGACCTCACACGTGGTCGTATCGTCTACCGCTACAAGTAAATTGCTGGGCGACTGAGGCTATGCCTGGGCCGCTCCAGCAGATCAACTGCAAAACACGCAAAGGAACGCCATGAAGGTCAAGCCGAGCGTCAAGCAGATCTGCGACAAGTGCAAAGTGATCCGCCGTAACGGCCGGGTCATGGTGATCTGCGAGAACCCGCGCCACAAGCAGCGCCAGGGCTAATTCCCCCAAGGGAATCAGCGCCCGCGAGGGCAAACCTGGGTTGCTACCCACGCAAGTAAATAAAGGCAGCACAAGCTGAGCCGGGACGCTTTACAGAGCCCGGACAGCGTACCCCCGGTCGGAGGCTGGGGCCGCACTGACAGTGCGGGTGTACTGCCTACGACCTCCGGTTTATTCAAGGAGTACCGCCACTATGGCTCGTCTCGCTGGCGTAGACATTCCCCGCGAAAAGCGGTTGGAAATTGCGCTTACTTACATCTACGGCGTGGGCAAGACCCGTGCACACGAAACCCTGGCTGCCACCGGCATCAGCCCTGACGTCCGCGTCAAGGACCTGACCGACGCCGAGCTGGTCCAGCTGCGTGACTACATTGAAGGCAACTACAAGGTTGAGGGTGACCTTCGCCGCGAGGTAGCCGCTGACATCCGCCGCAAGGTTGAGATCGGCAGCTACGAAGGCCTGCGCCACCGCAAGGGCCTGCCCGTACGCGGTCAGCGTACGAAGACCAACGCTCGTACCCGCAAGGGACCGAAGCGCACCGTCGCCGGCAAGAAGAAGGCCGGACGTTAATCCCTCGGGATTGACCTGGTTTTCCCCCGATAACTTTCTGTAGGAGAAATAATGCCCCCGAAGACTCGTGGAGCGGTTCGTAAGCCGCGTCGCAAGGATAAGAAGAATATTGCGCTTGGACAGGCGCACATCAAGAGCACCTTCAACAACACCATCGTGTCCATCACGGACCCGACCGGTGCTGTGATCTCCTGGGCTTCCGCCGGTGAGGTTGGATTCAAGGGCTCCCGTAAGTCCACCCCGTTCGCCGCCCAGATGGCTGCTGAAGCTGCTGCAAAGCGCGCTCAGGAGCACGGTCTGCGCAAGGTTGACGTTTTCGTCAAGGGCCCGGGTTCGGGACGCGAAACCGCAATCCGTTCGCTTCAGGCTGCTGGCCTCGAGGTTGGCTCCATCCAGGACGTCACCCCCAGCGCCCACAACGGTTGCCGCCCGCCGAAGCGCCGCCGCGTCTAATTAGGTTGCACCTGCCTGACGGCCGGGCCTGCTTGTGAATCCACAAGCATGGTCCGGCTGGTCAGGCTGGAAACCGAAGCCGATTTCCACCACCTGTGTTGCGTCATATAGCGGATGCTCGCCGAAAGGAAACCTAAGTGCTCATTGCACAGCGCCCCACCCTGTCCGAAGAAGTTGTAGCCGAGAACCGCTCCCGTTTCATTATTGAACCGCTGGAGCCGGGCTTCGGTTACACCCTCGGAAACTCCCTCCGCCGTACCCTGCTCTCCTCCATCCCCGGTGCTGCTGTAACCAGCATCCGGATCGATGGCGTGCTGCACGAGTTCACCACGGTTCCGGGTGTCAAGGAAGATGTCACCGAGATCATCCTGAACATCAAGAACCTTTCGGTTTCCTCCGAGCACGATGAGCCGGTTGTTGCGTACCTGCGCAAGCAGGGCCCCGGAGTCGTCACCGCCGCGGACATCGCTCCGCCGGCCGGCGTCGAATTCCACAACCCGGATCTGCACATTGCCACTCTGAACTCGAAGGGCAAGTTCGAACTCGAACTGACCATCGAGCGCGGCCGTGGCTACGTTTCGGCAGCTCAGAACAAGTCCGGCGATTCCGAGATCGGCCGTATCCCGGTCGATTCGATCTACTCGCCTGTCTTGAAGGTAACTTTCCGCGTGGAAGCTACCCGTGTTGAGCAGCGCACCGACTTCGACAAGCTCATTGTCGACGTCGAGACCAAGCAGGCTATCGCTCCGCGTGACGCTGTTGCTTCTGCAGGCACCACCCTGGTGGAACTGTTCGGTCTGGCCCGTGAGCTGAACACCGCAGCTGAAGGTATCGAGATTGGCCCGTCGCCGACTGACGCTGCCCTGGCAGCTGACATGGCTCTGCCGATCGAGGATCTGGACCTCACGGTCCGTTCCTACAACTGCCTCAAGCGTGAGGGCATCCACACCGTGGGTGAACTCGTTGCCCGCTCCGAGGCTGACCTGATGGACATCCGTAACTTCGGTGCGAAGTCCATTGACGAGGTCAAGGCAAAGCTCGTCGAACTGGGTCTGTCCCTCAAGGATTCCCCTCCCGGTTTCGATCTCGCAGCCCGCGCCGCAGCCATCGAAGAGGACGACGCCGCGTTCAGCGACGACGAGCTCTAAAAAGCAGATCTTGGTCGACGGGTCCAGTGATGGACCCGGCCGGCTTACACAACAGGAGAAATAACTATGCCTACCCCCACTAAGGGTCCGCGCCTCGGAGGCGGCCCGGCTCACGAGCGCCTGATGCTCGCGAACCTGGCAGCAGCGCTCTTCGAGCACAAGCGCATCACCACCACGGTTACCAAGGCCAAGCGCCTCAAGCCGTACGCAGAGCGTCTGGTCACCTTCGCCAAGCGTGGCGACCTCGCTTCCCGCCGCCGTGTCCTCGGCCTGATCAGCGACAAGGGCATCGTCCACGAGCTGTTCACCGACATCGCCGGCGCTGTTGCCAACCGTGACGGTGGCTACACCCGTATCACCAAGATCGGCAACCGCAAGGGCGACAACGCTCCCATGGCTGTCATCGAACTGGTTCTCGAGCCCGTTTCCCCCAAGCAGGCTGTAGTTGCTGAAGCAACCGCTGCCGCTGCCAAGGCCGCTCCGGCTGCCGAAGCTCCTGCTGAGGAAGAGGTTGTTGAGACCGAAGCTGCTGAGGCCCCCGAGGCTGAAGAGGCTCCGGCTGCCGAAGCCGAAGCTGCCGAGACTGAAGAAGCTCAGACCGAAGAGGCTCCGGCCGAAGAGGACAAGAAGTAATTCAGTAGACTTGGGTCTATGAACGAACAAGAACCCGCTGCCCCCGTTTCGGAGGGCGGCGGGTTTTTGCGTATCCGGATGGATCTTTCTTACGACGGTGGACCGTTTAGCGGATGGGCGGTCCAGCCCGGGCTGCTGACAGTCCAGGGCGCGCTGGAGGAGGCACTGGCCCTCCTGGTGCGCAGGCCCGTGCGGGTCACGGTGGCCGGGCGCACGGACGCAGGTGTCCACGCCCGCGGACAAGTAGTTCACATCGACTTCACATCCGCCGAATGGCTGGGTTTGACCCGCGGTCACGACGTCGATCCCGCGGTTTCGCTGCGGCGCCGCCTTCGCGGTGCATTGAGCCGCGTCCTCGGGGACCTGACCGGTGCGATTGAAGTGCACGACGCCGGTCTGGCGCCTTCCGGCTTCGATGCCCGTTTTTCTGCCTTGTGGCGCCGTTATAGTTACCGGGTTGCTGACGGAACCCAACGTTGGGATCCGGTGCTGAGAGGGATCACGTTGTGGCACAAGGCTCCGCTGGATGTTGACCTCATGAATTCCGGTGCGTCGCTGTTGCTGGGGTTGCAGGACTTTCGCTCCTACTGCAAGCCGCGCGAGGGAGCTACTACCATCCGCGAGCTGCAACAGTTCTCCTTCTCACGGGGTGCGGACGGCGTCATCGTTGCCACGGTGCAGGCCGATGCTTTCTGCCACAACATGGTGCGGTCCCTTGTGGGATCCACGTTGCGCGTGGGGGAGGGACTTGAGCCTCCGGCATGGCTGCACGAACGCCTTTTGGAGCGGGCGCGTGATCCGAAGTCCTTGCTCGCTGCGCCGCACCCGTTGGTTCTCGAAGAAGTCGCCTACCCCTCGGATGACGAGCTGCTTGCGCGGGCTGAGCTGACACGGGCCAGGCGGGAGTAGTTCCTTCGTTGCCGTTTCCTGGGCCTGGGCGTTGGAGGACCCCCTCCCGGCTCTGGGTACCGGAAGGGGGCCATGGTGACCGCCCGTGGTCTGGGATCCGCGGACGGCCGGTCTATTTCCCGCTGGAGCATCAGCTGAATGCTTGGATGATCCTGATCGCGGCGGGACCCAGAAGGACTATGAAAAGCACGGGGAATATGCAAAGAAGAAGCGGGAAAAGAACCTTGACCGGGAGCTTCATGGCTCTTTCTTCGGCGGACTGACGTCGCCTGACCCTTGCCTGTTTGGCCTGGGCCCTCAGAACGTTCGCGATGCCTATGCCGTACTTGTCGGCCTGAACAACGGCGAGGACGAAACTACGAACTTCCGGAACAGTAGATCGGGCTGCCAGAGCTTCATAGGCTTCCTGCCGGGGACGTCCAACTTGGATGTCCTGCAGCGTACGCAACAGTTCCAGTGCCAAAGGCCCGGTTGCCTGCGCCGATGCCCGTTCGACGGCAGCTTCGAAACCTAATCCGGCCTCTACGGAGATGAGCATTTGATCCAGCGTGTTTGGAAATTCCAGCTTGATGGTTTCCTGGCGCTTGACACCCATGTTGTAGATGAGTAGATCAGGAAGAAAATACAACAGGGCCGTTAAGGACAGTCCCAATATCACCGATAAAGGGGAGAGCGAGGCGGTGATCAGTAGGGCCGCGAATGCAACGCCGACGCCAGCCAACACCGGTTTGAGCGTAATCAGCTTCGGAAGCGGCATGGACATCGGCCGGCCCGCCAGGGAAAGCCAGTGATCAAGCTTTGCTTCATAGCTCCCGGGAGTCAGCTTTCTCGCTACGTCCAGAAATAGAGGACGGCGATTGGTCAGTGTCCCTGTCCCTTGGGCGTAGCCGGATCCCAAGTTGGTTTGGATGGCCGCAACAGCCTTGCGATCGACCGTAATGAGTGCCCAGGCAAAGTAGGAAACGGGAATGATGATGGCTGCAATGATGAGCCAAGCAATGGGTGTCATGGGAACCTTCTAGAACTTTACTTTTACCGTGCGGTTCATCCAGAAACCGCCGATGACGAAAAGGACACAACTTAGAACACTCATTGCAATACCTAAGGGATGGGTGAAGAACATCCTGATGTATTGGGGATTCATCAGCCCCATCACCAGGCCCACCACCACCGGTAGCGCCATGAGGACGACGGCAGACATCCTGCCTTCTGCGCTCAGCGACCTGACGTGTCCTTTGAGTTCGCTTCGCTCACGGATCGTTCCTGCGACCTGATTCAGGACCTCGGCCAAATCACCACCGACTTCACGGTTGATCTGAATCGCCTGCCCGATCCACCGGAAGTCGTCGCTGTCCATACGGTTCGCGCAGTCCTCAATGGCAATGCGTGGATCTTTGCCCACGCGCACTTCATTCACAATGCGGGTGAGTTCCTCCGACGTAGGCGCTTGAGACTCTTGGGCAGCGGCCTCTATTGATCGCATGATGCTGTGACCTACCTTGAGCCCACCAATCAGCATCTGGATGGTGTCCGTCAATTGCGATTCGAACTTTGAGCAGCGCTTCTCGGTCCGGTAGACGAGTACCACTTTTGCCGCGAAGGGCATGGCGACGGCAATAAGGATCCCTATGAAGAGGTTCACAACGAATGTGGCCAAAGCACCAGCAACGATAGAGCCAAAAACCACCAGGACCGTAAAGTCGGCCGGCGACTGGCGTACTCCGGCTCGATACAGGACCTCTCGATTAAAGGGCCCTCCCGAGCGGCCAATTGCCGAGTCGACGATCTGCACAGCCGTCTGTGAGACTCTTCCAACAGCAGAAGCCTCCGTGGAAGCTCCCATACGACGCCGCTCCAATGGGATCATGCTTTGGCGGGGCTTTAGGACAACGAAGATGAAGATGACCAGAGCACCGACACAGGAGGCGATGGCGATCATGAAGATAGCTGTGGAGTCCATCTCATCGCCTGCCTGCCGGAAGTGGTGTGACTCCGAAAATGCTGGGGGAGACGTTGATGCCCAGCTCGGAGAACCGGTCGAGAAAGCGCGGTCGGATACCGGTTGGTAATGCCTTGCCAAGGAAACGCCCCTGCTGATCGACACCGGCCGAATAATCGAACAGGAATGCGTCTTGGAGTGTCACGACTTCGCCTTCCATGCCTTGGACTTCGGTGACGTGGGTTACCCGGCGGGAACCGTCACGTAAACGCGTCACCTGGACGATGACGTCAACGGCCGAGGAAACCTGTTCCCTAATCGCCCGGAGTGGCAGGTCCATGCCGGCCATCAGCACCAGGGTTTCCAAACGCGAGATGGCGTCCCGTGGTGAATTGGCATGCACGGTGGACAAGGAACCGTCGTGACCTGTGTTCATCGCTTGGAGCATGTCGAGGGATTCGCCTCCTCGAACCTCGCCAACAATGATTCTGTCGGGCCGCATTCGAAGCGAATTTCGCACGAGGTCCCTGATGGTGACAGCTCCCTTGCCCTCAATATTGGGTGGCCGGCTCTCGAGCCTGACAACATGCCGCTGCTGCAACTGGAGCTCCACAGCATCCTCGATGGTGACGATCCGGTCTGCCTCCGGGATAAAGGACGACAAGACATTGAGAAGCGTCGTCTTTCCTGTGCCCGTACCACCCGAAACAATGATGTTCAGCCGCGCTTGAACACAAGCGCTCAACAACTCGGCCATCTCGTGGCTCATTGAGCCCCAGTCGATGAGGTTCCGAACGGTCAACGGAACGTGGCTGAATTTCCGGATGGTCAGCGAGGGACCGTTCACCGCAAGCGGAGGAATGATGGCGTTGACGCGGGAGCCGTCCTCCAACCTGGCATCAACCAAAGGCGATGATTCGTCTATTCGTCGCCCGACCTTGGAGACGATTCTTTCGATGACTTTCCGTAGCTGGGCGTCGGAACTGAATTGCAGGTCAGTCAGGGCGAGTTGCCCGTGGCGTTCCACGTAGATTTGATCGAACCTGTTGACCATTACCTCAGTTACCGAGGGGTCCTCCAGCAGACGTTGGAGTGGGCCGAAGCCCATTACTTCATCGGAAATTTCCCGTATCAGCCGCCGGCGCTCTTCGGGGGAGAGCGGCACTTGCTCGTCATCGATGAAGGTAGAGAGCTCGTCGATGGCGAAGGTTCGGAGGTCCTCTTCCGAAGCAGACGTGTCGCTGCTCCGCGTTCCCATTTTCTCGAAGAGTGCCGATGCCGCCCGTTGTTTGAGACCGGCCAGCGCGTCAACCACCGGAGTAGTCGGCGCTCCTCCCAAGAGTGGACTTGCGTGAGAAGCTGTGTCGGAAACTAAAGGTAGGTCCGATTCAAAGGTGGCGCCTTTACCGTTGCTGTCGCCCGGATCTTCGGCAGCACTGAACGGGTGGTTCTTCGAAAGTCGTTCGGACAGCTTCATGACACCACTACCCTTCTGTGAACTTTGGTCGGCTGGACGGTTGCCAACCGCGGGTCGAATCGGTCGACCAACTTCCTGAGGCCCTTGGCGGCTGAGTCGCGGGAGCTGCCTTGGAGTACAGGCACCCCTCTGTTGGTTGAAAAGGGCAGGTTTCGGGACCTGGGAATGACCGTGTCAATTGGAACACCGATGGTTGCTTCCACGTCCTGAACGGAGATGCCACTCTTTCTGTCGGCGAAATTGAGAACGGTGTGCCTGCCTTGTGGAAGAAGTTGCAGCTCTTTCAACACGCTGAAGCTTTTCCTCAGACCACGGACGCTGGGTACATCCATGCCGCATACCCACACACCGTCCGTGGCAAGTTCCAAGGTAGCCAGGCAGTGTTCGCCTAGTCCGGGCGCCGTATCGACCACGACGTACTTGAATTCGGTGGCAAGCTGATTTATCAGCTTGGAAACATGCTCGGCGGTGATGTAGTCGGACTCGGACGGATGCTTGGGAGCACAGAGGGCGTAGATCCCGGAAGGATGCACGGAAAGAAAGGCTTTCAGTACCATCGAATCCTGGGCGGCCGGACCGTGAACGGCATCCGTGATGGTGTGTTCGGGTTCGAGCAGCAGGCCCGATGCCACGTCTCCGAATTGGAGATCCAGGTCGACGATCACCACACTCATGGGTGCCACTGCACCCAAGCCAACTGCAAGATTCGTAGCAACCGTCGTTTTGCCAACACCACCCTTCGGCGACATGACTGCGATAACGCGGCCGCGGTCGTGTCCGGATTCGGCTGGCGGCTGCATTCCTCTCCGCCGGCTGGCCGATGCCAAGCACGCGCGCTCCAATAGAACGCGAAGTTCGCTCACCTCGATATCAGGTGAGATAACGTCCCTGACACCGGCGTGCATTGCACGCAAAACGAGGTCCGGTTCAGGCGCCGACACCAGTAGCAGGCTTATTTCCGGATACTGCAGGTCGAAGACCGTAGCCAGCTTCAGAGCGTCGTCCGACGCTACGCCTGGTCCCAGGATCATGACTTCCGGGGGCGCTCCGGTCAACTGCTTAAAGACGTCGTCCGTTCCACCCTGCAGGACATCAGGAGACAGGGTCTGCAGGTCACCATGCAGAGCTCCGGAGATTGCCTGGCGCACCCGTGCCTCGAAATCGCGAACTGCCGTTATGGCTACAAAGCGAGTCATTGGACCAGCCCTCCAAAAGTCGTTGTAGGAGGTTCGCTCTTCGTCGTCTTGTCCGTCTGCTTGGAAAGCCAGAGAGTGCCGAACTCGGCTCCGAAGACCATCTTGCTGGCGTTTGCATCACTCAAGGCGACAGTTACATACGCCGAACCATTTGGAAGGGCGACGCCTTTGTCACTTCCTGCCGATTTTTCAGCATCGGGAGCGGCTTGCTGGACAGCAGTAACCAAGACGTCGTGGTAAAGCAGTTCCGTGAAGTTCTTCCAGCCGGTCATGGAAGCTGGAAGGTTGGCTCCAGCTGAGACAGCGTCATCTAGCTTGAACGACGCGAAAACCGTAACGGTGTCGCCGGCTTCGATACGCCCGCCCAGAATACGTTCCGGGGCGAGTACGAAGGTAGTTTCCTGAAGGCCTTCAGGGACAGGAACTGTTCCCGGAACCAATTCGTTCGGATTGACCAGCTTCACACCAAGGAGCTGTTCGCCCGGCTGCAGATCGACGCTGGTGACTTTGCCTTTCTGGTCGCCCAAGGCATTGATGGTGCCCGGGGCAACTGCGGATTGCGGCAGGCTTTCGGTTTTGACCTTGGTTCCCAGTTCCTCAGCCTTTGTGCCGGCCGGGATTTTTTCTTTGACTACAAGTACATTGACGGGATCGAGCCCTTGCTGCGCCCGCTTGTCTGCCCCCTGAACGTAGGTGACCAGCAAAACGGTGCCGATGACTGCTAACAGCAGTGCTGCAATGCCTCCCAGTAGGCGTGCTTTCACTTCTACTCCTTTGAATTGTGCTGCGAGATTGAGTAGCTGCGCTACTCGGTGAGATAGACGACAGAGGCGCCGTAATTCGGACCACCGCCTGTCGGCTGCATGCCCTCCTCGAGACTTACGAATCGGGTGAAGTACCCCTGAAGCCCGCGGCAATTTCCGTTGCAACTAGGAGCAAGAGGGTCCACGACGGCCCCAGAGCCGCTGAACTTATAGCCGGTTACTTGAAACGCGGCGAAACCGATAAGGGTGTATTTCGCATTGCTTCCGTTTCCGGTAGCTGAGTTGAATAGGGGTATCAGAGCAGGCTCATTCATGATGTTTGCCAGTGCTGCGTTGCAACCTGCTGCATTAGGAAAGTGGTTTCCTGGCTGTCCGTTGACAGTCGCGTTGAGAGAGATTTCCGTGGAGCAGCCTGCATCGGTGACCAGCCATCCGAACCCTCCTGGCTGATAACCGTTCTGGGCTGCGCATCCGGGCACTGTCGGCGTGTTTTCGTCATAGCGCAGAAGAAGGTGTGTGGGGACTGGATCGCCTGCAAAAGTTCCTGTCGAGTTCAATGACGCGAGCTGGGTTGGCGAAAGGTATTTCTTGAATACGCACTCACTCACCGTCCAAGGGAGGGTTGTGGCAGCGGACGGCGCCCCCCAGGAGGCTTCTGCGGATGCGGTCACGGTTGCGGATTCAAACCCAAGAACGCGTGCAAAATACAGGGAGAAACTGTTCTGACCAGCGCTGTCCCTGGCATTGGTCTCCACCCGAACGGTGGTGGCAGCGGGAAAGGAGACAGCCGCGCCGCTTGAACTGTCGTTGGCGTTGATGTTGGCGAATTGGTTACCGGTTGCGGTGCTGTCTCCGCAACTGCCTTCGGCGCAATCGGTGGCGATCGCCAAGGCAGCCGCATCAGCTCCGTTTTGTAATTGGGCCTTTTCGGCGTACAGCGCTCCTACGTCTACTGCCAAGGCTGCAAAGCCCAGCAACACAACCATCATCCCGGCAACCACGATGGTGGCTGCGCCGCGTTCAGTGGAATCTCGACGCGAACCTGGATGACGATTCGCCTTCTTCTGCTGACGGCTTAACCACCGCATCTCATCACCCCGACCCCAGACATGTTCATGGGAAAGATGCCCGGTGCGCCGAAGAAACCGGCGTCGAGAAAACCGGACATGGAGGGTAACGCAACGCTGGTGGTGACTGTCACATTCGATCCAGGAGAGCAGCTGGCAGCATTGTCACTGACCGTTACACCCAACCCGTTCAGGGATGGAGCCGCCGCCAACGCCGTCCCCGAGACATCCAAAGCTCCATCCTGGTAGTGAACAGCGGCGTACCGGGCGCCTTCACGGGCCGCCTGCGTCAGAGACACTTGTACATTCAGGACGCGTCCGAATTCGATAATGCCGATCAAAATCAGGAGCAGCAGCGGGAGCAGAATAGCCATCTCAATAGCTACTGCACCGCGTTCCTTCCGTTCCATAAGTCCATGGCCTTCCCAGATAGGACGATGAAAGCAAGCTGGCTCCGGTGACGGTCGCCACCAGAGCCAGCCTGTAAAGCGATCAGCTAGATGGCGTTGTCGACCTGTGTGAACAGGTTGGCGATCTGCGGGCCGAGGAGGGAAACAGCTCCCAAAACCAAGAGGGCAATAAACGCGATCATGATGCCGTACTCAACCATCGTGGCGCCCTTCTCTTCCTTGGTGAGGCGGGTCTTGATGCCGGCGATGAACGTGGTGACGGAAAGCATAAGTGAAGACATTGGAAAATCCTTCCCAGATAATGATTTGTCAAATAATGGGTTATAGGTCCGCAAATTATGTGAATTTGCTACGTCCTCCGAACTACCCCCGTATTTCCTTTAGCGGTCCGGAATTCGATGTCTCAAGAATTCCCCAGGGGCATGGCAAGGAACAATGCGTAGTCGTACTCGATTTATTGGCGCGCCAATATCCGCTCACACGTAGGGTCCCGGGGGAGTACTCAGTTTTGGCACGGAAACAGCCATGGGACTACTTGGAAAGCTCAGGAGACTTAGGTTTTTCCGGGCGGAACCGGCCGCTGCGGACCCCGAAGAGAAGAGCTAAGGACGTACTACTGGAGCACCAGCACGACGCCCAGGGCAGCTGCAACCATAGCGGGGCCGTGGGCCGTTTCGGCCGGTTTTTCCGCGGATCTCAGCCGTAACATCAGCACCGTGAGCACCCCGCCCACCACGAACCCCAGTAGTCCGCCGAAGAGTACTTGCTTCCAACCCAAGTACCCCAAGTACAGTCCAAGCGGAGCTGCGAGCTTCACATCGCCCATTCCGAGGCTGCGCGGCGAAATAATTCCCAAAATCAGGTAGCCGGCGAACAAAACCAGCCCTCCGAGGAGGGCTCTGAGCAGCTCCGGCCACCCCGGTGAGAGCGCGGAAGAGACCCCCAGGAGTACCAAGCCGCCCCCCAGAAGACTCAGAACAAGGCCGTTCGGCAGTAAATGGAGGGCAAAATCAATTCGGGAAAGCTGCACTCCAAGAAGGGCCAATAAAAGAAAGGCCGGCAGCTCCGGGGAAATACCAAAACGCCACCCCAGCAAGCCGAACAGCAGCGCGGTGACTGCCGCCGTCGTGATCCGTACCCTTAGAGAGGGAAGCCCGCCGAGCCGGGGGAGCGACCGGGCGATGAGCAGCTCACTCAAGGGACTCAACAGCAGGCCGCCCAGGGCGAGCAGGAGCGGCAGGGTAAGTCCGTCGGTCATGAGCCCTCCTTAAAGGCAGCCGGCCCCAAGGCGCGGTCACCCCATTTTGACCCGGACATACCGTTGAAGGTATTGTTTATAGTCGTTGTGCGTGTCCTATCTCGATGACACATGCCCACTTGGGGATCCAGTTGCAGGGTCAGTAACCCGGGTGGCATTTCGAGACTTTGGGATGACTGGTCTATAGAGCCCTCACCTCTGCTCCGGTAACGCATACAGAGTAGGTGCACGTCTTATTGCGTGTCCCAAAACATGAACGCCAGAACAAGAACGAGGCAAAACCGTGCGTACGTACACCCCGAAGCCCGGCGATATCAACCGCCAGTGGCACGTCATTGACGCCACCGATGTTGTCCTTGGTCGTCTTGCCAGCCAGACCGCAACACTGCTGCGCGGAAAGCACAAGCCGACCTTTGCGTCCCACATGGACATGGGCGACTTCGTCATCATCATCAACGCTGAAAAGGTCGCCCTCACCGGCGCCAAGCTGGAGCAGAAGCGCGCATACCGCCACTCCGGTTACCCGGGCGGCCTGACCTCCGTCAACTACGCAGAACTGCTGGAGAAGAACCCGGTTCGCGCTGTTGAGAAGGCCATCAAGGGCATGCTCCCCAAGAACTCCCTTGCAGCCCAGCAGCTGGGCAAGCTCAAGGTCTACGCAGGCCCGGAGCACCCGCACGCTGCACAGCAGCCGAAGACTTTCGAAATCACCCAGGTCGCCCAGTAGTCCTGGCCACCAAACAACTTTTTATTCAAGGAGAACCGTGGCTCAGAACGAAGAACTGACCGCCGAAGCCGTCGAGGCTGAGGAAAACCTCACCAGCTACACCTCTGAAAGCGCACCCGCCGAGGACGCGCCCAAGAAGGAGCGCCCCGCACTGACCGTTGCCGGTGCAGCTGTTGGCCGTCGCAAGGAAGCCGTTGCACGCGTTCGCGTTGTTCCGGGTTCCGGCAAGTGGACCATCAACGGCCGCGAGCTGGCCAACTACTTCCCGAACAAGCTGCACCAGCAGGATGTCAACGAACCGTTCCGCGTTCTTGACCTCGAAGGTGCTTACGACGTCATCGCCCGTATCCACGGCGGTGGCCCCTCCGGCCAGGCTGGCGCACTGCGTCTCGGCATTGCTCGTTCCTTGAACGAGATCGACGTCGAGAACAACCGCCCCACCCTCAAGAAGGCTGGCTTCCTCACTCGTGACGCCCGCGTCATCGAGCGTAAGAAGGCCGGTCTCAAGAAGGCACGTAAGGCTCAGCAGTACTCCAAGCGCTAAATTGCGTTTCGCCCCCTCGCGGGGCACGGAAGCCCGTTTCCACTATTTGGTGGGGCGGGCTTCCGTCGTTTAACGTGCGGAAACCGCGGCGGGCGTGACGCTCCCGTACGCGCCGTGAACGGGTGCCGGGCCGCCGTCGTCTAAACTTGACCCGATGTCTAGATTATTTGGAACAGATGGCGTGCGCGGTCTCGCGAACGGATTGCTTACCGCGGAGCTGGCTATGCAGCTCGCCCAGGCCGCCGCCGTCGTACTCGGCCATGACCGCACAACCGACGGTAAGCGGCCGCGCGCCGTCGTCGCCAGGGACCCCCGGGCCAGCGGTGAATTCCTCGCCGCGGCCGTCGAAGCCGGGCTTTCGAGCTCCGGCGTGGACGTCTACGACGCCGGTGTGCTGCCCACTCCCGCCGCCGCTTACTTGGTGGCAGACCTCGACGCCGACTTCGGCGTGATGCTGTCGGCCTCCCACAACCCGGCGCCGGACAACGGCATTAAGTTCTTTGCCCGGGGCGGACAGAAGCTCCCCGACGAGGTGGAAGATGCCATCGAGGCGCAGCTCGGCAAGGAGCCGCAGCGCCCCGTGGGTGGCGACGTTGGCCGCATCCAGCGTTTCTCCGACGCCGAGGACCGCTACATCGTCCATCTCCTCCGCACGCTGCCCAAGCGCTTGGACGGCCTCAAAGTAGTCCTGGACTGCGCGCACGGTGCTGCCAGCGGTTGCTCGCCTCAGGTATTCAAGGACGCAGGCGCCGATGTGGTTGTCATCGGCGCCGAGCCTGACGGCCTGAACATTAACGACGGCGTCGGCTCCACGCACCTTGGCCCGCTCAAGGAAGCGGTGGTTCAGCACGGTGCGGACCTGGGCATTGCCCACGACGGCGACGCCGACCGTTGCCTTGCCGTTGACCACGCCGGAAACGAGGTGGATGGCGACCAGATCATGGCCATCTTGGCGTTGGCCCTGAACAAGGCCGGCAAGCTCAAGGACAACATCCTGGTTGCCACCGTGATGAGCAACCTTGGACTGAAGATCGCCCTTCGCGACGCCGGCATCACCATCCGTGAAACCGCCGTTGGAGACCGCTACGTCCTCGAGGAGATGCGCGACGGCGGCTACAACCTGGGCGGCGAACAGTCCGGCCACGTGATCTTCTCCGACTACGCCACCACGGGCGACGGTGTCCTGACCGGTCTCCAGCTGGCTGCCCAAGTGGCGCTCACCGGACGCAGCCTGCAGGAACTCGCTACCGCGATGACCAAGCTTCCGCAGCTCATGATCAACGTCAAGGGCGTGGACAAGGCCCGCGCCGGAACCGATGAGGGCGTGGCAGCTGCCGTTGCCGCCGCTACTGAGGAACTCGGCGAGACTGGCCGTGTATTGCTCCGTCCTTCCGGCACGGAAGCGCTGGTGCGCGTCATGGTTGAAGCTGCGGACATGGAAACCGCTGAGCGCATCTGCACCGGCCTGGCTGCCGTGGTCAAGGAACGTTTGGCAGTGTCTACCGAGCTGGCTGTCTGAGGCTCTGACTTTACGAAAGCGGCCCGCCCTCGGAAAGGGGAGCGGGCCGCGTTCGTTAAAGCGGGAGCAGCCCGCCGCTGGATCTCACAGGTAGTCCGGCGCGGCCTCCAGGCCAAAGTACTCCTCCAAGGTGGCAATGCCGCCCGTGGCCATGGCCGTGGCTGCCTCCACGCCGATGTACCTCAGGTGCCATGACTCGTAGAAGTAGCCGGTGATCTCGTGGAACATCCACGGATAGCGGACCACGAAGCCGAACTTGTATGCGTTCGCTTTGGCCCATACTGCGGCAGGCTGTTCCGCGAAACATGGCTGGAAGCTGCATGCTCCACCGCCGTCGGAGATGTCGAAGGACCAGCCGGTTTGGTGTTCGGAGAAGCCCGGCCTGGCCGACGCACGGTCCGCAGCTGCCTGGCCGCTGCCGGCGACGTAGCCGTTGTAGGTGGCCACTTGGGTGGAATAGGACCGGTAGCCGGAGGCCAAGGCCATGATGACGCCCTCCGCTGCCGCCGCGCCGAACATCTTTTCTGCGGCAGCCGCTGTCGTAGTGTTCAGCAGGCTCGCTTCGCCGCTGACGGCGAGCCGCACGGCGGGCTGCACCAGATCGGCGGGCACGTAGTTTTGCGGGTTCAGGGGACGGTGCTTGTTGACCACCACCCAGGGGCTGGCGGGGTCGGTGAGTGAGTACTGCGTAGCGGCAGCGCCCGACGGCGACGGACTGGATGCAGCTGACGTTGGAGTGCTGGTGGCCGCTGCCGCAGGAGTCACTTCCGGAGCGGGGGTAGTGGCGGCTGCTGAGGGAGTGCCGGTTGGCGCGTCAGCCGCAGCGGGGGAGGGCGTGGACGTCTCAGGGGTGCAGGCGGAGAGGGCGATGAGACCGGCGCCGGCGGTCAACAGCCCCGTGAATGCCCGCCTGCTGGGCTGCCCTGTGCTTCCCACGGGCGTCATACCTTCCGCAGAAGCATGCGCCGGATGGAGTGGTCCGCATCCTTGGTGAGCACCAGCTGGGCGCGCCCCCGGGTGGGGAGGACGTTCTCTTCGAGGTTGGGTTCGTTGATCCGCTTCCAGATGCCACGGGCGGTTGACTCGGCGTCCTCGTCAGACAGGGTGGCGTAGCGGTGGAAGTAGGACTCCGGCTGGGCGAAGGCCGTGGTGCGGAGCTTGCGGAACCGGTCTACGTACCATTCCTCGATGTAGGAGGTCTTGGCGTCGACGTAGATGGAGAAATCGAAGAAGTCGCTCAGGGCCAGGCCCTGCTTCCCGTCGATGCGGGGGCGTGCGGGCGCCAACACGTTGAGGCCTTCCACAATCAGGACGTCGGGCCGGCGGACCACCACTTCCTTGCCCGGCACGATGTCGTAGGTGACGTGCGAGTACCAAGGCGCCCGCACTTCCTCGGCGCCGCCCTTGACGGCGGACACGAAGCGTAACAGCGCACGCCGGTCATAGGACTCGGGGAACCCTTTCCGCTCGAGCAGATGGCGCCGCTTCAGCTCGGCCAAGGGATAGAGGAATCCATCGGTGGTGATGAGTTCCACATTCGGGGTCCCGGGCCAGCGGCGGAGCATCTCGCGGAGCACACGGGCGATGGTGGACTTGCCCACCGCGACGGATCCGGCCACGCCGATCACGAAGGGCGTGCGCAGTGTTTGTTCGCCAAGGAAGGTAGTGGTGGCTGCGTGCAGCTGGTGCGAGGCCTCCACGTAGAGGTGCAGGAGGCGGGAAAGCGGGAGATACACCTCCCGTACTTCCTTCATATCAAGGGGGTCGCCGAGGCCGCGGAGGCGGAAGATGTCCTCTTCGTTGAGGGGCTGCTCCATCTGGGCCGCAAGCCGGGACCAGGTCTGCCGGTCCAGCTCAACAAAGGGAGAAGCGCCGTCGCCATTTGCTTCGGTGCGTTGCAAAGTCACGCTCTCGATTCTGCCCTCCGCAGGGCTGATCAGGAAATGCGCGACGGGCAGCGATGGCCGGAGTCGTGATCCGTGTCTCACCAGTCAGGCGAGGAGAGGGGATGTCCCACGTCAGTTGTTTGACTGAGCCGGTAGGCTTGACCTCATGTGTGGAATCGTAGGCTATGTTGGCAATTCGTCTCGTAAGGCAGCTGAGCACAGCGCCCTTGACGTCGTTGTGGAGGGGCTGCGTCGTCTTGAGTACCGCGGCTACGACTCCGCTGGCGTCGCAGTAGTGGCTGACGGGACCATCTCGTCCCGGAAAAAGTCCGGAAAGCTGAGCAACCTGGTCAGCGAACTTGAAGCAAACCCGGTCCCGGAATCCCTGACCGGCATTGGCCACACCCGTTGGGCCACCCACGGCGGACCCACCGACCGTAACGCCCACCCCCATCTCTCCGACGGTGGCCGCCTGGCGTTGATCCACAACGGCATCATCGAAAACTTCGCCGAACTCAAGCAGGAACTCCTCGCCAAGGGCGTCACCTTCGAATCCGAAACGGACACCGAAGTTGCTGCCGCCCTGCTGGGCGATATCTTCCGTTCCGCGAATGGCGACGGCGGTGACCTCACCGCCGCGATGCGCCTGGCATGCCAGCGCCTCGAAGGAGCCTTCACGCTCCTGGCCGTTCACGCCGACCAGCCCGACGTCGTCGTTGCTGCCCGCCGTAACTCCCCGCTCGTGGTGGGCCTCGGCGACGGTGAGAACTTCCTCGGTTCGGATGTCTCCGGCTTCATCGACTACACCCGCCGTGCAGTCGAACTAGGCCAGGACCAGATCGTCACCATCACCGCCGACTCCGTGGAGATCACCGACTTCTTCGGCGCTCCGGCCGAGGGCAAGGAATACCACGTTGACTGGGATCCTGCTTCCGCGGAAAAGGGCGGCTTCAACTCCTTCATGGAGAAGGAAATCCACGATCAGCCCGACGCCGTAGGCCAGACCCTGCTGGGCCGTTCGGACCTGAACGGCAAGCTGACCCTGGATGAACTCCGTATCGATCCCGAGCTGCTCAAGCAGGTCAACAAGATCATCGTCCTCGCCTGCGGTACTGCTGCATACGCCGGCCTCGTGGCCAAGTACGCAATCGAGAACTGGTGCCGGATCCCCACCGAGGTTGAGCTCGCCCACGAGTTCCGTTACCGCGATCCGATCGTGGACGCCAACACCCTGGTGGTCTCCATCAGCCAGTCCGGTGAGACCATGGACACCCTCATGGCCGTCCGCTACGCCCGCGAACAGGGCGCCAAGACGATCTCCATCTGCAACACCAACGGATCAACCATCCCGCGTGAATCCGACGCCGTGCTGTACACGCACGCCGGCCCGGAAATCGCCGTGGCTTCCACCAAGGCGTTCCTGGCTCAGATCACCGCCGCCTACCTCCTTGGCCTCTACCTGGCGCAGTTGCGTGGCAACATCTTCAGCGGCCAGATCAAGGATGTCCTGGCGGACCTCGGCAAGATTCCTGCCAAGATCCAGCAGATCCTGGACGGCTCCGGCCCGTTGCGCGAACTTGCCCGCAGCATGAAGGACGAGAAGTCCGTGCTGTTCCTCGGCCGCCACGTCGGCTACCCGGTGGCATTGGAAGGCGCCTTGAAGCTCAAGGAAATCGCCTACATCCACGCCGAAGGCTTTGCCGCCGGTGAACTCAAGCACGGTCCGATCGCCCTGATCGACGACGGCCAGCCCGTCTTCGTCGTGGTGCCGTCCCCGCGTGGCCGCGATTCCCTGCACTCCAAGGTGGTCAGCAACATCCAGGAAGTCCGTGCACGTGGTGCCCGCACCCTGGTTATTGCCGAGGAAGGCGACGAGTCGGTCAAGGACTACGCAGAGCACGTGTTCTACGTACCGGAGACCCCCACGCTGCTTATGCCGCTGCTCACCACGGTTCCGCTGCAGATCTTCGCAGCAGAGCTTGCAGGAGCGAAGGGCTACGACGTCGACCAGCCGCGTAACCTCGCCAAGAGCGTGACCGTAGAATAACCGCATGATTGTTGGCATTGGCGTAGACGTCGTAGACATCGAGCGGTTCGGACGGCAGCTGGAGCGGACACCGGGACTAAGGGACCGTTTGTTCGTGCCCGCGGAGAGGGAACTCAACACGCGTTCCCTGGCTGCCCGGTTTGCCGCGAAGGAAGCGGTGGCAAAGGTCCTGGGCGCTCCTGCAGGTATGAACTGGCAGGACTGCTGGATCGGCCTTGATGAGAACGGCCCCACCGTGCAGGTGAAGGGAACGGTTCTGGCCGTTGCCGAAGCCAAGGGCGTCAAGCGCTGGCACCTGTCCATGAGCCACGACGGCGGCATCGCCACGGCCACGGTCCTGGCCGAGGGCTAGGGCAGGCACAACAGAACAATGATCAGCGCCTTCACCGGACAACAGATCAGGAACGCGGAACAACCGCTCCTGGACTCCGGTGAGGGCGCTGTTCTCATGCAGCGGGCAGCCTATGGCCTGGCGCAGGAAGTTGTCCGCGAAGTCCGGAAAAGGCGCAAGCTCACCGGTGCCAGCGTTACCGTGCTGGCCGGCAAGGGAAACAACGGTGGCGACGGCCTGTTCGCTGCCTCCATGCTGGCGCGCCGGGGAATGCGAACGACGGCGGTACTCGCCGCGGACGCGGCCCATCCGGAAGGGCTGGCTGCGTTTGAAGCTGCGGGTGGCCGGGTGCTCCACCTGGAATCCGGCGACCCCGAAGAGCTGGCCGTCGTGGCTGCCGGAAGCGACGTCGTCATCGATGCCCTGCTCGGGACAGGTGCCCGGGGTGGGCTGCGCGGTGCCGCTGCGGAGTTGGTTGCCTGCCTGCAGGAGCTCGGTCCCGCGTGCGTGGTGGCCTGTGATGTTCCCAGCGGCGTTGACGCCAACTCGGGCGAAGTGCACTGGCCGGTCCTGGAGGCCGATGTCACGGTCACATTCGGTGGTATCAAGGCCGGACTGCTGGCCGACCCCGGCGAAGGCTGTGCGGGCCGCGTGGTGCTGGTGGACATCGGCATCGAGCACCTGTTGGCCGCACCGGAACTGCGCCGGCTGACCGCCAAGGACGCAGCGCTCTTGCTGCCCCGGCCTACCCGCCGCTCCCAGAAGTACTCCAGGGGACTGCTGGGTGTGGTGGCCGGTTCGGAGCGATACGTGGGGGCGGCCGAATTGTGCGTGCATGCGGCCGCCGTCTCCGGTGTGGGCATGGTCCGTTACCAAGGGCCGGAGGCTGCTGCCCGCCAAGTCCTGGCCCGTACCCCGGAATCGCTGTGGGAAAGCGATGAACCCGGCCGCGTGCAAGCGTGGCTGATCGGACCCGGCGTGGACGGGAATGAGCAACAGGACCGCGCCCGCAAGGCGTTTCGGTCCGCCTTGGACGCCGGGCTGCCGGTGGTGGTCGACGCCGGCGCCCTGAGCCTCCTCCCGGAGCGTTGTCCTGCGAACTGGATTCTTACCCCGCATGCCGGTGAGCTCGCTACCCTGCTTGGCTCCTTGCATGCGGCCGGGGAGGTGGCTGTGACCCGTGAGGACGTCGAGTCCAGGCCGCTCCATTTTGTCCGCCTGGCTGCCCAACAAACCGGGGCCACAGTGCTCCTGAAGGGTGCCTCCACACTGGTGGCGTCGCCGTCGGGCGTTGTTTTCAGCCAGTCCGAGGGGACGCCTTGGATGGCCACCGCGGGAAGCGGGGACGTCCTGGCGGGGGTGCTGGGATCGTTGATGGCCCAGTCCGCTGAGGCACTGACGGACGACGATGGCGCTTACGCAGCCTTGGGGCTGGCAGTGGAGGACCGCTGGGCTGCTGTGGCGGCAGTTGCGGCTACCGTTCATGGCCGTGCCGGCACCGCAGCGTCGCGGGTTTTTGACGGGGGGCCCCTTACTGCCTCGGCGATCATGGGGGCTGTACCCCACGTTCTGGGTTCGCTCAGCGCGGAATGCGACTCGAGAAAACGGTAAGGTTACTGTCTTGTCGTAGGTCATGAGTAGGCTTGCAGCAGTTGTTCGCATCATCCAAGAGGAGAACGCATGGAAGTCTGGCCTGGATCGGCTTATCCGCTCGGCGCCACGTTTGACGGCACGGGCACCAACTTTGCTTTGTTCAGCGAAAGGGCTGAGCGGGTGGAACTATGCCTCTTCGATGACGACGGCGTGGAAGAGCGCGTCGAAGTCACGGAAGTGGACGGCTATGTGTGGCACTGCTACCTTCCGCAGGCACAGCCAGGGCAGAAGTACGGCTACCGGGTGCACGGTCCTTATGATCCCGATGCAGGATTGCGGTTCAACCCGAACAAGCTCCTGCTGGACCCGTATGCCAAGGCAGTCCACCGGCAGATTGACTGGGACCCGGCGTTGTTCTCCTACAACCTTGGAGACCCTGATTCCCGCAATGACGACGATTCCGCTCCCCACATGATGCTGGGCGTGGTCATTAACCCGTTCTTCGACTGGGACGGAGACAAGCTTCCGCGCATCCCGTACCACAAGTCGGTCATCTACGAAGCCCACGTCAAGGGCCTCACCCAGCTGCATCCCGAGGTACCCGAAGAGCAGCGCGGTACCTATGCCGGCGTCGCCCATCCGGCAGTCATTTCCCACCTGCAGAAGCTCGGGATCACAGCCATCGAGCTGATGCCGGTGCACCAGTTCGTGAATGACGGCATCCTGCAGGACAAGGGCCTGAACAACTACTGGGGCTACAACACCATTGGCTTCTTCGCCCCGCACAACAGCTACAGCTCCAAGGGCGATACCGGCCAGCAGGTCCAGGACTTCAAAGCGATGGTCCGTGCCCTGCACACCGCAGGCATTGAGGTCATCCTCGACGTCGTGTACAACCACACGGCCGAAGGCAACCACCTGGGGCCCACGCTGTCCTTCAAGGGCATCGACAACTCGGCCTACTACCGCCTGGTGGAGGACGACCAGAAGTACTACATGGACTACACCGGTACAGGGAACTCCCTGAATGTCCGGCACCCGCACTCGCTCCAGCTGCTCATGGACTCCCTGCGCTACTGGGTCACGGAGATGCACGTCGACGGTTTCCGTTTTGACCTCGCCTCCACGCTTGCCCGCGAGTTCTATGACGTGGACAAGCTCTCCACGTTCTTCGAACTCATTCAGCAGGACCCGGTAGTGTCCCAGGTCAAGCTCATCGCGGAGCCGTGGGACGTTGGCCCGGGTGGCTACCAGGTGGGCAACTTCCCGCCACAGTGGACGGAATGGAACGGCAAGTACCGGGACACCGTCCGCGACTTCTGGCGGGGCGAGCCGTCCACCCTGGGTGAATTTGCCTCGCGCCTCACAGGCTCGGCCGACCTGTACGAGCACTCCGGCCGCCGGCCCTATGCCTCCATCAACTTTGTCACCGCCCATGACGGCTTCACCTTGATGGACCTCGTTTCCTACAACGAGAAGCACAATGACGCCAATGGTGAGGACAACAACGACGGCGAATCCCACAACCGCTCCTGGAACTGTGGCGTCGAAGGACCCACGGATGATCCCACGGTGCTCGGCTTGCGTGCCCGCCAGCAACGGAACTTCATTGCTTCCCTGTTCCTGTCCCAGGGTGTCCCCATGCTCCTGCACGGCGACGAACTTGGCCGCACCCAGCAGGGCAACAACAACGGTTACTGCCAGGACTCCGAGCTCACGTGGATCGACTGGGAAAACGTCGACCAACCGCTGATCGAGTTCACCGCTGCAGTCAGCGCCCTCCGCGCCAAGCACCCGAGCCTCCGGCGGAGCCGCTTCTTTGACGGACGCCCGGCGATCCGTGGCGAGGGCGAACGCCTTCCGGACATCGTGTGGCTGGATAAGGACGGCGGCACCATGGCTCCCGAAGACTGGGACGCCGCCTTGGGCCGGTCCGTGGGAGTCTTCCTGAACGGCGACGGCATCCGCGGCCAGGACAACCAGGGCCGACGGATCACCGACGTCAACTTCCTGCTGTACTTCAACGCGGACGTGGATGAGGTGGGCTTCAGGATCCCGTCCGAAGAATACGCCCCCGCCTGGGACGTCATGATCGACACCGGCGCTGAAGGCGCCGTGGCCGACGTCGTCAAGCCGGAGCAGATCCTCATGGTCGCCGGAAAGTCGCTCGTGGTCCTCCGCGCCCACACCGCGCCCGAGGTCGAGCCGGACCACTCCGTGGCTGCTTCGCTGGCGGCACTGACCCAGACCAGCACGCCTGAGACCGCTTCGATCACGGCGCCGGCGGTGTCGTCCTTGGCTCTGGATTACAAGGATGACGACGCCGGCAGCGAGGCTACCGACGCCGAAGCTACCGAAGCTACCGAAGCTCCGGAGGCGGAAGAGGACGCAGAAGGGGACAAAGCATGAGGACGCCGGTCTCCACGTACAGGCTCCAGATCCGCCCAAGCTTCACGCTTCAGGACGCGGCCAAGCTGACCGGCTACCTGCACAACCTTGGTATCGACTGGGTGTACGTCTCGCCGATCCTCACGGCGGAGGAGGGCTCGGACCACGGTTATGACGTGACCGATCCCTCCACCGTGGATCCCTCACGTGGGGGACCGGAGGGTTTGGCTGCCTTGTCCAAGGCCGCCCGTGAGCAGGGGCTCGGTGTCCTGGCGGACATCGTGCCCAACCACATGGGTGTAGCAACACCGGGACAGAACCCCTGGTGGTGGGACCTGCTCAAGGAAGGCCGTAAGTCCAAGTACGCCGAGGCTTTCGACGTCGACTGGGACTTCGGCGGCGGCAAGATCCGTATCCCGGTGCTGGGCAGCGATGACGATGTTGACCAGCTCAAACTGGCCGACGGTGAACTCCATTATTACGATCACCGCTTCCCGCTCGCCGAGGGCAGCTTCAACGACGGCGATACCCCGCAGGAAGTCCATTCCCGCCAGCACTATGAACTGGTGGGCTGGCGTCGTGCGGATGCCGAACTGAACTACCGTCGCTTCTTCGCCGTCAACTCCCTGGCCGGCGTTCGAGTGGAGGTCCCCTGGGTCTTTGACGAGTCCCATGAGGAAATTGTGCGGTGGTTCCGCGAGGGCCTGGTGGACGGTCTGCGGATCGACCACCCCGACGGCTTGGCGGATCCCGAGGGCTACCTGGTCCGGCTTCGCGAAGCTACCGGTGGGGCCTACTTGCTGATCGAGAAGATCCTGGAACCAGGGGAGAAGCTCCCGGAGACGTTCCAATGCGAGGGAACTACGGGCTACGACGCCTTGGCGGACGTGGACCGCCTGTTCGTGGATCCGGCTGCGGAGGAGTACTTGAACTCCCTGGATGCCCGCCTGCGCGATGAAGCCGAACCCGCGGATTACCACGTGATGATCCACGGCACCAAGAGGCGGATCGCGGACGGCATCCTGCGTTCGGAGATCCTTCGCTTGTCCCGGTTGGTTCCCGAATCCAGCGCCTTGCCCCGCTTGGACGTCGCTGACGCCCTGGCTGAGATCATTTGCTGGTTCCCCATCTACCGCTCCTACCTTCCGTACGGGCGGGAGGTCCTTGAGGAAGCCATCGCCAACGCGGCCTCCCACCGCCCCGAGTTGAGGTCGGTCCTTGAGGGACTCCAGCCCCTTCTGCTGGATACCTCGGGAGAACTGGCGCGCCGCTTCCAGCAGACATCCGGCATGGTGATGGCCAAGGGAGTGGAGGACACTGCGTTCTTCCGCTACACCCGTCTGGGCACCCTGACGGAGGTCGGAGCGGACCCGACGGAGTTCGCCATTGCTCCGGAGGAGTTCCACGAACGCATGGCGCGCCGCCAAGCCGAGCTTCCTTTGTCCATGACCACCCTCAGCACCCACGACACCAAGCGCAGCGAGGATGCAAGGGCCCGAATCACGGTTATCGCGGAATCGGTCCCGGAGTGGGAGCTGTTCCTGGGCACCGTGCAGGAACTGGCTCCCATTCCGGACGGCCCCCTCGCCGCGCTCATCTGGCAGGCCATCGCCGGAGCATGGACCGCGGACCGCGGAAGGCTGCAGTCCTACGCGCTGAAAGCCGCCCGGGAGGCCGGCAATTCCACTAACTGGACCGATCCGGACCAGGAGTTTGAGCGGCACTTGGCTGCCGCCGTCGACGCCGTCTTTGACGTCCCTGAGGTGGAAGCTGCGCTGGAGAACTTCGTCGCCGAGCTGGAACCGTACGGTACTTCGAACTCGTTGTCGGCCAAGATTGTCCAGCTGACGATGCCGGGTGTGCCGGACGTTTACCAGGGCACGGAATTCCGGGACGGATCACTCACCGACCCGGACAACCGGCGCCCGGTGGACTTCGACGCCCGGATCAGTGCGCTCGCCGAGCTCGACTCAGGCTCCCAACCTGAGTACACGGAGGAAGCCGCAAAGCTGTTGGTGGTCTCCCGGGCGCTGAGGCTGCGCCGGGACCGTCCGGAACTGTTCGGCGGTTACCGTCCGGTGCCTGTCCAAGGTTCGGCTGCTGCCCACGCAGTGGCGTTCGACCGTGGAGACGCGAAGCCCGGCGCCCTCACGGTTGCCACGCGCTTGCCCAAGCGCCTGGCCCGCGACGGTGGTTGGCGGGGCACGTCCATCGACCTGCCTGGCAGCTACAAGGACGAGCTCACCGGCTCTACCTACCAGGCAGGCTCCGTTGAGTTGGGCACACTGCTGGACCAGTACCCCGTGGCGCTGCTGGTACCGGTCGACTGAGTCTGCAACGCTCCGCTGTCCACGCCTGGGCGCTGCTCACGCGTGGACAGCGTGTTTGAACTGAACCAAGTGTTTGAACGAATGACAGGGGGCATGATGCTGGAACACGCAGCCGGGAAAGACCTTTTTGATGTTTGGGCGCCGAACGCAGATTCGGTGAAGCTGCTCGCGGACGGCCGCGAGTACGCCATGGAGCAAAACCACGACGGCGGTGCGCGCGGTTGGTGGCGTGCCCCCGCGGGCGTCCCCACGGCTGACAACACCGCCTACGGTTACCTGGTGGACGGCGAGGGCCCTTTTCCGGACCCGCGCTCCAGGAGGCAGCCGGACGGCGTCCATGGGCTGTCGGCGACCTTTGATGCCTCCGGCCACCAGTGGAAGGACCAGGACTGGAAAGGGCGGAAACTCCAGGGGGCTGTGATCTACGAACTGCACCTTGGGACATTCACGCCCGAAGGGACGCTGGAAGCTGCTGCCGGAAAGTTGGACTACCTGGTGGACCTGGGTGTCGACTTCATCGAGCTGTTGCCCGTCAACGCGTTCAACGGTGTCCATAACTGGGGCTACGACGGCGTCCTCTGGTACGCCGTCCACGAGGCATACGGTGGACCTGCCGCTTACCAGCAGTTCGTAGACGCAGCCCATCAGGCCGGGCTCGGAGTCATCCAGGACGTGGTCTACAACCACCTCGGCCCCAGCGGCAACTACCTGCCCAAGTTCGGGCCGTACCTGAAGTCCGGTGAGGGGAACACCTGGGGTGACTCAGTCAACCTCGACGGTCCCGGCTCGGACGATGTCCGCCGGTACATCCTGGAGAACGCCGCCATGTGGCTGCGTGACTATCACGTGGATGGACTGAGGCTGGACGCCGTTCACGCCCTGAAGGATGAACGGGCCGTGCACATCCTTGAAGAGTTCGGGGCGCTGGGTGACAAGGTCGAATCCGAAACAGGGATTCCCCGGACCATGATCGCTGAATCGGACCTCAACAATCCGCGCCTCATCTATCCGCGCAGCGTCAACGGGTACGGCTTGGAAGGCCAGTGGAGCGACGACTTCCACCACGCCCTCCACGTCAACCTCAGCGGGGAAACCATCGGCTACTATTCGGACTTCGATTCCCTCGCCGTCCTTGCGAAGGTACTGGAACACGGATTCCTGCACGACGGCAGCTACTCCAGCTTCCGGGAACGCCACCATGGGCGGCCCATCCGGCAGGACCTGGCCCACCCTTCAGCCCTGGTGGTCTGCTTGCAGAACCACGACCAAATCGGGAACCGCGCCACGGGGGACCGCCTCACATCGTCCCTCTCCGACGGGAAGCTGGCGATCGGAGCGGTGGTCACCATGACCTCACCCTTCACCCCGATGCTTTTCATGGGCGAAGAGTTTGCCGCATCCACGCCATGGCAGTTCTTCACCTCCCACCCCGAACCGGATCTCGGCAAGGCGACGGCCGAAGGAAGGATCAAGGAATTCGAACGGATGGGTTGGGACCCGGACGTGGTACCCGATCCCCAGGACCCGGAAACCTTCCAGCGTTCCAAACTGAAATGGGAGGAAGCCGGCCAGGGCAACCATGCGCGGCTCCTGCAGCTCTACCGGGATTTGGCACGGCTGCGCCGTGAAACTCCGGAACTGACCGACGGAGGTTTTGCCGAGACCACCGTGGAATACGACGACGACGAGCACTGGCTGCAGTTCTCCCGCGGCAAGCTCCGCGTCGTCTGCAACTTCGGCAGCGAAGCTCTGGAGACTGCGCTCGAAGGTACCCTGCTCTTGGCAACCGAACCCGAAGCGGTGATCGCCGACGGTTCGTTGACCCTCCCGGGTGAGAGCGCCGCCGTCGTACGCGTCAACTAAGCCGAGTGGCCCAGGCAGGTGACGGCGCCCACATTCCGGACGGCGCCGTCACTGTCCGGCCTCCGGTGGCAGGATGGTACGTATGACTTATTCGGCTGCGGAGAACCGTTACGAAACCATGCCCTACCGCCGCGTTGGACGGAGTGGATTGAAGCTTCCGGCCATCTCGCTGGGCTTGTGGCACAACTTCGGTGATGACAAACGTTTTGACGAGCAGCGCGCCATCCTGCGCCGCGCCTTCGACCTGGGCGTTAACCACTTCGACCTCGCCAACAACTACGGACCGCCGGACGGTTCTGCGGAGACCAACTTCGGTCGGCACCTCAAAGAGGACTTCAAACCGTACCGGGACGAACTGGTCATCTCCACCAAGGCCGGTTACTACATGTGGCCCGGGCCCTATGGTGAATGGGGATCCCGGAAGTACCTGATCTCCAGCCTGGACCAATCCCTGCAGCGCATGGGCTTGGAATACGTGGACATCTTCTACAGCCACCGCCCGGACCCGGAGACGCCCCTTGAAGAAACCATGGGCGCCCTGGATTACGCCGTTCGCTCCGGCAAGGCGCTGTACGCAGGCATCTCCTCCTACACGCCGGAGCAGACCCTTGAGGCGGCCCGCATCCTGAAGGAACTTGGCACACCCTTGCTGATTCACCAGCCCAGCTATTCCATGCTGAACCGCTGGACCGAGGACGGCTCGCCGAACCTCTACGAAGCACTGGACCAGGTGGGCGCCGGTTCCATCGCCTTCTCACCCTTGGCGCAAGGCATGCTGACCAACCGCTACCTCAACGGAGTGCCTGCAGATTCCCGGGCGGCGAAGGAGCGCTTCCTTTCCGAGTCGTCGCTGACCGAGGAACGGCTGGACAGGGTGCGGGGCCTCAACGCCATCGCCGAAGGCCGCGGTCAGACGCTTGCCCAGATGGCCATCGCCTGGATTCTCCGCGACCAGCCGAAGGGTTCACCGGTGACCTCCGCACTTGTCGGTGCGTCAAGCGTGGCGCAACTCGAGGACACCCTGAGCGCCATCAACAACCTGGGGTTCACCGACGACGAGCTCACCGCAATCGACGAGTTCGCCGTCGAATCGGACATCAACCGCTGGGCCCAAAAGTAACCTGACTCCCGCGTTGCTCTGCCACATCCCGTCGCGTTTGGCGCGTTGCTCTGCCACATCCCGTCGCGTTTGGGGGACGACGTTCGTCGCTGACATATTGCGAGGGGGGCTGCCGGGAACAAAAAGGGCTCCTCGGGTGTTGGTTACAATGCAAAGTGGGCGCCGAGCGGCGCCGTGCCTGTAAGCCGCCCTCCGGGCTCAGTCGGATGGTGCTTGGCACCTGAGGTTTCCCCAAAGGAGTTCCGTGTCTTCACATCCGATTCGTGTTGCCATTGTCGGCGTAGGTAACTGCGCCGCATCGCTGGTCCAGGGTGTCCAGTACTACCGCGACGCCGACCCTAAAGCAACGATTCCGGGTCTGATGCACGTTGAGTTCGGTCCGTACCACGTCAACGATGTCCAGTTCGTCGCCGCTTTCGACGTCGACAGCAAGAAGGTCGGGCTGGACCTCGCCGATGCCATCGGTGCGAGCGAAAACAACACCATCAAGATCGCCGATGTCCCGGCTACGGGCGTCAAGGTCCAGCGCGGCCACACGCTCGACGGCCTTGGCCGCTACTACCGCGAGACCATCGTTGAGGCACCCGAAGAAGCTGTCGACGTCGTCGCTGCCCTTCGCGAAGCCAAAGCGGATGTCATGGTCTGCTACCTGCCCGTCGGTTCGGACCAGGCTGCCAAGTTCTACGCCCAGTGCGCCATCGACGCCGGTGTTGCCTTCGTGAACGCCCTGCCCGTCTTCATTGCCGGTACCAAGGAGTGGGCTGACAAGTTCACCGAGGCCGGTATTCCGATTGTTGGCGACGACATCAAGAGCCAGATCGGTGCCACTATCACGCACCGCGTCATGGCCAAGCTGTTCGAAGACCGTGGCGTTACCCTGGACCGCACGTACCAGCTGAACGTCGGCGGCAACATGGACTTCAAGAACATGCTCGAGCGTGACCGCCTTGAATCCAAGAAGATCTCCAAGACGCAGGCCGTCACCTCGAACGTTGAAGCTGAGCTGCATGCGGACGACGTCCACATCGGCCCGTCGGACTACGTCGCGTGGCTTGATGACCGCAAATGGGCTTTTGTCCGCCTTGAGGGCCGCAACTTCGGTGACGCGCCCGTTTCCCTTGAATACAAGCTCGAGGTGTGGGATTCCCCGAACTCCGCAGGCGTCATCATCGACGCCATTCGTGCCGCCAAGATCGGTTTGGACCGCGGCATCGGCGGCCCGCTGCTCTCCGCGTCGAGCTACTTCATGAAGTCCCCGCCGGAGCAGTTCAACGACGACGTCGCACGCGAGAAGGTGGAAGCCTTCATCCGCGGCGACATCGAACGCTAAACAGCAAAACCCCGGTTCTTCTGACGCCCCCGCACTGTGTGCGGGGGCGTCATTTGTTTCCGCGTGTTCGCCTGGGATGTGGAAGAGGACCGCGGGAAAGGGGGTGGGATGTGGAAGAGGAACGCCGGAAAGGGGGTGGGATGTGGAAGAGGAACGCGGGAAAGGGGGTGGGATGTGGAAGAGGATCAGAAAAGGCCTGTGGGGTTGCCGTCCTCGTCCACGTTCATCCGCATCGCCGCCGGTTCCTTGGGCAGGCCTGGCATAGTCATGACTGCACCGGTCAGCGCCACGATGAAGCCCGCACCGGTCTTGGGAATGAGCTCCCGCACATGCACCCGGAATCCCTTCGGCGCTCCGAGCTGGGACGCGTCGTCCGTAAACGAGTACTGGGTCTTGGCCATGCAGACGGGCAGGCCGCCCCAGCCGTTCTTCTCGATCTCCGCCAGCCGCCGCAGCGCCGGGACCGAGAATTCGACGCCGTCCGCACCGTAAATTTCCTGCACAATGGTCCGGATCTTGTCCTCGACCGGCATCTCGAGCGGGTACAGATGGTGGAAGTTCGACGGCGCGTCCAATGCGGCTGCCACCTTCGCCGCCAGTTCGTCCCCGCCGTCGCCTCCGCCGCCCCGGCCCCACACATCGGCGACGGCGGCTTGGACACCTTCGGCTGCGCACCACGACAGGAGCCAGTCGAGTTCTTCCGGGGTGTCGGTGCCGAACTTGTTGATGGCCACCACGGGCGAAATACCAAACTTGGCCACGTTTCCAACGTGTCGTTTCAGGTTCCCGACGCCGGCGGCCACCGCCTCCACGTTCGGCACGCCTAATTCCTCCTTGGGGACACCGCCCTGCATCTTCAGGGCGCGGATGGTGGCCACAATCACGACGGCGGATGGGGCCACGTCCGCGATCCGGGACTTGATATCCATGTACTTCTCCGCACCGAGGTCCGCACCGAAACCAGCTTCCGTCACCACCACATCGGCCAGTTGCTGGGCGGTACGCGTGGCGATGAGTGAGTTGCAGCCGTGCGCGATGTTGGCGAAGGGACCACCGTGGACCAGTGCCGGCGTACCCGCGATTGTTTGGACGAGGTTCGGCTTGATGGCGTCCTTGAGGAGCAGGGTCAGCGCACCTTCAACGCCGAGGTCGGCCACGGTGACGGGCTTGCGCTCATAGCTGTAGCCGAACGTGATCCTTCCCAGCCTGGTACGGAGGTCGTCGAGGCTGGAGGAGAGGCAGAAGACGGCCATGATCTCGGACGCCACGGTGATGTCGAAACCATCCTGCCGGGGTACGCCTTGGGCGGGGCCGCCGAGGCCGATGACGATTTCCCGAAGGGAGCGGTCGTTCATGTCCAGGACGCGTTTGAACGTCATCCGCCGGGGGTCGATGCCCAGTTGGTTGCCCTGATAGATGTGGTTGTCCACGAGCGCCATGAGGGCGTTGTTGGCCGAGGTGATGGCGTGGAAGTCCCCGGTGAAATGGAGGTTGATGTCGTCCATGGGGAGGACCTGGGAGTAACCGCCGCCGGTGGCGCCGCCCTTCATCCCCAGGATGGGTCCAAGGGAGGGTTCCCGGAGCGCAATCATCACCTTGTGCCCGGCACGTGCCAGGGAATCGGCCAGTCCCACGGTAGTGGTGGATTTCCCCTCCCCGGCAGGCGTGGGGGACATGGCGGAAACCAGGACGACTTTGCCCGCGGGCTTGCCGCCCGGCAGGCGCAAGTGGGCGGGATTTATTTTGGCTTTGTACGGGCCGTAAAGCTCCAGGGCGTCAGCGTTGATCCCGGCACGTTCGGCAATTTCCGTAATGGGCTTGATGCCGGCCCGGCGGGCAATCTCAAGATCCGACAAGACTTTGTTTTCAGACATCGTTGTCCTTCGACTGGGTGCTTACGCTGTGCCCGTCAATCTATCAGCACACCCACGCGGACCCTCGGAAGGAGCCACTCAGGCCAGGCTCCCGGTAGCCGGAACCAGCAGCCCGGCCACGGACTCCCGGTAGCTTTCCAATGTGATGGCCGCCGTCCGCTGCCAGCCAAAGGACTCGGCATATGTCGCCGCGGCCCGGCCCATATCTTCACGGGTCCGGACGTCGTCGTAGAGGTCCTCCAAGGCATCTGCCCAGTCGGAAGGGTCATGGCCGTCCACCAGGATCCCCGTGCGGCCATCCGACACAGCCCGTGTCAACCCGCCGACGTTGGTGGCGATGACCGGAGTACCGCACGCCTGTGCTTCCAAGGCCACCAGGCCGAAGGACTCGCTGAAGGAAGGCATCACCACGACGTCGGCGGACCGGAACCAGCCTGCGAGTTCGGGCGCCACTACGGGCGGCCTGTGGGTGACCACATCGCTGAGCCCGGCTTCTTCGATGATCTTGGTCAGGTCGAAGTCCTTGGCCCCGCTCAACGATCCGAGGATGGTCAGTTCAAGGTTGATGTCCGGGCGGCGCTGGCGAAGGAGGCCGGCTGCCTTCACGAACACCTGGGGTCCCTTCAGCCGCTGGATCCGCCCGGCGAAGACAAGGTGGAAGGTGTCCGGGCCAACGTCGTGTTCCCTGCGGGCCTTGCGCCGGAAGGAGGGCGTGAAAACCCGCAGATCCACTCCGGGTGGTGCCACGTCGATGCGGTCGATGTCAGCGCCGTAGTGTGCCACCAGCTCCTGCGCCTCAGCCGGGGTGTTGGCAATCAGCCGGGTGGCGCCGTCGACGATCCTCTGCTCACCTTCCTCCCGGCGGCGGGGTTCGCGGCGCTCGCCGGACTCAAGGACGAGGTTTTTGACCTTGGCCATGGTGTGCATGGTGTGGACCAGGGGCAGCCGCCAGCGTTCGGACAACTCAAGGCCCGCAACCCCGGAAACCCAATAGTGCGAATGGATGACGTCGTAACGGCCGTGGGGTTGCTGGTGACGGATGCGGTCGATCTCATCCACCATCTGGTGCAACAGCGCGGGAAGCTCTTCCTTGGGCAGTTTGCGGCGCGGGCCGGCCATCACGTTGTGGACGCAGACTCCCGGCCCGGGATGTTCGACGGCGGGCTGCCCGGCAGTGGTGGCACGGGTGAAGATCTCCACCTCAACGCCTACCTCGGCCAGCGCCATGGCCAGGGCCCGCACATAGACGTTCATGCCACCGGCATCACCTGCGCCCGGCTGTTCCATGGGGGAGGTGTGCAGCGACAGGAACGCGACGCGGCGGATCATTGGCACCGCTCACCTCCTGCCCTGATGAATTGAGGGAATTCCCTGCAGAAAACACTACTCCTGCGGCGATCCTGCCGGAGGCACGCCAAACTGCTAGCCTGTCCGCTGTGAGCCACGACGATTCTTTTGAAATCCGCCCCGCAACCCCTGATGACTGGCCCGGCATTTGGTCGGTCATGGAACCGGTCATCCGTGAGGGCGAAACGTTCACGTGGGACCGGGACACCGGTGAAGAAGCAGCCAAAGCCAAGTGGATGAAGGCAGCCCCGGGCCAGACGTTCGTGGCGGTCCGGGAAGACGGTACGGTCCTGGGGACCGGTGAATTCCATCCCAACCAGGCCGGCGGCGGCAGCCATGTGGCCAACGCGGGGTACATGGTGGGCGCCAAGCATTCCGGCCAAGGGGTGGCACGCGCCCTGTGCTCCTACTCCCTGAAGGAAGCGAAGGCCGCCGGTTTCCGCTCCATGCAGTTCAACGCGGTGGTGGAAAGCAACGTCAGGGCTGTGTGGCTCTGGCAGTCCATGGGTTTCCGCATCCTGGCCACCGTCCCCGATGCCTTCGAGCACCCGGAGATCGGCTACGTCGGCCTGCACGTGATGTACCAGGAGCTTTAGCGCCCCCGCCAGAGCCCCGCGAGTTCAGGGAAGCCCGCCTCATACCCGTCAAGGAGGCGGCGGCCCAGCTCCTCGGAACCCACCAAGGGATGCGCGGCGAACGCCTGCACGGCGGCTTCCCGGTCACCCTCCACCACGGCGGTGATCGTGAGCCTTTCCACTTCCTTGATGTGGCGCATCAAGGTGAGGAAAGGCCCTCCGGGACGGTCCTGCGGGAGCGGCAGGGCGCCGTCGGACGTCACCTCGCAGGGAACCTCGACGACGGCGTCCGCAGGCAAACCGGGCACCGCCACCTCGGCCGGGGGAGCCCACGGGACAGCTGCCACGGGCGAGTTGGGAACGTTGAGGATCAACTGGGTGGTCATGGAAGCTGCAGAACCGGGGAAGAGGGCGCGCATGAGAGACAACGCAACGCGTTCGTAGCCGCCCCCGGCCAGGTCCTGCTCGTCCCTTTGCTCGCCCTTGGTCCGTGATTCCGCGAGGTAGCCTTCCTCCCTGGACCGGCGGGCTTCTTCCCACGACGCGTAGGCGTTGGCCGGGCCTGCCAGCGCTGTGTAGAGGGCCTGCTGCTGGTCATGGATCGATGCTCCGCGGGTGCTCGCTTGGCGGCGGATCCCGTCGATGGCCTGCTGGGTGTCGTAATAGTAGTAGAGGTATTCGTTCGGAAGGCAGCCGAGCAATTCCAGGGTGTGCTGCCCGAAGAGCCGGCCTTCCTCAATTGACGCCAACGCTGCGGGGTCGGCAAGGAGGCCGGGGAGCAGGTCCCGTCCTTCCGGTGCCAGGCGGTAAAGCCAACCCAGGTGGTTGAGCCCGTAGTAGCCCACGCCGTCGAGCCTTCCGTCCGGCAACGCATGGCCTGCGGCCGCCGCCGCGCGTTTGACCAATCCACCGGCGGAATCGCAGATTCCGATCACTTTCCGTCCGAGCACCGGCACCAACGCCTCGGTCACCATCCCGGCAGGATTGGTGAAGTTGATCAGCCACGCGTCCGGGCTGTTCAGGCGCATGGCGCGGGCAAGTTCGAGCATCCTCGGGATGGTCCTGAGGGCGTAGGAAATCCCGCCTGCGCCCGTGGTCTCCTGCCCCAGGAGGCCGAGGTCCAGCGGGACACGTTCATCGATGATCCGGCCGGCCGTACCGCCTGGGCGGATGGCGGCGAAAACCACGTCGGTGCCCGTCAATGCAGCGCCAAGGTCTGTGGAAACCACGACGGCGGGCGGCGCGCCGTCCGCAACCGGCATGTCCCGGAGGACGGCTTCAACAGCCGCCAGGCGGGACGGATCGACGTCGTAGAGCACCAACTCGTCCACCACATCCGCGAAAGGACCCAAGCACAAGGCGCGGTAGATGAGGGGAACCCGGAATCCGCCGCCGCCGGCGATCATGAGCCGCATGATTCGAGTCTATGCAGCCCGGAGGGTGCAGCGTAGTGTGCCGTGCATGGATGCAATGCCACAGCGTCGCTTCGATCCCCTTGCCGCTGTAAGGCCCGACGGCGACCACCAGTGCGATCTACTTCTTACCGGGACTGTTTTCCAGGACATAATTTTCACCGGCCTTCCGCATTCCCCGGAACCGGGCACTGAAGTGTGGAGCGAAGGGATGGGCAGTTGTCCCGGGGGAGTGGCCAACCAGGCGATTGCCGCGGCAAGGCTGGGTTTGCGGACCAGCCTCGCGGCCACTTTCGGTGACGACGGCTACGGGGATTACAACTGGCAGATCCTCGAATCCCAGGAACACGTGGACCTTTCGCTCTCACGCAGGATCCCGGGCTGGCACTCTCCGGTGACGGTGTCCATGTGCGTCAACCAGGACAGGTCCATGGTCACCCACGGCCATCCCGCCCCCGTCAATGCCTCGGAGATGATCGGCAAACCGCCCAAGGCGCTCGCGGCCGTCGCGGATCTCGGCGAGGAGCTGGAACCGTGGATGCTCACAGCGAAGGAAAGCGGCACCAAACTTTTCGGGGTTGTCGGCTGGGACCCCAGCGGTGAATGGTCCCAACGCAGGCTGGAGCAACTGGAACACTTCCACGCGTTCCTCCCCAACGCGCCCGAGGCCATGGCCTTCACCGGCAAAGCCGATCCCTGGGCTGCCCTGTATTCCCTGGCGGACCGCGTTCCCGTGGCCGTGGTGACTCTTGGAGCGCAAGGGGCCATGGCGGTGGACTCCGAAACGGGCGAGGAAGAATGGGTGCCTTCCCTGCCGGTGCCGGCGTCCGACCCCACCGGAGCAGGTGATTGCTTCGATGCGGCCTTCATCGTAGGAAGCCTTGCCGGGTGGAAGCTCGGGGACCGCTTGCGGTTCGCCAACCTGTGCGCCTCGCTGGCAGTGCAGCAGGTGGGCGGGTCCCTCGCGGCGCCCGGATGGGGTGACATCGCCGACTGGTGGCAGCGCGCCAACGCACGGAAGGAACGCCAAACGAGCCAATGGCTCAGGCGGTTCGCCTTCCTGGAGCCGATTGTCAAGGACATCCCCGCCGAAGCGCAGCGCCGGGCCCGGGCGACCATTGCGCACCTGTCCGACGCGCAGTAGCGGCGGGCCCGCCAACCCTCCCGCAGTTAACGGCAGTTCACTGGCGCCACTAGAATCTCTAGGGTGACTTACGAAGCAGCTGCAGACATCGGAATCGGGTCGAAACCATCAATCGCCAAAACAGCGGTGCTTGAGCGCTCCGCCGTGATCGACCTCGAAGCCGTGCGGCACAACGTTCGTCAGTTCGCCGGAATCGCTTCCCCGGCCAACGTCATGGCCGTCGTGAAGGCCGATGCTTACGGGCACGGCGCGGTGCAGGTTGCCCGCGCAGCACTGGAAGCAGGCGCCACCTGGCTTGGGGTTGCCCATATTTCCGAGGCGTTGGCCCTGCGGGCAGCCGGCCTCGATGCCCCCATGCTGGCTTGGCTGCACACGCGGGAAAGCAACTTCCAAGCCGCAGTGGCCGCCGGCATCGACGTCGGGGTCTCCGGTTGGGAGCTGGACGCGGTGGTCGCGGCGGCCCGTGAGCAGGAACGTCCCGCCAGGGTCCACCTAAAGATCGATACCGGCCTTGGCCGCAACGGCTGCCCCATAGCCGACTGGGACCAGTTGGTGGGCCAGGCCATGGAGTACCAGGACGAAGGGCTCTTGCGCGTCGTGGGCATCTTCTCGCATCTGGCCGTAGCCGATGAACCGCAGCGGCCGGAGACGGACCAGCAACTGGCCGTCTTCCGGGAAGCAATCGCCATTGCCGAGGACGCCGGCGTGGATACGGAAGTCCGCCACATCGCCAATACTCCGGCCACCCTGTCACGTCCCGATTCACACTTCGACCTGGTCCGCGTCGGGCTGGGTATTTACGGACTCTCACCGTTCCAAGGTGCCACTTCCGCCGAGCTTGGCCTCCGCCCGGCCATGACGGTCCGCGCCCTTGTTTCCAACTGCAAGACGGTCCCTGAGGGCCAAGGCGTGTCCTACGGACTGAACTACCACACCGCCGGCCGTACCACGCTGGGCCTCATCCCCCTGGGGTACGCGGACGGTGTTCCGCGGGTGGCCACCGGCGGGCCGATCCGCGTCAACGGCGTCACGTACCCGGTGGTGGGCAGGATCGCCATGGACCAGATGGTGATCGACTTCGGGCCGCTGACGCCCGAGGAAGCAGCCAAACTCAAGGGCGCTGAGGCGGTCATGTTCGGTGAAGGCACCGACGACGGTCCCACCGCGGACGAATGGGGCCGAGCCGCGGGCACCATCAACTATGAGATCGTGACCCGCATCAGCCCCCGCGTTCCGCGCACCTACGTCAATGAGTCCGCTGCCGGGCCAGCGGCCGGGGCTGAATCAGCTGCCGGCTCGGTCCGGCCCAGTGAGGCGGCAGCTAAGGCAGCCTCGCTGTGAACCAACCGCAATGGGAACGCCGCTTCAACGTCACGACGGCGGAGCAGACACACGCGCTCGCCGCAGCTCTGGGCGGGGTACTGGAAGCAGGAGATCTCCTGGTCCTCACCGGTGAACTGGGTGCGGGCAAGACAACGTTCACCCAGGGCCTCGGCGAGGGGCTGGGTGTCCGGGCGGGCATCATCTCGCCCACTTTCGTCCTGGTGCGCATCCATCCCAATCTTCCGGACGGCCCCCGGCCCGGCGGTCCGGACCTGGTCCACGTGGACGCCTACCGCCTTGAGTCTGCGGCCGAAATCGATGACATTGACCTCGAAAACACCATGGATACGTCCGTGACGGTGGTGGAGTGGGGCCGCGACCGGGTGGAGCATCTTGCCGAAAGCCGGCTGGACGTGGAACTGCACCGGGCCGTAGGCGGCGAATCCACGACGGAAACCGACACTCCCCGGCAGGACGACGTCCTTGACTTCGATACCGAGGAGGACGACGAGCCACGCACCATCGTTTTCCGCGGCTACGGTCCCCGCTGGGCGGAAGTACCGGACGTCCTGGAAACCGCGCTGACAGGGGGAAACAACTGATGCTGATCCTGGCCATAGACACTTCCGCCGTCGCCAGCGCCGCACTCATTTCCGATGAAGCCTTGGAAACCGTGGTGGATTCCTTCGTCACCGAGGACACCCGCAGCCATGCGGAAGTCCTGGCGCCCGGGATCGGGCAGCTCCTGGCACGCGCCGGCATCACGGGTGCGGACATCGATGCCATCGTCACCGGCGTCGGCCCCGGTCCCTTCACGGGCCTGCGCTCCGGCATCGCGACGGCCCGCACACTGTCTTTCGTCTGGAACAAGCCGCTGTACGGGCAGATGAGCCTGGACGCCATCGCCTTGGAGGTGGCCGGATCCACGTCCGCCGTGCCGGAATTCCTGGTGGCCACGGATGCCCGGCGCAAAGAGGTTTACTGGGCGCACTACACCCTGGCTGACGGCCAACTTCCCCACCTGGTGGATGGTCCCCATGTGGGCTTCGCGGCCCAACTGCCGGACCTCCCCGTGTTCGGCGCCGGAGCCGGCTTGTACTCTGAGGTCCTGGACGCCAACGAAGACTTCGCTGCGACGCAGCCGGACGCCGCTTCCTTGGGACAGTTCGCCTTGGCGAAGCTCGCCGCGGGGGAGACCCTGCTGGATTCGACACCCCTTTACCTGCGCGAGTCCGATGCCCAGGTGCCTGGACCCCGGAAGCGGGCCTTGTGATGAAGCTGTCTCCCAACCTCGAACGTGCCGGCATCTCCCTCCGGGACATGACAGACGCCGACGTGCCCGCAGTGGAGGCCCTGGAACGCAGGCTGTTTCCGATCGATGCCTGGCCGCTGCAGATGTTCTTCGATGAGCTGTCCCAGCCCGAAACACGCCGTTATGTGGTGGCAGAGTCCGCGGGTGAAATCATCGCCTACGCGGGTTTGATGTGCATTGAGCCCATCGCGGACATCCAGACGATCGCCGTCGTGCCTGAATGCGAAGGCAAGGGCATCGGCTCAGCGATCCTCACCGAACTCATCGACGAAGCGCGGCGCCGCAAAGCCGCTGATGTATTGCTGGAGGTCCGTGCAGACAACCCGCGGGCGCAACAGCTGTACCGCCGCTTCGGTTTCGAACAGATCCATATCCGCCCGCGCTACTACCGGGATGGCACCGATGCCTTGATCATGCGGCTGCCACTGAATGTTGCCGGGTCCACAGAAGGAGCAGAGGCGTGAGCGCCGTACTTCCCAACGCCGCATCCCCCAAGGAACCACTGGTCCTGGGCATCGAGTCCTCCTGCGACGAGACCGGCGTCGGCATTGTGCGGGGGACGACGCTGCTGACCAATACGGTCTCCTCTTCCATGGACGAACATGTCCGCTTCGGCGGAGTCATTCCGGAAATCGCCTCGCGGGCGCATCTGGACGCCTTCGTCCCGACGCTGCAGGAATCGCTGCAGGAAGCGGGAGTGACCCTGGAGGACATCGACGCGATTGCCGTCACGTCCGGGCCCGGCCTGGCCGGAGCCCTCATGGTGGGCGTCTGCGCGGCCAAGGCGCTCGCAGTAGCCACCGGCAAGCCGCTTTACGCGATCAACCACTTGGTGGCGCATGTGGGCGTCGGCCTTCTGGATGCAAAGCACGACGCCGGTGCTGCCGCAGGCCTGGGTGCCGGGCAACTGCCGGAGAACCTCGGTGCCCTCCTGGTCTCCGGAGGACACACGGAGATCCTCCGGATCCGGAGCATCACCGATGACGTTGAACTCCTGGGTTCCACGATCGATGACGCCGCAGGGGAGGCTTACGACAAGGTTGCCCGCATTCTTGGCCTGGGCTATCCGGGTGGTCCGGCCATCGACAAGCTGGCACGCCAAGGGAACCCGAAAGCCATCCGCTTCCCGCGCGGCCTGACCCAGCCCAAGTACATGGGCACCGCCGAGGAAAAAGGTCCGCACCGCTATGACTGGTCGTTCAGCGGCCTCAAAACGGCTGTGGCGCGCTGCGTGGAGCAGTTCGAAGCCCGCGGTGAAGAGGTTCCAGTGGCGGACATCGCGGCGGCTTTCCAAGAGGCTGTTGTGGACGTTATTACGTCCAAAGCCGTCCTGGCCTGCAAGGAGCATGGCATCACCGACCTCTTGCTGGGAGGCGGCGTCGCCGCCAACTCCCGGCTCCGCGAACTGACCGGACAGCGGTGTGCTTCGGCCGGGATCAAGCTGCACGTCCCGCCGCTGAACCTGTGCACGGACAACGGTGCCATGGTTGCTGCCCTCGGGGCTCAGCTCATCATGGGAGGGATAGCCCCCAGCGGGGTGGCGTTTGCGCCCGATTCCTCCATGCCCGTCACCACGGTGTCGGTCCCGGCCTGAGCCCGAGCTAACCGGTGCCCCGACCTGCCCGGTGCGGGATCAGGCGTCGGGGCCCTTGCGCATCTGTTGGACGAGGTCCATCACCACGGCCTGCAGATCGCCATTGTGTTCGGCGGCCACACGGCGCTGGCGCTGGTAGCTGGCACCCCGCTCAATGATTTTGGCAACGTCGGCGAGTTCCTCCGAGCAGCCCAGCTCGGCGGCAATCGGCTCAAGCCGTGCCAGGGTTTCGGTGAGGTGCTCGGTGACGAGTTTCTCGTTGCCTTCGGCGTCCAGGATGATGATGGCTTCCATGCCGTACCGGGCTGCACGCCACTTGTTCTCCTGCACGTGCCACGGCGGCATGGTGGGAATAGTGCCCCCTGCGTCCAGGATTCCGGAAAACTCGTGGACCAGGCACTGCGTCAGGGCGGCGATGGCGCCGACTTCCTCCAGCGTTGCCAGGCCATCGCAAATGCGCATCTCGATAGTTCCGAGCGCCGCCACAGGCCTGATGTCCCAGCGGATCTCCGAAATGGCGTCGATGACACCAGTGGTGAACATGTCCTGCACATAGGACTCGTAGGCCTCCCAGGACTGGAACTGGAAGGGCAGCCCGGCGGTGGGCAACTGCTGGAACATCAGGGCCCGCTGGGACGCGTACCCTGTTTCTTCGCCGGACCAGTAGGGGCTGGAGGCCGAAAGAGCCTGGAAGTGCGGGAAGTAGTTGACCAGTCCATCTAGAATCGGAAGGACCTTGTCCCGGCGGTCGATGCCGACGTGGACATGGACGCCGTAGATCACCATCTGGCGCCCCCACCACTGGGTACGCTCGATCAACTTGGCGTAGCGCTCCTTGTCCGTCACCGGTTGGAGGAGGGGAGGGCTGAAGGGGTGGCTTCCGGCGCAGAAAACCTCAACGCCCATGGAATCCGTGACCTCGCGGACCGCTGCCAGCGAACGGCTGAGGTCTTCTTTGGCTTCTTTGACCGTGTTGCAGACGCCGGTGACCAGTTCGACTGTGTTGAGGAGCAGTTCCCGCTTGATATGGGGGTGCTCGTCGTCCTCGTTGAGGTCCGGATGATTGGCGGCAACGCCCCTGAGGACGTCGTTCGCGACCGAGACGAGTTCTCCTGTGCGTGCGCTGACGAGCCCCAGCTCCCATTCCACACCCAGCGTCGATTGCCTGGATGGCGCAAACTCTATATGCACGTAGTCCCCTCGTTGTTTTGTCATTTCGGCCGGACGCCGCCCCGCTGCGGGGCCGCCAGCGGTCGGATCAAGTCTAGTGCAGCCCAAGGCGCCGGACGGGCGAAGGGTAATGTCTTTCCGCTTCTTGCTATTGAGAACAATTCTCAATTACGCTGGCTTTCATGCACATCACAGTCCTTAGCTCACTAGACACCCATTGCCGCGACTCTGCTGCTGCCCGGCTCGGCCGCACCCACGGCAACTCGGCGGTAGTCCTCCACGACCTCCTGGACGGGTCGCTCGTGCTGCGGAGGGTTTACCGGGGCGGCCAACTCTTTGAGCGGGAAACCACGGTTCTTGAGCACGGCTGCCTCAGCTGCACCGTCCGACTGGATGTGGTTCCGACCGCGGAGCGGCTCGCTTCCTGCGGGTTCGACCAAGTAGTCCTGGGACTCCCGCCGGGAGTCGCTGCAGCCATGGCGGCAGCCGAACTGAAGCAGGCCCTGGATGGTCGCATGGTCATCGACAACGCGGTGCTGGCAGTCGACCCCGCGGAGCTCGAGGACCACATGTGGGACCGGCACACCCTGTATGAATCCGGCTTCACCGCAATGCCCGAAGACGACCGGACCAGCGGTGAGTTCCTCATCGGAGAATTGGGCCACGTGGACTCCGTCATGCTGTTTCCGGGCCTCAGTGCCGGGCTGAGCGGTGAAACGCGGATTGACAGCGCGCATTGGCGGGCCGGCACCGAACTCGTTGGGCAGCTGGCGCCGCATGCTGCCGTCATTGGCTCCGCTGATAAGTTCACGCCGGGATGCTACGACCATGTCGAGGCAATCGCCCGGACCAGGCCCGGCGTGGTTCGCCGTCCACCGGATGATGCCACGGGGACGTTCAGCACCGTCCTCCACGCTCTGTCCAAGCCACTCCATCCGGGCCGTTTTCGTGAAGCCCTGCCGCAGCTGGCCGCCGGCACCCACTGGATGCGGGGCCGCCTTTGGATTGCCTCGGCCGCCAACATCCGGATCACAGTTCAGGGGATAGGCCCTCGCGTTTGGCTGGAAAGCACAGGGCCCTGGTCAGTCGAGGCGGCCGCACAGGCAAAGCCGCACACCGGCGTCGACATGGTCCTTGACGGTCACGCCCACCACGGCGACCGCGGAACCGTGCTGGCCCTAACCGGACGGTCGGAAGACGTGAACGCACAGGAAATCAGGCAGCTGTTGGATGGCTGCCAGCTGACCGAGGCGGAGATGGAGGCCCAACCCGCGGCGTGGGATGACCCGTTTGAGCTCAGCAAAGCCCTCTAGCCCTACAACACAAAGGAGAACATCAATGAAAGTCCGCAACTCGCTCCGTGCCTTGAAGAAGATTCCCGGAGCCCAGATCGTGCGGCGGCGCGGACGCACCTTCGTGATCAACAAGCAGAACCCGCGTATGAAGGCCCGGCAAGGCTAGCCGGGGCCACGGGGCGGGCCGGCGTTCATAAATATGACTTAGTGGTCCGCCCGCCCTGTCCGGGCTGTTTAATGGATGCATGCCCATCCTCAACAAAGACATGTCCCTGTGCATCTCGTTGGCTGCGCGACCCAGCAACATCGGGACCAGGTTCCATAACTATCTCTATGACCAGTTGGGCCTGAACTTCGTTTACAAAGCCTTTGCCCCCGCCGACATCACCATGGCGGTCGCGGGCATCCGCGGACTTCCCATCCGTGGAGCCGCAGTCTCCATGCCCTACAAGGAGCAGGTCATTGACCTGGTGGACGTCATGGACCCCTCAGCGAAGGCCATCGACTCCGTCAACACGATCGTGAACAATGACGGCGTCCTCACCGCCTACAACACCGACTACATTGCCATCGCGCGGCTCCTGAAGGACCACGAGGTGCCGACCAGCCACTCAGTATTGCTCCGGGGCGCGGGCGGGATGGCCAAAGCTGTGGCCGCCGCCCTCCGTGACGCCGGGTTCACCGACGTGACCATCGTGGCGCGCAACGAAACCACGGGCAGGGCGCTCGCAGCGCTGTATGGCTTTACGTGGCAGGACGACGTGAACGAATCCACAGCGGACCTCATTATCAACGTCACGCCGCTGGGCATGGCCGGTGCGGACGAGACTGCCCAGTCCTTCGACGACGCCACCATTGCAGCGGCGAAGATGGTGTTCGACGTCGTCGCCTTACCGTCTGAGACTCCGCTGATCGCTGCGGCGCGCCAGGCCGGCAAGCCCGTCATCACGGGAGCGGAAGTGATTGCCATCCAGGCGGAAGAACAGTTCGTTCTGTACACGGGCGTCCGTCCCACTCCCGAACAGGTCCGCGAAGCGTCGGAGTTTTCGCGGCGCCAAGCCTAAGGTCGGGCCCCGGGGCCCTCCCGCCAGCGCCCCGGCCTGTGTCAGGCGCTGACCGGCTCCACGACGACGGCCACCCTCTCCTCCCCGATCCGGGTGAGGACCAGGGTGGCTGTCTTGGGTTTTCCGGCTTTCCCGGCAGGTTTGCCCGGCAGGAGTTGCTTGCGGAGCTCTTCCGGCGTGACCGCTGTTCCGCGCTTCTTGATGTCCAGTACGCCGATTCCGTTCGCTTTTACCCAGGCCTTGAGGGCTTTGACGTTGTATGGCATGACGTCCAGCACCCGGTAGGCGCGGGCGAAGGGCGTGTCGCGCAGCTCCGGCGCGCAGATGTAGGCAATGTGCTCGTCCACCAAGTGGCCGTTCAGCATTCCTGCCACATCCGCGACGAGGCCCGCCCGGATCACTGCGCCGTCCGGCTCGTACAGGAATCCCTCCACGGGCCCGACGGCGGCTGCCGGGCCGCCGTCGAAATCCTCACCGCTGGTGATCTCCGCAGCGCCCTGGGGGCCGATCACCAGGGCCGCCCGACGGACACCGGGCCGCGCCACTGCGTTGAACCACAGCGTTACCTCGGTGACGTCGCCACCTACGGACACCCACTGCGCTTCGCAGCCTGCGGGAACTGATTCGTGGGGCATGCCCGGACCCATCTTGACGCCGACGGCGCGTCCCGTGGCGGCAAGGCCTTCCACGAACGACAACGGCGGAGAGAAGGCTTCCGGGTCCCAGATCCGTTTGGTTCCGGAGGTGGACGTGGTGCGCCGTGCCGGATCAAGCCACACCCCGTCCACGCCGTCCAGGTCAACGGAGGTGGCATCGGAATGAAGGACCCTGGCGTGGGGGAACGGCATGAGGTTGATAGTGGCGCACGCGGCTGTGGTCTCGTCCATTTCAACGGCGGTGACGTTGATGTCCATGGAGGCCATTGCCATGGAATCGGCGCCCAATCCACAACCCAGGTCAGCTACGTGCGAAATTCCGGCCTTGGCGAAACGTTCGGCGTGACGTGCCGCAACGTTGAGCCTGGTGGCTTGTTCCAGGCCGGCCTGGGTGAAGAGCATTTGCCTGGCGAACTCTCCGAACTTTGCCTCCGCGCGGGTCCTGAGGCGGGATTGGGTAAGGACCGCGGCGACCAGCTCTGCCGGGTGCCCGGCCTTGCGCAGTTCCTGGTTCACTGCCATGGCGTCGGCCTCTTTGTAGGGCCCTAACGAGGCGAGAAGCTCCCACCCTTCGGTAGTCAGCAACGGCGCGAGGTGGTCCTGGGGAGCGTGGGGCATGCCATCCAGCCTAACGTTTATGACCTGCGGGCCGGGACCGGCCAGGTCATCCGGATAGGGTTGTTTTCATGGAAGACACCGCAACCCCGCAGCCCTCCGACACCAACAATCCGGACGACCACAGTTCCGCCCGTTCCGGAGCCGAAGAGCATAGCCCCGGCCGGTCGCTTTCTACTTACGCCCGCCCGGCATTGATCGCCGGCGTCGTTATCGCCGTCGTCTGCGTGGCGCTGTTGATCGTCATTTTCGCCTTGGATGCCTTCAACGCAGCTGCCTATTCCGTCTCCGGAAAAAACATTGGCGACGCGACGGACGAGGCCCGCGATATCCGCGAACTCCACAGCGGCGCACGTGCAGGGGGAATCATCGGTTTGGTGATCTCCGGCGTCGTAGCTGTAGGCGCCGGCGTCGTGCTCTACCTGAACCGCGGAACGGCGGGCGGCAACGACGACGATGACTACGATCTCGAGGACCTCCGGGACCAGTAGTCCGGGTTCACCCATGACGAAATGCTGGCACTCACCTTGACCGAGTGCTAACGCCTTACATAGAGTCTTGTTAGCACTCTCCCCGTGAGGGTGCTAACCACTACCGCCAGGTACGCTGCCGGCACCGCGACGACGGTTGCACGCCTCGGCACCCTTGTTCTTAGTCCATGAATCAGCTCATGAAAAGGAGAGATCCGAGTGTCGGTCTCGATTAAGCCTCTTGAGGATCGTATTGTTGTTCGCCCGCTCGAAGCAGAGCAGACCACGGCTTCCGGCCTGGTCATTCCGGACTCCGCACAGGAGAAGCCGCAGGAAGGCGAAGTTGTTGCAATCGGCCCCGGCCGCTTCGATGACAACGGCAACCGCGTGCCGGTTGACGTAGCTGTTGGCGACGTCGTTATCTACTCCAAGTACGGTGGAACCGAAGTCAAGACCGGTGGCAACGAGTACCTCGTTCTGTCCGCCCGCGACGTCCTCGCGATCGTCGTAAAGTAACTTCCTGGAATCCCGCGCTGCAGGCCCGCTTGGAATATCTTCCAGCCGCCTGCGGTGCGGGTTTTCCGTTCTGAAAGGACACAACCATGGCAAAGCAGCTTGCGTTTAACGACGCTGCCCGCCGGTCCCTCGAGGCCGGTATCGACAAGCTCGCCAACACCGTCAAGGTGACGCTTGGTCCCCGCGGCCGCAACGTCGTCCTGGACAAGAAGTGGGGCGCCCCCACGATCACCAACGACGGCGTGACGATCGCCCGCGAAGTTGAGCTGGACGACCCCTACGAGAACCTTGGCGCACAGCTTGCCAAGGAAGTCGCCACCAAGACCAACGATGTTGCCGGTGACGGCACCACCACCGCCACCGTGCTTGCACAGGCCCTGGTCAAGGAAGGCCTGCGCAACGTTGCAGCCGGCGCCGCACCGGGCGAAATCAAGCGCGGCATCGAGGTTTCCGTCGAGGCCGTTGCCGCCCGCCTGCTGGAGAACGCCCGCGAAGTCGAAGGCACCCAGGTTGCCAACGTCGCTGCCATCTCCGCGCAGAGCGAAGAGGTTGGCGAACTGCTGGCGGAGGCCTTCGGCAAGGTGGGCAAGGATGGTGTCATCACCATCGAAGAGTCTTCCACCACCCAGACCGAACTCGTCCTCACCGAAGGCATGCAGTTCGACAAGGGCTACCTTTCCCCGTACTTCGTCACCGACGCAGAACGCCAGGAAGCCGTCCTCGAAGACGCCCTGATCCTGATCAACCAGGGCAAGATCTCCTCGCTGCAGGAATTCCTGCCGCTGCTGGAGAAGGCGCTGCAGGCCTCCAAGCCGCTCTTCATCATCGCCGAGGACATCGAGGGCGAAGCCCTGTCCACGCTGATCGTCAACCGCATCCGCGGCACGCTCAACGTTGTTGCCGTCAAGGCTCCCGGCTTCGGCGACCGCCGCAAGGCCATGCTGCAGGACATCGCCACCCTCACCGGTGCGCAGGTTGTTTCCCCGGACCTGGGCCTGAGCTTGGACACTGTTGGCCTGGAGGTGCTGGGTACGGCCCGCCGTATCACCGTCACCAAGGACCACACCACCATCGTTGACGGCGCCGGAACCGAGCAGGACGTTGCGGACCGCGTTGCCCAGCTCCGTGCTGAGCTCGCCCGCACCGACTCCGACTGGGACCGCGAGAAGCTGCAGGAACGCCTGGCCAAGCTGGCCGGCGGCATCGGTGTCATCAAGGTTGGCGCTGCTACCGAAGTCGAGCTCAAGGAAAAGAAGCACCGCATCGAGGACGCTGTTTCCTCTACGCGTGCCGCCCTTGAAGAAGGCATCGTTTCCGGCGGTGGCTCGGCCCTCATCCACGCCCTCAAGGCCCTGGACGAGGACCCGGCCGTCAAGGCACTCGAAGGCGACGCCGCCGCTGCGGTTGGCATCGTCCGCCGTGCACTGACCCAGCCGCTGCGCTGGATTGCCCAGAACGCAGGCTTTGACGGCTACGTTGTGGTTGCCAAGGTTTCCGAGCTCGAGGCGAACCACGGCTTCAACGCCAAGTCCGGCGAGTACGAGGACCTGACGGCTGCCGGCATCATCGACCCCGTCAAGGTCACCCGCTCTGCCCTCCGCAACGCCGCTTCGATCGCTGCCCTGGTTCTCACCACCGAGACCCTGGTTGCCGAGAAGCCGGCCGAGGAAGAAGACGCACACGCAGGCCACCAGCACTAGGCTGCCTGCCCCAAAGAACCCCGGTCACGCCCAGTGGCCGGGGCTTTTTGCTGCCTCGCCGCGGCTGCAAACCGTCCCTCTATCACCTCCCGCCGGCTTTCGGGCGTCCCTCTATCACCTCCCGCCCGCTTTCGGGCGTCCCCCTATCACCTCCCGCCCGCTTTCGGCCGTCCCTCTATCACCTCCCGCCCGCTTTCGGGCGTCCCCCTATCACCTCCCGGTCCCGGCCGACGTCATTGGTGCGGAAGCCCGGCAACCGGCTGATTCTTTGCGTGGAATGCGTCACATTGCGGTCGGTAATCTTGACTAAGTATCCTTATTATCGTTTTGCCTCGTCACAGCAGTGTTGGTCCTCCGGGCGCAGCCCCGGCACGGTCCCGATCCTTAGTGCAAGGTGCGCTGATTGGCGTTCCCCGGCGCCTCCGGGCAAGCCACTTGACTGGGTCGCATGCTCCAAACCGCATATGATGGAACCTTTGCAAAATAGCCCCTGAGGAATCGCCTAACGTGTCTGCATCAACGATCCAACAGCCCGCCCGTCCCGACAGGCGGGCTCATGGACCCGTTGCCAAGTCAAAGTTCCGCCCGGAAATACAGGGTCTCCGTTCGCTCGCGGTCCTCATGGTGGTCAGCTACCACATCTGGATCGGCCGCGTCTCCGGCGGTGTGGATGTTTTCCTGCTGATCTCGGCGTTCCTCATGACGCTCCAGTTCACCGGGCGCTACAAGCAGCGCCGTCCCATGGACTTGGTCAGGCACTGGCTGCACCTGTTCCGGCGCCTGCTGCCGGCCGTCGTCGTCGTTCTGCTTGGCACCCTGGCCGCCACCTTTGTGTTCCTGCCGCCCACGCGGTGGGTGGAAGTGGTGAACCAAGGCTGGGCGTCGTTGTTCTATTTTGAGAACTGGCTGCTCCAGACGCTGGCGGTCAATTACTACGCAACAGACCACAGCCTCGCCAGTCCGCTCCAGCACTTCTGGTCGCTGTCCATCCAAGGGCAGGTGTTCATCCTGTGGCCGGCCATTTTCGCCGCTGTGGCAGTGGTGTGCCGGAAGTTCCAGCTCCGTTACCGGGCGTCGTTGGCCTACGTGTTCGCGCTGATCTTCATCGCTTCGCTGACGTACTCCATCATCTTCACCGCCAACAACCAGGCAGTGGCCTACTTCGATACGTTCGCCCGGCTATGGGAATTTGCCTTGGGAACCTTGGTTGCCTTGATCCTGCCTGCCCTGGACTTCTCCAAACCCGTCCGTGTGGTGATGGGTTGGGCGGGGGTCGCCGCGATGCTCAGTTGCGGCATCCTCCTGCAGGTGCAGACGGCGTTCCCGGGCTTCGTCGCCCTGTGGCCAACCCTTGCTGCCGTTGCCGTCATCGCGGCAGGCCAAACGGGCAGCCGCCTCGGCGTGGACCGCATCCTGAGCTCAAAGTTCCTGGTCCGCCTGGGGGACAATTCCTACGGGCTGTATCTGTGGCATTGGCCCATCCTGGTGATCTACCTGGCGTGGAGCGGCAAGGACCACGCCGGTTGGTTGTCCGGCTCGGCGATCATTGCCCTTGCTTTGGGCCTGGCATTCCTTACCACCAAGTACGTGGAGAAGCCCTTCCGCGAATGGAAGTGGCCGGAGGTGAAGCGGCGCCGCGCTGCCATCTCCATCGCCGTATGCCTGGCAGTTGCCAGCGCTCCGATGGTGGGCTTCCAGTACAAGCAGTACCTTGACCAAAAAGCCGCTGAAACCCAGGCCTTCAATGACAATCCCGGCGCTCACGCGTTGCTTCCGGATTACGTCGATCTGGTGAGCGACGGAGCCAGGACCCTGCCCACGGCCGAGCAGTTGCCGGAGGATTGGGCCCGCCTGAACGGCACGTGCGAGGGCGCCGACAAACCCGAGGACAAGCTCCTCGCGGAGAACTGCCAGCAAAACGATGTTGGCGATGACGCCGTGAAGCACATTGTGGTGCTGGGGGATTCCCATTCGCAGCAATGGCTTGCGGCGCTTGGCCCCATGGCTGAAGCGCATCGCTGGAAGGTGACGGCACTCCTCCTGGGCGGCTGCCATTTCATGCCGGAAAACCCGGACGCGGAGGACCAGTGCAACGAGTTCAACTCTGCGGCATTCCGCTACGTGGCGTCCCAGACTCCGGACGCAGTGTTCATGGTGGGCACCATGGCGTCCCCGTCGTCCCCGGATGAAAAGCTTGTTTATGGTTTCGACCAGACCGTCACCAACCTCAACGACCTCGGCATCCAGGTGGTGGCCGTCCGCGACAACCCCCGGTACGACTACAACGTGACCGAGTGCGCCCTCGCCAAGGGCGTGGACAGCGCCGAGTGCAAGTCGGACCAGCCCGATGTCCTTGCACCAACCAGTCCGTTCGCCCAAGTACAGGGGACCTTCGGTAACGCCGCGTTCCTGGACATGACCGATTTCCTGTGTGACGGCACCACATGCCCCAGCGTCATCGGCAACGTGTTCGTCTACCTTGACGACAACCACTTGTCCCGGACTTACGTCAAGAGCATGGGCGATATGTTCTCCGAGAGGTGGTTTGCCGCGACTGGATGGGCGCAATGACGGAACAGACAAAAAGCACGACGGCGGAGCGCACCTTCCGCCCGGAGGTCCAGGGCCTGCGGGCCCTGGCCGTGTTGATGGTCGCCACGTACCACATCTGGCTCGGCCGGGTGTCGGGCGGGGTGGACGTATTCCTGCTCATCTCGGCATTCCTGCTGACGCTGTCCTTCACCAGGAAACTTGAAGGTGGCAGGCCCCTGCGCCTGCTGCAGCACTGGCTGCACGTGTTCAAGCGCTTGCTGCCCGCCGTCGTCGTTGTGCTGCTGGGAGTCCTCACTGCCACGTGGGCGTTTGTTCCGCAGAGCCGCTGGCCGGACGTTCTGGCGGAGGCCTGGGCCTCTTTGCTGTACCGGCAGAACTGGCAACTGGCTGATTCCGCGGTGGACTACTATGCGCAGAACCATTCAGGCGCCAGCCCCCTCCAGCATTTCTGGTCTTTGTCCATCCAAGGGCAGGTCTTCATCCTGTGGCCGTTGATCTTCGCCGCCGTGGCCCTGCTGCAGCCCTTCCTTGCCAAGGTTTTGCCCGGCAGGAAGGCAGTGGGCCACCGGTCTCTGCTCCTGATGGCGTTCGGGGCCGTCTTCGTGGCGTCGCTGGTGTACTCCATCGACCAGACGGCCAACAACCAAAGCTACGCCTACTTCGACACCCGCACCCGGCTGTGGGAATTCGCGCTGGGATCCTTGCTCGCTCTGGCGTTGCCGTACCTGAAACCGGGTCGCAAGCTCCGCGTGGTCCTCGGCTGGGGCGGCCTGGCTGCCATGCTCTCCTGCGGACTGGTGCTCACGGTTGACCGTTCGTTCCCCGGCTTTGTTGCCCTGTGGCCCACCCTGGCCGCGGCCGCAGTGATCGTGGCAGGGCAAAGCGGAAGCAGGATCGGAGCCGACCGCTTCCTTGCCTCCCGCCCGCTGGTCATGGTGGGGGACAACTCCTACGCCTTGTACCTGTGGCACTGGCCGGTCCTGGTGTTCTTCCTCCTGGTGACGGAAACCGCCACGCCCAACCTGCTGCAAGGACTGGCCATCATGGCCGTTTCCATGATCCTGGCGGTGGCCACTACCCGGTTCGTGGAACGTCCCATGCGCCGCTGGGAGTGGCCCAACGTGCGCTCCTGGCGTGCCGCCGTCGTGATTGCCTCCTGCGGTGCCCTGCTCGCGCTGCCTGTCACCGCCTGGCAGGGTGCCATCTCGGCTGAGGGGGCGGCGATCGCGGACCAGCCCATGGAGCTGACCCCGGGTGCCGCTGCGCTGGCACCGGACAAAGCCGGGCAGCCGACTCCCGAAGCGAAGATCATCCCGGCGCCGGCCGCCATGAAGGATGAGTGGGCGGACATCGACGGCCTCTGCACCGGCGATAACGTCCCGTCGGATCCTCTGCTGGAGGGCTGCCTCCAGAACGATCCGCCGGAAGTCACCACCAAAAAGATCGTGGTCCTGGGTGACTCGCATGCGCAGCAGTACATGGCGGCACTGGGCCCGATTGCCAAAGCGCATGGCTGGGAAGTCGTGACGCTCCTGAAAGGCAATTGCCGGTTCGGCGCGGAGTCCACAGAACGGCCGGACGACTGCAATGCGTTCAACAAAGCCAGCGCGGACTACGTCCTGGAACACAAGCCGGATGCCGTGTTCACGGTGGCATCCCTGACCCACGTCACTGAACCGTTTGAAACAGAGGTCCCGGGCTATCTGGAAGGCATCAAGCCCTTTACCGATGCCGGAATCGACGTCGTGGGTGTTCGGGACAATCCGCGCTTCAGCATCAACATGCCGGAGTGTGTCCAGAAGAAGGGGCCGGATTCCCCCAACTGCAACGCGCCATTGGAGCACTCGTTGGCGGCGTCCTCGCCATTGGACGACTACGCGGGCAAGGTGGACGGGCTGTACCTGGTGGACATGAGCGATTTCATTTGCGCGCAGGGTACGTGTCCGGCCGTGGTGGGCAATGTGTACGTCTACAAGGACGACAACCACCTCACCAAAACCTATGTGCAGAGCATGATTCCCATGTTCGAAGAAAGGCTGCTGGCCGCGACGGGTTGGGCTACTTCCCGGTAGCCATGGGTGCCCTCCGCGGTTGAAATGCACGACGGCGGCCTGCCGCCAGTGCCGTTGCTCACACTCAGCTGCCGCGGAATATGGCGATCGCCGCGGAGGTTCTAGTATTTATCCAACACTTCTGCACAGGCCAGTCCCGTAATGACGGGCTGGTCATCAGTTGCAACCCCTACCAGTTCCAGTCCCCAAACCCAGGTAAGAGGCGCACTCATGACCCAGCCCGAACACGATCCCTTTGGCTTCGTAGGCCTCACCTACGACGACGTCCTGCTGCTGCCCGGCCACACAAACGTCATCCCGTCCGAGGCCGACACGTCCTCGCGCATCTCCAAGCGCATCACGGTCCAGACGCCCTTGCTCTCGGCAGCCATGGACACCGTGACCGAGTCCCGCATGGCCATCGCCATGGCGCGCCAGGGCGGCCTCGGTGTTGTCCACCGCAACCTGTCCATCGATGACCAGGCAGAGCATGTGGACCGCGTGAAGCGCAGCGAATCCGGCATGATCACCAACCCCGTGACCATCGGCCCCGAGGCAACGCTGCTGGAACTTGATGAGCTGTGCGCCCGTTACCGCGTCTCCGGCCTTCCCGTGGTGGACACCGACGGCCGTCTCCTGGGCATCGTGACCAACCGCGACACCCGCTTCGTTCCCGAATCGGATTTCCCGCTGCGCAGCGTCAGCGACGTCATGACCAAGATGCCGCTGGTCACCGGCCACGTCGGGATCAGCCGCGAGGAAGCTTCGCACAAGCTGGCCACCAACAAGATTGAAAAGCTGCCGCTCGTGGATGACCAGGGCCGGTTGAAGGGCCTCATCACCACCAAGGACTTCACCAAGGCCGAGCAGTACCCGCTGGCCACCAAGGACGATGAGGGCCGCCTGCGTGTCGGTGCGGCCATCGGCTTCTTCGGTGACGGCTGGGAGCGCGCCATGAAGCTCATCGACGCCGGCGTGGATGCGTTGTTCGTGGACACCGCGAACGGCCACTCCCAGGGCGTGCTGGACATGATTGCCCGGCTCAAGTCCGATCCCGTTGCCGCGCACGTTGACATCATTGGCGGCCAGGCAGCCACCCGTGAGGGAGCCCAGGCTCTGATCGACGCCGGTGCCGACGGCATCAAGGTGGGTGTCGGTCCCGGTTCCATCTGCACCACCCGCGTGGTGGCCGGTGTTGGCGTTCCGCAGATCTCCGCCATCTACGAATCCGCGAAGGCCGCGATTCCGGCCGGCGTTCCGCTGATCGCCGACGGCGGCCTCCAGTACTCCGGCGACATCGGCAAGGCGCTGGTTGCCGGCGCCGACACCGTGATGCTCGGTTCCCTGCTGGCCGGTTGTGAAGAGTCTCCTGGCGATCTCATCTTCGTCAACGGCAAGCAGTTCAAGAGCTACCGCGGCATGGGCTCCCTGGGGGCCATGCAGTCCCGCGGCAAGAACACGTCCTACTCCAAGGACCGTTACTTCCAGGCCGACGTTTCCGGTGACGACAAGCTCATCCCGGAAGGCATCGAAGGCCGCGTTGCCTACCGTGGGCCCCTGGCTTCGGTGGCGTACCAGTTGGTCGGCGGCCTGCGCCAGACCATGTTCTACACGGGCGCACCCACCATCCCGGAGCTGAAGGCGCGCGGCAAGTTTGTCCGCATCACCGCTGCAGGCCTGAAGGAATCGCACCCGCACGACATCCAGATGACGGTGGAAGCGCCGAACTACTCCCGCTGATTCCCTGCAGGATTGACGCGATCGAAGACTCCCCGTGGTGTTCCACGGGGAGTCTTTGCGTCCGGGCATGTTCCGCGGGCAACCGCGGTCCCTTCGCGGCTGGTGCCTTGGTGTCAGAGGGGAGGAATAGGCTGGGCGTATGTCAGAAAACCCAGGTGGCCCGGGCCGCGACCGGCCTATGCATCCGGAGTCCGTCCGGGTGTCCAAGGCGCCGCCCCGGAAGCTGGCACTCCGGCCGTATGCACGCGCCGTCGGGCAGGTCCTGAAGGTCAGCTTCAAGGCCTCGCCCGCCGCCGTCATCATGAAGGTGGCCGGCTCGCTGATTTCAGCCACGCTGCCGCTGGTGACAACATACTTCGCTGCGTTGACCACAACGGCGCTGGCGGCCGGCTACGCAGGAGACCCCGACGCCGGTCCGCGCGCCATCCTGTACGTCGTCATCACGGCGGCGTTGGGACTGTTCTGGGGCGGCTTCAGCAGCGTTGACCGCTACATCCAGCAGCTCATGAGTTTCCGGGTAGGCGCAATCGTCGGCGACATGATGTATGAGCGCTTCCTTGCCTTGGAATTCTGGCGTTACGACGACAAGGAAACGGTAGACCTCTACGATCGTGCCAAGCGGTTCTCCGACTCCTATGCCCGCGTCCTTGACCGCATTGCCGCGATCTTCACGCAATTGGTTTCCGTTATCCTCGCCGTCGGAGCCTTGTTCCTGGTGAGCTGGTGGATTGCGGTGATCGTCCTGGTGGCGATCGTGCCCAGTGTCTATCTGCAGTTCAAACTTTCGCGTGAACAGATCGCCCACTGGAACACGCAGGTCGACTCCCGGCGGCAGCGCCGCATGATCGAACAGAACCTCCTGAGGCCGCAACACATTGCCGAGATGCGCCTCTACGGGATCGTGGGGTACCTTATGGGCCTCCGGTCGAGGTTGCGTGACGCGGACGAGCGCCGGCGCCTCGATTTCCAGAAGCGCTACATCCCCAAGCAATTGGCGGCCGACGCACTCCAGTACGGCGCCGAGGTGGTCTCGCTCATCTGGGTGGTCGGGCAGATCATTGCCAGGGCGCAGCCCGTGGGCCAGTTCCTCTACGTTCAGCAGATCGTGAGCCGGGCCCTGTCCACGGCCAACAACCTGGTGTCCTCGCTCAGCTCCATCGACGAAGACCTCGCCAACCTCAAGGACTACGAGCTCTTCATGACGCTGCCGGTGCCCACCGGCCACGAACCGCCGCTCCTGAAATCCCCGCAAACCGTGGAAATGAAGGACATCCGCTTCAGCTACACCGGCAGCGATATTGAAGTCATCAAGGGCATCTCGCTCACCATCAAAGCCGGGCAACACATCGCGATCGTGGGGGAGAACGGTGCTGGAAAGTCCACGCTGATCCGGATCCTGGCCGGGCTGTACCGGCCGGACTCAGGCCAGGTACTGCTCGACGGCGTCGACCTCGCCACCGTTGACGTGACCAGTTGGCACCGCCATCTGGCCGTGTTGAGCCAGGAGTTCCTCAAATACGAGTTCGCCACGGCCGCTGACAACATCTACCTGGGGGACGTCCAGCAACCCCGGGACGATCAGCGGATCAGGCGCGCGGCATCTGATGCTGAGGCCATGGACTTCATCAACAAGCTTCCCAACGGCTTGGACAACCACGTCAGCAACTGGATGGAGGATCCGCGCGGACGCAAGGGGAGCGGGCTGTCGGGTGGCCAATGGCAGCGCCTCGCCATGGCACGCAACTTCTACCGCGACGCATCCTTCATGGTGATGGACGAGCCCACCTCGGCCATCGATGCCCTGGCCGAGCACCGCATCTTCTCGCGGCTTTTCGCCGACCGCAGCAGTACCATCATCGCCATCAGCCACCGCCTGGCCACCATCGAGAAGGCTGACGTCGTCTACATGCTCGAGGACGGCCGGATCGCGGAGCAGGGAACGCATAAGGAACTTGTTGCGCTGCGTGGCCGGTACTTCCGGATGTTCGAGTCCCAGCTGTCAGTGGATGAGACCAGTCGGGCGGCTCCAGAGGCTTAGAGCGGTGGAAAACCGCGCGGCGTGCCGGGCGGTGCCTGGTTGCCGGAGGGGTCCAGTAGAGTTGTAGCCGTGACTTATGAGATTGAGATTGGCCGTGGCAAGCGTGGGCGTCGAGCCTACTCCCTGGATGACATCGCGATCGTTCCGAACCGACGGACGCGTGACCCGAAGGACGTCTCGGTCTCCTGGCAGATTGACGCCTACAAGTTCGACATGCCGGTGATTGCCGCTCCCATGGACTCCGTCATGTCCCCTGAAACGGCCATTGCCCTTGGCCGGCTGGGTGGCCTTGGCGTCCTTGACCTTGAAGGCTTGTGGACCCGTTACGAGGACCCGCAAAAGGTCCTCGACGAAATTGCCGGCTTGGCCGACGAAACCAGCAGCCCCGCTGTCACGCGGCGCATGCAGGACCTCTACCAGGCTCCCGTGCAGCCCGAACTCATCAGCTCCAGGCTCGCCGAGATCCGCGCAGCGGGAGTAACGGTTGCTGGTTCACTCACGCCGCAGCGCACCCAGGAGCACTACAAGACCGTGGTGGCTGCCGGCGTCGACATCTTCGTCATCCGCGGCACCACAGTCTCGGCTGAGCATGTCTCCAAGAACCACGAGCCCCTGAACCTCAAGCAGTTCATTTACGAGCTCGACGTTCCCGTGATCGTGGGCGGCGCGGCCGGCTACACCCCGGCGCTGCACCTTATGCGCACGGGCGCTGCCGGCGTCCTGGTCGGTTTTGGCGGCGGTGCGACGACCACCACCCGGCGTGCGCTTGGTATCCACTCGCCCATGGCCTCAGCCATCTCCGATGTTGCTGCCGCCCGGCGGGACTACATGGACGAATCCGGCGGACGGTACGTCCACGTCATCGCCGACGGCGGCATGGGCAGCTCCGGGGACATCGTCAAGGCGATCGCCATGGGCGCCGACGCCGTGATGCTCGGCAGCGCGCTGGCACGTGCCGAAGAGGCCCCCGGCCGCGGCTGGCACTGGGGTCCGGAAGCACACCACCTTGAATCACCGCGTGGGGATCGCGTCAACGTGGGAACCGTCGGTCCGCTGGAGGAAGTCCTGTTCGGACCGGGTCACCACACCAACGGCACGTCCAACCTCATCGGAGCACTCCGCCGGTCCATGGCCACCACGGGCTACTCGGACTTGAAGGAGTTCCAGCGCGTGGATGTTGTGGTTTCGCCCTACGAAGGCAACTGATTTCCTGACGTGAAACGCCCCTGCTGGTCCCGGTCTTTACGGGGACCTGCAGGGGCTTTTTTCGTTGCCCGGGGAAGTTCTCCCCATCGCGTTGTGTTGCCCCCGCACGTAGTCTGGCAGCCGAAGAACTATTGCTGTCATGAATCGGGGGAAGTATGGCGCCGGGAATCTACGGGGCAGACATTACACAACTGAGGTCTCTGTCAAAGGTGATGGGAACATCGGGGAACACGCTGGCCAACCTCGAGCTCAACATCAACGGGATTGTGGCTTCGGCCGCCTGGAAGGGCGCGGACGGCGATCGGTTCCGGGCTGACTGGTCAAGCAAGATGCGGCCCATGCTGCACAAGGCCAGCGAGTCCCTGCGAATCCAGGCAAAGGCCCTCCTGGTCCAGGCGGATGAACAGGAGCAGGCCAGCCAGACAGGCTCCGGAACGTCGCCCGGCCAGGGCCCGACGCCGGCTCAGCCTTCCACGCCCTTCACCCCCGTGGTGGATGCCAACGGCAACACTGTCTACCAGTCCTTGAACTTTGCGGCTTCCGGCAGCGGCTTCATTGCTGATGTCCTCCTGAACAGGATGGCCCAAGGCGGCCTCCTGTCCCGGATGCCGTGGAGCGTCCTCGGTGCACAGTACGGGCAGATGCCGGGCGTGGGCTATGTGAGGGGCACCCAGCTGCTCAATGGCCTGTCCATGGTGGGCCGCGCCGCCGGTGTCCTGAGCGTTGTAGGCGGCGTTGCCCAGTTCGCCGACGGGTACATGCGCGGCGATGGATATGCCATGGCCGATGGTGGCATCACCACGGTCCTGGCCGCCGGCAGCTTCGTGCCCGTGGTGGGTCCCTTCTTTGCCGGGGCAAGCCTGGCCTGGGCGGGAATGGGGTTCCTCGCCAAGGGGCTCGGCTATGGATCCACCTCGGAAATGGTGGTGGACGGGGCTAAAGCCGTGGCCGGCGCAGTAGAGGACGGAGCCCAAGCCATTGCGGACGGAGCCAAGAAGGTGTGGGGCTGGCTCGGTGGTTGACCGGCAGTCCTGGGATAGCGTTGTACAGACGAACAACATGAGGATGGCATGACACAGACAGCAAACGTGGACACACTGCGACTGACCGATCACGAACTCCTGGCGTTGCTTGCCATGAACCCCACGCCCGCCGCGGAAAGATCCCGGGAGCTGTTCCGCCTTGCAGGCGTGAACCACCAGGACGTGCTGGAGCAGGCGGGAATCACCACCCTCCTTGTGCGTGGCCTGGCGGAGGTTGCCGGCGAGGACATCGTTCCCGTGGACAAGGGAGCCATTGTGGCTGCCGTGGTCTCTACCGCAGACGAGTGGCTGGAGATGGCTTTGGTGACGCCCACCAGCGACCATGTGCTGTTCATTGCGGGTTCTGAGCAAGGCGCCGTCCTGCTGAACCTCAGCCGTTACGGGGTTCATGAGATCCAGCCGGTTGATTCGCGCTCAGGGATGCTGTCACTGGGTGTTGCGATCGCCAAGCAATACTTGGTGGACGGCCCTGACGGACTACCCGCAGCCGCGATGATCAAGCACCACCGGGCCGGGGGTGAGCCTTTGGTCGCCAACCTCAAGGCCGGTGAAGACGGCAGTTGGACACTTGCTGAGGGCGACGGCGACAATCCGCCTACCCGTCCGGTGCCCGCAACGGAGGCCCTCGCTTCCTTCGAGGCCGCGCTGACCTTCGCATGAGTCAACAGTTCCACTCTCCAGGGCACCATTCCAGGCAATACCCCCTGGATTACTGGCTGTCCCGTGATGTCGCCCGGGCCACCCCGGAAGGCACGCAGTCGGTATTGCGAAACATGGCCTGGAACCAAGGCCAGTGGCGTGGCCTCGCCGTCGCTTGTGGCGGAAGCGGGGCCGCGCTGCTGGCGGCAGCACTGCTCATCCTGATCCTCGGTGGCCCGGCCGTCGGGATAGTCCTGTTCGCTGTGGCCGGGCTCGGCCTCCTCGGCGGTGCCGTGCTTGCGTTGCAAAAGCTGCGCGGCGTGCCCCGTATCAAAGCCGTGATGCAGTCCAGGGCGCCCGGAAAATTTTCCTCCGGGCTCGGGCTGGCCGCCTTCCTGGCCGTGGTGTTTGGCATCGGGCTGTTCCCGGTTGTGGCCCCGTTGCTTCAAGGAGGACCACTCCAAGTCCTCGCGTTCGTGGCGGCCTACGCGTTGATGCTGGTGGTCGTTGTGAGCCTGTTCGCGGTCCCTGCCTTCTTCTCCGAACACGCACGCGAGCACTTCCGCAGGCGCATCGACGCCGATCTGCAACTGCGCCGATACCTGGAAGAAATGGCCCTCACGTGGCAGGACACCCAGGGCGGCAGGGCATTCGGCCCGCTGTAGGGACCGGCGCGCCCAAGGATCTCCGGGAAACCGGCACTGCCGCGGGCGGCGGCCAACCAGTAGGGTAGTGGACTACCAGCTGTTGCGTTTGAGGAGGAGTCCGATGAGCAATATCGCAGGCGGTTCGCAGGTGAATTCTGCGGGAGCCCTAAGCCCCGAGTCCCGTGCCGCATCCATTGAAGCGTTGAAGGCCACTGCTGAGGCAGGCAAGGAACTGGACATCCTGATTGTCGGCGGAGGCGTCGTGGGCGCCGGCGCCGCGCTTGATGCAGTGACCCGTGGCTTGACGGTGGGCATCGTCGAGGCGCGCGACTGGTCATCGGGCACGTCGTCGCGATCCTCCAAACTCATCCACGGCGGCTTGCGGTACCTTGAGATGCTGGATTTCGCCTTGGTGCAGGAAGCGCTCCAGGAACGCGGGCTCCTGATCCAGACCATTGCACCGCACTTGGTCCGCCCCGTGCCGTTCCTGTACCCGCTGACGCGGCGCTTCGTCGAGCGGCCCTACGTCGGCGCCGGCATCATGCTCTATGACACCCTGGGCCTCACCTCCGGCCACAGCCGTGGCGTGCCGATGCACCGGCACCTCACCAAGCGCGGCACTCTTCGTGCAGCTCCCAGCCTCAAGGACGACGCGTTCGTGGGATCCATCCGCTACTACGACGCGCAGGTGGATGACGCGCGATTGGTGGTCAACGTCGTCCGGACCGCCGCGCACTACGGAGCCCATGCTGCCAACCGGCTACGCGTGGTGGACTTCCTCCGCGAGGGTGAGCGCGTGGTCGGCGCCAAGCTTGAGAACCAGGAGGACGGCGAGGTTTTCGAAGTCCGGGCCAAGCAAGTGGTCAATGCCACGGGCGTCTGGACGGACGAGACCCAGGCCATGGTCACCGATCGCGGCCAGCTCAAGGTCCGGGCATCCAAGGGGATCCACCTGGTGGTTCCCCGCGACCGTTTCCAATCAACCGTGGGTCTCATCCTGCGCACGGAAAAGTCGGTCCTTTTCGTTATCCCCTGGGGTCGCCACTGGATCATCGGCACCACTGACACCGACTGGACGCTGGATAAAGCGCACCCCGCAGCTTCCAGCAAGGACATCGATTACGTCCTGGAGCACGTCAACCGTGTCCTGAAACGCCCGTTGACCCGTGAGGATGTGGAGGGCGTCTATGCCGGGCTCCGGCCGCTCCTCGCAGGGGACAACGACTCGACGGCAAAGTTGTCGCGGGAGCACGTCGTGGCGCATCCGGTTCCAGGGCTCGTGGTGGTTGCCGGCGGTAAGTACACCACGTACCGGGTCATGGCCAAGGACGCCGTGGACGAGGCCACCCGGGCCATGGACGAGCGCGTCCCGCCGAGTTGCACGGATACCATTCCGCTGCTCGGAGCCGAAGGCTTCAAGGCAGCGTGGAACCGGCGCGCACGTTCAGCGGAGGAAGCCGGAGTCCACGTGGCACGGGTGGAGCACCTGCTGAACCGTTACGGCTCCATGACAGCCGAGGTACTGGATCTCATTGCGCGGCAACCGGAATTGGCGGAGCCGCTGCCCGGTGCGGACGATTACCTGGCAGCCGAAGTGGTCTACGCAACCACCCACGAAGGCGCCCGGCATGTACACGATGTCCTGACGCGCCGGACCCGGATATCCATCGAAGCCTGGGACCGGGGTGTGTCCGCCGTTCCGGTAGTCGCTAAGCTGATGGGAGAAATCCTCGGCTGGAGCGACACCCAGCGCGAAAGCGAAATCAAGCATTACTTGGCAAGGGTTGAAGCCGAAAGGCTCAGCCAGGAGCAGCCGGACGACGAGTCAGCGGATGCGGCCCGCATGGGAGTCGATGACATCATGCCCCTTCGCTGACATTCGCTTGGCTCCGCCGGGGGACTCCGGCCGGGAGGCCGCATCTGGAGGGAACAGGACTTGGCAGAACCACTTGACCGGTATGACGCGGAACTCACAACGCCGCAGACCGTCATTCTTGAACTCGTTGCCGAGGACAAGAATGACGCTGCGGCACAGTTGGCCGGAAAGCTTTACGAAGCAGGCAGGATTACGGACCTTGACGGGTTCCTGAAGCAGGTTCAGTCGCGTGAACACCAGCTGGCCACCGGCCTTCCTGGCGGGATCGGACTTCCGCATGCGCGCAGCGAGTTCGTGGACCGGATCTCCATCGCCGTTGGCGTCACCAAGTTCGGGCACGCCCTGGACTTCGGTGCCACCGACGGTCCCGCCACCGTCATCCTCCTGATCGCCACCCCTGCAAGTTCCTTCTCCGACCATTTGGAAGTCCTTGCCACGTTGGCGAGGTCACTGTCCAAGGAGTCATTCCGGGAATCCTTGCGCCGGGCCCACGACACCGAAGTCATCGCAGAGCTCATCAACTCCTCCCTGGTGTTCTTCGACCACTGACCCCGTTTCGTTGTTCTACAGCCGGACGAAGTACGGTTAAGGGGTGTTGAAAACTGCGTTGAAACCCCGCTGGATCGCAGGGTTGGTCTTTGCGCTCCTGCTCTCCGGGGTTTTTGTGCTGCTCAGCCAGTGGCAGCTCAGCCGTTCAGCACAGCACGAACCGGCCACACCGTCCTCCATCGAGGAAGTCAAACCCCTGGTGGACGTCCTGAAGCCGGGGCAGTTCTTCCCCGGTTCGGTGGAAGACCAGATGGTCACAGCCAGCGGCAGCTATGATCCGGGCAAGCAGGTGCTCGTCGAAGGCAGGCTGTACGACAACCGCAAGGGCTACTGGATCGTTACGGCCTTCGCCGTGGATAACGCTCCCAAGCTCAGCGGAGCAGCGGCCTCACCCCAAACCTGGATACCTGTCGCACGCGGTTGGGTGGCCGAACCCGACCAAGCCGGACCGCCGCCGTCGGGCCCCCTGACGTTGACCGGCCGCCTGCTGGCCTCTGAAGCACCACTGCCCAATGTCGACGCCGGTCCAGGCCGGGCATCGGCGGTTTCCGTCGCGGAGCTCATCAACAAATGGGACGTTTCCAGCTACCCCGGATTCGTCGCAGCCACCGCTGAATCGACGCCTACGGGCCCGGTTCCGGCGAACGAGGCCGTGAAGGCCCTGAACATCCCGGCCCAGCCGCCTGCCACGCAGATCAACTGGTTGAACTTGTTCTACTCGGTTGAGTGGGTGGTGTTCGCAGGCTTCGCCCTGTACATCTGGTGGCGCATGGTCGCCGATGACTACCGTCGGGACCTCGAGGGCGACGAGTTCGACGGTGGCGACTTTGACGACGACTTCGACGACGGCGGCCCTCACCACAGCGGCGAAGCGCACCACAGCGACGAACCGGCCGTCCAGGAATCCCAGCACTCTGAACCAGAACATAAGGTACAGCCATGATTGAACCCAAACCGGCCATCCAGCCCGAACAGTCCGGACCCAAGCCCAAGAAGCGGCGGTTCGGCGGAACCGAAGCGCAGATCCGTTCGGCCCTGAAGTTCTACAAAGTGATGGCTTACCTCACCGGTGCCATGCTTCTCCTGCTGTGCGCAGAGCTGGTGGCCCGCTACGCCTTCGGTGTCTCGCTGTTCGCCGGCGGGACAAACGCCGTGACCGGCCAGCCGTTCGGTTTCGGATTCGCCCAGTCTGAACCGAAGGGCGTCATTGGCGGATTCAACATTTCCACCACGGTGCTGATCGTCCACGGCTGGATGTACGTGGTGTACCTGGTTTCCAACTTCCGGCTGTGGTCGCTCATGCGATGGCCGTTCTCCAAGCTGATCCTGTTGGCGCTGGGCGGCGTGGTCCCGCTCCTGTCCTTCATTGTGGAGAAGAAGTTCCACGCGCAGGTCGAGGCGGAACTTGCGGCCAACCCGAAAGCGTCAAAGCGGTACTGAAAACGTCGTCCGTCCGCCGGGTGGTGTGAGATCGCTTACGGTGGGCCCGTTTTAGGCTCTATTTGACCGTCGGGGGCGTTCCCCGGCGTGCGCCGGGGCGGCCGGGCAAAGTAGTCTTGTTTGGTGACTACTCCCACCGCACCCCAGACTTCCCAGAAGCCGGTGCTGGTTGTTGACTACGGTGCCCAGTACGCGCAGCTGATTGCCCGCCGCGTCCGCGAAGCAAATGTGTATTCGGAAATTGTTCCGCACACCTTCACCACCGAGCAGCTTCTGGCCAAGAACCCGGCAGCCATCATCCTCTCCGGCGGACCGTCCAGCGTGTACGCGGATGGTGCCCCCAAGGTTGACGCTGACCTCTTCGACGCCGGCGTTCCGGTTTTTGGCATCTGCTACGGCTTCCAGGCCATGGCGAACGCACTGGGCGGAAAGGTAGCCCGCACGGGCCTGCGGGAGTACGGCGCAACCGAAGCGCTGCTGGTGGGCGATGCCCGCTCCATCCTTGACGGCGTTCCCGCCACCCAGAACACCTGGATGAGCCACGGTGACTCCGTCCACGAGGCCCCGGAAGGCTTCGAGGTCCTCGCAACCACTGAGGGCGCCCCCGTTGCAGCGTTTGCCAATGACCAGAAGCGCCTTTACGGCGTGCAGTGGCACCCCGAGGTCAAGCACTCCGTCCTGGGGCAGCACGTCCTGGAGAACTTCCTCTTCAAGGGTGCGGGCCTGACGCCCAACTGGACCACCGGCAACATCCTCGAAGAGCAGGTGGAACGCATCCGCCAGCAGATCGGGGACTCGAAGGTCATTTGCGGCCTTTCCGGCGGCGTCGATTCCGCTGTGGCCGCAGCCTTGGTCCAGCGTGCCGTGGGGGACCAGCTGACCTGTGTCTTCGTTGACCACGGTCTGCTGCGTGAAGGTGAAGCCGAGCAGGTGGAGCGCGACTTCGTTGCAGCCACGGGCGTCAACCTCTACGTTGCCAACGAACAAGAGCGTTTCCTCAACGCACTGGCCGGGGTCAGTGATCCGGAGACCAAGCGCAAGATCATCGGCCGTGAGTTCATCCGGGCCTTCGAAGAAGCGGAACGGGCCATCATTGCCCAGGCCGCGGCCGAGGGTGAGAAGATCAAGTTCCTCGTGCAGGGCACCCTGTACCCGGACGTCGTCGAATCCGGCGGTGGTGAGGGCGCAGCCAACATCAAGAGCCACCACAACGTTGGCGGGCTCCCGGAGGACCTGCAGTTCGAGCTCGTTGAGCCGCTGCGCGCCCTCTTCAAGGACGAGGTACGCGCCGTTGGCGCACAGCTCGGCCTGCCCCAGGAAATCGTTGGCCGCCAGCCGTTCCCCGGCCCCGGCCTGGGGATCCGGATCGTCGGCGAAGTCAACAAGGAACGGCTTGACCTCCTCCGCAAGGCCGACGCCATTGCCCGCGCCGAGCTGACCGCTGCCGGCCTGGACAACGACGTTTGGCAGATGCCGGTGGTGCTGCTCGCAGACGTCCGCAGCGTTGGCGTGCAGGGCGACGGCCGGACCTACGGCCACCCCATTGTCCTGCGCCCGGTGTCCTCCGAGGACGCCATGACGGCAGACTGGTCGCGCTTGCCGTATGACCTTCTGGCACGTATCTCCAACCGCATCACCAACGAGGTGGATGGCGTCAACCGCGTAGTGCTGGACGTGACCAGCAAGCCGCCGGGAACCATCGAGTGGGAATAGCATCGTAAATGGCCGGTCTCCTTTTCGGAGGCCGGCCATTGCGTTATCCAGGGGCCGGCCCGAATGTGGCGGCACCCACGAATTGTGGTCGATTTTTTCCCCGGCCAGTGTCGTGAAGCGGGCTTGCAGGGTATTCCCGCTACCCTCGAAAGTATGCCGGTATGGTCCAAGGCGTCTAAAGCTAGTACAGAAAAGAAGGCAGAAGTTGTGTCAGTAAGTCAAGGCCACGAGGACGGCTCCGAAGAGCTCCGGAAATGGCTGTCCGGACTTAAGCCCGTTACTGGTGCGGACACGATGCTGCGTTTCGTCAAGACGCCCGAAGGCGCCATTGATCTCAGCAACGCCCATCCATCCGGACTGGCGCAGTTGTTGGCGGGGCGCAGAACGCGCCTGTCCACGCTGATCCGGGACAGGCAGCAATACATTGTTGCAGCCCGTGCCGCCCGGAACATCCGCTCAAAGATCTTCGAGCTGGGCAACGACCGCGGCATTGAGGCAGGCTATCTGTCGGCCGGCACTGTGGTGTGGACATCGGCCGTCGGTGGGAAGCCGCAGCGCGTTTCGGCTCCCGTGATGCTGACGTCCATTGCACTCACTGTTCGTCCGGGCGAGGACGACTTCGAACTGCAGTTGACCGAACAGGCCCGCATCAATCCGGCCCTGGTGCGCCATCTGAAGAATGTTCACGGCATCGTCTTCGACGTCAACGCTGTGGCACGCATGGCCTACAACACCGCGCGGCTGGATCCCCAACCGGTCCTCGACCGCCTTGCCACGCTCGTACAGCCCATCCACGGCGCCGAGGTGGAGTTCAACCTCTTGGTCACCACATTGGCCGACCTTTCGGGCAATCTCGATGATCCGTGGATCAACATGAACAACCCCATCGTCGCCGCGCTGGCAGCGGTCGCCAATGGTGCCGATATTGAACCGGAGCCCATCAAGGCCGGGCGTTTCCCCAGCTTGGATGATCGCGATCCCGCCGATGAGCTTCTGCTGTTGGATGCCGATACCGACCAGCAGTACGTCGTGGATGCGGTCCGGGCCGGTGACTCCCTGGTGGTCAGCACGCCTCCCGGCAGCGGCCAAACCCAGACCGCCATCAACGCGATCGGCGCCCTGGTCAGCGAAGGCAAGTCCGTGCTGGTGGTTGGCGAACGTCAATCCAGTGTTGCGGGCCTGTCTGCACATTTGGAGTCCCTCGGTCTGGATTCCATGCTTTTCCGGCCCGGCAACGGCACCACGCCGCAGCAATTGAAGGGCCAGTTGGTCCGTGCAATCATGCGGAACGAGAAAGCCCTGGAGCCGCAGCTCGGCAACCTGCATGCCACGTTGACCGGCCACCGGCATGCCCTGGTGGACCATGTTGCCTCGCTGCACAACGTCCGTGAACGGTGGGGGTGCTCCCCATACCAGGCCATGCAGTCGCTGGCCGAGCTGACGTCCATCCACCCGGCACCGTCCACCACCGTTCGACTCAAGCGCAGCGTGCTGGACAACATTAAGGACCGCGAGGAGCTGGCTGGCCGTTTGCGCCGCGCCGCGGAACTTGGCAGCTTCAGCCGGGCATCGACGTCGAGCCCCTGGTACGGGGCCCGGCTCCTCACCCGCAAGGAAACCGAAGAGGCCCGGCAGCTGGCCCAAGTGGCGGAAGAGAAGCTTCCTGTTCTCCGGGAGCGCATGAAGCAACTGGCGGACCACGCAGAGATCCGCCTGGGCGATACCTTCGCTGAGTGGGGCACGCAGCTGGAACTGCTGATCGCGGTGCGCGAGAGCCTGGACAAGTTCACCCCGGATATTTTCGACCGTCCGGTCCATGACCTGATCTCGGCCACGGCCACCTCGGCCTGGCGGCGGGAACGCAACATCGAGATGCCCTCCATGCAACGTTCCAGGCTGCGCCGTGTGGCCAAGGAATACGTTCGTCCCGGCGTCCACATAGCTGATCTGCACAGCTCGCTGGTCCTCGTTCAGGAGCAGCGTGCGCTGTGGGCTGGCTACGCCACAACGCAGAGGCATCCCGCTGTACCGTCCGGTCTTGCGGATCTGGGCGCGCTTTACCGTGAATTGGAAGGCGAACTGCAGCGTCTGGGGGAGGCGTTGAAGTACACCTCCGATGGCGGCTCCCTGCATAAGACGCCCTATGAAGAGCTGATGGAGCGGTTGGAGCGTTTGGTGGCCGATACCGCCACCTTGGAGACGCTGCCCGAACGTACCCTCCTCATCGAACAGATGCGCGAGCACGGCCTGGGTGAGCTCCTGGCAGACCTCGCTGCGCGCGAGGTGCCCGCCGAATCCGTGGCCGCTGAGCTGGATCTGGCCTGGTGGCAGTCCGCTCTGGAAGCCATGATCAGCGGGGACGATTACCTGGCTATGTCCGACGGCGACTCCTTGCGCAAGCTGGAAGCCGAGTTCCGCCTCGCCGACCAGGCGCACATTGCCAGCGGGGCCGCCCGATTGCGGTGGCAGCTCGCGTCCAAGTGGCGCCAGGGGATCGAGGAACATCCGCGCCAAGCCGAACTTCTTCGTGCTTTGCTCAAGGACGGCAGGGTTACCCTGCCTGCCCTGAGCGCACAGGCGCCGGACCTGGTTCCGCGCTTGGTCCCGGTCTGGTCGGTCAGCCCCTACCTTCTCACCGGGGTTCTTCCGGCCGAGCAGAAGTTCGATGCCGTGGTGATCATCGACGCCGAATCGACGTCCCTCCAAGCGGTGCTCCCGGCTATTGCCCGGGCCCGTCAGGTGGTGGCTTTCGGTGACGCGAAGATCGCCAATGCGCGCACGTTCAGCGTGGCCGTGGAACCTCCGGTAGCGGGGGTAGCCAGCCACGAAGCCGTGGACAGCGCCTTCAAAGCACTGGCACGGATTCTGCCAACGTGGCAATTGAACTGGGTCTACCGTGCGGTGGACGAGGACCTGGTCCTGCAGCTGAGCAAGAACTATTACGACGGCGGACTTCGGCGGCTCCCCGACGGCAGCTCCGTAACGGGCCTGGACCGCTCCATTGTGGTGGAGTACATTCCTGACGGCACCGGCCTGCCGGGAGCCGACCATGAGGGTGTTGAATCCGTCGCAGCCGAGGTGAACCGGGTAGTTGACCTGGTCTTCGAACACGCCCGCCTGCGGCCCCGCACCTCGTTGGCTGTTGTGACGGCCAGCCTGCGCCACGCGGCCCGGATCGGTGAGGCCATCAGGTTGCAGTTGCCCAACCACCCGCTGCTGCAGACCTTCTTCGGTGCCGGTCCGGAGTCCTTCCGGGTGGTTGACCTGGAGCGGGCGCAGGGCCTTGTGCGGGATCACGTGATCTTCTCGCTCGGCTATGGCCGCACGCCGCACGGCCGTGCACTGCACTCCTTCGGTCCGTTGTCCACTGAGGGTGGGCGGAACCGCTTCGCGTTGGCCATGACCCGGGCCAGGCGCTCGATGCACGTCCTGAGCTGCTTCCGCCCGGAGGACCTGGACCTTGACCGGCTTTCGCATGGTGCGGTTGATTTCTACGAACTGCTGGACCGCGAGCTTTCGGGTAACAGCAATCTGGGTACACCCGCTTCCCGCGCGGTGGCCAGCGAACAGGCCCTGGGTGAAGATCCGCTGGTTGCCGACCTCGGTGAGAGATTGCGGGCGAGGGGAGCCCGGGTTTGGCATCTCTACGATGGCGTCCTGGATATTGCCGCAGCCGCCGATCCCGTGCACACCATCGGCAGGGAAGGCGCGGAGATTCCTACCCCCGTGGCCATCGAGTCGGATGGTACGGAACGGTACCGCCGGATGAGCGTCCGTGAGCGCAGCAGGCTCCGCCCGCAGTTGCTTGAGCGGATGGGATGGCGCTACATGTCCTTGTGGACCATCGAGGTTTTCACCGATCCCTCCTCATGTGCCGATCGGATCGGCTCCTACTTGGGGCTCGAAAACCACGTTCCGCAGCCGGCGACTGCGCCCCACCATGGTTTCCTGGACATGGATGTAGAACAATTGGACTTGCGTGACGTCCAGCCCTCCTACATTCGCTCATCACCGGCAACTCCGATGGGCGTTGCGTCAGGGGCCGCAACCGGTGACGGGAAAGAAGCGACCCTGAACCCGGCTGAACCCGGCGCTAAGAGCCAGGATGTGGCCAAAGCCAAGGGCAGCGACGAATCCGGAAGCGGCGAGTCCGGAAGCAAGGGGAGTACCGACGGGATGGCCCAGGCAACGGACGATGATGAAGGCAACGCAGACGCTGCCGGCATGACGGAAAGCACGGAAAAGGAAGAACCGGAAGTGGATAGTGAGGCACCCGAGGACGCCAAGGGAAAGCGTGCTGCGGCTAAGCCCAGTGCTGAAGGCGTCCTGCCGAATAAGGCGGCCGAAGATGATCCGCGCCGATGGGGTGACGAACCCGGCTATGACCATGACCAATGGCTGAAGGAGCAGAAGCCCCCGCACTGGGGCTGACGTTCATTCTGCAGTGTCCGGTGGGCCGGATTGGGGTCCATGCACCAACATAAAGAAAAGCTTGCCGTGCGTTGAAGCGCCGGCAAGCTTTTCTGCTTGCTGGGGGTCTGCGGCTACCACTACCAACCCGTCCGCTTCGGATGTGCCCGGCCATTGACCGGGGGCATCGCCTTGGGCTGAGGTCCACAGCACAGGAACGGCCCCTGCCAGCACGTCATGGCGTGGGGAAGATGCGGATGCCTCGCTGGCCGAGAGGATGACCGAGATGAGCTGCCCGGGCGAGAGTAAGCGAATTGATGCCGGGTCGGCCATTCGGAGCGGGACGGCGGCCGACCCCGGCGGTGCACCGGTGAGCAATCCCGGACCCAGGAAGCTGGTCTCGGTGGGGATTTGGCCTTTGGCCAGTGGTGCAGCGAGTTGGCGGCCTTGAAGACGTGCAGGGTCCTCGATGGCTCCGGGGAAGGAAGCGCTTCGGGGTATGCCGGCGGTGATGAAGTCTGCTTCAGAGACGCTGGCGCCGACCGGGAGGTCCCTGGCCGAAACCACTATGCTGACCTGTTGCTCGGGAACTGGAGTAAGTTGCTGGACGGCGATTCCGGTGGCCAGGCAGAGCAGCAGGGCCACTGTCAGGCGCCGATGCCTGGCTCCGAAGGAAGCGGCGGTGGCTGTCCAGTGCTGCCCGTGACCGCTTGGGTCTGTTGTACGGGTGGTGCCCTGATGGCGCCGGGTCCCGAAGGGCGTTTGCCTGGTGCGGAAGCGCGGTGCGGAGGGTGGCTTGAGTGGCATATGGCCACGCTAGCCAAGGGGTCCGGCCGCAGGGGAGCGGCCGGAAGCCCTATGTGGATAAAGCGATCAGCTGGCGGCGGCAGCAGGCGCAGGAGTCGCAGCGGGTGCCGGGGTCGCGGGAGCCGAAGGAGCGGCCGAAACCGTGCTTCCCTTGGAATCGCGGGAATCCGTGCGGTAGAACCCTGAGCCCTTGAAAACGACGCCGACGCTGTTGAACTTCTTGCGAAGCGCACCCTTGCACTCCGGGCACTCCGTCAGGGAATCGTCCGAAAAGGACTGCACGAGGTCAAAGGCATGGTTGCAGTCTTTGCAGGCGTATGCGTAAGTGGGCACTGAATTCCTCCTTCAGAACAAAGTTCAGGTCCGGCGGCGGCGCGGGGAGGACAACCTCCCTTAGCAGTCGCAGGGCCTGAGTGCCAATTCTATCATCCCGTGGATTCCGCCGGTCGACCGGTCGTTATCTGTGCGGGATACCACGGCATATAACTACCGGCCGAGCCGGACAATTCCCGAGGGCGTCAGAACTTCCGTAACCGGCTGGTCAAAAGCCTCGGCGGGAATAGCACCGGACGGCAACACGTCGTCGTCGTACGTCACCGCTATGGTGCGCGGCCGCTGCGCCGAATCCTTGAGGCCCTGGAGGAAGCGGTCATAGTATCCGCCGCCCTGGCCGATCCTGTTGCCATCGCCGTCAACGGCAGTCGCGGGCATGAAGATGCCTGCCGCGTCCGCTCCTGCCACCGCACTGGTAAGCCTCTCGCCCTCGGGCTCATCGATGGGGGCGTATGTGGACCTCACGAAGGTGGTTTCCGGCGTCCATTCCACCCAGCTCATCGTGCGCCCGGGCTCGCAGACGGGCAACAGGATCCTGTGCCCCTCTTGATGCAGCGCCTCAATCAATGGCAGGGTGGGCGGCTCGAAGGCCACGCCCAAGTAGACGGTAAAGGTGGCCGGGGACCCGCCTGAGACGTCCTTCGCCCAACTCACCCCGTGCCGTGCCAGCGCCTCTCCGGCCGCGGCAATTTGTTCCGGCGTGCGGTTTCGCCGCTGCAGCCGTCGGGCGCTGCGGATTTCTTCCTTGGATTCCATGTCCGTCCGTTTCGTCGAAGTGGTCCGGGGGGGGCAGCGCTGCCCTTGCCGGACGTGAACGTCAACAGATTGTGCACACCCGCACGGCGGGGGTTTACCTTTTGACGTGATCCTTCCGTTAGATTAGTCCGGTGACTCACCATAACAATGCTGTCCGTAAGGCCGTCATCCCCGCAGCGGGTCTCGGTACCAGGTTCCTTCCTGCCACGAAGGCAATGCCGAAGGAAATGCTGCCCGTAGTTGACAAGCCCGCCATCCAGTATGTGGTCGAAGAAGCAGTCAAGGTCGGCTTGCACGACGTCCTCATGATCACCGGCCGCAGCAAGCGTGCCCTGGAGGATCACTTCGACCGTGTGCCGGCGCTTGAAGCCACGCTTGCGGAGAAGGGGGACACCACCAAGCTGGAGGCGATCCAGTCCGCCACCAACCTCGGGGACATCCACTACGTCCGCCAAGGCGATCCCAACGGTTTGGGCCATGCTGTGCTCCGTGCAAAGCAGCATGTGGGGCACGAGCCCTTTGCCGTGCTCCTCGGTGACGACCTCATCGATCCCAAGGACGACCTCCTGAGCGAAATGATCGCCGTGCAGCAGAAGACCGGCGGCTCTGTAGTTGCCCTGATCGAGGTGGAGCCCTCCAAGATCAGCGCCTACGGTTGTGCCGACGTCGAGGAAAACGACGAAGACGGCTACGTACGCATCAAGCAGCTTGTTGAGAAGCCGTCCCCGGAAGAAGCACCCTCCAACCTGGCCGTCATTGGCCGGTACGTCCTGCACCCGGCAGTGTTCGATGTCCTGGAAAACACCGCTCCCGGTCGCGGCGGCGAGATCCAGTTGACCGACGCCCTTGAGGTACTGGCCCGTGGAGAAGGCGAAGGATCCGGCGTCTATGGCGTGGTCTTCCGCGGCCGCCGTTATGACACCGGGGACAAGCTGAGCTACCTCAAAGCCTGCATCGAGCTTGCTTGCGAGCGTGAAGACCTCGGTCCCGAGCTTCGCGAGTGGCTGCCGGACTTCACGGCTTCCCTGCCCAAGTAACTGCGGTGTACGGCTCTGCCATCTGGCCGGTAACGCTGGAAAGCGGAGACCTCGTACTTCGGCCAATCCGGTACCGCGACAAGCGGGAGTGGTCCGAGGTCCGCACGCGGAACAGTGAATGGCTCGCGCCGTGGGAGGCATCCAATCCGGCTCCGGGCGGACGGCTCCCAAGCTACCGCCAGATGGTGGCGTCACTTAATGACCAGGCGAGGCAGGCTACCGCACTGCCTTTCCTGATCACCGAAAGGACTCCCGGTTTCCGCGAGCCGCGCATCGTGGGACAGCTGACCGTCTCCTCGATCGTTTGGGGATCGGCGATGATGGCCACGCTGGGGTACTGGGTGGACAAGGACCGCGCCGGGCGCGGGATTGCCCCAACGGCGGTGGCTATGGCTACGGATCATTGTTTCCGCGCGCTCGGATTGCACCGGATGGAGATCAACATCCGTCCAGAGAACGGGCCCAGCCTGCGCGTGGTGGAAAAGCTCGGATTCCGGGACGAGGGCTACCGGCAGAGGTACTTGCACATCAATGGTGAATGGGCGGACCACCGGTCCTTCGCGCTGACGTCCGAGGAAGTGCCGCAGGGACTTCTGCGAGGTTGGCTGGAACGAAGAACGGGCAGGTCATAGGCCGTTTTTCCCGTTCGCGGCCATCATTTGGGGACTCGCAAGCGACACACCGCAGGCAATGCCGCAGCACCTGACGATTTGCTTCTACGGTTTTGAATGTGGACTTCCCTCTCAGCAGCTCAGTGATACTCGTTGTCACTGTTGCGCTGTGGATGGTGTGGGTGGCGCCCTATGTTCTTCGGAGCAAACGGACGCAGGTCCAAACGGCCACCGTGCCGGGTGAGGTATTCGAGGACAAGCCAGACGAAACGCAGGCAGGGGTGGTCTTTACCGTGGCACCTCAGCAGGAGAAACCGATGGAGACCATGCACAGCAAAGCACAGGCGTCGCCCCAGGAATCCCGTGTGGCTGAGTCGTCTCCCCGGGCTACGCCCAACACGCCGTTTACCATCCGCTACGCAAGGTTGACCCTTGCCCTGGCCGGTTTGATATTGCTGGTCACTGCCGCCGTCTCGGGGGTGTTCACCCTCTTCGGCCAAGGCTCCTTCTGGTTGCCTTTGGTGTCGTTCATCGGTGCCGTCCTGGCCGTGGTCGTCTTGCGGAAGCTGGCCCTGCGTGATCTCCGTGAACGGCGCGCCCGCCGCGCGGCACAGGCCACGCGGATTCCCACGCCGGCCAGGTACCTGCCCAAGGAGCCCATTAACGAGGCCAAGGAAACTCCCGTTTTTGATGCGGAAGCGGACAAACCGGAAACGCCACGGCTTTCTGCCTTGGAACTCCGGCAAGCGGCACTTGCAGTTGCCGTGGCAGCAGGTGATAAGTCGGCAGAAACGTCCGCCGGGAACGAGGGAACTCCCTGGGAACCGGTTGAGATCCCCAAGCCCACGTACGTGGGCGCGGCCAAGGCGAACCGTCCCGCCCCTGAGCCCTTGGACCTGCCTGAGGCCCCCAAGCCGGTGGGCAAGCCTGTGCTCAAGCAGGGTGCCGTCCAGCAGGAGGCTGCAGGGCCGGCCCGTACCGCCGTCAAGGGACAGAGCGCCCTGAGCAACCTCGACGACGTCCTCCAACGCCGGCGCGCCTAGGCCAATGGCGGTTCTTTGCGTTGCGGGCGGAACCGGTCAGGTTGGTCGCGAAGTCGTTCGGCTCGCCTTGGCAGCAGGCCACACCGTCAGGGTGTTGAGCCGCCACGTGCCGTCCCCTGGATCGTCCACGCATCACGACGGCGCCACCTACTTCGCGGGCGACGTCACCACCGGTGTTGGCTTGGATGCCGCAGTGGCGGGTGCCGACGTCGTGATCGACTGCCTGGAGGGGCAATTCGGCAAGGCACGGAAGCAGTTCGCCGACGGCGGTGCCCGGCTTGCTCAGGCAGCGCGCGATGCCGGGGCGGGCAGGGCCGTGGTGTTGTCGATCATCAATTGCGATCGCAGCACGTATCCCTACTACGTATCCAAAGCTTCAAAGGAGCGGGCCTACGCCGACTCCGGGCTGGAGAGCGTAGTGGTGCGGGCCACCCAGTTCCACAGCCTGGTGGCAATGGTCTTTGGAGCCGGTTCCCGTTTGGGGCTGATCCCTGTCTTCAAGGGCGCGAGGTTCCAGACCATCTCCCCGGCGGATGCGGCCAAGGCAGCGCTGGAAGCAGCGGAGGGCCGGG